>LJHT01000053.1 GCA_001295905.1 beta proteobacterium AAP51 | reverse complement strand
GGAGCCGATACACGCTCGTGCGGCAGTTCGGCCGCCGCCATGGCCTGCCACCGATGGCCTGGCTGCTGCAGCTGCGGCTGCAGCGTGCCCGAGAGCGCATCGCCGCGGGCTGGGGACTTGCCGATACGGCCCTGTCCTGTGGCTTCAGCGACCAGAGCCACCTGACGCGCATGTTCACCCGACAGTTCGGATACACCCCGGGGTCCTGGCGCAGGGCAACTTCGGGCCAGAATGTCGCCAGAGCAACGGCGTTCTAGACCGCCCCTGTGGCGGTGGGCATCCTGCGGGGATGTCTTCAAGCACCACCTCAACGCCTCCGACCACCCATTCACGGCGTGACTTCTGGGGTCCGGTGCTGTGCGGGGCCGCCATGGCCACGGTGGGCACCTCGGTCATTGCCAGCAAGCTCATCGGCATGCAGGTCGAGCCTTTCGCAGCCACGGCGCTGAGGCACTTGCTGGCACTGCCTGTCCTGGCGCTGCTGTGTGGGCTGTTCAGGCCTGCCTGGCCCCGCCCCAGCCGGCGCGACGCACTCATCTTGCTGGTGCAAGCGGCCTCAGGCAGCGTGGGCTACACCGTGCTGCTGATTGCAGGCACTTCCATGAGCAGCGCGGCCGACGCCGGCGTGGTGGCCGGAACGCTGCCTGCGATGGCGGCACTGTTCGCGATTCTCGTTCTGGGCGAGCGGCCCGGTCTGCTCGCCATCCTGGGCATCGCCCTGGCCACGGCGGGCGTGGTGCTGCTGTCTGTCGGCGGCAGTTCGGAACTCGCCTCGCCCTGGCCTGGCCGCTCCCTCGGCATCGCGCTGGTGACCGCGGCAGTGGCCTGCGAGGTCATCTTCATCCTCGGGCAGCGCCGGCTGCGCGCTTCCATCGAGCCGCTGGCCATGGCGACGCTGATGTCCGCGGGCGGCTTGCTGCTCTCGCTGCCCGTCGCTGTCGTGCTGTGGGCGATGGACGGGTCTGCAGTCAGCGTCGGGACGACGGGGCTGGGCGCTGCACTGGCCGCCATCGCCTGGTATGCCTGGGTGCCCACCGTGCTGGGCTTCTGGCTTTGGTATGCGGGCGCTCGACGGGCCACGGCCACACAGGCTGCAGCCTCGACGGCCTGGTTGCCGCTGGTCGCTGTCGTCGGCGCGGCTGTGGTGCTGGGGGAGACCCTGACTGCTTTTCAGCTGGCAGCGCTGGCGCTGGTGCTGGCCGGCGTGCTCATCGGCTCCATCCAGCGGCGTACGCCGAACCAGCCTGACGCGCGCCACCTCAGGAGCCGAAGAAGTCGGGGCTGGATGCGCTGAGCATCCGGCTCGTCGTGATGCAGCCTGGCACTCGGTGAAACGCCTCGTCCAGCCACGCCAGGGCGTTTGCGACCGTGGACGAGGCGCCTTCGTGGAAGGCTTCGATGACGATGAGCACGGACTCGGTAGACGTGCTCACGGCCGAGAAGTTGGACTGGCGATGCGCCCACTTGCGTGCATGAGCGCGGCCGGCCGCATCGACGAAGACCACCTCCGCTTCGGCCGGGTGCTCGACCTCCCCGGAGAAGCTCAGAAACTCTTCATCGCCCCGGGCGTTAGCGACTGCAAGCGGCCATGCCACCCGCGCACAGTCGAAGATGGCGATGGGTGCCGCCGCGCGCACCGAGACCGCATTGCACAAGTCCACGAGCGGGTTGACCTTCGGGAGTTGCCCGCTTTGCCGCAGCCGCCGCAACAGCGCCTCGGCCGCACAGCGCACCTGCGTGGGCTGCAAGCCCATCTCGGCGTAGACCCGGCGCCAAGCCTGGATCTCAGGCCACTGGCCCTCTGGCCGTGGAGCGTGTGGCGGCACACCGTCGTTGCCGTCCAGTCGACGCTGGGCAGATTGCGTGTGTGCGTTGACGAGGTCATCGAAGGCTGGTGCCGCTTGCAAGCCGCGCACATGCATGACGCCGGCAGTGAGCCGAGGGAACGCCGACCAGAGCTCGGGGGTGTGAGAGAAGTGCATCGCGCGGGTGGTTGGAACTTGCCCGAAGAGTTGACCATCCGACTGGCGGGCAAGTCTTGAACGCGGTTGCGCTGGGGCTCATGCTGCCCCTGTTGCACGGTGGCGGGCTCCGTGGCTACCTGGCGGGGTACTCGCCCGTAGGTGTCGCCACGACCATGCGTTGCGGCGGGTTCACTTCGTCAGCGTCCAGACCTGCCGCAACCAAG
>LJHT01000052.1 GCA_001295905.1 beta proteobacterium AAP51 | reverse complement strand
CCCCCCGCCGAGGCGCCCAACGCGGCGCCCGGCGCCGCGCCGGTGGCGGGTGCGGCGGGTGCGGCCGATGCATCCTCTGCGCCCCCGGCCGCGCCGGCCTGGCAGCCCGTGGCGCTGCCCGGTTGGTCGGCGCCAGACACGCCGCTGCCCGACTGGGGCTGGCTGCAGACCGATGCCGCCGGCCAGGCCCTGTGGCTCGGTGGCAGCGGAGGCGCCCTGGCGCGTTCCAACGATGGCGGCCTGAGCTGGCAGCGCGTGGTGCTGCCCACGGAAGCCCTGATTCGCCGCCCCCGCTGGGACGAACGCCGCCGCGCCTGGTGGATGCCCGGCCGCCACGGCACCCTGCTGCGCAGCGACGACGACGGCCGCAGCTGGCGCGCGGTGTTCACGAACACCCGTGAGCACCTCAAGGGCGTGTGGGTCGACCCGCACTCGGGCGCGCTGCTGCTCTACGGCGCGCGCCTCGTGCACCTGATGCCCGCCGAGGCGCCATGAAGCGGCTGCACTTCGTTCGGCTCGCGGGGATGGCGGTGCTGCTGGGGCTGGCGGTACTGGTGGCCTGGTGGTGGGCCGCCGGGCAGGCGCCCGCCCCCCAGGCCCTGGCGCCGGCCGGCGAGGCCTTTCCCTGGGGCCGCGCCCCGATGGGCACGCCCGAGGCTGCACACCCGCCCCAGGCCACCGCCGCAGCGCCCGTGCAGGCGCCCGCTTCGATGCCGGCCCGTGCCGGCGCGGCGGCGGTGTTCGATGTCTGCGGCCTGGGCCGCATCAGCCTGCCCGCGGGTGTGCCCGAAGACAGCGTCAGCGGCGGCGTGGAAGCCTTGCCGGCCCCGGTGGGCAGCGAGCCGCTGGCGCAGGCCCGCGGCCGTCTGGTGGCCGGCCTGCACGCCGCGGGCACGGCACGCGCCCGTGTGGCGGCCCAACTGCTGCAGCGGCCCGACACCGAAGACGAAGCCGCCTGGCAGGCCTGGGCCCAGGCCACGCTGCAGCGCGCCCTGGCCCAGCCCGACCCGGTGGCCCTGGCCTGGGCCGAAGAGGCCTGCGGCCACCTGCCCGGTGCCGGCGAGCACGGCGCCCCCTGCCGCCTGGGCCTGATACGCGCCCGGCTGCGCCTGGAACCCGACAACGCCCACCACTGGGCGGCCCTGGCCGATGAAGACCCATCGGCCGCTGAAGAAGCCTGGCAGGGCCTCTTGCGTGCGCGCCGCTGGCACGAAGCCCCGCAGGCGCTGGTGCTGGCCACGCAGCAGGCCCTGCCGCCCGATGTGCCGGGCTATCTGCGCCTGGCGCTGGGGGCCGAAGTGGGCACACGGGCGGGCGCGCTGCCCTCGCCGGGGGAAGGTTTCCTGCTGGAACGTTGCCGCGCCGCCGTGCCCGGCCGCCAGGCCGAATGCGACGCCGTGGCGCAGTTGCTGGTGAACCAGGGTGATGGCACCCAGACCCTGGCCCTGGGTGCCAAGCTGGGCGAAGCCGCCGGATGGCCGGCCGAGCGCGTGCAAGCCGTCCACACCGAGTTGCAGGCCCTGGCCAGCGAGCGCGTGCGCTGGCTGCCTGAGACCGAGCAGCCGCTGTCTTGCCGCGGTGTGGAAGCCTGGCAGGCGCAGCTGGCCCAGGTGGCCCAGGTGGGTGAGTTGCAGGCGCTGCGCCAGCGCCTGGCCGAGGTGCGGGCCGCGCGCTGAAACTGCGGGTGCGCGCCTGCAGCTCAGGCTTTGGGTGCCAGGGCCGCTTGCTGCCCGCGCTGTACATCCACCTGGCGCAGCAGCGCCAGGCCGAGCAGGAAGAAGAGCCCCGTCACGCCGATGGCCAGGCGGTGGTTGCCATCGGTGGCCCAGGTGACCAGGCCGTAGGTCACCGGCCCGGCGATGGCCGACAGCCGCGTGGCGAAGGTCCACAGCCCGTAGAACTCGGCCAGTTGCGCGGGCGGCGCAAACAGCCCGGCCAGCGCCCGCCCCGCGCTCTGGCTGGAACCCATGCACAGCCCGGCCAGCACCGCCGCCGCCCAGAAGGGCCCGGGCGTGGTGGCCACCACGGCCAGCGCCGTCATGCCCACCCAGCCCCACAGCGTGAGGCCCAGCGCGCGGCGGTGGCCGATGCGGTCCTGGAAGAAGCCGAAGCCGAAGGCGCCCGCCGCCGCGGCGATGTTCACCAGGAAGATGAGCGCCATGGTCTCGGTCTGCTTGAAGCCCAGCACCTCGGCCGCGTAGATGGCCGCCAGCGCAATCACCACCGAGATGCCGGCCTGGTAGGCCGCCGCGCAGGCCAGCAGCCAGCGGAAGTCGCGGTAGCGCGCGGCCTCCTTCCAGGTGTGGCGCAGCCGCGCCAGCGCCTGGGCCGTGGCGCCGCGCAGCTGCGCCTGAGCTTCGGGCTGCGGCCGCGCGTGCTCGCGCAGCAGCGCGAAGGTGGCCAGCGAGGCGAGTGCGTAGACGCCCGCGGTGATGAGCATCGACACCGGCACGAAGTGCGTAGCCGGCAGGCCCTGGCCCTGGGCCCACAGCACGTAGCCCAGGCTCAGGCCCAGCGTGAGCATGCCGCCGAAGTAGCCCAGGCTCCAGCCCCAGCCCGAGACACGGCCCAGCGCCTCGCGCCGCGCCAGCTCGGGCAGGAAGGCCGCGGTGATCTGCTCGCCCACCGCGTAGCAGAAGTTCGACACCACGATGGCTACCACCGCCAGCGCCAGGCTGCCCGGCCCCACGCCGGCCAGCGCCGCCGTGGCCAGCACGCAGCCCACGGTAGTGATGGCCAGCACGCGCTTCTTGGCCGCGCGTGCATCGGCCCAGGCGCCCAGCAGCGGCGTGGCCAGCATCACCAGCACGTTGCTGAGCGCCAGCGTCAGCGTCCAGGCCAGCGTGCCCCAGGCTTCACCGCCGGCCACCACGCCCACGAAGTAGGCGTTGAACACGGCCGTCAGCACCACGGTGGTGTAGCCGCTGTTGGCGAAGTCGTACATCGCCCAGCCCAGCACCTCGCGCTTGCGCACGCCGGGGTTCAGGACGGGTGTGTCGGGCAGGGCCATCGGGTGCGGGCTCCGGGTTCAATCGTCCCAGCCGAAGGGACCGGGCGCGGGCTGGCTGAAGGCCAGGTGCGTGACCAGTTGCAGGTCGGGGGTGGGGAAGGGGCCTGCGGCGGTCGCATGGGCGTCCATGGGCGAGCTGTTGGGCGGGCTGTCGGGCTGGCTGTCGGGCAGGGTCTTGGGCGGCGTGCGCCAGGCATGCACCAGGAAGCCCGGCGGCTCCAGCGTCCAGCCTTCGCCGGGCGGCGATGCCGGGCCGGCGCCCAGCGCCAGCGCGATGTGGTGCGCCGTGGAGGGTGCGCTCTGCACCAGCGTGCCGGCCCACAGCCGCTGCATGCTGCGGTGCAGATGGCCGCACACCACGCGTTGCACTTGCGGGTGGCGCGCCAGCAGCGCGGCCAGTTCGGGCGCGCCCTGCAACAGGCGCATGCGGTCCATGCCCGGCAGGTGGGTTTCGAAGGGCGGGTGGTGCAAGGCCAGCAGCACGGGGGTGCGGGGGTCGCTCTGCAGCGCCGCCTGCAGCCAGGCCAGGCGGCGCGCGCACAAGGCGCCGGCCGCGGCGCCGGGCTGCAGCGTGTCCAGCGCCAGCAAACGCAGGCCGGGCAGCTGCGCCTGGAACTGGATGAAGTCTTCGCCTGCCGTTTGCCGCAGCTCGGGCACATCGGCAAAGGCGGCGCGCAGCGCCTCGCGTGCGTCATGGTTGCCGGGCATGGGCCACACCGGGCAGGGCAGGGGCGCCAGCAGCTCGCGCAGCGCGGCATAGGCTGCGGGGCTGCCGTCGTCGACGAGGTCGCCGCTCAGCAGCACGGCGGCGGGCGGCTGCGGCAGCCGCAGCACCGCGGCCACGGCACTGCGCAGCAGGGCGGCGGTGTCCACGCCGCTGGGCAAGGGCTGGCCGCCGGGGCCGATGTGGGTGTCGCTGAGCTGAACCAGCAAATGAAGCATGCGCTGCATTCTGCGCATGGTCTTGCGTCAGCCTTGTTTCACCGTGGTGTTTTCAGGCTTGTTGCCGGCCGGCTTGCGCTGCGCGGGCGGCGGCCAGGAAGTCTTGCAGCAGCACGCGGTCGTCCACCGTGTGCGGGTGGCCGGGCTCGTGGAACTCGGGGTGCCATTGCACGCCGGCCACGAAGCTGGGGCCGCGCCAGCGGATGGCCTCGACCAGGCCGTCGTCGGCACAGCGTGCTTCCACCACGAAATCGGGCGCGAGTTGCTTGATGCCCTGGTGGTGGATGCTGTTGGTGGTGATGCGCGCCAGGCCCGGAAACAGCGCGGCCAGGTGGGTGCCCGGCACGAACTCCACCGCGTGGTGGTGGTGTTCGTAGCGGCCCAGCATGCGGTGCTGCGCCGCTTCGGGCCGCTGGGTTTCGATGTCCTGGAACAGCGTGCCGCCGAAGTGCACGTTCAGCAGCTGAAGGCCGCGGCAGATGCCGAAGACGGGCTTGCCGGCATCGACGAAGGCCTGGATGAGGTCGCGCTCATAGCGGTCGCGCACGCGGTCGCCATGCCATTCGGGGTGCAGCGGGGTTTCGCCGTAGCTTTCGGGCGCGACGTCGTTGCCGCCCTGCAGCACCAGGCCGTCCAGCGCTTCGGCGTAGTCGGCCAGGTCGATCTCGCTACGCTGCACGATGCTCTCGGCATCCACCGCCGGCACCATCACCGGCACCGCGCCGCCGCCCAGCAGCCAGTGGGCCACGCCCTGTTCCAGGTAGTGCAGCGTCTTGCTCCACACCCCGGTGGCAGGGTGGCCGGCGCTGCCGGGGTAGTAGATGCGCGCCGAAGCGCCGATCAATAGCGGCTTGGGGTGGCTCATGCCCGCATTTTCCGCCTTCAGCGCGTGGCGGCCACGCGCACCCAGCGCAGTTCCACCTGGTCGTTGGGCCAGGGCACCACGCTCACTTTCTTGGCCATGGCCCAGGTGAGCGTACGGCGGTACAGCGGAATGAGCGGCAGGTCTTCGGCCGCCAGCCGCAGCGTGGTGGTGACCATCGCGCGGCGCCGCGTGAGGTCGGGTTCCACGCGCAGGCCGTCGATCAGCGCGTCGAGCTTCGGGTTGCTGTAGCGGCCGGCGTTGAAGGTGCCCTGGCCGTCGCGGCTGTAGCTGCGCATCAGGCCGTTCAGCGAATTCCAGGCATCGGGCAGCGGTGTCCAACCCACTTCGAAGAAAGGCGTGTTGCCGCTGGTCAGGCGCGGGAAGAACTGCGTGCTGGGGCTGCTGCGCAGTTGCGTGCGTATGCCCACCTGCGTGAGCATGGCCGCCACGGCCTGGCAGACGTTCTCGCGCCAGGCCACGTTCACGCAGTCCAGCGGTACGGAAAAGCCGTTGGGGTAGCCGGCCTCGGCCAGCAGCTTGCGTGCGCGCGCCGGGTCGTAGGGCAGGCGCTTGTCGAGTTCGGCCGGGCTGCCGTCCACCATCGGCGAGAGGAAGGCGCCGGTGGGCTGGGCCTGGCCGCGCAGCACCTTGTCGACGATCAGCGGCACGTTGATGGCGTGGTAGACGGCCTGGCGCACTCGCAGGTCCTTGAAGGGGTTGCGGCCCTTCACGTCGCTGCCTTCCAGCTCGGGGCGGCTCTGGTCGAAGCCCAGGTACTGCTGGCCGATGTCGGGGCTTTGTGTCAGCGTGATGCCGGGGGTGTTCTGCAGGCGGCGGATGTCCTGGTAGGGCGGGTCGAGCACGAGGTCGACCTCGCCCGAGGCCAGGGCCGCCAGGCGCGTGGCGTCGCTCTTGATGACGACGAAGCTCACCTCGCCGACGTTGCCGCTGCGCCTGTCGGCCCAGCCCCACCAGGCGGCGTGGCGGCGCAGCACGGTGCGTACATCGGGTTCGTGCCGCTCCAGCCGGAAGGGGCCGGTGCCGTTGGCATCGCGGTTGGCGTGGGTTTCCTGCTTGGCGTTGAAATCTTGCGCACGTTGCACGCCGTGCTTGTCGGCCCAGGCCTTGCTCATCATGCCGATGAAGCTGAGCTTCTCGGGCAGCACCGCGTCGGGGCTTTGCAGTTGAACGTCGATGGTGAGGGGGTCGACCTTCTTCACCGCTGCGATGCCGCTGAGCTGGAAGGCGCGCTGCGAAGGCGGCTGGGTGGCGCGCAGCAGCGAGAACACGGCGTCGTCGGCCGTGAAGGGCGTGCCGTCATGGAAAGTGACCCCCGGCCGCAGCTTGAAGCGCCAGGTGAGCGGCGAAGTCATTTGCCACGACAAGGCCAGCGCCGGTTCGAGCCGGTACTTCTCGTCGCGATTCACCAGCCCTTCGTAGATCTGCGTGGAGACTCTGGAGTGGTACAGCAGCGCCACGGCGTGCGGGTCCATGGTCTGCGCGTCGAAGGCGCTGGCCACGCGCAGCGCGGCGGTGGGCGGGGCAGCTTGGGCAGGCGCCTTCAGTGCCAGGGCCAGGGTGCAAGCGAAGAAAAGCAGGGCGCAAAGGCGCATGGTTCGGGCTTGGATGGGCAGGAATGATCGTATTGTCACGGGGTGGGCTTCAACGCTAGGCTGGGGCTAGCCCGCCCCCAGGAGAAGCGCAGATGCAGGACATCATCCGCAAGAATCACATCGTGCAAAGCGGTTCAGGCCGCCGGCCCATGGTCTTCGCCCACGGTTTCGGGTGTGACCAGCAGATGTGGCGCTTCGTGGCGCCGGCCTTCGAGGCCGACCACCGCGTGGTGCTCTTCGACCACGTGGGTTGCGGCCGTGCCGACATCCGCGCCTACGACGAACAGCGCCACGCACGCATCGAAGGTTATGCCGAGGACGTGAACCTCATCCTGCAGACGCTGGACCTGCAAGACGTGGTCTTCGTCGGCCATTCGGTCAGCGCGATGATCGGCGTGCTGGCCGCCATCGAGCAGCCGCAGCGCTTCTCGCAGTTGCTGCTGCTGTGCCCTTCGCCGCGCTACCTGGACGACCCGCCCGGCTACACCGGCGGCTTCAGCCGGGCCGACATCGACGGCCTGCTCGACCTGATGGAAAGCAGCCCGCAGGGCTGGGCCAGCTTCCTGGCCCCGGCGGTGATGGGGGCCGACAGCCCCCAGCCCCTGACCGACGAGCTGAAGGCGAGCTTCTGCGCCGCCGACCCCTACATCACCCGCCGCTTCGCGCGCGCCGTGTTCCTGGCCGACCACCGTCACGTGCTGCCGCAGCTGCGTGTGCCCAGCCTGGTGATGCAGGCCGCCACCGACGCCATCGCGCCGCCCGGCGTCGGCGCCTTCATGCACCAGCAGCTGCCCGGCAGCACGCTGGCGGTGATGGACACCGTGGGTCACTGCCCGCACCTCACCGACCCGGCGCTCACCATCGAGGTGATGCGCCGACACCTGCGCCCGGCGGCATGAGCTGAAGCAGGCCTGCATGCCGCACCCCGCCCCCCAGCCCGCAGACACCGCCCCTCGCACTGCAGCGCTGCCGGAGGCCGGGGCGCTGCCGGTGGGGGTGCTGCGCACAGACGGCCAGGGCCGCGTGGCGGCGGCCAATGAGGCGCTGGCGCAGATGCTGGGGCGCCCGGTGCAGGCGCTGCTGGGCCAGCCGGCCGATGCCTTGCTGACGGTGCCCTCGCGCGTGATCTTCCAGACACGTGTGCTGCCCCTGCTGCGCCTGAACGGGCGCGATGACGAGGTGGCCCTCGTCCTGCAGGCCGCCCGCGGCGAGCAGGTGCATGTGCTGATGTACGCGCGCCGCGATGCCGGCACCGGGGCCGCCTTCGACGCCGTGCTGGTGCCAGTGCGTGAACGCCGCCGGCTCGAGGAAGACATGCTGCGCGTGCGCCGCGCCGCCGACCTGGCGCCCTACATGATCTTCCAGCTGTGGGTGCCGCCTGCGTTGCAGGACGCCCGCTTTCCCTACGCCAGCGAGGCCATTCGCACGCTCTACGGTGAATCGGCCGAGGCTGCGGCGCGCAGTGCCGAAGCCGTGTTCCGCCATGTGCACCCGGAAGACCGGGCGGCGCTGGCCGCGTCGTTGCAGGCCGCGCGGGCCACGCTGGGCCCGTGGCAGGTGCGTTTCCGCGTGCAGCCGCTGCCCGGTGCAGGGCCTGGCCTGGCGCCAGACGCCGCCCAGCCAGGCGCCCAGCCCAAGGCGGTGTGGCACGAATTGCATGCCACGCCGCGGGGCCTGGCCGACGGGCACACGCTGTGGCACGGCCATGTGGGCGACATCAGCGCCCGTGTCGAGCTCGAAGAGGCGATGGCGCGCCAGCATGCCGCCGAAGGCGCGGCGCGGGCCCGCAGTGCCTTCCTGGCCCGCGTGAGCCACGAGCTGCGCACCCCGCTCAACGGCATCCTCGGTTTTGCGCAGCTGCTGGCCCACGAAGAAGCCGAGGGCCTCAGCCCCGAACAGCTGCAGCGCGTGCAGACCATCGAATCAGCCGGCCGCACGCTGCTGGAGCTGGTGGACGAGGTGCTCGACCTCAACGCCATCGACAGCGGGCAGTTCCGCGTGCACCTGGCCCCCGTGCCGGCGCTGGACGTGGCGCGGCATGCCCTGGGCATGGCCGGCCCGGCGGCCCTGTCCGGCGGCCTGGGCCTGGTGGGGCCGCTGCTGCCGACGCACGGGGCCGAGGCCGCGCCGGCCTTGCAGGTGCAGGCCGATGCACGGCGCCTGCTGCAGGTGCTGGGCGCGTTGCTCTCCAATGCCGTCAAGTACACCCCGCGCGGCGGCCGCGTGGTGCTGCAGCTGCGGGAAGAGGACGCGGGCGTGGCCTTCGTCGTCACCGACACCGGGCAGGGCCTCAGCCCGGCCCAGCAGGCCGGCCTCTTCGAGCCCTTCAACCGCCTGGGCGCCGAGCGCACGGCCACACCCGGCTCGGGCCTGGGCCTGGTCATCGCACGCGGCCTGGTCACGCTGATGGGTGGGCAGCTGCGCGTGCGCAGCACGCTGGGCGTGGGTTCGGAGTTCACGGTGTGGCTGCCCGCGGCTCCCTTGACGGCCCCGGCGGCCCCGGCGGCTGCAGCGGTGGATGCGACCGATGCGACCGATGCGGCAGATGCAGCTGTGCCGGCATCGGTGCCTGTGTCGGCCACGGCGGCCACGGGAGCCAAGGAAGCCAAGGAAGCCAAGGGGGGGGCCTCGGCCGCGTCGGCGGCCGCCGCGCCCGTGCGGCCCTGGCGCCTGCTGTATGCGGAAGACAACGAGGTCAATGCGCTGCTGATGCAGGCCATCGTGGCGCTGCGCCCCGCTGCCCAACTTCAGGTGGCCACCGACATGGCCAGTGCCTTGCAGCTGGCGCGGGCCCAGCCGCCCGACCTGGTGCTCATCGACCTGCACCTGCCCGATGGTGACGGCTACCAGCTGCTGCAGGCCTTGCGCGCGCTGCCCGGGCTGGCGCAGGTGCCGGCGGTGGTGGTGTCGGCCGCGGCGCACGCCGAAGAGCGCCAGCGCGCGCTGGCGGCCGGCTTCCATGCCTACTGGACCAAGCCGCTGGAGCTGGCCCGCACGCTGGCCGAGGTGGACATGCTGCTGGCGCAACTGCAGGCCGCAGCGGCGCCGCAGCCGCGTTGAGGCCCGAGCGGCTACTCGCCTTCTTCGTCTTCCCCTTCACCCCGGCCCTCGGCTTCGTCCTGGCGCGCGCGCTCCACGCGCTCGGCCAGCCGTTCGGCCAACGGGGCCATCTCCTGCACCAGCGTGGCGCTGGGCACCGTGCCCGTGAGCTGCAGCGCGGGCAGGGGCAGGGTGCTCATGTAGGGCGTGGCCACCAGGCTGTCGTGGCCGCGCCAGGTGACGGCTGCGGTGAGGCCCAGGCCCACCAGGGCCGCCACGGCCACCACCGCCGTCACCGCGCGCCGGTAGGGCGGCAGCGTGTGGCGCAGGTGGGCGTGCAGCAGCCCGATCAGCAGCAGGTTTTCCAGCAGGCTGCCCGCCATCCACAGGCCCGGCAGCGCCAGTGCGGCGGTGAGCTGCGGCCACAGCATGTCTTGCAGCTGCATCGCCAGCAGCCAGGGCAGCGCGATGCGCAGATGGCCGGAAAAGTCGAAGCGGTGTTGGAACAGCTTGGACAGCAGCGCCCAGATGCCGCACCACACCATCACCACCGCCGGCAGGCCCAGCACCAGCGGCAGCCAGGCGGTGTAGTCGGCACCGGGGTCCAGGCTCAGCCACTGGCCGCCCAGCACCAGCGCCATCAGCGCCCCTGCGGCCAGCAGCGGCCCGCGCCGCGTGAGGGCCGGCGTGGCGGGCAGCGGCTTTTCCGGGGCCAGCACCGCATCGGCATCGGCCACGCGCAGGCGCAGCCGGGTCTGGCCCAGCTGCAGCAAGCCGCCACCGGCCGGCACAGGGGCCGGGCCTTCCAGCGCCCGCCCATCCAGCCGCAGGCCGTTGTGCGAGGGCAGGGCCTGCAGCAGCAGGCGGCCGTCTTCGCCCGGCAGCACGCGCGCGTGGTGGGCGGCCAGGTAGGGGTCGTCCAGCACCACGGTGTTGTCGAGCGCGCGGCCCAGGCTCAGCGGCCAGGCGGCCACGTCCACGCTGCGCTGCACGTGGCCTTCGCGGTCGAGCCACTCGATCAGCGCGACGCGTTGTTCGGGGCGTTCCATGCGAAGCCATCCAGGTAATGCTGGGCCAGGCGCTGGGCGCTGGCGGCGCTGAGGCCGTAGGCGTCCAGCCGACCCTGCACGCCTTGCTGCGTGCCGTCCAGCGTGGCCACCAGCACGGCCAGGTCGTGCAGGCCGGGCAGCTTCTTGTAGGCGCGCAGGCAGATCACGGCCTTCAGTGGCAGCGGCCCCCCTGAGGGCCCGGACGGGCCGCTGTGCACCTGGCGCTCGACACAGCGCGGGGCGGTGCGCTGGCGGTCGTCGCGGCCCATGAACTCGTTGCGAAAGCTGTCGCTGTAGCGCTGCGCAAAGCGCAGCGCGCCGAGCTTGCTGCCGTCGTAGGCCTCGTGGCGCACCGTGAGGTAGCCGGTGAGCAGCGCGCCGTTGACGAAGATGCGGCTGTCCATCTCGCAGTCGCTGCGCTCGAACTGCAGGCCGCGCACGGCCTGCGACGAACCGCGGCCCCAGCAGCGCATGAAGGCCTCTTGCGGCACCGGGATGGCATAGCGCGGGTGGCCGGCCTGGCGCCAGGGCAGGCCGATGAAACGATCGGTGAGCTGGGCCTCGTGCGCCATGAGCTGCCGCGTCACCTCGGCCCAGGCCGGCGTGCTGATGGGTGTGGCGCCGCGCCCGCGTTCGATGAGGGCGCGCACGCGGTCGGCCGGCACGAGAAAGCTCACCTGCTCGCCATCGCGCCGCGCCGCCACGTTCACTCCCACGAGGCGGGCTTGATCGTCCAGCGCCGGGCCGCCGCTCATGCCGCCGCTGAGGCTGCCGCCGAAGAACAGGGTTTCGAGGAAGCTGCGTTCCACCGGGCCGTTGAAGTTGCCCTCGGCCACGGCAAAGCCCACGTCCAGCGGGTTGCCCAGCGCGAAGATGCGGGCGCCGCGCGGCAGCGGCTCGGCGGCCGGGCGCAGCGCCACGAAGCCGCGGCCGGCCAGCGGCGCGGGGTCGACGGGCTTGAGCAGCGCGAGGTCATTCACCACGTCGAAGGCCAGCAGCTGCAGCGCGCCCTGGCCGCCGTCCACCGTGGCATAGACCAGCCGGTTGCGCGAAGGCTGCAGCGCGAACTGGCTGACCACGTGGTAGTTGGTGACGATGTGCCCGGCGTCGTCGACGAGGAAACCCGAACCCACGGTGGACTGGCTGTCCTGCGTCTTCAGCAGCGTGCGCACCTGCAGCAATTGCGGGCGCAGGCGTTCGTAGATGCGCTGGCCGGCGCCCGTGGGCGGCAGGGCCGCGCTGGCGCTGGCAGCCGAGGCAGGTGCCGCCGGCGTCGGCGTTGCAGCCGCTGCAACATAGCACCAGCTGGCGAGCGTCATCAAGAGCGCCAGTGCGCTGGAGGGCCTCATTTCCTCATCAAGGTGCTTTTGCCAAAGAGGCTTTCGATGAGGTCCACCGCCAGCAGCGCCGTCTTGTTGCGCACGTCCAGCGCCGGGTTCAGCTCCATCACGTCCAGGCTGGCCAGGCGGCCGGTGTCGGCAATCATCTCCATGCAGAGCTGGGCTTCGCGGTAGGTGGGGCCACCGGGCACGGTGGTGCCTACACCGGGGGCGATGTCGGGGTCGAGGAAGTCGACGTCGAAGCTGACATGCAGGTGGGTGTTGGCGTCCAGCGTGGCCAGCGCCAGTTCCATGGTGTGGCGCATGCCCATCTCGTCGATGTAGCGCATGTCGAAGACTTCCAGGCCCATCTCGTGCACGAAGCGCTTTTCGCCCGCATCCACGCTGCGGATGCCGATCTGCCGCACCACCTTCGCCGAAATGGCCGGCACGACGCCGCCGATCTCGATGAGCTCCTGCGGCCCGTGCCCGCACAGGCAGGCCACCGGCATGCCGTGGATGTTGCCGCTGGGGGTGAGCACGCTGGTGTTGAAATCAGCGTGCGCGTCCAGCCAAAGCACGCGCAGCTTCTTGCCGGTTTCGCGGCAATGGCGCGCCACGGCGCTGATGCTGCCCAGGCCCAGGCAGTGGTCGCCGCCCAGCAGGATGGGCAGGCGGCCCAGGGCCAGCTCGGCGTGCATGGCGTCGTGCACGGCGCGGTTCCAGGCCACCACCTCGGCCAGGTGGCGGTAGCCGTCCACGGGCGGCAGCCAGGGGTTGGGCGGGCCGCTGAGGTTGCCGCGGTCCAGCACTTCCAGGCCGTGGCTTTCCAGGGTGGCCTGGATGCCGGCCACGCGCAGGGCCTCGGGCCCCATGCTGGCGCCGCGCGCGCCGGCGCCGATGTCGGTGGGAGCGCCTATCAGGCTGATGTGTCGGTTCAAGCTGAAATCTCGGAAATAACGTGTCGGGGGCCCGGGGCCTACATGTCTTCGGCGAAGGCGCCGGTTTCGGTGGCCGGCAGGTCGAAGCCGTAGTACTCGCTCAAGGCGGCCCAGGCTTCCTCGGCGGTTTCAACGTAGCGGAAGAGGTCCATGTCGTGGGCGCTGATCATGCCGGTGTCCACGAGGTGCTGGAAGTTGATGAGCTTTTCCCAGAACGCGCGTCCGAAGAGCAGGATGGGGCGCTTGCGGCTCTTGCCCGTCTGCACCAGCGTGACGGTCTCGAAGAGTTCGTCCAGCGTGCCGAAGCCGCCCGGGAAGCACACCAGCGCGATGCTGCGCATCAGGAAGTGCATCTTGCGCAGCGCGAAGTAGTGGAACTGGAAACACAGCTCGGGCGTGATGTAGGGGTTGGGCGCCTGTTCGTGCGGCAGCACGATGTTCAGGCCGATGCTCTTGCCGCCCACGTCGAAGGCGCCGCGGTTGCCGGCTTCCATGATGCCGGGGCCGCCGCCGGTCACCACGTACAGCGGCGTGTCATGCGCCTTCGAGCGCTCGGTGGCGATGGCGGCGAAGCGCCGCGCCTCTTCGTAGTAGTGGCTCATGGCCAGCGCGGTTTCGGCACGCTTCAGGGCCTGGGCGTCATCGGCGGCCTGGGCGGCGGCCAGCAGCGCGGCGGCTTCTTCGGGCGGCTTGATGCGCGCGCTGCCGAACATCACGATGGTGGAGGTGATGCCCAGTTCCTGCTGCACCAGCTCGGGCTTGAGCAGTTCCAGCTGCATGCGCACCGGGCGCAGTTCCTCGCGCAGCAGGAACTGCGTGTCGGTGAAGGCCAGGCGGTAGGCGCTTTCCGGCCCGGCATAACGCTCGATGCGCGCCTGCTTGGCGGCTTCTTCTTCGGCGCTGGGGAAGTTGCGGGCGGTGAGGGGGTTCTGTGGGTGGGTCATCGTGCAAGCCGGGCGCGAGCCCTGGGCGTCAGCGGCGGTTCAACGGGAGTTCCGGCAGTTCAACCGCAGATCATCGGCAGGCCAGCGTGATGCTGGTTCTTGACGGGTTCTTCTGCATTGTCGTGCGTGCCACGCAGCGCGCCGTCTCGGGCGGCAACTGCAGCACCAGGCGGGCCACGCCCTGCGCATAGTCGCAGCTCATCCACTTGCCCGCCGGGTAGGGGCCTTCGAAGCGCCAGGTGGTCAGGCTGAGGGCGCCGCCTGGCGCGTTCGGTCCCCGCTCGCTGGCCGCAGGCTTCAGGGCCGCGCCTTCCTCGGGGGGGCCGTCGAAGGCGCTGGCGCCTGTCAAGGGCAGCGGCTGGTCGCTCACCTGCCCGGCGAAGCCGGGTGCGCTGGCCTGCAGCGTGGCGGTGGCCGGGTTCAGGCGCACCTGCGGTGGGCAGCGGTGCAGCTGTTCGCCGGCGTCGGCGCGGGCCGGGCCGGCGCTGCTTCCCAGTGCCAGCAAGGCGGCCAGCCAGCCGGCCAGCAGGGCGCCCGGCAGCCAGGCTGGGGTGGTCGGCGGGGGCATGCGCTTCATTCGATCACCGAGTAGGCGTCGGCATTGTTGCTGGGGTCGATGTAGGCGCCGTCGGCGTTCTTGCCCTTGCGGCGCAGGAAGCGCTTGGAGACCTTGGGCTTGGAGGTGTCGCTGGCCCATTGGTCCATCACCCAGATGCCGTTGAGCGTCTGCGAGATGTAGATGGCGGCGTGGTTGCCCGAGCCCTGGTTCGGGTAGCGGCCGTTCACGAAGGTGGCGATGGCCGTGCCCTTGGGCAGCGTCAGTTCGCCGAGCACGGCCTTGCCTTCCTTCCAGCTGCTGGTACGGGGCAGGCCCGCGTATTGCTGCAGCAGCGCCACACATTGTTTGCTGCCCACCTTCTCGGTGCCTTCCAGGTCGTCGACCTGGGCATAGACGTAAGCCATGGCGCCTTTCTCGTCAGAGGTCAGCCGCAGACGCTGCAGCCCGGATGGCGCTGCAGCGTGATGCTGTCCCAGGCCATGCGGCGCGCGTCCAGCATCAGCAGGCGGCCGGCCAGGCTGCTGCCGGCACCCGCCAGCAGCTTCAGCGCCTCGGCAGCCTGCAGGCTGCCGATGATGCCCACCAGCGGTGCCAGCACGCCCAGGGTGTTGCAGGCCACGTCTTCGTGCGCCGCCTCGGGCGGGAAGACGCAGGCGTAACACGGCCCGGTTTCGTGGCCCGTGCCTGCGCCTTTCTCGTGCGGGCGGCTGTCGTAGACGCTGAGCTGCGCGTCCCAGCCCACCGCCGCGCCCGAGACCAGCGGCTTGCCGTGCTTCACGCAGGCGGCGTTCACCGCATGGCGGGTGCGGAAGTTGTCGCTGCAGTCCAGCACCACGTCGGCCTGGGGCACCCACTCGTCCAGCAGCGCGGCATCGGCGCGGCGCACCAGGGCGCGCAGCTGCACCTCGGGGTTCAGCAAGGCCACGCTGGCGCGCAGCGAATCGGCCTTGGGCTGGCCCAGCCGCGCGGTGTGATGGGCGATCTGCCGCTGCAGGTTGCCCAGGTCGACATGGTCGGGGTCCACCACGGTGAGGCGCCCCACGCCCGAGCTGGCCAGGTACAGCGCCGCCGGGCAACCCAGGCCGCCGGCGCCTATCACCAGCGCGTGCGCGGCCAGCAGCCGCTGCTGGCCTTCGATGCCCAGCCCGTCCAGCATCACGTGGCGGGCGTAGCGCAGCAGTTGGGGGTCGTCCATGGGCGCAACCTTAGCCGCAAAAACGAGAAAGCCCGCCAGGGGCGGGCAGTCGGGAGGAAAGAAGCCCGCCAAAGTGCGGGCTTCGGATGCGGGCTGCCGGGCCCTACTTCTTTTCGGCCGGGGCTTCGGCGCGCTGCTCGGCCGGTGCCGTCTTGCTGGCCAGCACCGGCAGGCCACGCAGCTGGTTCAGCGCCTGCTGCAGCGGGAAGTCTTCCGGCGTGCCGAATTCGGGCAGCGGCTTCGGCGGTTCTTTCGTGCGGGCTTGCTGCTCTTCCAGCTTCTTGCGCGCTTCCTCGCGGGCCTTCTCGCGATCGGCTTCCTTGGCTTCGTCGGCGCCGGTCAGGTGGCGTTGCAGGTCGGCTTCACGCATGCGCAGGGCCGCGTAGACATTGCCTTCTGCGGTTTCGTCCAGCCAGACGTCGGGGATGATGCCCTTGGCCTGGATGCTGCGGCCCGCCGGCGTGTAGTAGCGCGCGGTGGTGATCTTCAGCGCGGTGTCCTGGGGCAGCGGCCGGATGGTCTGCACCGAGCCCTTGCCGAAGGTCTGCGCGCCCATGATGGTGGCGCGCTTGTGGTCTTGCAGAGCGCCAGCCACGATTTCACTGGCGCTGGCCGAGCCCTCGTTCACCAACACCACCAGCGGCACCGTCTTCATGGCTGCAGGCAGGCGGCGCAGCGGGTCGGCGCTGCCGCGGCGCACATAGAACTCGGGGCTGGCGCGGAAGGTGGCGCGGCTTTCCGGCAATTGGCCGTTGGTCGTGACCACCACCACGTCGGACGGCAGGAAGGCGGCCGACAAGGCCACCGCGCCGTCGAGCAGGCCGCCCGGGTCGTTGCGCAGGTCGAGCACCAGGCCCTTGAGGTTAGGGTCCTGCTTGTAAAGCTCTTCGGCCTTGCGCACGAAGTCTTCCACCGTGCGTTCCTGGAACTGGCTGACGCGGATCCAGCCGTAGCCCGGCTCGACCATCTTCGCGCGCACGCTCTGCATGCGGATTTCTTCGCGGATGATGGTGACGGGGAAGGTGCGGCTTTCGAGCTTGCGGAAGACCGTCAGCTCGACCTTGGTGTTGGGCTCGCCGCGCATGCGCTTGACGGCCTGGTCGACCGTGAGGCCGCGCACGGGCGTGTTGTCGATGCGGGTGATGAGGTCGCCGGGCTTCAGGCCCACGCGGAAGGCCGGGCTGCCCTCGATGGGGGACACCACCTTCACCAGGCCTTCTTCCATCGCCATCTCGATGCCGATGCCGACGAATTTGCCGCCGGTGCTTTCGCGGAATTCGCGGAAGCTTTTCTTGTCGAAGTACTGGCTGTGGGGGTCGAGGCCGGCCACCATGCCGGCGATGGCGTCGGAGATGAGCTTCTTCTCGTCCACCGGCTCCACGTATTCGGCCTTGATGCGGTCGAAGACGGCGGCGAGCTGCTGCACTTCTTCCAGGGGCAGGGGGGCCATGGCGTTGCGCGCCACGGCCTGCAGCTGCATCGTGGCCAGGGCACCCGCCAAGGCACCGACGGCCAGTACCCCGGCCAGCTTCATCTTCGAACCCATGGACGACGTCCTTTCACCGAGCGTGTGCAGTGCGCACAGTCACGAAACCAGTATAGGACTGCGCCCGGAGTCTGAGCCCGCCCAGGGGAGAAAGTTGCACCCCGGGTGTGCCCGAATGTGCGAAGCGCTGCCCTCAGGCCGCGGCACCCAGCCGCGGGAAGGTGACCACGTGGTCCACCTCGGCGCGTATGCCTATCCACTCGCCCACGTGGTGGTCATGGTGCGAAGGCACGTGGGCCAGCACCTGCTCGCCGCTTTCCAGGCGCAGCGTGTAAAGAAACTCGCTGCCGCGGAAGGCCTTGCGCTCGATCTTCGCGCGCACGGCGCTGGCGTCGTCGTGCACGATGTCGTCGGCGCGCAGCAGCACTTCGCACTCGCCCAGCGGGAAGGCCTCCGGCAGCGGGCAGTTGTCCATGTCGTGCAACTCGCCCAGCGGCGTTTGCACGCAGGGCCCGGTGGCGCAGGCCACGATCTGCGCCGGCGCGAACACGCCGTGGCCGATGAAGCTCGCTACGAAGCGGCTGGCCGGGCGGTGGTAGAGGGTGTAGGCGTCGTCCCACTGTTCCAGCCGGCCCTGGTTCATCACGCCGATGACGTCGCCCACGGCGAAGGCTTCGAGCTGGTCGTGCGTCACCAGCAAGGCGGTGGTGCCGCTGTCCTTCAGGATGCTGCGCACCTCTTGCGCCAGGCGCTCGCGCAGGTCGATGTCCAGGCTGCTGAAGGGTTCGTCCAGCAGCAGCAGGCGCGGGCCCGGGGCCAGCGCGCGGGCCAGCGCCACGCGCTGCTGCTGCCCGCCTGACAGCTGGTGCGGCGCCCGCTTGGCGGCATGGGCCAAGCCCACCAGGTCCAGCATCTGCTGCACCCGGGCCTGGCGCTGGGCGCGGGGCAAGGCGTGGATGCCGAAGGCGATGTTCTCGGCCACGCTGAGGTGCGGGAAGAGCGCGTAGTCCTGGAAGACCATGCCGATGCGGCGCTGCTCGGGCGCCAGGTGCACGCCGCTGGCGGCGTCGGACAACACATCACCGGCGATCAGCACGCGCCCGCTGGCGCAGCGTTCCAGGCCGGCCACGGCGCGTAGCAGCGAGGTCTTGCCGCAGCCCGAAGGGCCGATCAGCACGCCCACCTGGCCGGCGGCCAGGCCCAGCGACACGCCGTCCACCGCCGAACGGCTGCCGCTGCCGCGCGTGTAGCGCACACCCACCGATTCCAGGCTCAGGAACATGGCCGGATGATAATCGCGCTGGCTGAATGAGCATTGTTCGCATTTCCATCCCTCCGGCCTTGATGCCCCCGGTTTCGCCTTTGTCGGCCTTCTTCGCATGCGCGGCGCCCTGAACCTGCTGTTGACACCGCTGTGCCTGCTGCTGGCCCTGCCCGTGCTGGGCGTGCTGGGGGCCTGGCTGGCGCTGGACGAGGCCGCGCTGGCTGTGCTGCGCCACCAATGGCAGACGGTGCTGCCGGGCTATGCGCTGCAGTCAGCCGGGCTGGCGCTGTTTGTGGGGCTGGGCGTGATGGTGCTGGGCTCGGCCACGGCCGCGCTGGTGACGCTGTTCGACTTCCGTGGCCGCCGCTTCTTCGAGTGGGCGCTGCTGCTGCCGCTGGCCATGCCGGCCTACGTGCTGGCCTACGCCTGGACCGACGCGCTGCAGTTCAGCGGCCCGCTGCAGACGGCGCTGCGCGAGGCCTTCGGCTGGCGCGGTGCCCTGTGGCCCGACGTGCGCAGCTTCTGGGGCGCGGTGCTGCTGTTCACCTTGTGCCTCTACCCCTATGTTTACCTGCTGGTGCGCGCGGCGCTGGGCGAACACGCCGTGCGGCTGATGGAGGCAGCGCGCCTGCTGGGCGCGCCCATGCGCCGCCGCGTGCTGCAGGTGGCGCTGCCCATGGCGCGGCCGGCGCTGGCCGCCGGCACCGCGCTGGCGCTGATGGAGACCTTGGCCGACTACGGCGTGGGTGCGTATTTCGGCCTCACCACCTTCAGCACCGGCATCTACAAGGCCTGGCTGGTGATGGACGACCGCGTGGCCGCGGCGCAGCTGGCCTCGGTGCTGCTGCTGGTGGTGGCGGCGCTGCTGCTGGCCGAACGTTCGGCGCAGCGCCAGCTGCGTTTCGTGGCCGGCCGCAGCGGGGCTTCCAGCGCCACCAGCGCCGATGCGCGCCCGCTGGTGCTGCGCCGCGGCGCAGCGGTGACGGCCTGGCTGGTGTGCGGCCTGCCCGTGCTGCTGGGCTTCGTGCTGCCGGTGCTGTGGCTGGGCCGCATGCTTTGGCAGGAAGCGAACTACAGCGAATTCGGCCTGCCGCTGGCGCGTTTTGCCGAGTGGGCCTGGGCCAGCTTCCGCCTCGCCGGCACGGCGGCGCTGGCCGCCACCGGCCTGGCGCTGGCGCTGGCCTTCGCGCTGCGCCAGCGCGACGGCGCGGGCCGTGCGCTGCTGCAGCCCGCGGCACGCGTGCTGTCGCTGGGCTATGCGGTGCCGGGGGCCGTCATCGCGGTGGGCATCCTCATCCCGGCGGGCTGGTTGCAGCAACGCTTTCCCGAAGCCGGCGCTGCGGCGCTCGTCACGGGCACGGTATTCGGGCTGCTCTACGCCTATCTGGTGCGCTTTTCGGCGGTGGCGCTGCAGTCGGTGGAGGCGGGCTATGCCCGGGTGCCGGCGGCGGTGGACGAAACTGCGCGCATGCTGGGCAGCGGTGCGACGCGCCTGTTCGTGCAGCTGCACCTGCCGCTGCTGAAGCGTTCGGCCCTGGCCGCGGCGCTGCTGGTCTTCGTCGACGTGATGAAGGAGTTGCCCGCCACGCTGGTGCTGCGCCCCTTCGGCAGCGACACGCTGGCCGTCGTGGCCTACAACTTCGCGCGCGACGAGCGCCTGGCCGAAGCCGCGCTCCCTTCCCTGGCCATCGTGGCGGTGGGGCTGATTCCGGTGGTGATGCTGAGCCGGGCGCTGCGCGCCACGCCCGCCGGCTGAACCGGCTACGGCCCGTTCACACCTTCAGGTTTCTTTCGATCTCGGTCAGCTTGTAGCGGGCCAGCGCCAGGTTGCCGCGTTGGCGGTCGAGGGCGAGGTAGAGGAACAGGCCCACCTCCACCGGCAGCAGCCGGATGAGGTGGTACTGGTGCTGCAGCGTGATGAGGATGTCCTCAATGGAGCCCCGCATGCCCAGCGATTCCAGCGTGCGCAGCTTGGCCCGCACCACCTCCGTGTTGCCGGCCGCAGCCAGGTCGAGGTTCATGCCGCCGCCCGCCTGGGCCAGGCACATGCCGCTGCGGTAGTCGACCAGCGCCGCCGCCACCGCACCATCGATGGCCATCGCCAGGTCCATGGACTGCTTCAGGTTCGAACTCATCGGGTCTTCTCCGTTCAAGCGGGGGTGGTAGCCAGGGTTGGCCAGGGTGCGGCGCAGCAGGTTGTCCAGTTGTTCCAGCAGGATCATCCAGAGGGCCTGCGGGTCGCTGTTGGGCAACTGAAGCTGCACCGATTCGGCCCCCGGCAGCAGGCGGGCCGCGTGCTGGCGCAGGTACAGCGACTCCATCAGCGCATTGGGGGCCAGCAGGAACAGGGTTTCAAGAGCTGGGGTGCCGGCCAGCTGGGCCAGCACCGCTGGCAGGCGTGAAGCTGAACCCGGACCCACGATGACGTAAAGGCCCAGCGTCGCAGGCCCCGCCGTGGGCAGTTCTTCGGCCGATTCGGGGTGGTACCAATCCAGCACCGGGTTGCCGGGCAAGCCTGGCACGGGCAGCCCCAGCCAGGGGCCCCCGGTTGCGCCCTTGGGCAAAACGCTGCCGAGGGCAGCGCTGCCGAGCCGGGTGCTCAGATCGACGACCAGAACGCGGTGGCTGGCAGGGGCGTCGGACATCGTGCTCAGAAGTGATGCGCCGGCTGCGAATGATAGGGACGCATAGCGAAACAAAGCCTCGAGCCCTATAGCCGGACGGACTGCAGGGACGACGTGCGCACAACAAGCAGCTTCTTGAGCGTTTGCCGACTTCACCTTGTTGCGTGGGCCTTGTTTGGCAAGCATAGAAGCAGCGCTCAAGAGGGCGCGTTCACAAAACCCAAGGAGACACGCATGAACCCTGTTCAGGCCCCGCCGTGCCTGCAAGCCCTGCGCTTGAGCGCCATCGCCCTGGCCGTTCTGAGCTTCGCCCACGGTGCTGCTGCGCAGACCGCGCCTGCACCTGCACCTGCGCCGTCGGAGACCGTGGTGGTCACCGGCTTCCGCGCCAGCTTGAACAGTGCGCTGAACAGCAAGAAAAACGCCGACGGCATCGTCGACATCATCCGTGCCGAAGACGTGGGCAAGTTCCCCGATGCCAACCTGGCGGAATCTCTGCAGCGCGTGCCCGGTGTGGCCCTGGTACGCGGCGACGGCGGCGAAGGCAAGCAGATCAGCGTGCGCGGGCTGAGCGCCGGCTTCACGCGGGTGCGCATCAACGGCATCGAAGCGCTGGCGGCCACGGGCGCCTCTGACATCAACGGCAGCACCAACCGCACCCGCGCCTTCGACTTCTCGGTGTTCGCTGCCGAGCTCTTCAGCAGCCTGGAAGTGCGCAAGACCTCGCAGGCCGACGTGGAAGAAGGCTCGCTGGGCGCCACCGTCGACCTGCGCGCCGGGCGCCCCTTCGACTTCAGCGGCCGCACCGTCTCGCTGGGGGCGCAGGTGGGCACCAACACGCTGTCTCGCGACACCGCGCCGCGCTTCACCGCGCTGCTTTCCGACCGCTGGGACACCCCCTGGGGCAAGGTGGGCGCCCTGGTCTCGCTGGCCCATTCCAGGCGCAACGCCACGGAGGAAGGCTACGAGGCAGTGGAACTGTTGAGCGCCAACGCCGACGGCGGCTTCTGTTCGCCGCTGGGCTTCACGCCGCAGACCCCGCCCAACGATGCGCAGCGCGGCGTCACGGCCACGCAATGCGGGCTGAACCTGCCGCGCACGTCCAGCCTCCAGGCCTTCCAGGACGTGTTCGGCCGCACCGACAACTACGGCGGCACCGTGGCCAACCCGGCGCCGGGCAGTGGCGCCTTTGCGCCGCGCATCCCGCGCTTCCGCCGCTCGGTGTCGGAGTACGAACGCACGGGCCTGACGGCGGCTTTGCAGTGGCGGCCTTCGGCGGTGACCGAGCTGAACTTCGACCTCTTGAACGGCCAGTTCAACACCAACCGCTACGACAACTACATCTCGGCCATCTCTTTCGGCCGTTCGCTGGCGGCGGCCAATGGCAAGCCGCAAACCTCCATCCTGGAGGCTTCCTTCAACGGCAACGGCAGCTGGGAATACGGCCGCTTCAACGGGGTCGACATCCGCTCCGAAGGCCTGCTGGACGTGAACAACACGAAGTTCGAGCAGTACGTGCTGTCGGGCAGCCACCAGTTCAGCGACAAGCTGGAGGTCGATTTCATGAGCGGCGTCTCGCGCAGCATGCTCGATGCACCGCGCCGCACCACGGTGCAGTTCGATTCGCCCAACGCCAACGGCTTTTCCTTCGATTTCCGCAACAACCGCAACGTGCCGGCGATGAACTTCGGCATCGATGTGGCCGACCCCGCCAACTTCAGCTGGGGCCCGGTGGCTGCGGACGGCACCGTGCGCGGGCAGTACGTCGGCCGCGTGCTCACCACCGGCAACAAGCTCACCACCCACAGCCTGGGCGGCAGCTGGCAGCTGAGTGAACAGCTCACGCTGCGGGCCGGGGCTTCGGCGCGACAGAACACCTGGAACAACTTCGAGATCGGCTTCGGCGCGCCCAACGGCCTGGCCAACCCACCGGGTTTCCAGCTGGGCAGCGTGTCGCGCATGATCAGCGGCTTCGGGCGTGGCCTGGAAGGCACGGGCTTTCCCAGCCAATGGGTGGCCGTCGACCTGGACAAGTTCAAGCAGGTCTGGGACATCGAGTGCAACTGCGCTGCCGTGGCGGGTTCGCAGCTGTCGGTGCTGGGCCAGACCAACCGGCAGGTGGACGAGAAGATCAGCGCGGCCTACCTCTCGGCCGATTTCAGCACCCAGCTCTGGGGCGTGCCGCTGCGCGGCAACGCCGGCCTGCGTTCGGTGGGCACGACGGCGCGTTCCACGGCACTCGTGAACGTGGGCGGCGTGTTGACGCCGGTGAGCTTCGCGAAGAAGTACAACGACGTGCTGCCAGCGTTGAACCTCACCGCCCAGCTGCAGCGCGAGGTGTTCCTGCGCTTCTCGGCCGGGCAGACGCTTTCCAGGCCCGAGTACGTGGACCTGGCGCCCTCGACCGCCGTGAACGTCAACGCGCAGACGGTGACCATCGGCAACCCGCAGCTGAACCCGATACGTGCCAAGACCTTCGACCTGCAGGCCGAGTGGTACTACGACAAGGGCGCGCTGGTGTCGCTGGGCCTGTTCCGCAAGGACATCGACACCTACATCCAGCGCATCAGCGAGCGGGTGCCCTTCAACACGCTCGGGCTGCCGGATGCGCTGCTCGTCACGGGCGGCTGCTCCATCACCGGCGGCACGCCGGCCTGCCCGACACTGCCAAGTTCGGTGGTGACGGTCAGCCGCGCCGCCAACACGCCCGGCGGGCCGCTGAACGGGTTTGAATTCAACCTGCAGGCGCCGCTGCGCTTCCTGCCTGGCTTCTGGGGCAACTTCGGGCTGCTGGCGAACTTCACGCGCGTCAGCTCCGACATCAACTACATCACGCGCACCGCCACGGCCACGCTGCCCCAGCTTTCGTTGCGCGCCCCGCTGGTGGGCATGTCGCCCAAGGCGCGCAACTTCACGCTCTACTACGAGGACGGCAAGCTCAGCGCACGCATTTCCTCGGCGCACCGCTCGCGCTACATCCTGAACGTTTTGGGTGATGTGAACGGGCACGACTTCACGTATGTCGATGCCAGCACGAACGTCGACTTCTCGACCTCGTACCAGGTGACGCCCCGGTTGAAGCTCTCGCTGGAGGCGGCCAACCTCACCAACCAGCCGCTGCGCTATGGGCGCGACACGCAGCGCAACGACACGCTGCTGTTTGCGCAGTCGGGGCGGAGTTTTGCGTTGGGGGCGGCTTACAAGTTTTGAGGCCTGGGTTCCCGGCTTGCGCTTGCAAGCGCAAGCCGCCACCCGCCGCCCGCCGCACTGGAGGCTGCAGGGCGCCACCGGGCTCGCCCAAGTATGGGCTCGCCACCATTCGCCGCCGCAAGGTCCGAAGGGACCTTGGGGCCCTGGGCGAATGGTCCCTCCGACAGGAATCGAACCTGTATCTGGCGCTTAGGAGGCGCCCGTTCTATCCATTGAACTACGGCGGGGTCAGCTTCAATTTTCTCACGGCGGCATCGGGCGGTCTTTCCTGCATGCGCCAGGTCCAGATGACGTCCAGCGCGCTGTCTTCGCCGCTTTGCGCCCGCAGCGTGAAACGCTGGGCAATGCGGTAGATCAGCTGCCAGGTGCCGGTGGTGGCGTTCACGCCACGTTCGTAACCCAGGTACCAGCGCCGGCTGAGCTGCTTGCCCACGGTGATGACGGTCTCGCGCACGTCGCCATCACCCTGGCGCAGGCTCACCTCGTCGATGCCCAGGCTGCGCATCAAGGCGTCGGTGGGCGCCTCGCCTTCGCCGGCCAGCAAGGCCACGGCGGCGCGCTGCAGCAGCGCGGTGTCGTTGCGGCCCAGGCCATCGGAAGCACGGCCCAGCACCAGCCACGAGAGCTTTTCCGAATCGCTGAGCTCGGGCTCGGCGAACAGGCGCACGCGCGGCGTGAGCACATTGCCGGTGATGGCCACGCCCACGCGCTGGTCGATGTTGGGGCGCAGCGCCAGCACGTCCAGCCGCGGGTTGCCGTAAGGGCCGCTGAAGGCCAGCAGGCCGCGTTCGATCTCCAGCTTCTGGCCATAGGCCGCGTAGGTGCCGCCTTCGGCGCTGATGGTGCCGTTGACGGCCAGCCGGCCGCCCGGCGTGGTCAGCCGCAGCTGGCCGCGCAGGCCGGTGTCGAGCCCGCGCCCGCGCACGCGCAGGCGCTCGCCGAGGTCGATGTCCACGCCCAGCGCGAAGTTGCGGCGCGCGGGCGCGGCTTCGGCGGTGTTGCGCGCCGCCTCGGGCGCGTCGCCGCGGCGCACGGTGACGTCGTCGTCCAGCGAAGGCGCGTCGCTGCGGCTCACGTCGAACAGGCCCTCGTCGATGCGGAACTTGCCGTCGAGCTGCAGGCGCTCGTTCTCCATCGTCGCTTCGGCCTGGCCGCTGGCGATGACGAGGCGGTCCACGCGGCCCAGCACGCGCAGGCGATCGGCCTTCAGCTGCAGCTTGCCGCGCACGACGGAGAGCCCGGCGCCCAGCGTGGCACCGCCGGTGATGGTGGCCGTGCCGTCGCCGGCGCGCAGCGAGAAACGCTCGATCTGCGCCTGGTCGCCGGCCAGCTTCACCAGCACCTGGCCTTCGCTGATGCTCACGCCCTGCAGCAGGTTGCGCACGGCCAGCCCCTGGCCCTGCAGCTGCCCGTCGTAGAGCGGTTTGCCGAAGGTGCCGCTGAGCTTGGCGGTGCTTTCCAGCGCGCCGGCCAGGCGCCAGCCCGGGGGCACCCAGGCGCCCCAGATGCCGAGGTCGGCCACGCGGGCGCGCACCTCGCCGGCCAGCGGGGCTTCGGGGTGCGGCCAGCGGCGTTCGGGCGTGGTCTGTGCCGTCATGCGGCCCGAGAGTTCGCCCACGCTGCGGCCCCGCAGCAGTGGCGTGAAGTTCCACACCCCTTCGTGCGCAGAGATGGCGAGGCGGAAGTCGGTCAGCCCCATCAGCTGCACGCCGTCGGGGCCGGCCAGGTGCAGGTCGCCGTCGGTGCGTTCGAACACCAGCTCGGCGTCCATCTTTTCGGCGGCGCGGATGTCCATGCGCGCAGCGAGTTTCAGGTCGCCTTGCCAGCCCATGTCCGGCTGCAGGCGCGCCAGCAGCGGCGCCAGCGCGAAGGGCTCGATGGTGGCGCGCAGCTGCAGCTGGGGCTGGGTGCCGCGCAGGTCGATGCGCACGTCGTCCCAGCGCAGCGCGAAGGCGTCGCCCAGGCGCAGGCTGCCGGCGCTGGCCTGCAGGGCCTGCAGGTCGCCCTGGGCACTGAAGTCGAGTTCGGCGCGCAGGTTGCGGGTTTCGGCCCAGGTGGCTTCGGCAGCCGTGCTGACCGCGGTGGGCCCCGGGGCCCCAGGCGCTGAGGCGGGCTTTGCTGACGTTCCTGGCGTTGCTGCAGGCCCGGCGGCCGTGCCATCCCAGGCGCCCAGCGCCAGGCGTTCGACGCGCGCCTTCCACTTGCCGCCGCCGCCCTCGGCCGGCTGCCACTGGCCGTCGGCACGCAGCAGCGCGCGCGTGCCGGTCTTCACGCGCAGACCCAGCACCTGTTCGGCGGCCCGTGGCGGCAGCACGGGCAGGGCCGCGCTCAGTTCGATGCGGTGCTCGGCGGGCGTGCCGTTGATGTCGGCCCGCAGCTGCTGGGCGCGCTGCTTGCCGTAGCGCACGTCGTCCAGTTCGGCCTGCAGCTGCAGCACCTCTCGGCCCACGGTGGCCCATTGCCAACGGGCCTGGCCTTGCGCCAGGCTCAGCGTGCCCAGCTGCAGCTGGGCGAGCCGTGCGCTGCCTTCGCTGCGCATCTGCGGCCAGCGGCCTTCGCCCGAGGCCTCGGCCTGCACGCTGCCGCCGCGCGGCTCGAAGGCGGCCAGGGCCGGCAGCAGGCGGCTCACCGGGCCCAGCGTGGCCAGGCTGGTGGCGGCCAGTTCCACGCGCCAGCGGTCGCTCTGGCCTTCGCCCATGGGGTCGCCGCGGCCTTCCAGGCGCAGGCGGTTGCCGCCCAGTTGAAGCTCGGCCTGCAGGCTGGCCGGCGGCCCGCCCGCTGCCCCTGCCGCCGCTGCCGACCCTGCCGAACGGCGGTAACCCAGCTGCACATCGGCCGCCAGCGCCACGCCGGCGAGCATGGATTCCTGCAGACGCAGCGTGCCGTTGCCGGCCATGCGCTGGGCCAGCGCCAGGGGTTGCAGGTTCTCGGCGCCGCGCGGCAGGCGCACGTCGAACTGCCAGGCGCCCGACAGGCGGTGCGGCCCTTGCCGCCATGCGCTGCCGGCTTCGCCCGGCCACCAGGGCACGGGGTCGAAGTCGTGCACGCTGCCGGTGGTGCTGAGCTGCCAGTCGCCGCGCGCCTGGCGCTGCAGCCGGGCGGTGAGCGAGGCGCCGGCGGCACCGGCCTGCGCGGTGGCGCGGCTCAGTTCCAGCAGGTCGTCGTCGGCGCGGCCTTCCATCTGCAGCTGCACGGCCTGCGGCGCGCCGGCCAGGCGGCCTTGCAGGTCGAGCTTCCAGCTCACGGCGGGTTTCAGGGGCGCCGCGCCGGGGCTGCGGGCCTGCGGGTCGGGCGAGGGCAGGCCGCTGAGGTTCAGCGTCACCGGGCCGGCCAGCGTCATGGCGGCGGCGCGGCCGTCCAGGCGCTGCGGGGCCACGCCTTGCAGGCGCGCTTCCACCGTGAGCGCATGCGCCTGCCATAGCGCGTTGCCGGTCAGCGTGCCCGCGTTCGCGCTGGCGTCGGCCAGCTGCAGTTCAAAACGCGTGAGCTCAAGCCGGTCGCGCTGCTGCAGGCTGCCGGCCAGCGCCAGGTTCAGCGCGCGCAGCGGCAGGCGGCCTTCGTTCCAGCGCCCGGGGCGCATGTTCTCCAGCGCCACCGTGGCCTGCAGCGGCGTGCCGCCAGCGCCACCCTGCAGCTGCGCCGTGCCGCTGAGCTGCGTGGCCGGGGCCTGCGGCAGCAGGGCCGAGAGGTCGAGCGACTGGGTGCGCAGGTCCAGGCTGGCCAGCGGCCAGGGCTGCAGGGGGCGCAGGCCGGCGCGCAGGTCGGCCGAGGGCGCCTCGCCGCGCGGCGGGGCGCGGCCGCGCAGCGTGGCCGTCAGGTTCACCTCGGCCAGGTTGCCGCTGGCCTGCAGCGCGGCGGTCCAGGCCGGGGCTTCGGCATCCAGCACGGGCTGGGCCTGGGCTTGTGCCGACAGCGGGTAGGGCGCGGCATGGCCGAGCTGCGCACTGGCGCTGAACTTCACCCCCGCAGCCTGCAGCGCCAGGGCTTCGATGCGGTGCTGCGCGCCGGGGCGCGGGTCCAGCGTCAGGCCGGTGGCCCGCAGGTCTTCCACCGGGGCCTGCTTGTTGAGCACGAAGCGCTGCACCTGCAGCGCGCCCAGCTGCAACTGCACCGGGGGCGCCAGCGTGGCCGGCATGGGCGTGGGCCCGCTGGCCGGGGCCTGCACGGTCTGCAGCGTCACCTGTTTCGCGGCCAGGGTATCCACCTGCAGCGCCACCCAGGCATGGGCGTGCGGCCGCCACTGCCACTGCAGGCCGCGGCCCTGCAGGCCTTCGATGTCCACCCACTGCCGGCCGCCGTCCCAGGCCACGCGCACGCGCTCGGCCTGCCATTCGGGCCCGAGCAGCGCGCCGCGGAAGCCCTGCACCTGCACCGTGGGCGGCAGGCGCTGCAGCAGCCAGGAAGCCCCGCCTTCCGTCACCAGCAGCCAGCGCAGCCCCGCGGCCACGCCGGCCACCAGCAGCAGCGTGAAGGCGGCAATGGCCAGCAGCGGCAGCAGCAGCCCCAGCCCGCTGCGCACCGGCGTGGCAGGGGCCACCACGGCGCTGGCCACGAGGGCGGGGGTGGGCGGCGTTACAGGCTCGGCCATGAGGCTCAGAAGGCGATGCCCACGCTGAAGTGCAGCCGGCCCTGGCGCGTTTCGCGGCCATAGGCCCAGTCGATGCGCAGCGGGCCCACCGGACTGCGCCAGCGCACGCCCACGCCCAGGCCCACGGCGGGCTTCAGCGACTTGAAGTTGTCGCCCGCGTTGCCGGCGTCGACGAACACCGCGCCCCACAGCGAGGGCAGGGTGGGCACGATGGGCCGCGCCAGCTCGAAGCTGGTGGTGAACATGACGTTGCCGCCGCCGACCACGCCGTTGACCAGCGGCCCCAGGCTGGCATAGCCATAGCCACGCACGGAGTCGTCGCCACCGGCGCGGAACTTGCGCGAATCGGGCACCACCGCGTTGTTGTCGAGGAACACCTCGCCGGCTTCCAGGCGTGCCTGTGCATACCAGGTGCGGCCCAGCGGCAGGTAGCCGGTGAGGCGGGCATACAGGCGGCTGAAGTTGCCGTCGCGCGCACCACTGCCGCGCGAGCGGCCCACGCCCGCCTCACCGGCGAAGGTGAAGCCCTGGGTGGGCAGCACCACGCTGTCCAGGTCGCGCCAGACGCCGTCGTAGTTCAGCGAGAGCGCCAGCGCCGTGGTGCGTGCACCGGCCAGCGTGGTGCGCACCGAACGTTCGGCTTCGACGTAGTACAGGCGCTCGATGCGCTGTGTGTCCTGCGTGCGGCCCAGGCGCAGGCGTTGCGAGAGCACGGTGTCGGCGTCGAAGTCTTCGTTCGACACCGTGGCGCCGATGAGGTTGCGGTACAGCCGCTCGCCGGGGTGGGTGCTGATCTCGCCTTCCCAGAACTGGCGCTTCTGGCCCCATTCCACCTTGTTGCGCGAAGACGCTGCCCAGCCGAACACGCGCCGCCAGGTGTGTTCCACCGTGGCGCGCGGCCCGGTGTTGGCGCTGACACCCACGCCCACCGTGTACACCTGCAGCGGGGCTTCGCGCAGGCGCACCAGCACGCGCGCGTCGTCGGCGCGCGCGGGGTCGGGGTCGAGCGTGACGCTGACGTTCTCGAACAGGCCCGACTTCTGCAGCCTTTCCTGGTAGTCCAGCACCAGGCTTTCGGTGACCGGGGCGCCGCGCGAGGCGCCCGCCAGGTTCAGCACCGTCTGCGCCTCGTGCACCACCAGGCCTTCGATCTCCAACTGGCCGTAGCGGAACAGCGGCCCGCTGTCGGCCACCAGGAACAGGCGCACGGTGTTGCTCACGGGGTCGACCGCGGCGCCCGTGCCCACCCAGTTGGCGTTGGCGTAGCCAGCCGCGCGCAGGCGCGCCAGGGCGCCGGCCTTGGCATCGGCCCAGTCGGCGTTGCGGAATTCGCGGCCGGTGTCCAGCGGCCAGGCATCGCGCCAGGTCTTCAGGGTTTCGGCGGCATGGGCCTCGCCGCTGTCGCTGCCGCTGGCCAGCGCGCCTTCCACTTCCAGCGTGACGCGGCCGATGCGCGCGCGCTGGCCGGGTTCGACCTGCAGGCGCACGCGGTCGGGCTGCCCGGTGGCGCGGCCGGTCTCGCGCTCGATGCGAACCTGCGGCGAGAAGTAGCCCTCGGTCTGCAGCAGCTCGCGCACCTGGTTCGGCGAGGCGTCGATGAGCCGCGCCCATTCGCTGTCTTCCACGTCTTCGCGGCTGATGCTGCCCAGGCGCACCAGATCGAGGTGGCGTTGCAGCAGGGCCTTCAGCGGGGCCGGTGCCTCGATCTCGATGACCACGCCCAGCGTGGGCGACTGCTGCTCGAATTCCTGCGGGGTGACGAGCGTGAAAGCAGCCCCGGGTGCCGAGGCCGCCGAAGCGGCGGGCGCTGCCGCCGCCGCTGCCGTGGCGCCTGCGCCCTCGCCACTGCCACTGCCACTGCCACCACCACCGCCCAGGCTGGCACAGCCGCTGGCCAGCACCACGGCAGCTGCCAGCGCTGCACGCTGCAGCGCGGCGGCCGCTTGCGCCGGCTTCATTGGCTGAGTTGGCGCATCGCAGCCTCCAGCCCCGCGAGAGACAGCGGGTGCATGCGCTGGTTCATCAGCTGTTGGATGATGGCGATGCTCTGCCGGTACTGCCACACGCCTTGCGGCTCGGGGTTGATCCAGGCGAACTTCGGGAAGGCCGTGGTCAGGCGCTGCAGCCAGGCCGCACCGGCTTCCTCGTTGTTGTATTCGACGCTGCCGCCGGGCTGCAGGATTTCGTAGGGGCTCATCGTGGCGTCGCCCACGAAGATCAGCTTGTAGTCCTTGTTGTACTTGCGGATCAGGTCCCAGGTGGCGAACTTCTCGCTGTAGCGGCGGCGGTTGTTCTTCCACATGAAGTCGTAGACGCAGTTGTGGAAGTAATAGAACTCGAGGTGCTTGAACTCGGTCTTCGCGGCACTGAAGAGTTCTTCCACGCGGTGGATGTGCTCGTCCATCGTGCCGCCCACGTCCATCAGCAGCAGCACCTTCACCTTGTTGTGGCGCTCGGGCACCATCTTGATGTCCAGCAGGCCGGCGTTGGCCGCCGTGCTGTGGATGGTGTCGTCGAGGTCCAGTTCGTCGGCCGCGCCCTCGCGCGCAAAGCGCCGCAGCCGCCGAAGCGCCACCTTGATGTTGCGCGTGCCGAGTTCCTTGGTGTCGTCGTAGTCCTTGTAGGCGCGCTGGTCCCACACCTTCACGGCGCTCTTGTTGCGGCCCTTGTCCTGCCCGATGCGGATGCCCTGCGGGTTGTAGCCATAGGCTCCGAAGGGGCTGGTGCCGCCGGTGCCGATCATGCGGTTGCCGCCTTCGTGGCGTTCCTTCTGCTCTTCGAAACGCTTCTTCAGCGTTTCCATCAGCTCGTCCCAGCCCATCCTCTCGATGGCGGCTTTGTCTTCGGGGCTGAGCTCGAGCTCCAGCGTCTTGCGCAGCCACTCCAGCGGCACGTCCTGCGTGAAGTCGGTGAGCAGTTCCACGCCCTTGAAGTAGGCGGCGAAGGCGCGGTCGAACTTGTCGTAGTTCGCCTCGTCCTTCACCAGCGAGGTGCGGGCGAGGTAGTAGAACTTGTCGACCGTGGGCCCGCCTTCGTCGTCGATGACGCCGGCCTTCAGGGCCTCCAGCAGCACCAGGTACTCCTTCACCGAGACCCGGAGCTTGGCGGCGCGCAGCGTGTAGAAGAAGTCGATCAGCATGGGCGGAACGGTCGGCGCGACAAGGGCTGGCCCCTATTGTCGCCGTCGCTCAGCTTCCTGGCTTTTTCCGGGGCGCAGCGGCTTGGGCAGCGGCTTTGGCGGCCGGCTTGGCAGCCAGTTTTTTCGCGGCCGTCTTGCGCTGTGCCGGGTCGTGCCGCTTGAGCCAGTCGAAGAACTCGGTGAACCACAGCCGGCTGTTGCGCGGCTTCAGGATCCAGTGGTTCTCGTCGGGGTACCACAGCAGGCGTGCGTCGACGCCGCGCGCCTTCAGCGTGTTGTAGTAGGCCAGGCCCTGGGCGTCGGGCACGCGGTAGTCCAGCGCGCCGTGAATCACGAGCGTGGGCGTGCTCATGGTGCCGGCGTAGGCATGCGGGCTCTGGCTGTGCACGCGGGCCATGTCGTCCCAGTACCAGCTGCCCAGTTCCTTGGCGTGCCAGGTGTAGGCGTCGTCGGCGAACATGCCCACCCAGTCGAAGCAGCCGGCATGGCACACATAGGCCTGGTAGCGGCCGGCTTCCACGTGGGCGTTCATCCAGGCCACCATGTAGCCGCCATAGCTGCCGCCAGTGGCGAACACGCGCTTCGGGTCGGCCCAGCGCTGCTTCAGCAGCCAGTCGGTGCCGGCTTCCACGTCCTGCAGTTCCAGTTCGCCCCAGCGGTGGGTGATGCTGTCCAGGAAGGCATAGCCGAAGCCGCTGCTGCCGTGGTAATTCACGCTGGCTACCACATAACCCTGGGCGGCGAAGACCTGCAGGTTCCAGCGGTAGTGCCAGTTGTCACCCGGGCCGGTGTGCGGGCCGCCGTGGATGCTGTGCATCACGGGGTACTTCTTCTTCGCATCGAAGCCGGGCGGGTACACCACCCACATCTGCACCGGGTCGCCCTGTTTCGCGGTGGCATCGGCCTTGGCGCCTTCGAGCCACACCTCTTCCACCGTGCCGAGGTTCAGCGTGGCCAGCAGCTCGTCGTTGAAGTGCTCGATGCGGCGCGCCGGCTGCCCGGGCAGGTGGGCCAGCGCGCGCGCGGGGTGCAGGCTGCTGTCGGCCACCGTCACCAGCGTGCCGGCGGCCTTGTCGTAGCCGCCCAGCCAGCCGCCTTCGAAGACGATCTCGGCCCGGCGGTCGGGCAGGTCGAAGCGCCACAGGTGCGTGCGGCCCTTCTGCTCGGCGGGGAACAGCACGGCCTGGCCGTCTTCTTCCCACTGCAGCGGCGCGTGCACTTCGTGGTCCCATTCGTGGCTGACCACGTCCCAGCTGTTTTCATGCCGCTCCCACACCGCCAGCTGCGAAGGCATGGTGTGCTTGATGGCCTGGTGGCTGGCGGTGAAGGCGATGCGGTCGCCGTCGGGGCTGTAGCGGGGCGTGCCGAGGTCGAATTCGGCGTCCTGCACGATGACCTTGATCTTGCCGGTTTTCAGTTCCAGTTCGGCCAGCGCGCAGCGGCCGTCGGGGCGCTTCTCGGCCGCGGGGTCGAAGGCGAAGACCACGCGCTTGCCATCGGGCGAGATGTCGAAGTGGTTCGCATCGGGGTCGGCGCGGTTCAGCTCGTAGTTCGTGCCTTCGAAGAGGTCTTGCACCTTGCCCGGCGTGCCGTCCTTGCCCAGCGTCAGCAGGTGCAGGTGGGCCACGCGGCCCATGGGCAGGTTGTGGTCCCAGTAGCGGTACTGCGCCTCGCTGGTGACATAGCCGCTTTCCTTGCGTTCCTTGAACTCTTTGAGCCGCGCCGCCTGAGCCTTGCTGCCTTTCAGTTCGGGCCACACCCAGCTGATGAACACCACCCGCTTGCCGTCGGGCGACCAGCGGAAACCTTCCACGCCGGTGGCCACCTCGGCGGCGCGCCGGGCCTCGCCGCCATCGGGAGCGATGAGGTAGAGCTGCGGCTCGGCATCCTTGCTGCCTTCCTGTTCGCGCTTGGCGCTGAAGGCGATGAGGTCGCCGCGCGGGCTCCAGCGCGGCGTGCCGTCTTTTTCGCCGGCGCTCGTCAGGCGGCGCGGCTCGCCGCCCAAGGTGGACAGCAGCCACAGCGAGCTGCTGCCCTTGTTCTGCTCCATCGAATAGCGCGTCAGCTGGGCCACGGCCTGCGCGCCGTCGGGCGCCAGGCTGGGCGCGCCCAGGCGTTCGATCTGCCAGAGGTCTTCGACGGTGATGTTCTTTTTCTGGGCCATGGGGTCTCCTTGAAGGGTGGCTGCGCGTCTCAGCGGGCACGCGGCTTGTCGAGTTGCCAGCCGAGGTGCTGGCGTACCGCCGGCCATTCGGCGGCGGTGATGCTGTAGACGGCGGTGTCGCGCAGGCTGCCGTCAGCCAGACGCTGGTGGGCGCGCAAGATGCCGTCGAGCTGCGCGCCCAGGCGTTCGATGGCGCGCCGGCTTGGCGTGTTCAGGCGGTGGGTGCGGAACTCCACCGCAATGCACTGCAGCGTGTCGAAGGCATGCGCCAGCAGCAGCTGCTTGGCATTCGTGTTCAGTGCCGTGCGCTGCACGCGCTGCGCGTACCAGGTGCTGCCGATCTCCACGCGCCGGTGCACGGCGTCGATGTGCATATAGGTCGTCATGCCGACGATGCGGCCTTCGGCGTCCAGCACCGTGAAGGGCAGCATGCTGCCGGCGGCCTGCAGGGTGAGGCGGCGGCGTATCTCGGCCGCCATGCCTTCGGGCGAGGGCACGCTGGTGAACCACAGCTGCCACAGCTCGCCATCACGCGCCGCCGCGCACAGGCCGTCGTGGTGCTCTTCGCGCAGCGGCAGCAGCCGCACGTGCGGGCCGCACAGTTCAACGGGGTCAGGCCAGGCCGGCACGTTCAGCGGTTGTGCTTCTGCATGAACACGAGCTTTTCGAACAGGGTGACGTCCTGCTCGTTCTTCAGCAGCGCGCCCACCAGCGGCGGCACGGCCACCTTGTCGTCCTTGCTCTGCAGCGCTTCCAGCGGAATGTCTTCGGCCACCAGCAGCTTCAGCCAGTCGAGCAGCTCGCTGGTGCTGGGCTTCTTCTTCACACCGGGCAGGTTGCGCACGTCGTAGAAGGTCTTCAGCGCTGCGGCCAGCAGTTCCTTCTTCAGCCCCGGAAAGTGCACGTCCACGATGGCGCGCATGGTGTCGGCATCGGGGAACTTGATGTAGTGGAAGAAGCAGCGGCGCAGGAAGGCGTCGGGCAGCTCCTTCTCGTTGTTACTGGTGATGAAGACCAGCGGCCGGTGCTGGGCCTTGATGAGTTCGCGCGTCTCGTAGACGTAGAACTCCATGCGGTCGATCTCGCGCAGCAGGTCGTTCGGGAACTCGATGTCGGCCTTGTCGATTTCATCGATCAGCAGCGCCACGGGCTGCTCGGCCGTGAAGGCCTGCCACAGCACGCCCTTGACGATGTAGTTCCGGATGTCCTTGACCTTCTCCGAAGCGTCGACCGAAGCCAGCTGGCTGTCGCGCAGGCGGCTGACGGCGTCGTACTCATAAAGGCCCTGCTGCGCCTTCGTGGTGCTCTTGATGTGCCACTGCAGCAGCGGCAGGCCCAGCGAGCTGGCCACTTCTTCGGCCAGCATGGTCTTGCCGGTGCCGGGCTCACCCTTCACGAGCAGCGGGCGCTTCAGCGTGGCCGCCGCGTTCACCGCCAGCATCAGGTCTTGGGTGGCGATGTACTGCTGGGAACCTTGGAATTTCATGGGGAGCGGGGGCGCCAGAACGCGGCGCATGGCACGGCAGAAGGCCTCGAACCAGTATAAGCGGCCCCCTATAATCAGGGGCTGGTGCACAGGCCGGCGGCCGGTGGCGCCAACCCGCCCTGTTCGACGACCCGACCCCCCTTGATATGAGCAAAGCGATCACCCTCCTCGTGGCCCTGGCCGGCGCCCTTTCGTTCATGCCCGCAGCCCAGGCCCAGGACGCTGTCGCTGGCGAGAAGAAGGCAGCCTCGTGCATCGGCTGCCATGGCATCCCGGGGTACCAGGCCAGCTTTCCCGAAGTCCACCGCGTGCCCATGATCTCGGGCCAGAACGCCAAGTACATCGTGGCTTCGCTGCAGGCCTACAAGAAGGGTGAGCGTCGCCACCCCACCATGCGCGGCATCGCCATCACGCTGACCGACACCGACATGGCCGACCTCGCGGCCTTCTACGAGAAGCACGGCGCCTCGATGATCAAGCCCGTGGCCGAAACGCCTGCGGCTCAGCCCACGCCCGAAGTGGCCGCGCTGCTGGCCAAGGGCGCCTGTGCCACCTGCCATGGCGTGAACTACAACAAGCCCATCGACCCCGGCTACCCCAAGATCGCCGGCCAGCATGCCGACTATCTGTATGTGGCCCTGCGTGCCTACACCGTCACCGGCAACGCCAAGGTGGGCCGCTCCAACGCCATCATGGCGGCCCAGGTGAAGCAGTTCAAGCCGGCCGAATTGAAGGCCATGGCGCAGTACATCGGCTCGCTGCCGGGTGAACTGCGCACGGTGCCGCAGTCGCGTTTCAGGTAAGCCAGCGCGCACCTGCGGGTGCGCTGGTTGGCAACAAGGCCGCGCGGGTTCAGCCCTCGCGGCTTTTTTGTTGAGGGGTCGGCGGTGGCAGCTTCAGCACACCCGTGGACAGGGCCGTTCCTAACAGGATGACGGCACAGCCCAGCAGCATGGCGGGCGTGGGCGTTTCGCCCATGATGAGCCAGCCCCACAACATGGCAAAGCCGGGAATGAGCAGCGTCACTGAAATGGCGTTGGTGGCTCCTGCATGCGCGATCAGGCGGAAAAACAGCACGTAGGCCAGCCCCGTGCACACCAGCGCGAGCATCAAGGCCGCGCCCCAGGCCGTGGCCGGGGGCGCCACGGCGGGCCAGGCCCACAGCGCGGGCAGCAGCAGCACGGCCGTGGCACTGAGCTGGCTGCCCGCGGCCAGCGCCAGCGGTGCCACGCCCTGCAGGCGCTGGCGCGTGTAGTTCGCGGCCAGGCCATACAGCACCGTCGCGGCCACGCAGGCCGCTATGCCCAGCGCCGGGCTCATGCCGCCCGCGCCCACCTGCAGCCCCGCCTTGCCCCAGGCCAGGCCCACCACGCCCGCCACGCCTATGGCCAGGCCCAGCAGCCTGGCGCGGTCGAGGCGCTCGCCCAGCCACACCCAGGCGAAGAAGGCCCCCCAGATGGGCGCGGTGGCGTTGAACACCGCCATCAGGCCCGTGCCCAGTACCAACGCCGCCAGCGCGAACAGCACGAAAGGCAGCGCCGAGTTGATGAGCCCCACCACGGCAATGGCGCGCCAGTGCCGGCGCAGTGCCGGCCCATCACCCCGCCACAGCAGCAGCGGCACCAGCAGCAGGCTGGCACCAGCCACGCGCAGCAGCGAAAGCGCCAGCGCGCCGAAGTCGGCTGCGCCCAGGCGCATGAACAGGAATGACGCGCCCCAGATGGCGCCCAGCAGCAGCAGTTCGAAAACGTCGCGCCGTCTCATGCGCTGCGGCGGTTTGCATGCGCTGCAGCGCGTGCAGGTGCGGCCGTGCCGCCGGCCGCTGCTGCTTCCGGCACGGCCCCTTCGAGCTGTAGCAGCGCCTGCTTGCGCGCGAGCCCGCCCGCGTAGCCCGTGAGTGCACCGCTGCGTCCCACCACGCGGTGGCAGGGCACCACGATGCTCAGCGGGTTGCGGCCGATGGCCGCCCCCACCGCCCGCACCGCCGCCGGCCGCTGCAGCGCCTGTGCCACCCCACCATAACTCAGCAGGCTGCCGGGCCCGATGCCGCGCAGCACCTGCCACACGGCCTGCTGGAAGGGTGTGCCGGCGGGGTCGAGCGGCACCGTGAAGGCCGCCTGGGGCGAAGTGAAGTAGGCCTGCAGTTCCCGCGCGGCCAGGGCCAGGTGCGGGTGGCGGGCGTCCACGGGCGCGGCCAGCGTGGCAGTGCGGTGCGCCTGGCCTTCGAACCACACCAAGGCCAGGCCGCGGGCCGTGGCGGCCAGCGTCAGCAGGCCCAGCGGGCTGGGCAAGGGCATCTGCGCTTCGAGCGTGGGTGTCATGGTCTTCATTCCAGGGTTTCGACGCGGTGCCACAGGCGCATCACGGCATAACCGCGCCAGGGTCGCCAGGGTTCCGCCAGCGCGGTGATGTGTTTCGGGTCGCGCGAGCCCAGCACGTTCATCAGACCGATGTCGCTGGCCGGCCAGGCATCAGGCCAGGCCAGCGCGCGCAGGGCGATGAGCTGCGCGGTCCAGTCGCCGATGCCGGGCAGCGCCTTCAGCGCATCCCGCGTGGGCTGCAGCGGCGCGCCGCGGTGCAGCGTTATGTGCCCGCTGGCCACCGCGGTGGCCAAGGCCTGCAGCGCCTTCACGCGCTGGCGCACGATGCCCAGCCGGCCCACCACCTCGGCATCGGCAGTGGCCAGCGTGGCGGCGTCGGGGAAGAGGTGGGTCAGCGCCGGGTAGGGCGTGGGGATGGGTTGGCCATAGCGGTTCACCAGCCGCTGCACCAGCGTGCGCGCGGCCTTCACCGTGACCTGCTGACCCAGGATGATGCGCACCGCTACCTCGAAGCCGTCCACCGCGCCGGGCAGCCGTGCGCCGGGGCGGTGGGGCAGCGGCAGCAGGGCCATCACGGGGTCGATGAGGCTGGGGTCGGCGTCCAGGTCGAAGGCCTGGCGCATGCGCTGCAGCACCGCGGCCAGCGCGGGCTGCAGGCTCTCTGAGGTGCTCAGGTGCACCTCGTGCTGTTCGGGCACGAAGCGCGCACGCAGCCAGCCTTGCAGCGGCTGGCCGTGGTGCGCCAGCGCCAGCGTGCGCCGCAGCTCCAGCCCCTGCACCTCTTCCACGCCTTGCAGTGCGCGGCGTTCGAAGAAGCCCAGCATCGCCGGCACATCGTAGGGCGGGCGCCAGGCCAGGCGCAGCACATCGCCCCCGCTGCGCACCTCGCCTTCGCGGCGCAGCTGGCTGGGGCTGAAGCGGTAGCGCTGCACGAAGGCGGCATTGAAGCGGCGCAGGCTCTGGAAACCGCTGGCCAGCGCCACCTGGGTGATGGGCTGGGTGGTGTCGCTCAGCAACTGCTTGGCCAGCAGCAGGCGCTGGGTGGTGAGGAAGTCGAGCGGCCCCACGCCATGCGCGGCCTGGAAGATGCGGCGCAGGTGGCGGTCGGTCACGCCCAGGCGGGCAGCCAGTTGCGGCATCGGCAGGTCTTGCCCTTCGTGCACGGCCTGTTCGATGAGCTGCGCGGCGCTGTCGGCCAGGCTGCGCGAAGAATCCATCAGGGACAGGCCCGGCGCGATCTCCGGGCGGCACTTCATGCACGGGCGGAAGGCTGCGGCCTCGGCTTGGGCGCGGGTGCCGAAGAAGCGGCAGTTTTCGCGCCGCGGCGTGCGCACCCGGCACACCGGTCGGCAGTAGATGCCGGTGCTGGTGACGCCGACGAAGAAGCGCCCATCGAAGCGCGCATCACGCGCTTTCAGCGCGAGGTAGGCGGCATCGGTGTCCAGGAGCATGGCTGCATGATAGGCAGCCATGCTGTGGTCACTGGCCGTTTTCGGACCTGTCGTCCTGCCGCCGGCCCGCGGGCCGCAGGCGCCGTGCTCAGCGAGCGGCGCGGGCGCGGGCGATGGCGGCGCTGGCGGCCATCTCGGCCTTCAGCGCGCTGTCCAGCGGTTGCAGGCACAGGCCGGCCAGGCCGTAGCGCAGGTTCTCGTACAGCGCGGCGGTGTGCGGCGCCATTTGCAGCAGGCGCTGCAGTTCGGCGTCGGGCACGGCTTGCTCCAGCAGTTCGCTCACGCGCCGGGCGACGCTGCGGTATTGCTCGGCGCTGGCGCCCGCGGCCTGCTTGCCGGGCGCGGCTTCCAGACGTTCCAGCAGGCCGGCCATCGCGGCCAGGCTGTGCAGGCGGGCGGGCAGGGGGTGGTGGGTGTCGGTGCTCATGGTGGTTACATCGGGCTGCAGGCGCCAGTTTCAAGAGGCCGCCGCGGCGGGCACCGTGCGGGCGCGGGCGGCCGCTATGCTGGCGTGATGCCTCAGAACCCGCTGCCATCCACCGAAGCCCCTGTGCCCGCGCCTGCGGTCGCCACCAGGTTCGACTTCACCGCGCCCGACATCACCACGCCCGATATCACCACCCCCGACTTCAGTGCGCTCGGCCTGGCGCCTGCGCTGGTGCGCACTGCCGCCGCCGCGGGCTGGCTGCGGCCCAGCCCGGTGCAGGCTGCGGCCCTGCCGGCGGTGCTGGCCGGGCGTGATGTGCTGGTGCAGGCACCCACGGGCGCGGGCAAGACCGGGGCCTTTCTGCTGCCGCTGCTGCAGCAGCTGCTGGCCCAGCCCGGCGCCGCTGAAGCGCGGCCGCGCCGCCTGCATGCGTTGGTGCTGGCGCCCACGCGGGAACTGGCTGCGCAGACGGCCGCCGCGGCCCAGGCCTTGGCGCCGCAGTTCAAGACCGTGGTGGCCGTGGGCGGCTTGTCCATCAACCCGCAGATGATGGCCTTGCGCGGCGGTGCCCATCTGCTGGTGGCCACGCCCGGCCGCCTGCTGGACCTGACACGCCAGAACGCCGTGCGCGTGGCCGATGCCGCCGTGCTGGTGCTGGACGAGGCCGACCGCCTGCTGGACGAAGGTTTTGCCGACGAAACCCGGCGCGTGCTGGCGCTGATGCCGCGCCAGCGCCAGACGTTGCTGTTCAGTGCCACGCTGCCGCCGGCGGTGCAGCAGCTGGCGCAGGCGGTCCAGCGTGACGCACTCTGTTTGCAGGTGGCGGCGCAAATGCCCGCCCACGGCGCGCCCGTCGCTGAACCCGCTGCCGCCCTCGCCGCCGCCGCCGCCGACGCCGACGGCGACACCCTGCGCGCCAGCGCCATCCACCAGCGTGCCATCGTCGTCGACACGGCCCGCCGCACCGCGCTCTTGCGTCATCTGCTGAAGACCGAAGCCTGGCCGCGCACGCTGGTCTTCGTGGCCACACAGTACGCCTGCGAGCATGTGGCTGCGAAGCTGAAGCAGGGCGGCGTCGCCGCGCTGGCCTTCCATGGCCAGCTGAGCCCGGCGCGCCGCACCGAGGCCCTGGCCGCCTTGCAGGCGGGCCGCGCACAGGTGGTGGTGGCCACCGACGTGGCGGCACGCGGCATCGACATCCCTGGCCTGGCCGTGGTGGTGAACCACGACCTGCCGCGCGCCGCGGCCGACCATGTGCACCGCATCGGCCGCACCGGCCGTGCCGGCGCGGCGGGCCTGGCCGTGAGCCTGGTGCTGGCCGACGCGCCCGGCAGCGAGGCCCACTTCCGCCTCATCGAAAAGCGCCAGGGCCTGCGCGTGCCACGAGAAACCGTGGCCGGGTTCGAGCCGGCGGCGGGCGCCGCGCTGCTGCCGCTGCCGCCCGATGCCCGCGGTGGCATCAAGGGCCGGCGCAAGAGCAAGAAGGACAAGCTGCGCGAAGCCGCCGCCGCGGCCGGCGCTACATCGCCTTGAACAGGTGCACGTAGGCGCGGCTCACCGGCAGTTCGCTGCCGTGGCCCTTGATGCGCAGGAAGAGCCGGCTGGTCTCGTCGCGCCGCGTGCCGGCCAGGAAGGCCAGGTTGACGATGGTGCTGCGGTGCACCTGCACGAACTGTTCGGGGTCTAGCTGCTGCGCCAACTCGGCAATCGGCGTGCGGATGAGGTGCTCGGCACCGGCCGTGTGCACGCAGGTGTACTTGTCGTCGGCGCGGAAGAACAGCACGTCTTCCACGGCCACCTGGTGCGTCAGCTCGCCGGCGCTGGCGCGCACCCAGCGCAGGCGTTGCGGCGGCGCACCGCCGGCGGCCGCCGGCATCAGGCGCTGCAGCGCGGCCAGCAGGCGCTGGCTGTCGTCAGCGGGCGCGGCAGCGGTCTTCTCCGCGGCCGCGCCGAGACGGCGGCGCACCCGTTCCACCGTGCGCTGCAGGCGTTCGGTGCTCACGGGCTTGAGCACGTAGTCGAGCGCTTCGTTCTCGAAAGCCTGCACCGCGTATTCGTCGTAGGCGGTGACGAAGACCACCCGCGTGTGGCCTTCGATGCCCTGGGCCACCTCCAGGCCGGTCAGGCCCGGCATCTGAATATCGAGGAAGGCGAGGTCGGGCTGCAGCGCGGCAATGCGCTCGGCCGCTTCCACGCCGTTGCGCGCGGTGTGCAGCAGTTGCAGCTCGGGCCACAGGCGCGCCAGTTCGGCGGCCAGCGCGCGGGCCAGGTGGGGTTCGTCGTCGGCGATCAGGCAGGTAGTCATGGTGCGGTGGCGGCAAGGGGAACCGAGATGCGTGCCAGCGTGCCCGGGTGGGCGGCTTGCACATCGAGCGTGGCGCCGGGCCCGTAGCGGGTGAGCAGGCGCTGGCGGATGTTGTTCAGCGCCAGGCCGTGGCCCTTGCGCGCGCCGGGGCGGGGCGGGGCGTCCAGCCCGCGGCCATCGTCCTGCACTTCCAGTACCAGGCGGGGGCCCACGATGCGCGCACTCACGCGCACGGTGCCGCCCTCGATGCTGGGCTCCAGCCCGTGCACCACGGCGTTTTCCACCAGCGGCTGCAGCAGCAGCGGGGGCAGGGGCAGGTGGCGCGCAGCGACATCGGCATGCACTTCGAAACGCAGCCGGTCTTCCATGCGCCCCTGCAGCAGTTGCAGGTAACTCTGGGCCAGGTTCAGTTCGTCGGCCACGGCGCTTTCTTCGTTGCGCAGCGAGCCCAGGGTGGCGCGCAGGTAGTCGGTGAAGCTGGCCAGCATCTGCCGCGCCTTGGGCAGGTCGTACTCCATCAGGCTTTGCACGTTGGCCAGGGTGTTGAAGAGGAAGTGCGGTTCGATCTGCGCCTGCAGCAGGCGCAGCTGCGCCTCGGTGGCACGGCGCTCGGCGTCGATCTGGCGCGCTTTCGACGAGAACCAGTAATGCAGGGCCACCGACAAGGCCACCGACAGCAGGACCGCGCCGACGATCAGGTTGGGCCCGTTGTCGCTGGACACCCAGTGGCTGAGGTTGCCGCCAGCCAGCCCCACGCCGATGGGCCAGCCGATCAGCACGCCCAGCAGCGGCACACCCGTGAAGAACACCGAACGCTGCCATTCCTTCCAGCCCTTGAGGCGCGCGGGCGTGGCCCACCAGGTGCGCAGCACGTCGAACAGCAGGTGGATGATGGCAGCCACCGTCAGGCAGACGATGAAGTTCCTGCCGTACCACTCGGCCCAGCCGGCCAGGTTGCGCCAGGCGCCCGTGCCGCGGCCGAAGGCAAGGAAGCCCAGCAGCGTGAACACCACCGCCAGCCCGGCCGAGAACAGCAGCGTCCACAGCCATCGCAGCCAGCGCGAGTGGGCGCGCTCCAGGCCGTCGTTTCGCAACCAGGCTTCCCACGAAGTGGCCAGCACTTGCTTGTCGATCTTCATGGGCTGCAGTGTAGAAAGCCCGCGCTGCGCGCATGCTGCCGGGTGCGACCGGTGGCCCGTGCGGGCGCTGAATCGACAGCCGGGTGCGTGAATGGCGGGCCCGTGCCCAGCGGGCGGGTGGTGCCGGCGCGGCGGGGCGGCACCTCGGCCGCCTGTGCGGGCTGCCTACAATCCCGCGCTGTTTCGACACCTTCCACCCCTCTTCCGGCGCGTTGCACATGCAGATCGATCCCACCATCTTCAAGGCCTACGACATCCGCGGCATCGTCGGCAAGAACGTCGACGAAGCGTTCGCGGAACACCTGGGCCGGGCCTTCGGCAGCGAAGCGCGCGCCGCTGGCGAGAAGGCCGTGGCGGTGGGGCGCGACGGGCGCCTGTCGGGCCCCAAGCTGGCGGCGGCGCTGGTGCGCGGCCTGAAGAGCACGGGCCTGGACGTGGTGGACATCGGCATGTGCACCACGCCCATGCTGTACTACGTGGCTGCCACGCGCGCGGCGCAGGGCTGCAGCAGCGGCATCATGGTCACGGGCAGCCACAACCCGAAGGACTACAACGGCTTCAAGATGGTGATGAGCGGCCGCGCCATCTACGGCGCCGACATCCAGAAGCTAAGACTGCGCATCGAGACCGAGACCTACACCACGAAGCGTGGCCGCAGCGGCAAGATGGACGTGCTGGCCGAGTACACGCAGCGCATCGTGGGCGACGTGAAGCTGGCCCGGCCGATGAAGGTGGTGGTCGACAGCGGCAACGGCATTCCCGGTGCCAGCGCGCCCGGCATCCTGCGCGCCTTGGGCTGCGAGGTCATCGACCTGTACAGCACGGTGGATGGCGATTTCCCCAACCACCACCCCGACCCCAGCAAGCCCGAGAACCTGGAAGTGCTGAAGACCGTGGTGCAGGCCACCGGCGCCGAAGTGGGCCTGGCCTTCGACGGCGACGGCGACCGCCTGGGCGTGGTCACCGCCACCGGCAACATCATCTACCCCGACCGGCAGATCATGCTGTTCGCGCGCGACATCCTCTCGCGCCACAAGGGCGGCACCATCATCTACGACGTGAAGTGCAGCCAGCGCCTGCCCGTGGCCATTCGCAAAGCCGGCGGCAAGCCGCTGATGTGGAAGACCGGGCACTCGCTCATCAAGGCCAAGCTGAAGGAAGTGGGCGCGCCTTTTGCCGGCGAGATGAGCGGCCATCTCTTCTTCGGCGAACGCTGGTACGGTTTCGACGACGCCATGTACACCGCCGCGCGCCTGCTGGAGATTCTGGCCAGGCAGAAGAACCCCAGCGCCTTCCTCGATGCGCTGCCCACCAGCTTCAGCACGCCCGAGCTGAACGTGCCCTGCGCTGAAGGCGAGCACCACGCCGTGGTGGCCGAACTGCTGGCGCGCGCGGCCGACGGGCGCCTGCAGTTCGAAGGCGGCGAGGTCGGCACCATCGACGGCCTGCGTGTCGATTTCGCCGACGGCTTCGGCCTTATCCGCGCCAGCAACACCACGCCGGTGCTGGTGCTGCGCTTCGAGGGCCACACCGACGAAGCCCTGCACCGCATCGAAGCCCAGTTCATGGCCGCGCTGCGCGAAGTGAAACCCGACGCCCAGGTGGCTGCCGCCGCCCATTGACGGCCGCCCGCATGGCGCACCCCCCCCCGGGCCGCGGCGTGAAGGAAGCCCTGGCGCGCGCGGCCTACGCGCTGCTGCTGCGCGCGGCCACGCCGCTGTACCTTCTGCGCCTGTGGTGGCGCGGCCGCCAGGAGCCCGCTTACCGCACGCGCTGGCGTGAACGGCTGGGCTGGGCCACGCCCGTGTGCGCTGCTTCTGGAGCCCCGGTGACTGTGGCCGAGGGGCGGGTGTGGGTCCACGCCGTCTCGCTGGGCGAAACGCTGGCCGCGGCGCCGCTCGTCCACGCCCTGCGCGAGCAACGCCCGGGCCTGCAGCTGCTGCTGACGCACAGCACTGCCACCGGCCGCGAGGCCGGCGCGCGGCTGCTGCGCCCGGGCGATGCCCAGGCCTGGCTGCCCTACGACACGCCCGGCGCGGTGCGGCGCTTCTTCCGCGCGCAGCGGCCGGCGCTGGGCGTGGTGATGGAGACCGAGGTCTGGCCCGCGCTGCTGCAGGCCGCGCAAACCGCGGGCGTGCCCATGGTGCTGGCCAACGCGCGGCTGTCCGCGCGCAGCGCCGCCAAGGGCCGGCGCCTGGCCGCCTTGCTGCACCCGGCGCTGGCACGGTTTGCCAGCGTGCTGGCACAGACCGAAGCCGATGCGCAGCGCCTGCGCGAAGCCGGCGCGCGCGAGGTGCAGGTGCTGGGCAACCTGAAGTTCGACATCACACCCGCCCCGGCGCTGCTGGCGCGGGGCCAGGCCTGGCGGGCCGGCCTGGGCCGGCCGGTGGTGCTGGCGGCCGTGACGCGGGAAGGGGAAGAGGCGCCCTTGCTGGCCGCATGGGCCCAGACAGCCGCACCGCGGCCGCTGCTGCTGCTGGTGCCGCGCCACCCGCAGCGTTTCGACGAGGTGGCGGCCTTGGTGGCCGCGGCCGGGCTGCAGTTGCAGCGGCGCAGCCAGTGGCAGGCCACACCCCCGGCCAAGGCCGCGCAGGCCGATGTGTGGCTGGGCGACAGCCTGGGCGAGATGGCGCAGTACTACGCCTGCGCCGACGTGGCCTTGCTGGGCGGCAGCTTCGCGCCGCTGGGGGGCCAGAACCTCATCGAGGCGGCCGCCTGTGGCTGCCCCTTGCTGATGGGCCCGCACACCTTCAACTTCGCGCAGGCCGCTGAAGATGCACTGGCCGCCGGTGCGGCCGAACGGCTGCCCGACCTGAGCGCCGCGGTGGCGCGCGCGCTGGCGCTGGTGGCGGATGCGGACGCAGGGCCGGAAAGGGCCAGCGACGCCGCCACGGCCCGTCAGGCCATGGCGTCCAGGGCCCGCGCCTTCGCCCAGGCCCACCAGGGCGCTGCAGGCCGTATGGCCGCGGCGATCAACGCCCGGCTCGGAGGCTGAGCCTCAGCGCTCGATCGGGCGTTCTGCAGGAATCTTCTCGGCCCACTCGCGGTCGAGCGCGCGGCGCTTGTCCACTTCAGCGCTGTCGCGGCAGCGCGTCACGGTCTGTCGCAGGCCGGTGGGCACTTCGCGCGTGCAGACGATGCCCGAGCTGCCCGCGTTTTCTGCGCTGGCCATCTGCTTGCCGGCGTACGAGGGCGGCATGATGAGGGTGGGAGGGGTGTGCTCGCAGGCCGCCAGCAGGCTGGCAGCACACAGCAGACCGAGGGTGGTGACAGTGCGCATGCGGGTCTCTCGCTGAGGGAAGAACTTGGCATCAAGCATACGGCCTTGAAGGGCGGAAGACGACCGCCGACCGCCGGTGGCCCAGCGGCCGTGCCAGCGGACGTCGACTGCGCATCCGTACCAGCAGTCCTCAGCCGCGCAGCAGGTCCAGCGCGGGCAGGCCGGCGCTGCCGGGCAGCACTTCGCGGTCCAGCATCAGGCGCGGCACCTGCAGGTGCTCGGCCAGCACTGTGCGCATCACGGCGCGCAGGTCGGTGGTGATGCGCAGGTCGCGGCCTTCGAAACGTTCGGCGCGCGCCAGCCCGGGCCACTGGGCCAGCACGCGCCCGCCGCGCACCGCGCCGCCGAGCACGAAGGCCGCGCCGCCGCTGCCGTGGTCGCTGCCCTGGGTGCCGTTGGGCGCCACCTCGCGGCCGAATTCGGTGGCCACCAGCACCACGGTGCGCCCCCAGGCGCCACCGCCCTGCAGGCCGCTGCGCAGCGCGGCCAGCATCGCGTCCAGCGTGCGCAGGCTGTTGGCGGTGGCGCCGTTGGGGGCGTTCTGGTTGATGTGGCTGTCCCACCCGCCCATCTCCAGCACCGCCACCTGGGCGCCGCGCTGCAGGAATTCGGCCGCCTGGCGGGCCAGCACCACGGGGCCGTTGCGCGCGTTGCTGGCTGGCGCCGCCAGGCCGCCGGCCATGCCGGGCGGGGTGGCGGACCGTTCGGCGCCCTGGCGGGGCTGCAGGCCTTCACCCATGCCTTCGCCCATGCCTTCACGCAGTCCTCGGGCCCGGGCCAGCGCCTGCGCCAGCGCGGGGTCGGCGCGGTACATCACTTCCAGCCGCGCCACCAGGTCGGGCGTGGGGTCGGGCAGCGTGCTGGGGGCCCAGGTGTCCACGGCCGTGGGGCCGCGCAGCACCAGGGGCACCGCGGTTTCCAGGGCCACGGCACGCAAGGGCGCGCCGCTGGCTGGGCCGCCCGGCAACGCGCGGCCCAGCCAGCCGGTGGCCAGCTCGAAAGGCCGGCTGCCGCCGCTTTCCAGCACCTGCTGGGCGTCGAAGTGGCTGCGCTCGTGGTAGGGCAGGCCCACGGCATGCAGCACGGCCAGTTCGCCCTGGCCGTACAGCGCATGCAGCTGCGGCAGCAGCGGGTGCAGCGCGAAGGTGCTGTCCAGCGGCAGCGGCGGCTGCGCGAACTGCGCCAGCGCGCCGCGAGCGGCGGCAAAGCCGGGGTCGCCCACGGCGGGCACGGCCATCAGGCCGTCCATGCCGCCGCGCAGGATGACGAAGACGAAGCGGTGGGCCTGGCCGCTGCTGCCGCCGGCAGCGGGGGGCGCGGCCAGGCTCAGCCGCGCCCAGGGCACCGCCAGGCCGGCGGTGGTGGCGGCCAGGGTGGCGCGAAGGAGGTGGCGGCGTGTGCTCATGGGCGGGGCCTCAACGGCGCTGGAATTCGGGCGCCAGCAGCAGCAGGGCCAGGGCCTGCGGGCCATCGGCGGCGCGTTCGATCTGGCGTGCGGTGTCGGGCTGCAGCAGCGGGCCCAGGCTGGCCGCCGCCAGCCGGCGCGCGTCGAGCTGGCGGCCCAGGCGGTCGGCCACGCGGGTGGCCCATTCCACGCGTTTCCACACGGCTTCGGGGCCCAGCCATTCCTCGGCACGGTCGGGCCAGCCGGCGGGCGAGGGCGCGGCCTGTACGCGCTGGCCCATGGCGGTGGTGCCGCCATCGGGCACACGGTCGAAGGGCCGTGCACCCAGGCCCAGCAGGCGCGTGGTGCTGATGACGAATTCCTCGGGCGTCTTCAGCTTGGCCGGCTGCGGCAGCCAGGCCTCGGGGGCCTGCACCAGCGTGCGCATCACCTCGCCGAGCTGGCCATCGCTGCGCTGCCAGCTCTGCACCAGCCGCGCCACCAGCGCCGGCGGCGGTTCGTCGGCCACGAAATGCCGGGCCAGCTTGGTACAGACGAAGCGCGCGGTGGAAGGGTGCCGGGCCAGGTCGCGCAGCACCGCGGCCAGGGCATCGGGGCCTTCGGCGTAACGCTGGCCGAGCACGGTCTTGGGGCCGGGCTGGTGGAAGGCGGGTTCGAAGCGCGTGGCGGGCTGCGCGGGGCTTTCCGGGCCGGTGAGCAGCTCGCGCACGGGCACGCGCCAGCCCGTCAGCACGGCGGCGAAGGCGGTCACATCGGCCTGCGTGTAGCCGCCCCAGCCGCCGTAGGCCGCCCCGCCACCGGCCACGCCCAGGGCGTGCAGTTCCAGCACCTCGCGCGCGAGGTTCTCGTTCAGGCCCGAGATGCGCGGGCCGCGCCCCTCTGCGCCCATGCCCTCGGTGCGCGCGCGCCGCTGCTGGCGGCGCACCACCACGGAATCGGGGCCGGCCGAGAGCTCGTTGTCCAGGTAGCGCAGCATCGCCGGGTGGGTGACGGCGGCCTGCAGAAGGGTTTCGAAGCGCGCGTTGATGTGCGGCCGGATGGCTTCGCGCTCGAAGGCGCCCACCAGGCCGCGCGTGCTGTTCTTCAGCAGCGAGACGGTGAAGTGGTTGGCCCAGAACAGCACCAGCCTTTCGGCCAGCGGGCGCGGGCTGGTGCTGGCCGTGGCCAGCCGGGCGCGCAGGTCGTCCTGCACGGCGCGGCGCAGCGGCTCGAAGGGCACGAACTGCGCGGCGCTGGCGGGCATGGGCGCCATCTCGGCCGTGCCTTCCATCGCCGCCATGCCAGCGGCCGCTTCTTGCCCCGCAGGCTGTGCAGGCAGGGCTGCCGGGCGCCGCTGGCGCTGCAGGAACTGCGCGTACAGCCGCACGCCTTCGGCGCTGCCGACGAGCCCGCTGCCGCGCTGCGGTTCGGCCGGGCCCAGCTGGGCCAGCAGCCAGCCGGCGGGGTCGGGGCCGATGGACTCGAGGCTGGCTTCGCCGAGGCCGAAACGGTGGGCGGCGAGGGCGGCGGTGGCTGTCATGCCGCGCAGTGTGGCGCAGTGTCCCCGCTGCCCGCGTGTACGCGACGTTGGCGCCGCGTAAAGAAGCGTAGGCGGCGCTTGCGGCGCGTAATGAAGCGTCCGCGGCGCTCGCGCCGCGTGAGTGTGCCTTTACGGCGCCAGCAGGCGGTTCAGCGCGTCCACGTCGGTGGGGGCCAGCTGGCCCGAGGCCTGGCGCAGGCGCAGGCTGTTCACCAGCACGTCGTAGCGCGCGCGGGCGAGGTCGCGCTGGGTCTGGAAGAGCTGGGTCTGCGCATTGAGCACGTCCAGGTTCACGCGCACGCCCACCTTGTAGCCCAGCTGCGTGGCTTCCAGCGCCAGCTTCGACGAGCTTTCGGCAGCCTCCAGCGCCTTCACCTGCGACAGGCCCGACTGCACGCCGAAGTAGGCCGCACGTGTGCCCTGGGCCACGCCGCGGCGCGCGGCTTCGAGGTCGTTGCGCGAGCGCTCTTCCAGCGTCAGCGTTTCCTTGATGCGGTTCTGTGTGCTGCCGCCGGTGTACAGCGGCCAGTTCATCTGTACGCCCACGCTGGCCGTGGCGGTGTTGCCAGCGCTGCGGTTCAGGTTGGGGCCGCTGCCGCGGGCGTCCGAAGTGCCCAGCGAAGCGACGGCGTCCACGGTCGGCAGTTCGCCGGCGCGGGCCTTGGTGGTTTCCAGCTGGGCCACTTCCAGGCCGATGCGCGCGCGGCGCACCTGCGGGTGGCCCTGGTCGGCCAGCGTCACCCACTCTTCGGCGTTGGCCGGCAGCGGCGAGGGCAGCACCACGGGCGCGCGCAGCGGCTTGGGTTCGACGCCGGTGCGGCCCACCAGCGTGTCCAGCGCCAGGCGCTTGATGCGCAGGTCGTTCTCGGCGGCCAGCTCCTGGGCGGTGGCGAGGTCGAAGCGGGCCTGGGCCTCGCGCGTGTCGGTGATGGTGGCGGTGCCCACTTCGAAGTTGCGCTTGGCCGAGGCCAGCACTTCGGTGATGGCGGTCTTGTTCGCCCGCGTGGTGGCCAGCGTGTCTTGCGCGCCCAGCACGTCGAAGTAGGCCTGCGCGACGCGGATGATGAGGTCTTGCTCGGCCGAATCCAGGTCGGCCTGCGCCGTGACGAGCGACTTGCGCGCCTGCTCCACCGTGATGCCGCTGGCGCGGTTGAACAGCGGGTAGCGGCCGTCGAAGCGGCCCGAGAGCGTGTTCGTGCCCAGGCGGCCGACGTTGGGCGGGTCGGTCTGCGTGGCGGTGGCGCCGGCCACGGCACTCAGCGAAGGGCGCAGCAGCGCTTCGCTCTGCGCGGCCCGGAATTCCACCGAGGCGGTCTGCGCCTTGGCCGCCAGGTAGGTGGCGTCGAAGGCGCGCGCGGCGGTGTAGAGCTCTTGCAGGCTTTGCGCCGAGGCCGCCGTCGGCAGGCTCAGCAGGGCCAGGGCCAGCGGTGTGAGCGCCACGGGCTTGAGTGCGGCCAGCCGGGCGGTGAAGGTCAAGCGCATGCGGGGTTCCTTGGAAGGTGTGATCGTGGGCCGCGGGCCGGTGCAGGCAGGCGGCCTGGGCTGAAGTGGGTCAGGGTCGACCGGCGTTCACGGGGGTTCCCTGGGTTATAGGCGCCAAGCCCGTCCGCACGCAGCACCCTTGCGACGACCTGCGTCTGCGCAGGCCCTGGCCGCCCGAAAGCGGCGACGGACGGCGAGGTGTCCGCCGGGGCCCGGTGTCGGTTCAGAAGTGAAAGCGCGTCGGCTCGGCATAGGCTTCCAGCCGCGGTGCCACGGTGTCGAAGAGGTCGGTTTCGGTGAAGGCCGCCTCGCCGGCGCGTGTGAAGAGGCGCGCCCGCATGATGGGTTCCTCGCCCACCACGGCGGCCAGCCGGCCGCCGATCTTCAACTGCTGCAGCAGCGAGCGCGGCACCTCGGCCACCGAGCCCGACAGCAGGATCACGTCGAACGGCGCCTCGCCGGGCAGGCCGCGCGCACCCTCGGCGGCCGTCACATCCAGCACGCGGGCGTTCACGATGCCGTTGCGCGCCAGGCTGGCGCGCGCGTTCAGCGCCAGGCTCGGCCGGCATTCCAGGCTGATGACCTGCATGGCGCGGTGCGCCAGCAGCGCGGCCATGAAGCCGCTGCCCGTGCCCACTTCCAGCACCCGTTCGTGGCGCTGCACCTGCAGTTCCTGCAGCAGGCGGGCTTCCACCTTGGGCTCCAGCATCACCTGGCCTTCGCCCAGCGGCACCTGGGTGTCGACGAAGGCCAGGGCCTTCAGCGCGGGCGGCACGAAGTCTTCTCGGCGCACGGTGGCCAGCAGCGAGAGCACGGCCTGGTCGAGCACTTCCCAGGGGCGGATCTGCTGCTCGATCATGTTGAAGCGGGCGAGTTCGGTGTTCATGCGGGGCCTGGCAGGTGAGCGGAAGACAAACCACAAATTTTAGGTGGGCTGGCTGCCACGTCGGCCGGCCCGCGCACCTCCAGCCCGCGCAGCACGAGATCGAGGTGGATGTTCAGCATCTCGGTGGGGTTCACTTCCACGTTGCCGTGCACCGGGCAGGCCCCGAAGGAATGGCGGTGCACGGCCATGAAGATGGGCAAGGCGATGAGGGCGTGCGCCACCTCGTGCACCGGCATGGGCCGGAACTCGCCACGGTCGATGCCGCGCTGCACGCAGCCCGAGAAGAGCTGGTCGGCCGGCAGGATGACTTCATCGGTGTAGAACTGCGCGAGCTCGGGGAAGTTGCGCACCTCGGCCAGCACGATCTTGTGGATGCCGGCGGCCGGTGTGTTGCCCACGCGTTCCCACCAGGTGTGCAGCAGGCATGAAAGCAGTTCGGAACTGGTGCCTTCGAACTGCCCCGCCATCTCCAGGCCTTCGGCAATCAGGCTGGAGAGGTTCTGCCGCACCACGGCCTTGAAGAGCTCTTCCTTGCTGGGGTAGTAGAGGTAGAGCGTGCCTTTGCTGACGCCGGCGCGCTGCGCCACTTCCTCGGCGCGCGTGGCGGCGAAGCCCTTCTCCACGAAGAGGGTCAGCGCGGCGCTCAGCAGTTCCTGCGGACGCGCTTCCTTGCGCCGCTGGCGCGGGCCGGGCGGATCGGGGGTGTCGCGCGCGTCGCGAAGGTCTTGCGGACCCGGGCCGTGCGCGGTGGGGAGGGCGGCGTTCAATTTACTGACCGGTTGGTCATTAATGGTAGGCGGGCGGGGTGGCTCGGTCAAGCTGGGGTGGGCATGGCCGCGTTCAGAAGGCCAGGCTCATGTCCTGGCGGCGGAAGTCGCGCGGCGCCACGCCCACGGTGCGCTTGAAGACTTTCGAGAAGCTGAAAGCATCCTGGTAGCCCACCTCGGTGGCCACTGCGTCCAGCGGGCGCGTGCTCTCGGTCAGCAGCCGCATGGCCTGCTGCATGCGCAGCAGGCGCAGGTAGTTCAGCGGCGTGTCGCCCAGCGCGGCGCGAAACTTCTGCGCCAGGGCCGTGCGCGACAGGCCCACGGCGCGCGCCAGGCTTTCCAGCGTCCAGGGCCGGGCGGTGTCGGTGTGCATCAGCTCCACCGCGCGGCGCACGCGCGCATCGGCCAGCGCATGGCTGAAGCCGCTGCCACTGCGGCCCAGCTGCGCCACCACCTCGCGCAGCAGCAGCGCGAAAGCGGCGTCGAAGAGGCCGTGGATGATGGTTTGCGCGCCCAGGCCGTGCTCGCGCACCTCGGCCCCCAGCAACGCCACCGTCAGCGGCAGCGGGCTCAGGCGCGGCAGGGTGTCGGCGCGCAGCACATGCCAGGCCGGCAGTTCGGCGAACAGCGGGTGCAGCGGTGCGTGCCACAGCTGCCAGGCGGCGCTGACGACCGCGGGCGCGGTGCCGCCCACGACGCTGCCCTCATCAGCCCCCGGCAGCCGTGGCGGCGGGTTGCCGCCGCCACCCTCGCGCGCCAGCGCCGCCGGCAAGGGCAACGCGCGCGGCAGCGGCCCGGCGGGCAGCACCGGCCCCGAGGCCAGCACGTGGTGGCAGCCCCGGGCCATCAAGGCGATGTCGCCGCCCTGCAGCTGCAGCGGTGCGACGTCGGCCGTGGTGTGGATGTACACCGGCCCCTGCAGCACCACGTGGAAGCCGATGCTGCGCTCGCAGGGGAACTGCAGCGCGCCTTCGGCCGGCAGCGTGTGCAGGTCGAGCAGGCGGCGGCGCAGGCCGGCCTGCTGGAGGATGTCGCTGAGGAGGTCCATGTCTTGTCGATAGCCTTGCACTGCCGGAATTGTACTGATGAACATGTCGAGCGAACTTTCAGGCATTGGAGTTCAGGTCGGTCAAGCCTAATGTTGCGGCCTGTCCTTCACTTTCCCAAGGTTTCCCTCCATGTCAAACCAGAACCTCGTCATCGGCGCCAGCGGCACGGTGGGCAGCGCCCTCGTGCAGAACCTGCGTGCCCGCGGCCAGACCGTGCGCCTGGCCACCAGCCGTGCCCCCACCCAGCCCGACCAGGTGCAGCTGGATGTGCTGCAGCGCCAGGGTCTGGCAGCCGCCTTCCAGGGCGTGCAGCGCGCCTTCCTGATGGCGCCCCCGGGCTATGTGCCGCAAGACCACCTGCTGGTGCCGCTGATCGAGCAGGCCCGCGCCGCCGGCGTGCAGAAGGTGGTGCTGATGTCGGCCATGGGCGCCGACGCCGCGCCCGACACACCCCTGCGCAAGGCCGAGCTCGCGCTGGAAGCCTCGGGCCTGGCCTGGAACACCATCCGCCCGAACTGGTTCATGCAGAACTTCCACACCTTCTGGGTGCAGGGCATCCGCGAGCAGGGCCGCATCTTCCTGCCCATCGGCAGCGCGCGCGGCAGCTTCATCGATGCGCGCGACATCGCCGACGTGGCCGCCGAACTGCTGCTGGGCGATGCCCACGGCGACCAGGCCTTCGACCTGACGGGCGCCGAGGCTCTGAACCACGACGAGGTGGCCGCCATCCTTTCGCGCGAGACCGGGCGCGACATCCGCCACCAGGAAATTCCGCCCGAAGCCATGCTGCAGGGCCTGCTGGGTGCCGGCCTGCCCGCGCCCTATGCCGAGTTTTTGGTGATGATCCTGGGCTACTTCGCCGCCGGCTACGCTGAGCGCCGCACCGACGCCGTGCAGCGCATCACCGGCCGCGCGCCGCGCAGCTTCGCTGCCTATGCACGCGAGTTCCGCGCGCAGTGGGTGGTGTGACTCTCAGCCGCGGCGCGTGACCTGTCGATTCACGCGCTTTGGCGCGTGACCTGTCGATTCACGCGCTTTGGCGCGTGAAGACCAGATCCCACACGCCGTGGCCGAGCTTCAGGCCGCGGTTCTCGAACTTCGTGAGCGGCCGCCAATCGGGCCGCGGCGCATAGCCTTCGGCGCTGTTCTGCAGCCCGGGCTCGGCCGCCAGCACGGCCAGCATCTGCTCGGCATAGTCTTGCCAGTCGGTGGCGCAGTGCAGGTAGCCACCGGGCGCGATGCGCGTGATGAGTTCGGCCACGAAACCTGGCTGGATGAGCCGGCGCTTGTGGTGCCGCTTCTTGTGCCAGGGGTCGGGGAACCAGATGTGCACGCCAGCCAGGCAGGCCGGCGCCAGCATGTGCTTCAGCACCTCCACCGCGTCGTGCTGCAGCAGGCGCAGGTTGCTGAGTTCCTTCTCGCCGATGTGCTTCAGCAGCGCGCCGACGCCGGGCGCATGCACTTCCACCGCCAGGAAATCGGTGCCCGGCAGCGCGGCGGCCACCTGCGCCGTGGCGTCGCCCATGCCGAAGCCGATTTCCAGCACGCAAGGCGCCGTGCGGCCGAAGGTGGCGGGCAGGTCCAGCGTTTCGGCGCGGTAGGGCAGCAGGAAACGCGGCCCCAGCGTTTCCAGCGCGCGCTGCTGGCCCGGGCCCATGCGGCCGGCGCGCAGCACGAAGCTGCGCATCGGGCGGTGCCTATGGGGGTGGGGCGGGGTGTCTTCGTCCATGGGCGGGCGAGTTTAGTGGGGCGGTGCGGGTGGCTGGCGCCAGTGGCCGGCGCCTCTGGCCGGGGCCGCTGTCACCTCGGGGACTGCGGGTTGTGCCGCATCCCTCTGCGCGGTGCCGTGCATACGATGCAACGAGACCGCCGCAGCGCCGCTGCCGACGCGGCCCTTACGAACCACGAGCTGGAGACAAGACATGCACCCCACCCGCCCCCGCTGGCAGGTACGCACCTGCCTGGCCCTCACCGCCACCGCATCGGCCGCTTTGCTGCTGACGGCTTGCGATGATTACGAAGCCGACCCCGTAGAAATCCGCGCCACCAGCAACCGTGCCGACATGGTGAGCGGTGGCGATGTCACGCTGGAGATCGTGCTGCCCGCCGGCGCCAACACGCAGGGCCTGCGCGTGGCCGTGGGCGGCCGCGACGTGAGCAGCGCCTTCCGCCTGCAGGCCAACGGCAACTACCGCGGCGTGGTCACGGGCCTGGCCGAGGGCGCCAACGTCATCACCGCCGCCACCCTGAACACGCGCGAAGCGGCGCTCACGGTGACCAACGCGCCGCGCCACGGCCCGGTGTTCTCGGGCGCGCAGATCAAGCCCTTCTACTGCGCCACGCCCGTGCAGCAGGTGGTGAACGGCAACGTGCCGGCCAGCAACGCCAGCGGCCTGAGCGGCGCGCCCGACGCCAACTGCAACATCGCCACCGAGTTCAAGCTCTACTACCGCACCACCACCGCCGGCTGCAGCCTGGGCCTGCCCGACCCCACCGCCGGCATGGCCCCCACCGCCACCACGGTGCCCACCAACCCGGCGCCGCCGGCGAACGCCTGCTTCAAGCCCTACACCGCCGGCACCACGCCGGGTGACTTGGCCACCACCACCACCGATGCCGGCGTCACCGTGCCCTACATCGTGCGCGTGGAGCGCGGCACCATGAACCGCGGCATCTACGACATCGCCGTGCTGCATAACCCCGCTCAGCCCTGGAACGCGCTGCAGCCGCAGGCGGCCTGGAACGGCAAGGTGGTCTTCAACTTCGGCGCCAGCACCGGCCAGCCGCGGCGCCAGGCGCGCCCGGCCACGGCCTGGAGCGGCAGTGACGCCCAGTTGCGCCGCGGCGTGATGGTGGTGGCCAACAGCATGACCGACTCGGCACGCAATTCAAACCGCGTGATGATGAGCGAGACGGTGATGATGATGAAGGAGCACATCACCGACAGCTACGGCCCCATCCGCTTCACCATCGGCAGCGGCTGCTCGGGCGGCTCGATCAACTCGAACATGGCTGCTTCCATCATGCCGGGCCTGCTGGACGGCGTGACCACCACCTGCACCTATCCCGATTCCGAGACCACCTCGATGGAGGTGGGCGACTGCGTGGCGCTGGTCGAGGCCTACCAGAAGCCGCAGTGGCTGGCGCTGATGACGGGCCAGACGCAAGCGCAGATCAATGCGCGCAAGGCGGCCATCAACGGCCACCCCGACCAGAGCGCCTGCCATGCCTGGTTCAACGCCTTCGGCAGCAACGGCAAGGCCGGCGTCTACAACCAGCGCCTCGTGGCCAACAACGTGACCGGCGCGCTCTTCACGCAGCCCGCCGCCACCAACAACTGCGAGCTGCCCAACAGCGCCGTCTACGACCCCGCTCGCCCCACCGAAACCGCGAACCTGCCGCGCTGCAACGCCTGGAGCTGGGGTGAATCGATCTGGGGCAAGGTGCCCGGCTCGCCCGCCGCGAAAGACACGCGCGACAACGTCGGCGTGCAGTACGGCCTGAAGGCGCTGCAAAGCGGCGCCATCAGCGCCGAAGAGTTCGTGACGCTGAACGAGATCGTCGGCGGCAACGACCGCGACAGCACCCCGCGCGCCGAACGCAGCAGCGCCGACGCCGATGCGCTGGCCATCGCCTACCGCGCCGGCATCGTGGCCAGCGGCCGGCAACTGGCCAAGACCGCCATCATCGACATGCGCGGCTGGGACGACAGCAACATCGCCGAGAACCTGCCACCGGGCTACACGCCGAACCAGATTCCCATCCACCACCAGTGGTTCAGCTTCGGCATTCGTGACCGCATCGTGGCCGAGGCCGGCAACGCCAACAACCAGGCGCTGTGGCGCTTCGCGCGCACCGGTCTCACGCCGCCCGGCACCATGGCCTTCGACGCTTTCGTCACGATGGACCAGTGGCTCACCACGCTGAAGAACGACACCAGCGGCGCCAGCCTGGAAGCCAAGGTGCGCAGCGCGCGGCCGGCCAGCAGCGCCGATTTCTGCATCCTGCCCAGCGACGCCACGCAGACCGTGAAGGTGACCAACGCCGCCACCTGCGACGCCGACCCGTGGCTGCGGCCCACCTTCTCGCCGCGCCAGATTGCCGGCGGGCCGCGTGCGGAAGACGTGCTGAAGTGCCAGCTGAAGCCGCTGCTGCGCACCGACTACGCCGCCGGCACCTTCACCGACGGCCAGTGGACGCGTCTGCAGGCCGTGTTCAGCACCGGCGTGTGCGACTGGAGCAAGCCCGGCGTGGGCCAGCAGGCCGCCGTGAGCCCGCTGACCTTCAGCGCCGGCCCGGGCGGCGCGCCGATGCCGGCCGCGCCGGTCTCGGTGCCCCGGTGATCTGAAGACGGCGCTTACAGCCACTGGCGCCCGCAGGCCCTAGACTGCGGCGCCATGAACCGCCGTCATCTCATCACCCTGGGCCTGGCGCCCGTCGTCCTGGCGGGCTGCGCCACCGTCGCCCCGCGAGAGCCGCTGCAGGTGAGCCTGGTCGACGTGAGCGGCCTGCCCGGCGAGGGCCTGGAACTGCGCCTGGCCGTGAAGCTGCGCGTGCAGAACCCCAACGAAGCCGCGCTCGACTACGACGGTGTTTCGCTGCAGCTGGAAGTGGCCGGCCGGCCACTGGCCAGCGGCGTGAGCGATGCAAGCGGCAGCGTGCCGCGCTTCGGCGAGGTGGTGATCACGGTGCCGGTGACGGTGCCCGCCACCAGCCTGCTGCGCCAGGCCTGGGGTTTCTCGCGCGACACCCCTACCGGCGGCATCGAATTCACCGCCCGCGGCCGGCTGGCGGGGGGCCTGTTCGGTGGCGCCAGTTTCAGCAGCAAAGGCCGTTTCGACTGGCCGGGCGCGGTGGCCGCACCACCTGGCGCGCCACCCGCCGCGGCGGGCAGGTGATGGCGTAAACTGCGCGCCGCTGCGGGTGTAGTTCAATGGTAGAACGGCAGCTTCCCAAGCTTCATACAGGGGTTCGATTCCCCTCACCCGCTCCAGCCTCACCAGGCCCTCTGGCGCACCGTTCCCCGGCCACCCTGCCGCACTGAACGCCCCGTTCTGCGCTTCACTCCCCCACCGCTTCTCATGACGGCCGCGCCTTTTTCAGCCTTGCTGCTGGGCCCCTCGGCCCCTGGCGTGGCCAGTGCGCTGCAGGCTGCCGGGTTCGAGGTGACGCAGGCCGAAGCCGGCGCGTCCACCCAGGGCCACGACGCCGTGCTGCTGTGGGCGCGTGACGCCGCAGCGCTGCAGAAGCTGGCCATCCGCCCAGACCTGCCCCAGCTGGCCTTCGACGCCGCCGTGCTGGTGCTGGGGCCCGCAGCCGATGCCGACACCGAGGCCGCGCTGCTCGCCCTGGGCGTGGAAGCACTGCTGCCGGCCGAAGAGCCCGCGCTGCCGCGCGCGGTGCGCCAGGCCGTGCTGCGCAAGCGTCACGAGCGCCAAGCCCGCCACGCCTACGCCACCGACTTGGCCACCGGCCTGCCGCACCAGGCGCAGCTGCTGGAACACATGACCCAGCTGCTCGCCCTGCGCGAACGCGCGCCCGCGCCCATGGTGCTGCTGGTGCTGCATATCGAAGGTTTTGCCGCCGTGGCCTCGCGCCTGGGGGCCGAGTCGGCCAACGTGCTGCGGCGCAAGGTGGCGGTGCGCCTGCGCACCGGCCTGCGTGCGGGCGACGTGGTGGCGGCGGTGGGCCCCGATGCCTTCGGCGTGCTGCTGGGCCACCTGGAAGCCCAGGCCGACGGCGAGCGCGTGGCGGCCAAGCTGCAGCGCACCCTGCAGCAGCCCCTGGTGGTGGCCGGCCAGCCCTGCCCGGTGCGGGCCAGCGTGGGCCTGGCCCTGTACCCGCTGCACGGCAAGGACGCGCAGACCCTGCTGCAGCGCGCCATCGCGCAGGCGGCATCGGTGGGCACGCTGGGGCGCGAGGGTTATGCGCAGCGCACCGAACGCGGGCCCGAGGCCGCCGCGAACGATGATGAAGGCGGGGGTGGCGGGGACGGTGGCGGAGATGGAGGCGCCGACCGCGCCTGAGCCGCTACTTCAGGATGTCACCCAGGCACAGGTACTTCAGCTCGAGGTAGTCGTCGATGCCCTGGCGCGCGCCTTCGCGGCCCAGGCCGCTTTGCTTGACGCCGCCGAAGGGCACCTCGGCCGTGCTGATGAGCCCGGTGTTGATGCCCACCATGCCGTACTCCAGCGCCTCGGCCACGCGGAAGATGCGGCCGATGTCGCGGCTGTAGAAGTAGCTGGCCAGGCCGAATTCGGTGGCGTTGGCCGCAGCGATGACCTCGGCCTCGGTCTCGAAGCGGAACACCGGGGCCACGGGGCCGAAGGTTTCCTCGCGCGCGCAGAGCATCTCGTCCGTCACGCCGGCGATCACCGTGGGTGTGAAAAAGCGCGGACCTAGCGTGGCGTGGCGTTCGCCGCCCAGCACCAGCCGCCCGCCCTTGGCCAGCGCATCGGCCACGTGGGCTTCCACCTTGGCGATGGCGGCGTCGTCGATCAGCGGGCCCTGCTGCACGCCGGCTTCAAAGCCGTTGCCCACCATGATGCCGGCGGCCTTGGCGGCCAGCTTCTCGACGAAGGCGTCGTGGATGCCGGCCTGGGCGTAGATGCGGTTGGCGCACACGCAGGTCTGGCCCGCGTTGCGGTACTTGCTGGCCAGGGCGCCCTCCACGGCGCTGTCGAGGTCGGCGTCGTCGAAGACGATGAACGGCGCGTTGCCGCCGAGCTCCAGGCTCAGCTTCTTGATGCCGGGCGCGCACTGCCGCGCCAGGATGCGGCCCACCTCGGTGCTGCCGGTGAAGCTGAGGTGGCGCACCACGTCGCTGCTGCACAGCACCTTGCCGATCTCGATGCTTTGCTCGGCATCGGCCGTGATGACGTTCAGCACACCGGCCGGCATGCCGGCGCGCTGGGCCAGCTCGGCCACGGCCAGCGCGCTCAGCGGCGTCTGCTCGGCCGGCTTGATGATGACCGGGCAACCCGCGGCCAGGGCGGGCGCCACCTTGCGCGTGATCATCGCGATGGGAAAGTTCCAGGGCGTGATGGCCGCACACACGCCGATGGCCTGCTTCAGCACCAGGTAGCGCTTGTTGTTGTCGGTGGTGGGGATGGTCTCGCCATACACGCGCCGCGCTTCCTCGGCGAACCACTCGATGAAGCTGGCGCCGTAGATCACCTCGCCACGCGCCTCGGCCAGCGGCTTGCCCTGCTCGGCCGTCATGATGCGGGCCAGGTCGTCGGCGTGGCGGTGCATCAGCTGGAACCACTTCATCATCACCGCCGCGCGTTCCTTCGCGGTGCGCGCGCGCCAGGCCGGCCAGGCCTTCTCGGCCGCCGAGATGGCGGCGGCGCAATCCACCGGCCCCAGCCGCGCCACCTGGGCCAGCTCTTCACCCGTGGCGGGGTCGGTGACGGCGAAGCGCGCTTGCGCGTCCTGGCCGGTAACCCAGGCGCCGCCGATCAGCGCTTCGGTCTTCAGCAGGCCGGGGTCGGCCAGCTGGGCCAGCGGCGAGGTCTTGTTGTCTTCCATGCGGCGCATTCTGTACCTGCGTGGCGCCCCGGCGTTACCGCAGGTTGCCGCGCCCGGGAACCCTAGAATTCGCGTTTTCCTCCAGCTGCCCCGCCGCCCCATGAAAGCCTCAGAGATCCGCGCCACCTTCCTGAAGTTCTTCGAGAGCAAGGGCCACACCGTGGTGGCCAGCAGCCCCGTGGTGCCGGGCGACGACCCGACGCTGCTGTTCACCAACGCGGGCATGAACCAGTTCAAGGACGTCTTCCTGGGCTTCGACAAGCGCGCCTACAGCCGCGCCGCCACCAGCCAGAAGTGCATCCGCGCCGGCGGCAAGCACAACGACCTGGACAACGTCGGCTACACCGCGCGCCACCACACCTTCTTCGAGATGCTGGGCAACTTCAGCTTCGGCGACTACTTCAAGAAGGACGCCATCGCCTTCGCCTGGGAACTGCTCACCGTCGACTTCAAGCTGCCCAAGGACAAGCTCTGGGCCACCGTCTACGCCGAAGACGACGAGGCCTACGACATCTGGCTGAAGGACATCGGCCTGCCGCCCGAGCGCATCGTGCGCATCGGCGACAACAAGGGCGGTCGCTACATGAGCGACAACTTCTGGATGATGGGCGACACCGGCCCTTGCGGCCCCTGCAGCGAGATCTTCTACGACCACGGGCCCGAGGTGGCCGGCGGCCCGCCCGGTTCACCTGAGCAGGACGGCGACCGCTACATCGAGATCTGGAACAACGTCTTCATGCAGTTCAACCGCACCGAAGACGGCGTGATGCACCGGTTGCCCAAGCCCAGCGTGGACACCGGCATGGGCCTGGAGCGCCTGGCCGCGGTGCTGCAGCACGTGCACAGCAACTACGAGATCGACCTCTTCCAGACGCTGCTGTCCGAGGCCAAGCTGGCGGTGGACCAGGCCGGCCCGGCCGGCAACGACTGCGACGCCAGCAGCCCCAGCCTGAAGGTGATTGCCGACCACATCCGCGCCTGCAGCTTCACGGTGGTGGACGGTGTCATTCCCGGAAACGAAGGCCGCGGCTATGTGCTGCGCCGCATTGCGCGCCGCGCCATCCGCCACGGCTACAAGCTGGGCGCGCGCAAGCCCTTCTTCCACACCCTGGTGGCTGCGCTGGCATCGACCATGGGCGATGCCTACCCCGAACTGCGGCGCGACGCGATGCGCGTGACTGAGGTGCTGAAGGTGGAGGAAGAGCGCTTCTTCCAGACCATTGCCAACGGCATGCAGATGCTGGAAGACGCCCTGGCCAAGGCGCCGCTGATCGACGGCGACACTGCCTTCAAGCTGCACGACACCTTCGGTTTCCCGCTCGACCTCACGGCTGATGTCTGCCGCGAGCGCGGCGTGAAGGTGGACGAAGCCGGCTTCAACGCCGCCATGAACCGCCAGCGCGAAAACGCGCGTGCCGCCGCCAAGTTCAAGGTGGCCGCCGGTCTGGCCTATGAAGGCGCGGCCACGGCCTTCCACGGCTACGAGCACCTGGTGTGCGAGCACAGCAAGGTGGTGGCCATCTATATCGAAGGCACGCAGGTGCTGAAGGCGCGTGCGGGCGACGACGTCGTCATCGTGCTCGACCACACGCCCTTCTATGCCGAGAGCGGCGGCCAGGTGGGCGACACCGGCGAGCTGCGCAACCTGCGCAGCCGTGTGGCCGTGGAAGACACCGTGAAGGTCACGGCCAGCGTGCACGGCCACCAGGGCCGCGTGCTGGAAGGCGAGCTGGAGGTGGGCGACACCTTCGTGGCCCGCGTGGATGCCGAGCAGCGCGCGCGCACCATGCGCAACCACAGCGTCACCCACCTGATGCACAAGGCCCTGCGCGAGGTGCTGGGCGCGCACGTGCAGCAGAAGGGCAGCCTGGTGAATGCCGAACGCACGCGCTTCGACTTCGCGCACAACGCGCCCGTGACGGACGCGCAGATCGCGCAGATCGAGAAGATCGTCAACGACGAGATCCTCGCCAACGCCGCCACGCAGGCGCGCGTGCTGCCGCTGGAAGAGGCGCAGAAGAGCGGCGCGATGATGCTCTTCGGCGAGAAGTACGGCGACGAGGTGCGCGTGCTCGATATCGGCAGCAGCCGCGAACTGTGCGGTGGCACGCACGTGCAGCGCACCGGTGACATCGGCCTGTTCAAGATCGTCGCCGAGGGCGGCGTGGCGGCCGGCATCCGCCGCGTGGAGGCCGTGACCGGGGGCAACGCGCTGGCCTACCTGCAGCAGCTGGAAAGCACCGTGGGCGGCCTGGCCGGCAGCCTGAAGGCCACGCCGGCCGAAGTGCCGGCCCGTGTGGCCGCGCTGCAGGAGCAGCTGCGTGCGCTGGAAAAGGAAGTCACCGCGCTGAAGGGCAAGCTGGCGTCTTCACAAGGCGACGAGCTGGTGGCCCAGGCGGTGGATGTGAACGGCATCCGGGTGCTGGCGGCGATGCTGGAAGGCGCCGATGCCAAGGCCCTGCGCGATACGCTGGACAAGCTGAAGGACAAGCTGAAGAGCGCCGCCATCGTGCTGGCCGCGGTGGAGGGCGGCAAGGTGCAGCTGGCGGCGGGCGTCACGGCCGACAGCGTCGGCCGCGTGAAGGCGGGCGAGCTGGTGAACTTCGTGGCGCAGCAGGTCGGCGGCAAGGGCGGCGGCAAGCCCGACCTGGCCATGGCCGGCGGCACCGACGCCGCGGCGCTGCCCGCGGCGCTGGCCAGCGTGGCGGCCTGGGTGGCCCAGCGCGCCTGAGGCCGCGGCCGGTTGTTCAGCGGCCGGCCCGTCCGTTTCGAGCTGAAGCTGCGCGCGCCATGGTGGCAAAGCGTCGCCTGCGGGCCGGGGCAGCCGGGCCGCCCAGTTGGCAGGCCGAGGCGCCGCCCTTGTGCCCGCTGTGCGGGCGCGTGGTGCTGGCCGGGCCCAGTGCCGATGTGCACCACTGGGTGCCGCGCAGCGAAGGCGGGCGCACCACGCCCGAGAACACGGCGCTGATGCACCGCGTGTGCCACCGCAAGCTGCACGCCACCTTCAGCGAACGGGAGCTGGCGCGTGACTACGCCCACCCGCTGGCGCTGCTGGCCCACCCCGAGATTGCGAGCTTCGTGCGCTGGGTGCAGCGCCAGCCGCCGGCCTTCAACGACGTGTCGCGGCGGCCGGCGCGGCGCTGAGGGGCGTCAATGCCGTTTCACGCCGGTATCACGCCGGCATCACGTCGAAGGCGATGGTCAGGCGCTCGGCGCTGTCTTCGAAGGGCCGCGTGCCGTGCCAGGCCATCGAGGGAAACAGCACCAGCCGGCCGGGCTGCGGCTGCACCTCGCGCTGCACCAGGCTGTCCAGCGCCACGCCGGGCAGCGGCAGGTCGGGGCGGCCGAAGCGCAGCCAGCCTTCGCGCCGCTTGGCATCGTCGCAGGCGGCCGGCACGCTGACGTAATAGGCCGAGCTCACCCAGCCGTGCGGGTGTACGTGGTCGGTGTGGAAGCCCTGGCTGCGCAGGCGCGATGACCAGGAATCGGTGTAGCGCCAGCCGGTGCCGGCCGCGCCCGCCGTGCCCGTGGTGACCTTCGCTATGCCGGGCGGCCGCCGGCCCAGGAAAGGGTGGGTGGCATCGGCCGGCAGGCCTTCCACGTAACGTTGCACGGCTTCGCTGATGCGCGCCTTCAGCGCGTTCACCAGGGGGTGCTGCTGGTCGAACAGGTTGCCCAGGGTCTGCGTGCCGCCGCGCAGCGTCTGGTCGATGGGCGCCCGGCGGTCGGCGTGCAGGCGCCGCAGTTCTTCGGCCAGCGCGGCGTTGAAGCTGGCCATGGTGGCGAAGCCTTCCGGGGCCGGCAGGTCGAAGGCACGCACCAGGCGCTGGGGGTCGTCGGCCCAGGTGGCGCGCGGGTCGCCCAGCAGCCGCCAGGCCAGCACGCGCAAGGCCTGGGCGTGCTGGTGGGCCGGGGCGTGGGTGCAGGCCGCTTCGGCGGCGGCCAGCGCCGCGTCGGGGCGGCCTGCCACCAGCAGGCTGGCTGCGTGGTTGGTGTGCAGTTCGGCGTCCTGGGGCGCCAGAGCCACGGCGCGGGCGTGCGCTGCCAGGCCTTGCTGCAATTCACCCACGCGCACGAGGCAGCGCGCCAGGCCGTCGTGCAGGCCGGCGGCCTGGGGCACGGCGGCGACGGCGCGGCCGTAGGCCTCGGCCGCTTCGGCGTGGCGCTCGGCACGCCACAGCAGGTGGCCGTGCAGGCCGGCCAGCGCGGCCTGGGTGGCGTGTGCGGGCTGCGGGGGCTGCGGGGCCTGCGTCTGCGCTGGGGCGACGGTGGGTGCTGCGGCAGAGACTGCGGTAGAGGCCGCGGGCAGCTTGGCTTGGGCAATGCGCAGCTCGGCATCGAAGTCGGCATCACCCAGGCGCCAGCGCAGACGGGCCAGGTCGTAGTGGGCCAGGTGGTGGTGGGGGTCGCGGGCCAGCGCCTGGCGGTAGGCGGCCAGGGCTTCTTCGTGGCGGCGCAGGCTTTGCAGCGTGTTGCCGCGGTTGTAGTGGGCATCCGCGGCGTCCAGGCCCAGCGCCGCGGCCTGTTCGTGGGTGGCCAGCGCCTCTTCGTGCCGGTGCAGGCGCTGCAGCAGCACGGCGCGGTTGTGCAGCAGGCCCAGGTGCTGCGGCGCGGCGGAGAGGGCCTTGTCCAGCGTGCGCAGCGCCGAATCGGTGTGGCCGGCGTCCCCCTCGATTTGCGCATGCAGCTGCAGCATCGCCACCGTGGGCTGGGGTGCGGCGGCCAGGGCAGCGTTCAGGCTCTCGGCGGCCTCGGCCAGGCGGGCCTGGGCGTGGAAGGCGCGGGCGCGGTTGTAGTGGGCGTCGGCATAGGCGGGCTGCAAGGCCAGGGCTTGCTCGTAGCAGGCCAGTGCTTCTTCAGCGCGCTGTGTGGCCAGCAGCAGGTTGCCCAAGTTGTTCCACACATGGGCCTGCGTGCCGTCGGCGGCGAGCGAGCGGCGCAGCAAGGTTTCCGCCTGCGCGGCATCACCTTGCCGGCGCAGCAGGCTGCCCAGCAGTTGCAAGGCCGCCGGGTGCTCGGGCTGCAGCGTCAGGGCCTGGCGGTAGGCGCGCTCGGCGCCAGCGGCATCGCCCTGTTGCTGGGCCTGGAAACCCGCCTGCACCCAGGCATTGGCGGTGGTGGGGGGCGTGTTCATCGGCGGCGAGCATACAAGCGCACCGGGCCCCGGGCGCGGCCATGAAAAAGGGGCCCGAAGGCCCCTGGTGCTGAAGTGCGGCCGTGGCCGGCCGCGGTCTTCAGAACTCGTAGCGCAGGGTGGCCTGCACGGCCCACTGCGATTCGCCCGAGGCCTGGCGCGTGGTGAAGTCTTCCACCGAACCCAGGCTGTAGACGTAGCGGCCGTTTTCCAGGCCGTTGAAGTTCACGAAGCTGCGGTTCGACGGGAAGCCGATCTCGTCGATGCGGCCCCAGCGCTTGTTCAGCAGGTTGCCGAAGTTCAGCACGTCCAGCGTGAAGGTCGTCTTGTGGCCCTTCATGAAGCCCGGCAGTTCCTGGCTGAAGCGCACGTCGATGTTGTTCACCCAGGGCGCGAAGCTGTTGTTGCGGCCCACCACGCCGCCCTTGGCCGCAGCCAGGGCAGCGTTGGCGTTGACGATTTCGAAGAAGCGGGCTTCTTCGGTCGCACCACCGCGGAAGATGACCTCGTTCGAGCCTGGCGCAGCGGGGATGTACATCAGGTCGTTGCCGCCGATGCCGTCGCCGTTCATGTCGTTGATGTAGGTCCAGCTGTAGGGCTTGCCGCGGCGGCCTTCATAGAACACGCCCACCGAGGTGCGGTAGTTGCCGACGAAGGCCTTGGCCCAGGTCAGGCTGGCGCTCACGCGGTCCTTGATGAGGTAGTTGCTGTTCTGCAGCACCTCTTCGTTGGGGTCGAAGCTGTTCTTGCCGTTCCAGTTCGAGTTCGAGGTCGAAGAGGTGAGCGGGCTCACTTCCTTGGCGTTCGTCTTCGTGTAGGCCAGGCTCCAGCCGAAGCCCGAGCTGGCCGGCTGGCCGATGCTCAGCGTGATGGCGTCGCTGTAGCCCTTGTCGGTCTTCAGCGCGAGCAGCGCGTTGTTGAAGTTCGGGTTGCTGAGCGCGCGGTTGCGCGAGCCACGGCAGTCGAACAGCGGGCCGGTGGCGGCGTTGGTGTTGAAGGCGGTGGTGCTGAAGGTGCCACCCGACCAGCAGTTGCGGTCGTAGGTGCCCGGCGTGTAGAACAGACGGCGACCATCTGGGCCCGTGGCGGTGGCGCCGCCCAGGTTCAGGTTCTGGTAGTAGATGCCCGCTTCGTTCTTGATGTGCAGCCACTCGGCGCCCACCGTCAGGCGGCCCACCACCGGCAGCGGCGGCAGTTCGGCGTCGAATGCCAGGTTGGCCTTCCAGACGGCGGGCTGTTCCAGGTCGTTCGACACGAAGTCGATGTTCGGCGCCGGCGGGTTGCCGCTGACCCGCGGCTGAGCCGACGGGTTCGGGTTGAACGTGAGCTGCGTGCCCGGGCCGCCTGCCGTGGCCGGCGGGCCGCCCACGCGGCAGTTGCCGAACGAGTTGCAGTTGAAGCTGCCCACCGCCAGGCCCGTGTTGCTGAAGGGGTTGCTCAGCCACACGTTGGCTGCGGCACCCTGAAACAGGCCGAAGCCGCCACGCAGCTGCATGCGGTTGTCGGGTGTGCCCAGGTTCCAGTTGAAGCCGACGCGCGGCTGTACCAGGCGGATGCCGTCCAGCGTTTCGTCGTTGCGGATGCCGAAGCCACCGGAATTGCGCGTCAGCGCGGTGTTGGTGGTGCCCGTCACGCTGCCCGCCACGGTAGGCGCAGCGGCCGCAGCGTTGAACAGCGGCTTGCTCGGCACGTTCGACTGATCGACACGCAAGCCCACCATCACGTTGAACTTGTCGTTCACCTTGAAGGTGTCCTGCAGGAACAGGCCGGTGTTCGCGTAGCTCCAGATGGCCACGGCGTCGTCCAGCGTGCGGCCGGCCAGCGGCAACTGCACGGTGTAGTTCGAAGGCAGGCCACGCTGGAAGTTTTCCAGCACGGTGAGTTCACGCTGGGCGGCCGTCATGGGCGTGGCGGCACCGCCGCCCGTGGGGGTGAAGGTGCCCGGCAGGGTGGCCGTGCCGCAGGCCGTGACCGTACCGAAGCTGTAGGCGCCCGGCTCGCACTGGAAGGTGTAGTTGCCGTTGACGTTCTGCAGGAAGGCGTTGTAGACCTCGTTGTCGGCGTAGTCGAAGCCGAACTTCAGCTCGTGCTTGCCCAGGTTCCAGGTGGCGCCGGCGTAGACGTCGCTGGTCTTGGTGCCCAGCACGTTGAACTGCCGGCTGAGCTCGGTGCCCATGTTCAGGAAGCGGTTGTTGGCGTTGAAGTTCTCGCCGGTGCCGGTGGGGCCGTTGAAGCGCAGGCCGATGGCCGGCAGGCGCGTGCCGTTCACCTGGGTGGGCACGCTGTCGTAATCGCGCTGGGAGATCTTCAGCTCGGTGCTGAGCTCGGGGGTCCAGTCGGCGAACCACTGGCCCACCACGGTTTCAATCACCTTGGCCTGGTTCCACCACCAGCTGCTCAGCGACAGACCGGTGGCCGAGAAGCCGGCGATCACGGGCTCGGTTTGCTCGGTCTTGGTGTAGCGCACGCTGGCGCGGTGGTTGTCGTTGATGTTCCAGTCCAGCTTCAGCAGCGTGTCCTTCACCGAGACTTCCAGGCCTTGCGGCACCGTGGGGCTGCCGACGTCCATGCTCCAGGTGTTGCGCGCGATGGCGATGGCCTGGTCGATGGCGCTCTGCGAGATGCCCACGTTGGTGTTGGCGCTGCCGATGGGCCCGAAATCAGGGCTGGTGCGCGAGCTCTTCAGCTCTTCGTAGCTGGCGAAGAAGAACAGCTTGTCCTTGATGATCGGACCGCCCAGCGTGAAGCCCAGCGTGTTTTCCTCGAAGGCCGGGGCATCGAAGTAGGCGCCGGTGGTGCGGTTGAAGCGCTTGCCCACCAAGCCGTCGTCGCGCCAGACGTAGTACAGGCTGCCCTTGAAGTCGTTCGTGCCGCTCTTCGTGATGGCGTTGATGTTGGCGCCGGTGTAGCCCTTCTGCGTGACGTCGTAGTTGCTCAGGTTCACCTGCACGCTCTGGATGGCGTCGATGGAGATGGGCTGCTTGATCGTCGGCAGGTTGTTGGCTTCCAGGCCGAAGGTGTCGTTGATGGTGACGCCGTCGATGGTGATGCTGTTGAAGCGCGTGTTCTGGCCGGCGGCGCTGATCTCGCCGCGCTCCTTGTCGGTCTGGCTCAGGCGCGGGTCGGTGCGCGCGTAGTCCTGCAGGTTGCGCTGGATGGAGGCCAGCGAGGCCAGCTCGCGGCTGCCGATGTTGGTGCCCGAGCCCATCGCGCTGCTGTTGAAGCGCTCGTTCACGCCGCGGCCCGTGACCACGATGGTCTGCGTGGTGCCCAGCGTCGCGTTCAGCGAGGCGGTTTCGGCCAGCGTCAGGAAGACGTTCTCGCGCTTCTCGGTCTGGCCGCCCTTGCTGATGGTGATGGTGAAGGGGCCGCCGGCACGCAGGCCTCGCGCGCTGTAGCGGCCATCGGCGCCGGTGGTGACGGTGTTGGTCGAACCCGACTCCACGTGCACGATGACCACCGTGGCACCGGCCACAGGCTGGCCGTCAGACCCGGTGATCTGGCCGCTGATGGCGGCCGTGGTGTTCTGAGCATAAGCAGGTGCCGCAGCCACCACGGCCACGGCCACGGCCATGGCCGTGCGCGAAAAGCCCATCCAGTCCCGGTTGTTCATGAGTTGTCTGCCCTCTGAGAAAAAAATGAAGCCCGCACCACGGCGGGCACCGAACGTGAAACAACTATGCAACGAGCGCCGCGCCCTGCGGTAGGTGCCTGGGCTTGGGTTCGTTGGAAGAAATCCGCCTTGACGTCACTGTCTGGCTGTGGTGCACGGTGCGCAAGAACCGTGCCTCGGCATGCTCCCTGCCTACGGTGCCATTTTCGTGACAAGACGTGCCGTGGGACACTCAGGGTGGCGTTTTCGCCACGCAATGCGCCGCCCGCGGCCCGAAAACCCCCCATCCACGTGCACTGCGCCCCGCCGGGCTGCGCTGGCGTGCCCGCAGGCCTCTGCCCCCCACCTTCACCCGCCCCCTGTTCATGAACCCCAGGCCCCCCCGCGCCAGCAGCCCTGCCGAACTAGAGGCCTTCGACCGCTGCGTCGAAGCCCTGGCCGGCTTCAACCCCGAGATCACCTTCGAGTGGGTCGACGGCTTCCTCGCCGCCCTGGCGGCCGCCCCCCGCCTGCCCGCGGTGGAAGACTGGCTGCCGGCGCTGTGCGGCGATGCCTTCGAGCGGGCCTTCTCCGACCCCGAAGCCGCCGCCGCCGGCCAGGCGCCCCTGGTGGCGCGGCTGAAGGTGCTGTGCGACCAGCTCGACCCCGAGGCCCTGCTGGACGACCCCGACCAGCTGCGCTTGGACCCGCTGATCGGCGAGGTGAGCGACGAAGACCGCCAGCGGCTGGTGGATGAGGGGGCCTTGTCGGCCGAAGAGGCCCAGATGGTGCAGACCGGCGGCTTGTGGGCCGAGGGTTTCTTCGACGGCGTGGCCGCGTTTCCTGCGCTGTGGGAAGAACCGCCGCACGAAGACGCCTCGGTGCTGTTCAAGCAGGCCTTCGACCAGATAGCCGCGCTGTTGCTGCCGCCAGGCAGCGACGAGTGGAAGGCCCATGTGGCCGAGCACTACCCGAAGGCGCAGGAAGGCGAGCCCACCCGTGACGACCTGCTGGCCGAGGCCTGCATGTCGGTGCAGGACCTGCGCTTGTTCTGGGTGGACTTCGCGCCCAAGACCGAACCCCGTCGAGTGGAGGCGACACCCGGCCGCAACGACCCCTGCCCCTGCGGCAGCGGCAAGAAGTACAAGAAGTGCCACGGCGCGGCGGCGTAAGCCGCCGCGCTTGACCAAGCTTCCCGCCGCGGAACCGGCTTTGCCGGGCCGCTGGCGGGCGGCCCCCTTGGGGGGTAGCGAGCGCTAGCGAGCTTGGGGGCTATGCGTAGCTCAGTTCCCGCGCCTTGCCCCAGAACACCCGGTAGCTGAAGATGGTGTAGCCCACGATGGCCGGCACCGTGATGGCGCAGCCGATGGCGATGATGGCCAGGCTCTCGGTAGCACTGGCAGCCTGCCAGATGGTGAGGCGGTCGATCACCACGTAAGGGAACAGGCTGTAGGCCAGCCCGATGGCGCCGAGCAGGAACACCGACACCACGGCCACGAAGGGCGCCCAGCACAGCCGGCCCAGCACCTGCTTCGAGTTCAGCACCACGCGCGCCACCACCAGCGCGGCCAGCGTCATCAGTGGAATGGGCAGCAGGGCGATGAACTCGGGCATCGAGAACCAGCGCTCGCGCACGGTTTCGCTGACCACGGGCGTGGCCAGGCTGATGAGCCCCATGCCCGCCACCACCGGCGCCCAGGCCAGCTTGGCCCACTTCACGGCATGCTGCTGCAGTTCGCCCTCGGCCTTCATGATCAGCCAGCCGGCGCCCAGCAGCACGTAGGCGGCGGGCAGCAGCAGCGCGATGACACCCGCGAACAGCATGAAAGGCCAGCCGTCCTGCAGCCCGGTGATGTAGCGCCCGAGCATCCAGCCCTGCGCCACGGCCGCCAGGCCCGAGCCGGCGAAGAAGGCGAGGTTCCACAGCGGCTTGTGCCCGGCCTGCGCCTTCACGCGGAAGTCGAAGGCCACGCCGCGCAGGATCAGCCCCACGAGCATCAGCGCCACGGGCAGGTACAGCGCCGTGAGCACCATGCCGTGCGCCTTGGGAAAGGCAATCAGCAGGATGCCCACGCCCAGCACCAGCCAGGTTTCGTTGGCGTCCCAGAAGGGGCCGATGCTGGAGACCATGGTGTCCTTCTGCGCATCGGTGGCGCGGTGCAGCAGCAGGCCCACGCCGAGGTCGTAGCCGTCCAGCACCACATAGGCCAGCATGGCCAGGCCCATCAGCGCCAGGAAGACGACGGGCAGCGCTTCAGCCCAGTTCATGCGGCGGCCCCTTGTGCGGGGCTGCCCGCGGGCGCGGCCGTGCCGGGCATTTCCACCGGCTTTTCGGCCATGTACTTCACCACGCCCACATAGGCCACGATGAGGCCGAGGTAGACGGTGACGTAGAGCGCCAGCGTCAGCGCGATCATCGGGCTGGGCACGCTGGCCACCACTTCATCCACGCGCAGCAGGCCGTAGACCATGTAGGGCTGGCGGCCGATCTCGGTGACGTACCAACCGGCCACCGTGGCCACCCAGCCCGAGAAGCTCATGCCCGCCAGGCCCCACAGCAGCGGGCGCGGCAGCTTCTCGGCCACCCAGGCGCGACGGCGGTAGAGCCACAGGCCGGCCCAGCTGAAGGCCAGCATCAAGAGGCCCGCGCCCACCATGATGCGGAAGCCGTAGAACACCGGCGCCACGGGCGGATGGTTGTAGCCCTGGGCGGGGTCGGCCGCCTTGAAGTCGTTCAGGCCCTTCAACTCGCCGTCGAGTTGGTGCGTGAGGATCAGCGAGGCCAGCTTCGGAATGCCGATCTCGAAATGATTGCTGCGCGTGGCTTCATCGGGCACGGCAAACAGCAGCAGCGGCGCGCCACGCTCGGTTTCCCACACGCCTTCCATCGCTGCCACCTTCTGCGGTTGGTGCTCCAGCGTGTTCAGACCGTGCATGTCGCCGGCCAGGATCTGCAGAGGGATCAGCACCGCGCCCATCGTCAGCCCGGCGCGCAGCACCTTGGGCGTGCTGAGGTTGGCCTTGCCCTTCAGCAGCTGCCAGGCGCTCACGCCGGCCAGGATGAAGGCCACCGTCAGCCCGCTGGCCAGCAGCACGTGCACCAGGCGGTAGGGGAAGCTGGGGTTGAAGATGACCTCCAGCCACGAGGTGACGAAAAACTCGCCGCCGCGGATCTCGAAGCCCGCCGGCGTGTGCATCCACGAGTTCAGCGCCAGGATCCAGAAGGCGCTCATCGTCGTGCCGAAGGCCACCAGAAAGGTGGCGATGAGGTGCGCGCGCTCGCTCACCTTGCCGTGGCCGAAAAGCATGATGCCGAGGAAGGTGGCCTCGAGGAAAAACGCCGTCAGCACTTCATAGCCCAGCAGCGGCCCGGCGACGTTGCCCACACGTTCCATGAAGCCCGGCCAGTTGGTGCCGAACTGGAAGCTCATGGTGATGCCACTCACCACGCCCAGGGCGAAGCTGAGCGCGAACACCTTGGTCCAGAAGCGGTAGGCCATCAGCCAGGCGTCGTCGCGCGTCTTCAGCCAGCGCAGGCGGAAGAACAGCAGCGTCCACCCCAGCGCGATGGTGATGGTGGGGAAGAGGATGTGGAAGGTGATGTTGGCCGCAAACTGCATGCGCGCCAGGATCAGGGCGTCCATCAGGCGATGTCCTTGTTGGGGGTGGGCTTCACCTTGCCGGTGAACTCGAGCAGGCGCTGCACCTTGGCGCCCATCTTCATCAGCTGCGAGAGCGTCTGCTGGTCCAGGCGCTGCACGTCGTCGAACCAGGTCGTCATCAGCTCGATGAGGTCGTGCATGCCCTTCATGCGCTGCTGGGCGATGCGGTCGGCCTCGGTGGCGGGGTGTTCCAGCAGCGCGTTGCGCAGCATCGACAGCGTGGGTTCGATCTCGCGCCGGCGGCGCTCGGCGGCCAGGGTCTGGAAGATTTCCCAGGCGTCGCTGGGGGCCTCGAAGTACTCGCGGCGGTCGCCAGGGAAGTGGCGCAGCTTCACCAGCCGCCAGGCCTGCAGTTCCTTCAGCCCCATGCTGACGTTGCTGCGGCTGAACTCCAGCTTCTCGGCGATGTCGTCGGCGTGCAGGGGCTCGGGCGCGACGAAGATCAGCGCATACATCTGGCCGACGGTGCGGTTGATGCCCCAGCGGCTGCCCATTTCGCCGAAGTGGCCGACGAAGGCGCTGACGAGCGGGGACAGTTGTGACATAGGGGCTTATCGGCAAACTTCGAAGAAGCCTGAGTGTAGTGAAATTTCAGGAATTACTGAAACTTTAGCAGGCTTGCTCCGGGGCTCCAGCGTGGCCTTTTTCGCGCCGGGCGGGTGCTCGCGCCGGGCCGCGCAGGGTGCAGGCCGGCTGCTAGAGTGCGCCCCCATGTCTGCCACCCCCGCCCTGCTGGGCAAACACATCGTGCTGGGCCTGTCAGGCGGCGTGGCCTGCTACAAGGCTGCCGAGCTGACGCGCGAGCTCACCAAGGCCGGCGCCACCGTGCAGGTGGTGATGACCGAGGCCGCGCTGCAGTTCATCACCGTGGCCACGATGCAGGCGCTGAGCGGCCGCGCCGTCTACACGAACCAGTGGGACGGCCGCGAGCCCAACCACATGCCGCACATCAACCTCACGCGCGAAGCCGACGCCGTGCTGGTGGCGCCGGCCAGTGCCGATTTCATCGCCCAGCTGGCCCAGGGCCGTGCGGGTGAACTGCTGGCGCTGCTGTGCCTGGCGCGGCCCCAGTCGCATGACCAACGCTGCCCCCTGCTGATCGCCCCGGCCATGAACCGCGAGATGTGGGCCCACCCGGCCACGCAGCGCAACGTGGCCCAGGTGCGCGCCGACGGCGCCACCGTGCTGGGCCCGGCTGCGGGCGACCAAGCCTGCGGCGAGGTGGGCGACGGCCGCATGCTCGAAGCCGAGGAACTGCGCGACGAGCTCATCGCCTTCTTCCAGCCCCAACTGCTGGCGGGGCGCCGCGTGCTGGTGACGGCCGGCCCGACCTTCGAGGCCATCGACCCGGTGCGCGGCCTCACCAACCTCAGCAGCGGCAAGATGGGTTTTGCCATCGCACGCGCCGCGGCCGAGGCCGGCGCGCAGGTGACGCTGGTGGCCGGCCCCGTGCACCTGCCCACGCCGCGTGGCGTGCAGCGCCTGGACGTGCGCAGCGCGCAGCAGATGTTCGAGGCCGTGCTGCCACTTGCGCCCGCGCACGAGGTCTTCATTGCCACTGCGGCCGTGGCCGACTGGCGGCCGGCCGCGGTGGCTGCGCACAAGCTCAAGAAGGACGGCAGCGGCCGGGCCCCGGCCATCGCGATGACCGAGAACCCCGACATCCTGGCCAGCGTCGCGCGCCTGCCCGAGGGCCAACGCCCGTGGTGCGTGGGCTTCGCGGCCGAGAGTGAACGCGTGGTCGAACACGCGCGCGCCAAGCGCCTGCGCAAGGGCATCCCGCTCATCGTGGCCAACCACGGGCCTTCGACCTTCGGGCAGGACCACAACGCGCTGGTGCTGGTGCACGAAGCGGGTGAGACCGAGCTGCCCGCCGCCGACAAGCTGACGCTGGCGCGCCAGCTGGTGGCCGAGATCGCCCAGCGCGCACCGGTGCGCCGCTGAAGCGCCGTCAGCCGACCGTTTTGCCGAGACTCCCGAAATGACCATCGTCGACATCAGGCTGCTCGACCTCCGCATGGCCGAAGCCCTGCCGGCCTACGCCACCCCGGGCAGCGCCGGCCTCGACCTGCGCGCCTGCCTCGATGCGCCGCTGGAACTGGCCCCGGGCGCTGCTGCGCTCATTCCCACCGGCCTGGCCGTGCACATCGGCGACCCCACGCTGGCCGCCATGCTGCTGCCGCGCTCAGGCCTGGGCCACAAGCACGGCATCGTGCTGGGCAACCTGGTGGGGCTGATCGACAGCGACTACCAGGGCCCGCTGATGGTGAGCTGCTGGAACCGTGGCAGCGTGGCCTATACCGTGCAGCCGATGGAACGCATCGCGCAGATGGTCATCGTGCCGGTGGTGCAGGCGGCCTTTCGCGTGGTGGACAGTTTCGAAGGCAGCACACGAGGGCAGGGCGGTTTCGGCAGCACCGGCCGCGCCTGAGCCTGAGCCCGGGCGCAGCGCTGCTCAGTGCAGGTGGCCGCCAGGCTTGCTGGCGCCGCCAGCCAGCACGGTGACCGGCTCGCCGCCCACCGTGCCTGACTCGATCTCTTCCGGCGTGGCCTCGCGCACATCACGCACCTGGATGTGCATGCGCAGCGACATGCCCGCCAGCGGGTGGTTGCCGTCCAGCACCACGTGCGAGGGGTAGATCTCGGTGACGAGGTAGACCACGTCGTGCGGCATGTCGGGCGTGGCGTGGCCTTCGGGCAGGCCCTCGAAGGCCATGCCGGTTTCCAGCTGCTCGGGAAACAGCCTTCGGTCCTCGAAACACACCAGCTCGGGACGGTAGTCGCCGAAGGCGTGCTCGGGCTCCAGGTGCAGCTGCAACTCGGCGCCGGTGGCGTGGCCGGCCAGGGCTTCTTCCACCTTGGCCAGCAGGTCGTCACCGCCGTAGAAGAACTCCACCGGCTCGGCCAGTTCGTCGATGGGGCGGTTCTGGCCGTCGGTGAGTTTCCACGTCAGGCTCACCACGCAAGGGTCTGAAATCTGCATGCGCAGGATGATGTCACAGGCCCTGCGCGCAGCGCCGCTGGCGGGCGTCGCGCCACGGGTGTGGCGCCCCCTTCGGACAGAATCCGGCGATGGACGTGAACGCTGCAACTCCCCTTCTCGGCGGCCTGAGCCCGGCTGCCTTCATGCGGCGCCATTGGCAGAAGAAGCCGCTGCTCGTGCGCCAGGCTTTGGCTGGAGTGCAGCCGCCTTTGCCGCGCGCAGCGTTGTTCTCCTTGGCCGAACAGGAGGGCGTGGAGTCGCGCCTGGTGCAGCGCACCGGCAGCGCGCCCACCGACTGGCGCGTGCGCCCGGGCCCGCTGCCGCGCCGAGCCTTGCCACCCTTGTCTCGTGCAGGCTGGACGCTGCTGGTGCAGGGCCTGGACCTCCACGTGTCGGCCGCGCGCCAGCTGCTGGAGCGCTTCCGCTTCGTGCCCGATGTGCGGCTGGACGACCTGATGGTTTCCTGGGCCAGCCCCGGCGGCGGCGTGGGTGCACACGTGGACAGCTACGACGTCTTCCTGGTGCAGGTGCAGGGCCGGCGTGAATGGCGCATCGCACCGCCCGCCGGGCGCGGTGAACCGGCATGGGTGGAAGGCGCCCCGCTGAAGCAGCTGCGCGACTTCACCCCCACGCAGGCCTGGGTGCTGGAGCCCGGCGACCTGCTCTACCTGCCCCCCGGTTGGGGCCACGACGGCACGGCCGTGGGGGGAGATTGCATGACCTGCTCGGTGGGCTTTCGCGCCCCTTCGGAAGGCGAGCTGGCGCGTGAACTGCTGCTGCGCCTGTCTGAAGAAGAAGGCGAGGATGCGCTCTACCGCGACCCCCGGCAAGCCGCCACGTCACAGCCCGGCGAGGTGCCGCCCGCGCTGCTGCAGTTTGCGCAGCGCGCTTTGCAGCGCCACCTGGCCGACCTGCAGGCGCTGCCGCGTGCGCTGGGCGAGATCCTCACCGAGCCCAAACCCCAGACCTGGTTTGAAGCCACCGCGCCGGTGGCAGCGGCCGGCAGCGTGGAACTCGACGCCCGCACCCGCATGGCCTACGACGCACGCCACGTCTTCATCAACGGCGAAAGCTTCGTCGCAGGCGGACGCGACGCACGTCTGATGCGCCAGCTGGCCGACGAGCGCCGGCTTTCGGCCCGCGCACTGCGGGGCTTGAGCGCCGATGCGTCTTCGCTGCTGCAAGAATGGCTGGGCGCCGGATGGGCGCACGAGGTGCCGTGATGAACGCTGATGAAGCCGCCGGCAGCGCTGGCGAAGCCACCGAGCCGCGCATCGACAGCCGTGAAAGCTTCCTGGCTGCGCTGCGCTGGGGCTTCGAGCAGGCGCAGGCCCAGGATGCGCGCCGCATCGTCTGCGCCGACCAGGTCTGGGCCGACTGGCCGGTCTTCGACGAACCCGCCCTGCTGCGCGCGCTGGCCGCCTGGCTGCGGCGCCCGCAACGCAGACTGGTCTTGCTGGCCCGCAGCTACGAAGACCTGGAGCGCCGCTGCCCGCGCTTCAACACCTGGCGCGCCGACTGGATGCACGCCATCGAAGCCTGGCAGGCGCCCGAAGAGCTGGCGCCCGAGCTGCCCACCGTGCTGGTGAGCGAAGGCGGGCGCACCGACCTGAGCGTGCACCTCATCGATGCGCAGCAGTGGCGGGGGCGCGCCGCGCTCGAGGTGCGCCGTGCGCGGCGCTGGTGCGAAGAGCTTGATGCGGTTTTGCAACGCTCTGAGCGCACTTGGGCGGTGCGCCCCCTGGGTCTCTAGGGAATGCCCTAGGCCGGGCTATACTCATGGGCTAGACACGGGGGAAGAGCTCCCGGGTCTGAAAAAAGCCCGTGAGATTTCCCGAGATTTCTCCCGAAATCTTTCTGAAATTTCTCCTGAGGGGTGGTCCAGCGCGCGAGCGCAAAGGCCACCCTTGAAGCTCTGGTTCCATTTCGACAACTTCCTCCATTTAGGTCCACACATGAACAAGTCGCTCGTCCTCGCTACCCTGGTTTCCGCTGTCGCTCTGGCCGCTTGCGGCAAGAAGGAAGAGGCGCCGGCCCCCGCCCCCGCCCCCGTGGCTGCCCCGGCTCCGGCTCCGGCTCCGGAACCCGCTCCTGCCGCCAGCGCCCCGATGGGCGAAGCCGCCAGCGCCCCCGCGATGGGCGCCAGCAAGTAATCGCGCTGCGGCGCTCCGCGCCGCGTGTGGTTCGAAAAGCCGCCCCCGGGCGGCTTTTTCTTTTTGCGGCTGCGGCGGCGTGCCCTGAGGCTGGTCCTTTGCGCCACGCCCATCCGCGACGCCTTTCACCGCGCCCTTGCATCACGCCCTTCCGCCAAGCCTTTAGGCCGCAGCTTGCAGCCCGCTGGCGAAGTGTTCGCGCATCAGCCGGCTGGCGCCTTCGGCATCATGCGCTTCGATGGCCTGCATCAAGGCGCGGTGTTCGGCCAGTGATTCCGCCAGACGCCCGCGCTTGAATAGCGAGTGGTGGCGGTTGAGCTTCATCACCTTGCGCAGGTCCAGCGCCGTCTGCAGCGCCCAGCGGTTGCCGGCCATCTGCAGCAGCGCCAGGTGGAAGGCCTCGTTGGTGGCGAAGAAGGCATCGCGCTGGCGCACCTGCTTCTCCAGCCGCGCGTGCAGCGCGGCCAGCTCGCTGCGCTGCTCGGCCGTGGCCCGGGCTGCCACAGTGGCGGCGGCATCGCTTTCCAACAGGCCGAGCAGGTGGTAGACCTGGGCCACGTCTTCGCGCGACATCTCGGTGACGTAGGCACCGCGCCGCACCTTCATCGTCACCAGCCCCTCGGTGGCCAGCACCTTCAGCGCTTCGCGCAGCGGCGTGCGGCTGATGCCGAACTCGGTGGCCAGCTTCATCTCGTCGATCCAGCTGCCGGGCTCCAGCGTGCGCGCGAAGATCTGCTGGCGCAGGCGTTCGGCCACGTCCAGGTAGAGGGCGCGCGGGGCCAGTGAAGGGGCCGGCGAGGCGGTGGGGGCGAATATGCTCACGCGGTTCGGTCTGGGGTTACGGAACGCAGCCTTGCGGGATGCGGTGCAGTTGCGCAGAGCAGGGTTTGTCAGCCGCACGTGGGTTTTGAATTCATAATTATGGATGCCGTGGCCGCTGTTGACCAAGCCGCCCCAGACCCCGAGGATGCCTTGATGAACCCAGCCCAGCCGCCCAGCCCCGAATTCAAGCCCGCCACGCTGGCCCAGTGGCAGCAGGCCGCGGCGAAGTCGGCGCCCGGGGGCGACGTCAACGCGCTGAACTGGCACACGCCCGAGGGCATTGCCGTCAAGCCGCTGTACACCGCCGAAGACCTGGCGGCCTTGCCGCAGCCCGAACTGGCCCACACGCTGCCGGGCTTCGAGCCCTATATCCGGGGGCCGCAGGCCACGATGTACGCGGTGCGGCCGTGGACCATCCGTCAGTACGCAGGCTTTTCCACCGCCGAGGAAAGCAACGCCTTCTACCGCCAGGCCCTGGCCGCCGGCGGGCAGGGCGTGAGCGTGGCCTTCGACCTGGCCACGCACCGCGGCTACGACAGCGACCACCCGCGCGTGACGGGCGACGTGGGCAAGGCCGGCGTGGCCATCGACAGCGTGGAGGACATGAAGATCCTCTTCGACGGCATTCCGCTCGACAAGGTGAGCGTGAGCATGACGATGAACGGCGCCGTGCTGCCGGTGCTGGCGGGCTATGTGGTGGCAGCGGAAGAGCAGGGGGTCAGCCAGGAGCAACTGAGCGGCACCATCCAGAACGACATCCTCAAGGAGTTCATGGTCCGCAACACCTACATCTACCCGCCCAAGCCCTCGATGCGCATCATCGCCGACATCATCGAGTACACGGCGCGGCAGATGCCGAAGTTCAACTCGATCAGCATCAGCGGCTACCACATGCAGGAAGCCGGCGCGAACCAGGCGCTGGAGCTGGCCTTCACGCTGGCCGATGGTAAGGAGTACGTGAAGACCGCCATCGCCAAGGGCCTGGACGTCGACGAGTTCGCCGGGCGCCTGAGCTTCTTCTGGGCCATCGGGATGAACTTCTATCTCGAGATCGCGAAGATGCGTGCGGCCCGCCTGCTGTGGACGCGCATCATGAAGGGCTTTGGCGCGCAGAAGCCCAAGAGCCTGATGCTGCGCACGCACTGCCAGACCAGCGGCTGGAGCCTCACCGAACAAGACCCGTACAACAACGTGGTGCGCACCACCATCGAGGCCCTGGCCGCGGTGTTCGGCGGCACGCAGAGCCTGCACACCAACAGCTTCGACGAAGCCATTGCGCTGCCCACCGAAACCAGCAGCCGCATCGCGCGCAACACGCAGCTCATCATCCAGGAAGAGACGCACATCACCAGCGTCGTCGACCCCTGGGCCGGCAGCTACATGATGGAGAGCCTGACGCAGGAGATGGCCGCTAAGGCCTGGGCGCTCATCGAAGAGGTCGAGGCCCAGGGCGGCATGACGCAGGCCGTGGACAGCGGCTGGGCCAAGCTGAAGATCGAGGCCAGCGCGGCCGAGAAGCAGGCGCGCATCGACAGCGGCAAGGACGTGATCGTCGGCGTCAACAAGTACAAGCTGGCCAAGGAAGACCCGATCGAGATCCGCGAGGTCGACAACGTCAAGGTGCGCGAAGGCCAGATCGCGCGGCTGCAGCAGATCCGCGCCACGCGCGATGGCGCGAAGGTGCAGGCGGCGCTGGACGCGCTGACGGCGGCTGCTGAATCGGGCCAGGGCAATCTGCTCGCGCTCAGCATCGACGCGATGCGCCTGCGCGCCACGGTGGGCGAGGTGAGCGAGGCGCTCGAGAAGGTCTACGGGCGCCACCGCGCCGACATCCAGAAGGTGACCGGTGTGTACGCAGCCGCTTACGACTCGGCCGAAGGCTGGGAAAAGCTGAAGGCCGAGATCGCCGCCTTCGGTGACGAGCAGGGCCGCCGCCCTCGCGTGATGATTTCCAAGCTGGGCCAGGACGGCCACGACCGCGGCGCCAAGGTGGTGGCCACGGCCTTCGCCGACCTGGGCTTCGACGTCGACATGGGCCCGCTGTTCCAGACGCCCGAGGAATGCGCGCGCCAGGCCATCGAGAACGATGTGCACGCCGTGGGCGTGAGCACGCTGGCCGCGGGCCACAAGACGCTGGTGCCGGCCATCATCCAGGCGCTGAAAGACCAGGGCGCGAACGACATCATCGTCTTCGTCGGCGGCGTCATTCCGCAGCAGGACTACGACTTCCTCTTCGATGCGGGCGTCAAGGGCATCTACGGCCCGGGTACGCCCATCCCGGTGAGCGCGAAAGACGTGCTCGAGCAGATCAAGCGCGCCGTGGCTGCCGCCTGAAGCCGGCGCGATGACGCCCGCCGACCAGGCGCTGTTCGATGCCGTGTGCGGGCCTGCTGCAGGGCCCGGCGCAGCGCAGCGCCGAGCGCTGGCCAAGAGCATCACGCTGCTGGAAAGCACGCGGGCCGACCACCGGCAGCGCGCCGATGAACTGCTGAATGCGATGCTGCCCCGCAGCGGCGGTGCGCTGCGCCTGGGCATCAGCGGCGTGCCTGGCGTGGGCAAGAGCACCTTCATCGAAGGCTTGGGCCTCTTCCTCATCGAACGCGGGCACCGCGTGGCCGTGCTGGCTGTCGACCCCAGCAGCAGCCTGGGCGGCGGCAGCATCCTGGGCGACAAGACGCGCATGGAGCGCCTCTCCGTGCATGAACGCGCCTACATCCGCCCCAGCCCCAGCAGCGGCACGCTGGGCGGCGTGGCCGAAAAAACGCGCGAGGCGATGCTGGTCTGCGAGGCCGCGGGCCATGACATCGTGATCGTCGAGACCGTGGGCGTGGGCCAGAGTGAAACCGCCGTGGCCGGCATGACCGACCTCTTCGTGCTGATGCAGCTGCCGAACGCCGGCGACGACCTGCAGGCCATCAAGAAGGGCGTGATGGAGCTGGCCGACCTGGTGCTCATCAACAAGGCCGATCTGGACGAGAACGCCGCCACGCGGGCGCGGGCGCAGATCACCAGCGCGCTGCGTTTTTTCGGTCCGCATGCGCAGCACGGCGCGCAGGTGCTGCAGCTCAGCGCGCTGAAGGGCTCGGGCCTGCCCGAGTTCTGGGCTGCCGTGACGGCCTGGCGTGACGAACGCCAGGCCAGCGGTGCGCTGGGCGCACGCCGCCGCGCGCAGGACGAAGCCTGGATGTGGGAACGCATCGAAGCCGGCCTGCGCCAGCGTTTCAAGCAACACCCGGACGTGCGCGCCCAACTGCCGGCACTGGCCGACGAGGTGCGCGCCGGGCGGCTTGCCGCCAGCGTGGCCGCGCGCCGCCTGCTGGACCTGCTGAACTGATTTCCGTGAATTGACCGAGGAGACATTCCCCATGCACGACATCATCGAACAGCTGGAGAAGAAGCGCGCCGCCGCACGCCTGGGCGGCGGCGAAAAGCGCATCGCCGCGCAGCACGCCAAAGGCAAGCTCACCGCGCGCGAGCGGCTGGAGCTGCTGCTGGACGAAGGCAGCTTCGAAGAGTGGGACATGTTCGTCGAGCACCGCTGCGTCGATTTCGGCATGGCCGACAACCGGCCGCCGGGCGACGGCGTCGTCACCGGCTACGGCATGATCAACGGCCGTCTGGTCTTCGTGTTCAGCCAGGACTTCACCGTCTTCGGCGGCGCCTTGAGCGAAGCCCACGCCGAGAAAATCTGCAAGGTGATGGACCAGGCGATGAAGGTGGGCGCGCCCGTCATCGGCCTGAACGACAGCGGCGGCGCACGCATCCAGGAAGGCGTGGCGTCGCTGGGCGGTTATGCCGAGGTCTTCCAGCGCAACGTGCTGGCCAGCGGCGTGGTGCCGCAGATCAGCCTGATCATGGGCCCCTGTGCCGGCGGCGCGGTGTACTCGCCCGCGATGACCGACTTCATCTTCATGGTGAAGGACAGCAGCTACATGTTCGTCACCGGCCCCGAGGTCGTGAAGACGGTGACGCACGAGGAAGTGACGGCCGAAGAGCTGGGCGGCGCCATCACCCACACCAGCAAGAGCGGCGTGGCCGACCTGGCCTTCGAGAACGACGTGGAAGCCATCGCGATGCTGCGCCGCTTCTTCAACTACCTGCCGCTGAACAACCGAGAAAAGCCGCCGGTGCGGCCGAGCGAGGACGCTGCCGACCGCACCGACCTCAGCCTGGACACGCTGGTGCCCGACAACCCCAACCAGCCCTACGACATCAAGGAGCTGATCTTCAAGGTGGTGGACGACGGCGACTTCTTCGAGCTGCAGCCCGAACACGCGAAGAACATCGTCATCGGCTTCGGCCGCATGGACGGGCGCAGCGTGGGTATCGTCGCCAACAACCCCATGGTGCTGGCCGGCTGCCTGGACATCAAGAGCAGCATCAAGGCCGCGCGCTTCGTGCGCTTCTGCGACGCCTTCAACATCCCCGTGGTGACCTTCGTCGACGTGCCCGGCTTCATGCCCGGCACCAGCCAGGAGTACGGCGGCATCATCAAGCACGGCGCGAAGCTGCTGTACGCGTATGCCGAATGCACGGTGCCCAAGGTGACCGTCATCACGCGCAAGGCCTACGGTGGGGCGTATGACGTGATGAGCTCGAAGCACCTGCGCGGTGACGTGAACTTCTCCTGGCCCAACGCCGAGATCGCGGTGATGGGCGCGAAGGGCGCGGTGGAGATCATCTTCCGTGAAGACAAGGGCGACCCGGCCAAGCTCGCGGCCAAGGAGGCGGAGTACAAGACCCGCTTCGCGAACCCCTTTGTCGCTGGCGCACGCGGCTACATCGACGACGTGATCCAGCCGCACGAGACGCGCAAGCGGATCTGCCGTTCGCTGGCGATGCTGAAGGACAAGAAGCTCGAGAACCCGTGGCGCAAGCACGGGAACATTCCGCTGTGAGCGCGCCGGCGTTTCTGGCCGCCCTGGCACGGGTCGGGTGCGGGCTGCAGGTGCGGTGGCGGGTTGCCTCGTTGGCGCTGCTGCTGGCCGTGGCAGCTGCGCCTGGCCCGGCGCTGGCGCAGACCGGTGCCAACCCGCTGCAGGCCCTGCACGAACAGACCTTGGCCCAGGCGCAAGCCGAGTACAAGGCGGCACCCGATGCGCAGCGGCGGGCCTTGGCTGCCGTTCAGGAAGTGGCGGCACTGAACAGCCTGGGCCGCAGCGCGCAGGCCCTGCAGCGCCTGGACGAGGCCGCCGCGGCCTTGGGCGTGCCGGTGGGCGACGCCGCCTTGCGCGCCAAGGTGCTGCTGCCCCTGGGCCGCTGCGAGGAAGCCTTGCCCGCCGTGAAGGCCCAGGTGGACGCACTGGACGCGGGCGCGCGCCAGTTGCTGGGGCCGGCGCACGCGCCCGGCGGCCTGCTTTTGCTGGGCGCGGAACCGCTGCTGGCGCTGACCTGGTGCCATGCTGCCAGCCGACGCTACGACGAGGCCACGGCCACCCTGGCGCGTGTGGCCGACCCATTCGATCCCAGCTTGCTGCACTACCGCGCGGCCTGGTACGAGGCGCTGCGCCTGCTGGGCGCGGCAGAGCGCCCGTCGCTGGACGTGGCCGCGCGCCAGCTGCCGCCGCGCGCCGGCCACCACGACCTGGGCCTGGCCGTGGTGCAGGGGCGCATCACCTTGCCCCAGGCCTTGGCAGCCCTTGAGCGCCGCCGCCTCCCCCCGACCCAGGCGCAGGACGCGCGCGCCGAGCTGCTGTTTTTTGCGGCGGTGCGTGCAGGCGCCCCGGCCGAGCGCGCTGAACTGCTGGCCCAGCTGGAGGCGCTGGCGCCTTACGGCTCGACCGAATGGGTCATGGCGCGGCTGCTGCTGGCGCCGCGCTGAGTTCCACCTGAAGACGCTGCCCTTGCAAGCTTGCTGAGGTTCACATGTTCACGAAGATATTGATTGCCAACCGCGGCGAGATCGCCTGCCGCGTCATCAAGACCGCCAAGCGCATGGGCATCACCACCGTGGCGGTGTACTCCGACGCCGACCGCGATGCGCGCCATGTCGAGCTGGCCGACGAGGCCGTGCGCCTGGGCCCTGCGCCTTCTCGCGAGAGTTACTTGGTGGCCGACAAGATCATCGCCGCCGCCAAGGCCACCGGCGCGCAGGCCATCCACCCGGGCTACGGCTTCCTCAGCGAGAACGAAGACTTCGCGCGCCGCGTGGAGGAAGAAGGCCTGGTCTTCATCGGCCCCAAGCACGCCAGCATCGCGGCCATGGGCGACAAGATCGCCTCCAAGAAGCTGGCCGGCGAGGCCCAGGTCAACACCATCCCCGGGTGGAACGCGCCCATCGAGACGCCCGAGCAGGCGCTGAAGATCGCGCAGGACATCGGCTACCCGGTGATGATCAAGGCCAGCGCCGGCGGCGGCGGCAAAGGCCTGCGTGTGGCCTTCAACGACAAGGAAGCCTTCGAGGGCTTCAGCAGCTGCCGCAACGAGGCGCGCAACAGCTTCGGCGACGACCGCGTCTTCATCGAGAAGTTCGTCGAGAGCCCGCGCCACATCGAGATCCAGGTGCTGGGCGATGCCCACGGCCACGTGGTCTTCCTGCACGAGCGCGAGTGCTCCATCCAGCGGCGTCATCAGAAGGTGATCGAAGAAGCGCCGTCGCCTTTCATCAGCGAGGCCACGCGCGCGGCCATGGGCGCGCAGGCCGTGGCCCTGGCCAAGGCGGTGAACTACCAGAGCGCGGGCACGGTGGAGTTCGTGGTCGGCAAGGACCAGAGCTTCTATTTTCTGGAGATGAACACGCGGCTGCAGGTGGAGCACCCGGTCACCGAGAGCATCACCGGCATCGACCTCGTGGAGATGATGATCCGCGTGGCCGCGGGCGAGCCGCTGCCCTTCACGCAGGAGCAGATTCCGCGCCGCGGCTGGGCCATCGAGTGCCGCATCAACGCCGAAGACCCCTTCCGCGGCTTCCTGCCTTCCACCGGCAGGCTGGTGCGCTACCTGCCGCCGCCCACCACGATGGAAGCGGCGCTGCCGATGCCAGAAGCTGGCGGCGTGCGTGTGGACACCGGCGTCTACGAAGGCGGCGAGATCCCGATGCATTACGACTCGATGATCGCCAAGCTCATCGTGCACGGGGCCACGCGGCTGGAGGCCATCGCGAAGATGCGCGAGGCGCTCAACGGCTTCGTCATCCGCGGTGTCAGCAGCAACATCCCCTTCCAGGCGGCGCTGCTGGCGCACCCGAAGTTCGTCAGCGGCGACTTCAACACCGGCTTCATCGCCGAGCACTACGCCCAGGGCTTCAAGGCCGAAGACGTGCCGCATGTCGACCCCGGCTTCCTGCACGCGCTGGCGGCGGCGGCCTGGCGCCTGTACCGCGAGCGCGCCGTGGGCATCAGCGGCCAGCTCGATGGGCATGGCGTGAGCGTTGGCGAAGACGCGGTGGTGGTGGTGAAGGGTGTGGCCGGCCAGCATCTGCACGTGCTGGCGCGCGTGGCCCTGAACCAGAGCGGCGTGCAGGTGACGATGGGCGAGAAGGTCTACGCCCTGCAACTGCAATGGCGCTTCGGTGGCATCCGCGCACAGGGCCAGTGCAACGGCCAGCCCTTCACCGCGCAGATGGAGCGCCAAGGCCTGTGGCTGCGCGTGGAACACAATGGCACCCGCATCGAAGCGCAGGTGATGAGCCCGCGTGCGGCCGAGCTGATGCAGCTGATGCCCTTCAAGGCACCGGCCGACATGAGCAAGTACCTGATCTCGCCGATGCCCGGCCTGCTGGTGGACGTGGCCGTGCAGCCCGGGCAGAAGGTGCTGGCCGGCGAAAGGCTGGCCGTCATCGAAGCGATGAAAATGGAGAACATCCTCACCGCCACGCAAGACGGCGTGGTGGCCGAACTGCTTGCGAAGAAGGGCGAGAGCCTCGCCGTCGACCAGCCCATCCTCAGCTTCCGCTGAAGAACTTTTCCCTGTTTGAAAGCCTGCCTGCCATGAACGCAGCTGTCACCGAATCCCCCATCCAACTGCACCGGCCGCCCAAGCCCGTAGCCCCGGCCGCCGGACCCTGGACCCGCGAAGCCGTGCTGGCGCTGATGGAAAAGCCCTTCATGGAACTGGTGCAGCAGGCCCACGCCGTGCACCGCGAGCACTGGCCCGATGGCGACATCGAATTGGCCAGCCTGCTGAGCGTGAAGACCGGTGGCTGCCCCGAAGACTGCGGCTACTGCCCGCAGAGCGTGCATTACGACACCGGCGTCGATGCCAGCAAGCTGATGGCGCCCGATGCGGTGCTGGAAGCTGCGCGCGCTGCGCAGGAAGCCGGTGCCACGCGCTTCTGCATGGGCGCGGCCTGGCGCAGCCCCAACGACCGCGACGTGGAGAAGGTGGCCGAACTCGTGCGCGGCGTGCGCGGCCTAGGCCTGCAGACCTGCGCCACGCTGGGCATGCTGTCGCCTTCACAAGCCGGCACGCTGGCCGAGGCGGGCCTGGACTACTACAACCACAACCTCGACAGCGCACCCGACTTCTACCCCACCATCATCGGCACGCGGCAGTACCAGGACCGGCTCGACACGCTGAAGAACGTGCGCGACGCCGGCATCCACGTGTGCTGCGGCGGCATCGTCGGCATGGGCGAAACGCGCGATCAACGCGCCGGCCTGGTGGCCGAACTCGCCAACCTGAACCCGCCGCCGGAATCGGTGCCCGTCAACGACCTGGTGCGCGTGGAAGGCACGCCGCTGGCCGGGGAACTGAAGGAAACGCCGCCGCTCGACCCCTTCGAGGTGGTGCGCGTGGTCGCCGCTGCGCGCATCACCATGCCGGGCTCGCGCGTGCGCCTGTCGGCCGGCCGGCGTGAGCTGGGCGACGGCATCCAGGCCCTTTGTTTCATGGCCGGCGCCAACAGCATCTTCTACGGCGACAAGCTGCTCGTCACCGGCAACCCCGATGCCGAAGGCGACCGCGCGCTGCTGCAGCGCCTGGACCTGAAGACCACCGGGCAGGTGGTGGCCGGAAAGGCTTGAGCCTGCGATGAGCGCGCCCAAGCCCTTCCGCATCCTCGGGGTGCAGCAGATCGCCATCGGCGGCCCCGACAAGCAGCGCCTGCAGAAGCTGTGGGTCGAGATCTTCGGCCTGCAGGTCAAGAGCACCTTCGTCAGCGAACGCGAGAACGTCGACGAGGACATCTGCGCCTTGGGGCAGGGCCCGCACGCGGTGGAAGTCGATCTGATGCAGCCGCTGGACCCCGAGAAGAAGCCCGCCGTGCACACCACGCCGCTGAACCACGTGGGCCTGTGGGTCGACGACCTGCCCAAGGCGGTGGAATGGATGACGGCGAACGGCGTGCGCTTCGCGCCGGGCGGCATCCGCAAGGGCGCCGCGGGCCACGACATCTGCTTCATCCACCCCAAGGCCAGCGACGATTTCCCCATCGGCGGCGAAGGTGTGCTCATCGAGCTGGTGCAGGCGCCGCCCGACGTGATCGCCGCCCTCGGCTGAGCCGGCCTGACCTTGCAGGAGGCGGGCCCATCTAGGCGCCGCACTCCAACCGCAGCCGCACGGGGTGTCACCCGGCGGGCTTATGCTTCGCGCCCCCAGGGCCACCGGCCATCACCTGAATGCCAAGATGAGCGACCGCAAACCCCTCACGCTGCACCGCCTGCGCGCGATGCACGCCGCCGGCGAGAAGCTGGCCATGCTGACCTGCTACGACGCCGCCTTCGCCGGCGTGCTGGACGCGGCCGGCGTGGACATCCTGCTCGTGGGCGATTCGCTGGGCATGGTGCTGCAGGGCCGCGACAGCACGCTGCCCGTCACCGTGCAGGAAATGGCTTACCACACGGCCTGCGTGGCGCGCGGCCGCCGCAGCGCCTGGCTGGTGGCCGACCTGCCTTTCGGCAGCTACCAGCAAAGCACCGCGCAGGCCATCGAGAGCGCCGTGGCGCTGATGCAGGCCGGTGCGCAGATGGTGAAGCTCGAAGGCGGCGGCTGGACGGTGCCCGTGGTGGCCGCGCTGGTGGAGCGCGGCATCCCGGTGTGTGCGCACCTGGGGCTGACGCCGCAGTCGGTGCACGCCTTGGGCGGCTGGCGCGTGCAGGGCCGCGACGAGGCCGCGGCCGCGCAACTGCTGGCCGATGCGCAGGCCCTGGCCGAAGCCGGTGCCGCGATGATGGTGCTGGAACTCGTGCCCAGTGCGCTGGCGGCGAAGGTGCAGCAGGCGCTGCCCATTCCCTTGATCGGCATTGGCGCCGGGCCGGGCACGGCCGGGCAGGTGCTGGTGCTGCACGACATGCTGGGCCTGAACGGCGGCAACGTGCCGCGCTTCGTGCGCAACTTCATCGCCGACGTGGGCCCGGCCGAGAACCCGGTGCACGAGGCCGTGCGCCGCTATGTGGCGGCGGTGAAGGACGGCAGTTTCCCTGACGCCGTGGCCCACGGCTACGCCTGATGCTGGTCGTTCGCACCATCCCGGCGCTGCGGCAGGCGCTGCACAGCGGTGCTGCCGCGGCCGCCCCGGCCTTCGTGCCCACCATGGGCAACCTGCATGAAGGCCACCTGGCGCTGGTGCGCCAGGCGCGTGCAGCCGTGGGGCCGGGCGTGCCGGTGGTGGCCAGCATCTTCGTGAACCGGCTGCAGTTCGGGCCCCAGGAAGACTTCGACCGCTACCCGCGCACCTTCGAGCGCGACTGCGAGCTGCTGCAAGGCGCGGGCTGCGACGTGGTCTTCGCCCCCGACGAGGCCGAGCTCTACCCCGAGCCGCAGACGGTGAAGGTGCAGCCGCCCGCCGCGCTGGCCGATGTGCTGGAAGGCGCCTTCCGCCCCGGCTTCTTCGTGGGCGTGTGCACGGTGGTGCTGAAGCTCTTCAACGCCGTGCAGCCCGGTGTGGCCGTGTTTGGCAAGAAGGACATGCAGCAGTTGCTGGTCGTCCGCCACATGGTGCGCCAGCTGGCGCTGCCCGTGCAGGTGCTGGCCGGTGAAACGGCGCGTGCCGAAGACGGGCTGGCGCTCAGTTCGCGCAACGGCTACCTCTCGGCCGAAGAACGTGCCGAGGCACCCGCGCTGGTGCAGGCCCTGCGCGCGCTGGCGGCCGCCGTGCAGGCGGGCCGGCGCGATTTCGCGGCGCTCGAGGCCGAGGCGCAGCAGGCGCTGCTTTCCCGTGGTTGGGCACCCGACTACGTGGCGCTGCGCCGCCAGGCCGACCTGGGCCTGCCGCAGGCCGCAGGCGGCGCGAGCGACGGGCCGCTGGTGGTGCTGGCCGCTGCGCGCCTGGGCCGCACGCGGCTCATCGACAACCTGGAATTGCCGGCGCTTTCCTGAGCGCCTCAGCCTGCAAGCCCGTAGGTTGGCAGGCCCTGGGCGGCCCACCTGCGCCTCGGAGGCCCGAGCAGGCGTGCGGGCTAAGCGGGCGCACCCGGGGCTTCGCTAGAGTGCAGGCCCTGTCTCACGACTCTTCTTCAGGAACCCCGCCATGAGCGCTTTCTCTTTGCTTGAACAACTGCTCAAGTCCGGCATGTCCGGGGCCGGTGGTGCACCGCGCGGCCCTCAGGGTGGCTCGCTAGGCAGCCACCTGGGCAAGTACGCCAGTGGCGCGGCCGTGGGTGGCGCGCTGGGGCTGCTGCTGGGCAGCAAGCGCGGCCGCAGCATGGGCGGCACGGCGCTGAAGTACGGCAGCGTGGCGGCACTGGGCGCGCTGGCCTGGAAGGTGTACCAGGACCACCAGGCCAAGCAGGCGGCGCAGGCCGGCCCGGCCGCTGGCGTTGGCGCAGGCATGCCAGCCCGCGCGCCCATCGACATCACGCCGCAAGCTGTCCCCAGCTTCGCCGCGCTGCCGGCGCCGCAGCTGGAAGACCACAGCCGCGCCATGCTGAAGGCGCTGATCGCCGCGGCCAAGGCCGATGGCCACATGGACGAGCGCGAGCGCGGCCTGGTGCACGCCGAGCTGCAGCGCATCGAGGCCGATGCTGCCACGCGCGCCTGGGTGGACGCCGAACTGGCGCGCCCGGTGGAGCCGGCCGAGGTGGCCGCTGCCGCCACCGGGCCCGAGATGGCTGCCGAGATCTACCTCGCCAGCGTGCTGGTGGTGGACCAGACCACGACGATGGAGCGCGCCTACCTCGACGCCCTGGCCCGCGAGCTGCGCCTGGCCCCCACGCTGAAGGCCGACCTGGAAGCGCGCGCCGCCGCCGCCTGAACACCGGGCGGCCGCGAGCTGCTGCGCGTTCGTCAAGCCGCGCTGCGCAGGGCTGGCTCCGGCTGCACATGCGGCACGGCGGGCCGGGGCGTTTCCAGGCAATGCACCAGCGCTTCCACCAGCGCTTCGCCGTCCATCCAGCGGTCCACCGCCAGCACGCGGGCGGCGGGCAAGGGCAGCTCGGGCGGGCTGTCCAGCGCGGCGTGCACATCGGCCTGCACCGTGGCGCTGTCGATGAGAAACACCGTGCGCGCCAGCGCCCCGGTGTCGCGCAGGTGGGCCAGTTCCCAGGCGGTGCCGCGCCGTTCGGCCGTGAAGCCGCGCAAGTCCACCACCACCGCGTGGCAGCCCTGCAGCAGGCGTTGCACGGCCAGCTGCCAGATGTCGACGAAGCAGAAGAACTCGTTGACGCGGTAGCGGCCGTCGGGGTCGGGGGTGTCGTCGAAGTTGGTGACGCGGCGGTTCAGCACCTCGGCGCTGGGCACGAAGCCGTCCTTCAGGCGGCCGCGCAGGAAGTCGGCCGCCTTGGTGGGGTCGATGGTACGGGCGGCCATGTCGGTGCCGCCGATCAAGGCAATGGGGCCGATGAAGCGCCAGCGGTATTCCAGTTCGTCCATCAATTGCTCGCCGCGGCTGTCCTGGGCGAACACGCGCAGCACCAGCAGCCGGCGGTTGCTGGGCAGCGGCTGCAGCCCGTAGCGCGTGACCAGCCAGTACACCAGCAGCGCCAGCACACTGGCCGCGGCCAGTTGCAGGTTCGAGGGGTCGGTGAGGGCGCGCTGCTGGAACATGGTTTCGATGGCCATGGCCGCGCCCGAGACGGCCAGCATCCAGCTGAACACCTGGAACTGCGCGTCGCTGAACAACTTCTGCTCGTAGGCCAGGCCGATCCAGCTCAGCATGAAGTAGGCCGCCAGCAGGCCCACGGCCAGGCCCATGAACCCCAGCGTGCCCAGGGCCCAGCTGGGCAGGGGCGGCAGCAGCGCAATGGCCACGGCGGTGCTGGCCAGCGCCACCACGAACACGGTGAGCAGCGCCGCGCCCAGCAGCGGCACCACGGTGCGCTTGATGCGGTCGACCATGGTCAGGAAACACAGGCCGATGGCCACCAGCGCCACGAAGCAGGAAGCCACCAGCTTCTGCAGCGCCGGGTGCTGCAGCCAGCCCAGCAGCGCCAGCAGGCCCAGCGCAGTGAGCACCGTGATGGGCAGCACCAGCTTCCAGCCATACAGCGCCAGCAACGCGCGCACCCGCCGCGACCAACGTTCGGGCACGCGCTGCCGCAGCAGCACCGCCGCCAGCGTGAGCAGCACCACCCCCACCAAGGCTCCGGCCGCACCCTTGCGGCCCCCTTCGCCTTCCATCGTGGTGACCACGGCCTGCATCGCGAAGGCAGCGAAGGTGGCAGGCGCGAACCAGACCCAGAAGTGGTGGCTGAAGCGCGAGGCCGAGACGCCCAGCAACACCACCGGCCCGCAGAAGGCCGCGAACATGAAGAAGGAGATGGCGTAGGAAATCAGGCCCTCGTGGGCCCTTTCCATGCGGTAGAAGAAGGCCAGCGCCGCGAGCGTGGAGTAGAGCGCGACCACCCCCGCCAGCACCCACAGCACCTGGCGGCGGCGCCCTTCGATGCCCGCCAGCAACCGGGCCGCTGTCCACGGCGCTGACACCTGCCCCAGCAGCCCCAGGGCCTGCGCTGCCGGCGCCTGCATGAAGGCCAGCACACGCTGGCGGTAGCGCTTCAGCACCCAGGGTGCAGCGGTCTGGGCCAGCACCATCACCGCGATGCCCAGCCAGGTGAGCAGCAGGCTCAGGGCGAGGGCGCCGCTGGGGGCCTGAGCGGCTTCCACGGCCGGGGCTGCGGAAGCAGCCGAAGCGGCAGAAAGCACGGCCACGGCGGCATCGAGGTCGGCCACCGGCATGGGGGTGGGCAAGGGCGTGGCCATGGGGGCTCCGGCAAGGGGCAGGGCCCGCGGGGCCCGTGCATCCGACAATCTAGGCCATGAACCCTGCCTCTGCCCATCCCCTGCAGCCCGAACTGCCGCACAGCCCGGCGGCCGAACGCAACGCGCCGCACATCCTGCTGGCGCTGCAGGCCTGGCTGCCTGCCAAGGCCCGTGTGCTGGAAGTGGCCAGCGGCACCGGCCAGCACGCCCAGCATTTCTGCAGCGCCGAAGCCGGCTGGGACTGGCAGCCCACCGAAGCCACGGCCGGGCCGCTGGCGGCCATCGCGGCGCGCTGCGCCGGGCTGCCGGGCGTGCGCGCGCCTGTGGTGCTCGACGTGCTGGACGTGCGGGCCGCCTGGCCCCTGGAGGCGGGCAGTTGCGATGCGGTGTACGCCGCCAACCTGCTGCACATCGCGCCCTGGGCCGTGACGCCGGCCTTCATGCGCGGCGCGGCGCAGGCGCTGCGGCCCGGTGGCGTGCTGGTGGTCTACGGGCCCTTCATCGTGCCTGGGGAGCCGCTGGCCCCCAGCAACGCGGCATTCGATGCCGACCTGCGTGCGCGCGACGCCCGGTGGGGCCTGCGGACCCTGCCCGAGGTGCAGGCCGCGGCCGCGCAGGCCGGCCTGCACCTGGCCGAGCGCCGCGCCATGCCGGCCAACAACCTGCTGCTGCGTTTTCAGGCGTAAGGGTCGAGGCTTCGTTTTCTGCGAAGGCTGGATTGATAATCGAAGCAACCCGGCTACTCCGGCGAAGGCTATGGTGCTGCCTGGGCGGCACCGGCCCGGTGCCCGCATGCGTTTCGACCTCACCACCCTCAACCTCGTGCAGGCCATTGCCGACACCCGCAGCATCACGCGCGGCGCTGAGCGCGAGCACCTGGCGCTGGCCGCGGCCAGCAAGCGCCTGAGCGACCTCGAAGCCCGCTTCGGCGTGCCGCTGTTCGAGCGCCACGCGCGCGGCGTGCTGCCCACCGAAGCCGGCCGCGCGCTGGTGCGCCACGTGCGCAGCCTGCATGCCAGCCTGCACGCGCTGGAAAGCGAGGTGGTGGAGTTCTCGCGCGGCATTCAGGGCCACCTGCGCATCGCGGCCAACGCCGGCGCCATCAGCGAATGCCTGCCGCCCGACCTGGCGGCGTTTTCGCAGGCGCACCCCAAGATCCGCATCAGCCTGGAAGACCTCACCAGCACCGAGATCCAGGCCGCGGTGGCCGAGGGCCGCGCCGACGTGGGCATCTTCGTGGCACCCGTGCTCGACAACCGGCTCGACACGCGCACCTACCGCCACGGCGCCTTGGCCGCGATGGTGCCCGCCGGCCATGTGCTGGCCGCGCACGACAGCCTGGCCTTCGACGACCTGCTCGACCACGACATCGTCGGCCTGCACCAAGGCGCCGCCGTGCACGAGCTGATGCGCGCCGAGGCCGAAGGCCAGGGCCGTGTGCTGAAGGCGCGGTTGCAGGTGCGCGGCTTCGACGCCATCGCCCAGCTGGTGGAAGCCGGCCTGGGCGTGGCCGTGATGCCCGCTGCCGTGGCGCAGCGTTTTGCGCAGCTCTTCCGCGTGCAGGTGCTGCCCCTGCGCGACGCCTGGGCGCGGCGCAGCTACCTGCTGGGCGTGCGCCGGCAAGAGGTGCTGCCCACCGTGGTGCAGCGTTTTGTCGACGCGCTGTGCCCCGCCCCACTTTCTTCTTCAGGAGACCCCCAGCCATGACCGCCAGGACGCTCTACGACAAGCTGTGGGACGAACACGTCGTCCACACCGAAGAAGACGGCACCGCCGTGCTCTACATCGACCGCCACCTCGTGCACGAGGTGACCAGCCCGCAGGCCTTCGAAGGCCTGCGCCTGGCCGGGCGCAAGGTGTGGCGCGTGAGCAGCATCGTCGCCACGGCCGACCACAACACGCCCACCACGGGCTGGGAGCTGGGGCTGAACGGCATCACCGATGCCGTGAGCAAGCTGCAGATCACCACGCTGGACGCCAACATCCGCGCCACCGGCGCCGCGGCCTACTTCCCCTTCATGGACAAGCGCCAGGGCATCGTGCACGTGATCGGCCCCGAGAACGGCGCCACGCTGCCGGGCATGACGGTGGTGTGCGGCGACAGCCACACCAGCACGCACGGCGCTTTCGGTGCGCTGGCGCACGGCATCGGCACCAGCGAGGTCGAGCACGTGATGGCGACCCAAACGCTGCTGGCCAAGAAGGCCAAGAACATGCTCGTGAATGTGGAAGGCACGCTCGGCCGCGGCGTCACTGCGAAAGACGTGGTGCTGGCCATCATCGGCAAGATCGGCACCGCGGGCGGCACGGGCTACACCATCGAGTTCGGTGGCAGCGCCATCCGCGGCCTCAGCATGGAAGGCCGCATGACGGTCTGCAACATGGCCATCGAGGCCGGCGCGCGTGCGGGCCTGGTGGCTGTGGACGACAAGACCATCGCCTACATCCACAACAACGGCCAAGGCCGGCCGTTCTCGCCCAAGGGCGTGGAGTGGGAGCAGGCCGTGGCGCACTGGCGCACGCTGCACAGCGACCCCGGCGCACACTTCGACGCCGTGGTGGAACTCGACGCCGCGCAGATCCAGCCCCAGGTGACCTGGGGCACCAGCCCCGAGATGGTGTTGCCCGTGGACGGCCGTGTGCCCGACCCCGACAAGGAAAGAGACGCCACCAAGCGCAGCGCCATCGAGCGTGCGCTGGTCTACATGGGCCTGCAGCCCAACAAGGCCATCACCGACATCCGCATCGACAAGGTCTTCATCGGCAGCTGCACCAACAGCCGCATCGAAGACCTGCGCGAGGCCGCGGCCGTGGTCAAGCGCGTGGGCCAGAAGGTGGCCGGCAACGTGAAGCTGGCGTTGGTGGTGCCCGGCTCGGGCCAGGTGAAGGCGCAGGCCGAAGCCGAGGGCCTGCACGAAATCTTCAAGGCCGCGGGCTTTGAATGGCGCGAGCCCGGCTGCAGCATGTGCCTGGCGATGAACGCCGACCGCCTGGAGCCCGGCGAACGCTGCGCCAGCACCAGCAACCGCAATTTCGAAGGCCGCCAGGGCGCGGGGGGGCGCACCCACCTCGTCAGCCCCGCGATGGCCGCCGCGGCCGCGCTGAACGGCCACTTCGTCGATGTCCGGAGGATTGCTTGATGGATGCCTTCACCCTGCACACGGGCCTGGTGGCCCCGATGGACCGCGCCAACGTCGACACCGACGCCATCATCCCCAAGCAGTTCCTGAAGAGCATCGCGCGCAGCGGCTTCGGGCCTAACTTGTTCGACGAGTGGCGTTACCTCGACCCGGGTGAGCCCGGCCAAGACCCGGCCAGCCGCAAGCCGAACCCTGATTTCGTGCTGAACCAACCGCGTTACGCCGGTGCTTCGGTGCTGCTGGCGCGCCAGAACTTCGGCTGCGGCAGCAGCCGCGAGCACGCGCCTTGGGCGCTGCAGCAGTACGGCTTCCGCACCATCCTGGCGCCGAGCTTTGCCGACATCTTCTTCAACAACTGCTTCAAGAACGGCTTGCTGCCCATCGTGCTGAGCGAGGCGCAGATGGACCGCCTCTTCGACGAAGCGGCCGCCTTCCCCGGCTACCAGCTCACCATCGACCTGCCGCGCCAGGTGGTGGTGAAGCCTGACGGCAGCGAGCTGCCTTTCGAGGTGCAGGCCTTCCGCAAGTACTGCCTGATCAACGGCTTCGACGACATCGGGCTGACCCTGCGGCACCAAGACAAGATCAAAGCTTTCGAAGCCGAACGTTTGGCGCGGATGCCCTGGTTGGCCCACACCGGCCTTTGAACGAAAGCACACATCCATGAGCATGAAGATCGCCATCCTGCCGGGCGACGGCATCGGTACCGAGATCGTGGCCGAGGCCGTGAAGGTGATGCAGGTGCTGGATCTGCCCTTCGAAACCGAAACCGCGCTCGTCGGTGGCGCCGCCTACGAGGCCCACGGCCACCCGTTGCCCGAGAGCACGCTGCAGCTGGCCAAGGACGCCGACGCCATCCTCTTCGGCGCCGTGGGCGACTGGAAGTACGACAAGCTCGAGCGCGCACTGCGGCCGGAGCAGGCCATCCTGGGCCTGCGCAAGCACCTGGGGCTGTTCGCCAACTTCCGGCCGGCGCTGTGCTACCCGCAGCTGACGCACGCATCGAGCCTGAAGCCCGAACTCGTGGCGGGCCTGGACATCCTGATCATTCGCGAGCTCACCGGCGACATCTACTTCGGCCAGCCGCGCGGCCGCCGCACCGCGGTGGACGGGCACTTCCCCGGCGCCGAAGAAGCCTTCGACACCATGCGCTACAGCCGGCCCGAGATCGAGCGCATCGCGCACGTGGCTTTCCAGGCCGCGCGCAAACGCAGCAACAAGGTGACCAGTGTCGACAAGGCCAACGTGCTGGAAACCTTCCAGTTCTGGAAAGACGTGGTCACCGAGGTACACGCTGCGCACTACCCCGATGTCGAACTGCAGCACATGTACGTGGACAACGCCGCGATGCAGCTCGTCAAGGCACCCAAGGCCTTCGACGTGGTCTTCACCGGCAACATGTTCGGCGACATCCTCAGCGACGAGGCCGCCATGCTCACCGGCAGCATCGGCATGTTGCCCAGCGCATCGCTCGATAAAAACAACAAGGGCCTCTACGAGCCCAGCCACGGCAGCGCGCCCGACATCGCGGGCAAGGGCGTGGCCAACCCGCTGGCTACAATCCTGAGCCTTGCCATGATGCTGCGCTACACCCTCCAGCAACCCGCCGCCGCCGAGCGCGTGGAAGCCGCCGTGCAGGCCGTACTCAGCGCCGGCCTGCGCACGGGCGACATCTGGAGCGAAGGCACCACCAAAGTGGGCACGCAGGCCATGGGCGACGCGGTCATCGCGGCCCTCACCGGCAAAACCATCACCACCCTCACCACCATTCCCAAGAGCTGAAGCTCTCGGATCGTCTCGCCCCCACTTCTGGACCCCGGCGATACGGCCGGGGCAGCAGCAGGGGTCCGGACAACCTGGTTGGTAGAAAGGCAAGACTGAGATGGCACTCGTAGGATTGGTTGGCTGGCGCGGCATGGTCGGCAGCGTGCTGATGGACCGCATGCAGGCCGAGGGCGACTTCGCGCTCATCGAACCGCTGTTCTTCAGCACCAGCAACGCGGGCGGCGCCGCCCCGTCGCAGGCGAAGAACGAAACCAAGCTGCAAGACGCGCATGACATCGATGCGCTCAAGCGCTGCGACATCGTGCTGACCTGCCAGGGCGGCGACTACACCAGCGCCGTCTACCCCAAGTTGCGCGCCGCGGGCTGGAACGGCCACTGGATCGACGCCGCCAGCACGCTGCGCATGAACAGCGACGCCGTCATCGTGCTCGATCCTGTGAACCTGCCGGTCATCAAGAAGGCGCTGGCCGCAGGCGGCCGCAACTGGATCGGTGGCAACTGCACCGTCAGCTGCATGCTGATGGGCGTGGGCGCGCTCTACAAGGCGGGCCTGGTCGAGTGGATGAGCACGCAGACCTACCAGGCCGCCAGCGGCGGTGGCGCGCAGCACATGCGCGAGTTGCTCACGCAGTACGGCACCCTCAACGCGGCGGTGAAGCCGCTGCTGGACGACCCCAAGAGCGCCATCCTGGAGATCGACCGCCAGGTCATCGCCAAGCAGCGTTCGCTCTCTGCCATTGAGACCGCCAACTTCGGCGTGCCGCTGGGCGGCTCGCTGATCCCGTGGATCGACAAGGATCTCGGGAATGGCATGTCGAAAGAAGAGTGGAAGGGCATGGCCGAGACCAACAAGATCCTCGGCCAGGGTGAAGGTTTCGGCACGCCCGCCGTGCCCGTGGACGGCTTCTGCGTGCGCGTGGGCGCCATGCGCTGCCACAGCCAGGCGCTGACGCTGAAGCTGAAGAAAGACGTGCCCGTGGCCGACATCGAGGCCATGATCGCTGCCGACAACGCCTGGGTGCAGGTGGTGCCGAACACGCGCGAAGCCACGCTGCAGCACCTCACGCCAGTGGCCGTGACGGGCACCATGACCATCCCCGTCGGCCGCATCCGCAAGCTGGCGATGGGCCCCGAGTACGTGGGCGCCTTCACCATCGGCGACCAGCTGCTCTGGGGCGCCGCCGAGCCGCTGCGCCGCATGCTGCGCATCCTGCTGAACGCCTGAGCCCGGCCGACCTCAGGCGCCTCACGCGCCTGACGTTGCCCCCCGGCAACAAGATGCAACGGGTGCCGAAACAAAGCATTTCGCCCGCGTTCATCAGCCTCTGCGTGAGCTTGTGCGCGTATATGCTTGATACTGTTGCATTTTCCGCTTGGCGGCCGGCCTCTGTGCTGGCGGGCCATCAGGTGGCTTGAAGGGACAGCGGTCGGCCTTCCACGAAGTTGGAACCGGCCCGCGTGGGGGAAAGCCTTGAAACATCGACCGACAAGTGCTGCGCGGTTTGCGCTCAGTGGTGTGGCTCTGGCTGCGGCCTGTCTGTGGGCCACGCAGGCCTGGGCCCTGGGCCTGGGCCGGCTGACGGTGAATTCGGCGCTGGGCGAAACGCTCAGGGCCGAGATCGAGATCACCAGCATCACGCCCGAGGAAGCATCTTCCTTGCAGCTGCGCATCGCGCCGGCCGAAGCCTTCCGCGCCGCAGGGGTCGACTACAACCCCGCGTTGCCCACCGCCACGCTGCAACTGGTGCGCCGGCCCGATGGCCGCTCGGTGGTACGCATCACTGGCGACCGTGCCGTGCTCGAACCCTTCGTCGACGTGATCATCGAAGCCTCGTGGTCCAGCGGCCGGCTGGTGCGCGAGTACACGATGCTGTTCGACCCGCCCAGCCCGCGCCTGGCCGAGCAGGCCCCGGCCACGCCGGGCACCGCGCCCAGCATTGCCCCGGCCCCGGCTCCGGCCGTGGGCCTCACCAGCCCGGCGCCCTCGCCCCTGGCCGGTGCGCCGGCCCCCGCACGGCCCACACCGCGCCCCGCCGGCGCGCCGATGGAAGCCCCGCGCCCGCCCGTGGCCACCGCCGCACCCGCGGCTGGCGCCGGTGGTGCAGGGGCTGATGAAGTGCGCGTGCGGCCGGGCGATTCGCTCAGCCGCATTGCCTCGCGCGCCCAGCGCCCCGGGGTTTCGCTCGACCAGATGCTGGTGTCGCTGTTCCGCGGCAACCCGCAGGCCTTCGCCGGCGAGAACATGAACCGGCTGAAGTCGGGCGCGGTGCTCACCGTCCCTTCGGCGGCCGAAGCCGGCGCCATCAGCGCTGCTGAAGCGCGCGAAGTCATCAACGCCCAAAGCGCCGACTTCAGCGCCTACCGCCAGCGCCTGGCCACCGGCACCACCACGCAGGCCGACGCCGCTGCGGGCCGCCAGGCTGGCGGCCAGGTGCAGACGCAGGTCGACGACCGCAAGCAGGCCGCCGCCCCCACGCCCGACCGGCTGAAGCTTTCGCAAGGGGGTGTCAGCACTGCCGGCCCGGAAGCCCAGGCCTCGGCCGACGCGCAGAAGCGCGCCGAAGCCGCGCGCCTGGCCGAACTGGCCCGCAATGTCGAAGAGCTGAAGAAGCTCAAGGGCGCCACCGCCACGGCCGCCCCTTCGCCAGCGACACCGGCGGCGCCGACGGCGGCTGCCCCGGTGGCCGCAGCGCCGGCGCCCGCGACGGCCTTGCCGGCACCCACCGTGGTGGCTGCGGCGCCCACCCCGGCACCGGTGGCAGCGCCCGCCCCGGCCTCGGCCGCTGCGCCGGCGCCCGCACCAGCGCCCACGCCCCCTGCGCCCCCTTCGCCCCCGCCGGCCCCCGCGCCACAGGCGCAAGCCGAACCCGGCTTCCTGGACAGCCTGCTCGACAACGCGCTGCTGCTGCCTGCTGCGGGTGTGCTCGTGGCGCTGCTGGCCGGCCTGGGCCTGTACCGCATGCGTTCGCGCCGCAAGCCGGCCGGCGAAACCTCATTCCTGGAAAGCCGCCTGCAGCCCGACTCGTTCTTCGGCGCCAGCGGGGGCCAGCGCATCGACACGCGTGACGCCGCCGTCACCGGCAACTCGTCGATGAGCTATTCGCTCAGCCAGCTGGATGCCATCGGCGACGTCGACCCCGTGGCCGAGGCCGACGTCTACCTTGCCTACGGCCGCGACCTGCAGGCCGAGGAAATCCTGAAAGAGGCGATGCGTGCCACGCCCGAGCGCATGGCCATCCGCAGCAAGCTGCTGGAGGTGTACGCCAAGCGGCGCGACACCAAGGCCTTCGAACTGCTGGCTACGCAGATGTTCAACCTGACGCGCGGCGAAGGCGAAGACTGGAAGAAGGCGCAGGAACTGGGCCTGAGCATCGACCCCGAGAACGTGCTCTATGCGCCGGGCGGCCAGCCTGAAGAGGTGCGTGCCGCTGGTGGCGCGATGGTGCCCGACGCCCTGGGCGCGGCCACGCAGCCCTACACCGCGCCCGTGCAGCCCCCGGCCTTCCAGCCGGCCGTGGATGCCACGCTCGATTCGCAGCTCGATTCACGCATGGCCGACGCCGGCCCCAGCAGCGTGATGGACCTCGACCTGGAGCTCGACTTCCCCGCAGGCTCGACCGTGAAGCCGCCGTCGCCGCCTGCGGCGGGCACACCCGTGACCGAAACCACGCAGCCTTTCACCACGGCAGCGCAGATGGGCGGTGACGACACGCTCGACTTCACGCTCGAAACGCCGGGCGACCCCAAGACCGTGCCCGTGCAGCGCAACAACCCGCCGCCACCAGCCGACGACGGGCTCGACTTCGACCTCGGCGCCCTGGCCAACGAACCCCCCACCGTGGCCGTGAAGCCCGCCGCGCCCGCGGCCGACCCAGGCCTGGACTTCGGCGAGTTCTCCATCGGCGGCGAGCCGCTCACGCCGCCCACGCAGACGCTGGAGGCCCTGGACGACCCCAACGACCCGCTGGCGCGCAAGCTCGAGCTGGCCGAAGAGTTCCGCCAGATCGGCGACCTCGAAGGCGCGCGAGACCTGCTGGAAGAAGTGGTGTCCAAGGGCGCCGGGCCGCTGCAGGCCAAGGCCCAGGGCATGCTCGACAAGCTGATGTGAGCCACCCCCCGGCCTGCGGCGGGGCTAGGGCTTGATGCGCATCGCACTGGGCATCAGCTACCGCGGCCAGGCCTACCAGGGTTGGCAGGCGCAAGCCGACGGGCGCACAGTTCAAGACGAACTGGAGATCGCGCTGGCGGCCTTCATCACCAGGCCCGTCACCACGGTGTGCGCCGGCCGCACCGATGCCGGCGTGCACGGTCTGAACCAGGTGGTGCACCTCGACAGCCCGGTGGAACGCCCGCCCTTTTCCTGGGTGCGCGGCACCAACCGCTACCTGCCGCCCGACATCGCCGTGCAATGGGCGCAGCGTGTGCCCGACAGCTTCCACGCCCGCAACAGCGCGCGCGGCCGGCGCTATCGCTTCGTGCTGCTCGAATCGGCCGTGCGCCCGGCGCTGGAGCATGGGCTGGTGGGCTGGGTGTTCCGGCCGCTCGAGGGCGCCGCCATGCGCCAGGCGGCAGCGGCGCTGATCGGTGAGCACGACTTCACCAGCTTCCGCGCCGCGCACTGCCAGAGCCCCACGCCGGTGAAGACGCTGCGCGAGGTGCGTATCAGCCAGCGCGGTGCCTACTGGGCCTTCGAGTTCGACGCCAACGCCTTTCTGTACCACATGGTGCGCAACATCATGGGCTGCCTGGTGGCGGTGGGGCAGGGCCGGCAGAGCCCGGGCTGGATGGCCGAGGTGCTGGCCGCGCGCAGCCGTGACGCCGCCGCGCCCACCTTCCCCCCGGACGGGCTGTACTTCGTGGGGCCGTACTACGATGAAGCGCTGCGCATTCCCGCGCACACACCGGCAGCGGATTGGTTGCCCTGAAGGAAGCCGTGCCCCGCACCCGTATCAAGATCTGTGGCCTCACGCGCGAAGCCGACGTCGATGAGGCCCTGGAGGCCGGCGCCGACGCGCTGGGCTTCGTGCTGTACCCCAAAAGCGCGCGCCATGTGACGCTGGCGCGCGCCGCCGAACTCGTCGCGCGTATGCCGCCCTTCGTCACGCCGGTGCTGCTGCTGGTGAACGCTTCGCCGCACGACGTGCGCCTGGCCACCGAGGCGCTGCCCCAGGCCCTGCTGCAGTTCCACGGCGACGAGACGCCCGCGCAGTGCGAGGCCGCGGGCGTGCCCTACCTGCGCGCCGCGCGCATGGGCCCTGACGGCCTGGTGGCCCACCCCCATGAGGGCAGGGCGCAGACCGCTTTGTTAGACTTCGCGCAGCTGTTTTCCAGCGCACAGGCCCTGCTGCTCGACGCCCATGTCGAGGGTTTCGGTGGGGGCGGGAAGGTCTTCGATTGGTCACAGATTCCACCAAGCGTGCCCCTTCCGGTCGTTTTGTCTGGTGGGTTGAATCCTGCCAACGTGACCGATGGGGTGTTGAACGTCCGGCCTTGGGCCGTTGACGTGAGCACCGGCGTGGAAATCAGCAAGGGCATCAAGAGCGGCCCGCTGATGCGCCGGTTCTGCAAGGCGGTGCGCGAAGCCGACGACCGGCTCGGCACCTGAAGCCACCCGCCGCCGCGCGGCCCACCCGGGGGCGCGGCCACAGCGAAGGACACACCCACCATGTTGAACTACCAGCAGCCCGATGCACGCGGCCGCTTCGGCCCCGTGGCCGGCCCCGCCACCAGCAACTACTACGGCGGCACTTTCGTTTCCGAGACGCTCATCCACGCGCTGCGTGAACTGGAGCAGGCCTACGCGAAGTACCGCGGAGACCCGGAGTTCGTCGCCGAATTCCGCCACGAACTGAAGCACTTCGTCGGCCGGCCGAGCCCGATCTACCACGCCGCCCGTTTGAGCCGCGAGATCGGCGGTGCACAGATCCACCTCAAGCGCGAAGACCTCAACCACACCGGCGCGCACAAGGTGAACAACACCATCGGCCAGGCGCTCTTGGCTCGCCGCATGGGCAAGCCGCGCGTGATTGCCGAAACCGGCGCCGGCCAGCACGGCGTGGCCACGGCCACCATCTGCGCGCGCTACGGCATGGAATGCGTGGTCTACATGGGCAGCGAGGACGTCAAGCGCCAGAGCCCCAACGTCTACCGCATGCACCTGCTGGGCGCGCGCGTGGTGCCGGTGGAAAGCGGCAGCAAGACGCTGAAGGACGCGCTGAACGAAGCGCTGCGCGACTGGGTGACGAACGTCGAGAACACCTTCTACATCATCGGCACCGTGGCCGGTCCGCACCCCTACCCGATGATGGTGCGCGACTTCCAGAGCGTCATCGGCGACGAATGCCTCGTGCAGATGCCCGAACAGATCGGCCGGCAACCCGATGCCGTCATCGCCTGCGTGGGCGGCGGCAGCAATGCGATGGGCATGTTCTACCCCTACATCCCGCATGAAGGCACGCGACTCATCGGCGTGGAAGCGGCGGGCGAGGGCATCGCCAGCGGCAAGCACGCCGCCAGCCTCTCGGCCGGCACGCCGGGCGTGCTGCACGGCAACCGCACCTACCTGCTGCAGGACGCCAACGGCCAGATCACCGAGACGCACAGCATCAGCGCGGGCCTGGATTACCCCGGCGTCGGCCCCGAACACGCCTACCTGAAGGACATCGGCCGCGCCGAGTACGTGGGCGTGACGGACACCGAGGCGCTCTCGGCCTTCCACCGCCTGTGCCGCACCGAAGGCATCATCCCCGCGCTGGAAAGCAGCCACGCCGTGGCGCATGCGATGAAGCTGGCCGCCACCATGCGCCCCGACCAGCACCTGCTCGTGAACCTGAGCGGCCGCGGCGACAAGGACATCGGCACCGTGGCCGACCTCACCGGCGCCGAGTTCTACTGCCGGCCGAGTTGCCGCGGTCAGAGCGTGAAGGGAGGCCTGGCATGAGCCGCATCCCTGCCGTGATGGCCGCGCTGAAGGCCCAGGGGCGCCAGGCGCTCATCCCCTACGTCACCGCCGGCGACCCCTACGCCGACCTCACGCCGCAGATCATGCTGGCGCTGGCCGAAGGCGGCGCCGACATCATCGAGCTGGGCGTGCCCTTCAGCGACCCCATGGCCGATGGCCCCGTCATCCAGAAGGCCAGTGAGCGCGCACTCGCGCGCGGCATTGGCGCCACCCAGGTGCTGGACATGGTGCGCGCCTTCCGCCGCAGCGACACCACCACGCCCGTGGTGCTGATGGGCTACGCCAACCCGGTGGAGGCCTACGACCACCGCCACGGCCCCGGCCGCTTCATCACCGATGCGCGCGAGGCCGGCGTGGACGGCCTGCTGGTGGTGGACTACCCGCCCGAGGAGTGCGAGGGCTTCGCCGAGCAACTGAAGGCTGCCGGCCTGGACCTGATCTTCCTGCTGGCGCCCACCAGCACCGAAGACCGCATGGCGCAGGTGGGCCGCATCGCCAGCGGCTATGTGTACTACGTTTCGCTCAAGGGCGTGACGGGTGCCGGCCACCTGGACACCGATGCCGTGGCCGAGATGCTGCCGCGCATCCGCCGCCACGTCAGCGTGCCGGTGGGCGTGGGTTTCGGCATCCGCGATGCGGCCACCGCGCGCGCCGTGGGTGCGGTGGCGGACGCGGTGGTCATCGGCTCCAGGCTGATCCAGATTCTGGAAACCGAGACGCGCGACAATGCGCCCCCGGCAGCGCGCGCCTTCATGGCGGAGATACGCGCTGCGCTCGATGCCTAACGAGGTGCCCGCATGAGTTGGCTTGAAAAACTGCTGCCGCCGAAGATCCAGCCCACCGACCCGGCCGAGCGCCGCGTGGTGCCCGAGGGGCTGTGGATCAAATGCCCCTCGTGCGAGACGGTGCTCTACAAGACCGACCTGGAGCAGAACCTCAACGTCTGCCCCAAGTGTGACCACCACCACCGCATCGGCGCACGCGCGCGGCTGGATGCCTTCCTCGACCCCGAGGGCCGCTGGGAGATCGGGCAGGAAGTGATGCCCGTGGACGCGCTGAAGTTCAAGGACAGCAAGAAGTACCCCGCGCGCCTGAAGGCCGCGCTGGAAGCCACCGGCGAGACCGACGCGCTGGTGGTCGTGGGCGGCGCCGTGATGAGCGTGCCGGTGGTGGCCGCCTGCTTCGAGTTCGAGTTCATGGGCGGCAGCATGGGCAGCGTGGTGGGCGAGCGTTTTGCGCGTGGCGTCGAAGCGGCCGTCGAGCAGAAGGTGCCCTTCATCAGCTTCACCGCCACGGGCGGCGCGCGCATGCAGGAAGGTCTGCTCAGCCTGCTGCAGATGGCCAAGACCAACGCCGCGCTCACGCGCCTGGCCAAGGCGCAGCTGCCCTACATCAGCGTGCTCACCGACCCCACGATGGGCGGCGTCTCCGCCAGCTTCGCCTTCGTGGGCGACGTGGTCATCGCCGAACCCAAGGCGCTGATCGGCTTTGCCGGCCCGCGTGTCATCGAGAACACCGTGCGCGAGAAGCTGCCCGAAGGTTTCCAGCGTGCCGAGTTCCTGGTGGAAAAGGGCGCGCTGGACATGATCATCGACCGCCGCCAGATGCGCCCCACGGTGGCGCGCCTGCTGGCACTCTTGCAGCGCCAGAGCGCTGATGCCGTAGCTTGACGCTGCCCCCAAGCTCCCTTCGGTCGCTACCCCCCGAGGGGGCCGCCCCGCAGCGGCCCGGCAAAGCCGGTTCCGCGCGGGTGACTTGATCCCCGCCACTGCCTGCTGTGAAGACACTCGATGACTGGTTGCGCCACTGCGCCGCCATGCACCCCAAGACCATGGACCTGTCGCTGGAGCGCACCGCCGAGGTGGCGCGCCGGCTCGACATCCGCTTCTCGGTGCCCGTCATCACCGTGGCCGGCACCAATGGCAAGGGCAGCACCTGCGCCATGCTGGAGAGCATTGCGCGCCACGCCGGCTACCGCACCGGGCTGTACCAGAAGCCTGAACTGGTGCACTTCGAAGAGCGTTGCCGCCTGAACGGCGCGCCGGTGGCGGCCGACGAACTGGTGCCGCATTTCGCCGCGGTGGAAGCGGCTCGACTGGACGGGGGCGACATCACGCTCACGCAGTTCGAGTTCAGCACGCTGGCCATCGTGCGGCTGCTGTCGATGGCCGAGGTGGACGTCATCATCCTCGAGGTGGGCCTGGGCGGCCGCTACGACAGCGTCAACGCCTTCGATACCGACTGCGCCGTCATCACCAGCATCGACCTCGACCACATGGAGTGGCTGGGCCCCGACCGCGAGAGCATCGGCCTGGAGAAGGCGCAGATCATGCGACCCGGCAAACCCTGTGTGGTGAGCGACCCGCTGCCGCCAGCCACCGTGGTGCAACACGGCGAAAGCATAGGCGCCGACCTCTGGCTGGTGGGCCGTGATTTCAACCACAGCGGCGACCGCCAGCAGTGGGGCTGGGCCGGCCGAGGCCGCCGCTACCACGGCATGAGCTACCCCGCGCTGCGCGGCGCGAACCAGCTGTTGAATGCGGCGGGTGCCATTGCGGCTTTCGAAGCCCTGCGCGAGCGCCTGCCGGTCAACGCCCAGGCCATCCGCACCGGGCTGGCGCTGGTGGAACTGCCCGGCCGTTTCCAGGTGGTGCCGGGCCAGCCGGCCCTGGTGCTGGACGTGGCCCACAACCCGCAGGCCGTGGCCGCGCTGGCGCTCAACCTCGATGCGATGGGCTTCTTCCCGCGCACCCACGCCGTCTTCGGCGCCATGCGCGACAAGGACATCCCCGGCCTGCTGGCCAAGATGGTGCCGCTGGTGGATGTGTGGCACTGCTGCACGCTGCCCACCGCCCGCGCCGCCCCCGCCGCCGAGCTGGCCTCGATGGTGCAGGCGGCCCTGGCCGGCCGCTCGGGAACACCCGTGGCCGTGCACACCCACGACAGCCCGTCTGCAGGCCTGAACGCCGCGGCGGCCGCCGCAGAGGCCGCCGATAGAATCGTGGTCTTCGGTTCGTTCTACACCGTCGGCGGCGTGCTCAAGCACGGCCTGCCCCGCCTGAGCGCCGGCCACCTGCCTTGAAGGGGCGGGCTTCCAGCCCATACCAACGCATGCGCCTGCCCTTCTTCCGCTCCAAGCCCGATGCCGAGCCCCAGCGCGCGGCTGCGCCGCGGGCCGAACGCGGGCGCGGTACATCCGCAGAAGCATTGCCGGGCGATGTGGAACTGGCCCGGCGCCGTGCGCGCCAGCGGCTGGTGGGGGCGCTGGTGCTGCTTCTGGTGGGCGTGGTGGCCTTTCCCATGCTGTTCGAGACCCAGCCGCGCCCCTTGCCGGTGGACATTCCCATCCGCGTGGGCGATGCCCCGACC
>LJHT01000051.1 GCA_001295905.1 beta proteobacterium AAP51 | reverse complement strand
CGGGCGGTACACCTCGCGCGGGGCCAAGGGCACCCAGCCGATTGTGGGCCCGCCGATCTGCACCGAGACCCCCCAGCCGCTGCCCCCCACCCAGCCCACCAGGGCCGGCGCGTACACCGGCCGCTGCACATAGGCGCCCGGCACCCAGCCCCAGCGACCGCGCCACTTCACCCAGCGGCCGTAGTGGAAGGGCGCGAAGCCCCAGGGTGCTTCGTCGATCCAGGTCCAGCCCCAGGGCCGCACCCAGGCCCAGCGGCCGTGGCGGTAAGGCGCCCAGTCGGCACGCACCACCAGCGGCAGCCACAGCGCGCCGTAGTCGGGGTGCTGCTCCCAGCGGCCGTGGCGGTCCAGGTCTTCGGCGCCGGTCATCTCGGGCGACACGTAGCGTGCGGTGGCGCTGCGTTCCTCGCGCGCGTCTTCACCGCCAGCCCAGATGCTGAAGCCGTCTTCGGGCAGTTCAACGAAACGCACGCGCAGCGGGCCTTCGCCGTTGCGGCGGCCGTCGCGGTACAACTCGACGCGCTGGCCGGCGCCGATGATGAGCGGCACGCCGCGCGCCGAGCCATCGTCGCCGCGCAATTCGCCGCGCCAGCTGGCGGCGTGGCTGGTGTCGTCTTCGCGGTCGAAGCGGTAGTGGCCGGCGCGCTGCGGCCGCAGCCGCGCTTCGCTGGTGATGATGTCGATCTCCTCGGCCAGCTCGCGCGTGCGCACGCGCAGCGCCAGGCTGCCGCTGTGCAACTGGAAGACGAGCTTCTCGTCATCGAGCCGCAGCACTTCGATTTCGCTGCTGTTGCCCACGCGCAGCACGGTGGAGCCCACGCGCAGTTCAGCGCGGCCGTCGCGCGCGGTGCTCAGGCGGTCGCCGGTGGTCAGCGGGCGGTTGCGTTCGGCTTCGGCCCAGGCGCCGGCATCGGCGTCCCACCACGAGACGCTGCCGTTCAGGTCGGCCAGCCGGCCCACGCGGCCCGGAGGGTCATCTTCGGCGCGAACAGCCGTGCTGGGCAAGGCCAGCAGCAGGCCCAGCAGCAGGCCGAAGCCCCAGGCCAGCAGGCGGCGCAAGGCCTGCAATGGGCTGGGCCCGGTGGCCAGGAACATCTTCGCCGGGGTCGGCAGCGGCAAGGCCAGGGTGTGCATGCGCTTCATGGTGCTACAACGGCGCGCATGGCGGGGCCGCCGACGCACCGGTTTGTAAAGCCATGTTGCCGAGCTTGTGGCCGAGCTTGCAGCCAATCGGGCCCGCGTGGGCTAGTCGTCGCTGTCGGGCGCCAGTTCCGGGAACAGCACGCTGGTGTAGCCGAACTGCGTCAGGTCGGTCATGCGCGTGGGGTAGAGGCGGCCGATGAGGTGGTCGCACTCGTGCTGCACCACGCGGGCATGGAAGCCGTCGGCCTCGCGCTCGATGGCGCGGCCTTCGGGGTCGAAACCGGTGTAGCGGATGCGCGCATGGCGCGGCACCACGCCGCGCAGGCCCGGAACCGAAAGGCAGCCTTCCCAGCCGTTCACCACCTCGTCGTCCAGCGGCGTGATCACGGGGTTGATCAGCACCGTGGGCGGCACGGGCGGGGCTTCCGGGTAGCGCACGTTGTGCGTGTAGCCGAAGATGACCAGCTGCAGGTCCACGCCGATTTGCGGCGCCGCCAGGCCGGCCCCGTTGGCCGCGGCCATGGTCTCGAACATGTCGGCAATCAAGGCCTTCAACGCGGGCGTGCCGAATTCGTGCACGGGCTGGGCCACGCGCAGCAGGCGTGCATCGCCCATCTTCAGGATTTCTCTGACGGTCATGACGGGGCTTTCTCGGTGCGGAACGGGGTGGTGGGAAGCGCGGCCTCGGGCAGGGCCTGCAGGCAGGCCAGCACCGCGGCCACGCGCTGCGGCACGGTGCCGCGCACCAGCAGGTGCGGCACACCCTGGGCCTGCAGCTGCGCCAGCGTCCACGCGTGCTGGGCCTGGCGGAAGCTGTCGTCGCGGCGGCAGCCGTCCTGCACGAAATCGAAGTCGGGCTCGCACACCACCGTCAGGTGGTAAGTGCGGCGGGCCAGGGCCTGCAGTTCCTCGGGGGCGAAGCCGTGGTCGTGCAGGCAGTACTGCAGCGTCGTCAGCGGCGTGGTGTCGCAGACGACCCAACCACTGCGTTCGGCCGCCGCCGCGTCTTCCAGTTCCACCTGGTGCCGGCCCACGTGCAGCAGCTCTTCCACGCTGAGGGTGTGGCGCAGGCGCTCCCACAGCTCACGGCCGTACTCGGGCACCCAGGCGGTGTGCAGCTGCTCGGCCAAGGCCTGCGCCAGCGTGGTCTTGCCGCTGCTTTCGCCGCCCAGCAAGGCCAGGCGGCGAGCGGGCGGCAGGCCCGTTACGGCTTCAGGCTTCTGCATGCAGCAACGCCTGCAGCCCGGCTTCGTCGAGCACCGGCACACCCAGTTCTCGCGCCTTGTCGAGCTTGCTGCCGGCTTCTTCACCGGCCACGACGTAGTTCGTCTTCTTCGAGACCGAACCCGAGACCTTGCCGCCTGCGGCCTCGATCAGCGCCTTGGCTTCGTCGCGGCTCAGCGTGGGCAGCGTGCCGGTGAGCACCAGCGTCTTGCCGGCCAGCGGCTGTGGGCCCAGGGCGGCGGCCTGCTCCGGCCAGTGGATGCCGGCGGCGCGCAGCTGTTCCACCACCTCCACGTTGTGCGGCTGGTCGAAGAAGGCGCGGATGCTCTGCGCCACCACCGGGCCCACGTCGTTCACCTGCAGCAGTTCATCCACGCTGGCCGCCATCAGGCGGTCGATGCCGCCGAAGTGGCGCGCCAGGTCCTTGGCCGTGGTCTCGCCCACATGGCGTATGCCCAGCGCATAGAGGAAGCGTGCGAAAGTGGTCTGCTTGCTCTTCTCCAGGCCGGCCACGAGGTTGGCCGCGCTCTTCTCGCCCAGGCGCTCCAGCTCGATGAGCTTGGCCACGCCCAGCTTGTAGAGCTCGGGCAGGGTGCGGATCAGCCCGCCGTCCACCAACTGGTCGACCAGCTTGTCGCCCAGGCCTTCGACGTCCATCGCGCGGCGGCCCGCGAAATGCAGCAGCGCCTGCTTGCGCTGCGCGGCGCAGAACAGGCCGCCGGTGCAGCGGTGGTCCATGCCGCCGCGTTCACGCAGCACGCGGCTGCCGCACACGGGGCAGGCGCGCGGCTGGCGGAAGTTCGGCACGTAAGGCATGCGCGGGCCCGGTGCGCCTTCCATGACGCGGCCCACCACTTCGGGAATCACGTCGCCGGCGCGCCGCACGATCACCGTGTCGCCCACACGCACGCCCTTGCGGCGCAGTTCGAATACGTTGTGCAGCGTGGCGTTGCTCACCGTGGTGCCGCCCACGAATACCGGCTCGAGCTTGGCCACCGGCGTGAGCTTGCCGGTGCGGCCCACTTGAATGTCGATGCCGTTCAGCCGCGTCAGCTGCTCCTGCGCCGGGTACTTGTGCGCCACGGCCCAGCGCGGTTCGCGCGTGACGAAGCCCAGGCGCTGCTGCAGTTCGACGCTGTTGACCTTGTAGACCACGCCGTCGATGTCGAAGGGCAGCGCGTCGCGCTGGGCACCCATCGCGGCGTGGAAGGCCACCAGGCCTTCGGCGCCCAGGGCCACCGCGCGGTCGGCGCACACCGGAATGCCGAACGCAGCCAGCGCATCCAGCGTGGCGCTGTGCGTGGCCGGCCGGTTCCAGCCCTGCACTTCGCCCAGGCCGTAGGCGAAGAAGCTCAGCGGCCTCTGCGCGGTGATGGCGGGGTCGAGCTGGCGCACGGCACCGGCGGCGGTGTTGCGCGGGTTGATGTAGGTCTTCTCGCCCTTCTCGCGCTGGCGCTCGTTCAGGCGCTCGAAATCGTCGCGGCGCATGTAGACCTCGCCGCGCACCTCCAGCACGGGCGGCAAGGTGTCGGCCGCGCCCAGCAGCCGCAGCGGCACCTGCCCAATGGTGCGGATGTTCTGCGTCACGTCTTCGCCAGTCTCGCCGTCGCCGCGCGTGGCGGCCTGCACCAGCACGCCGTGTTCGTAGCGCAGGTTGATGGCCAGGCCGTCGAACTTCAGCTCGGCGTTGTATTCCACGGGCGAGGCTTCGGGCGGCAGCGCCAGCTCGCGGCGCACGCGTTCATCGAAAGCCGTGGCACCGGCGGCGGTGGTGTCGGTCTCGGTGCGGATGCTCAACATCGCCACCGCATGGCGCACCGGCGCGAAACCGTCCAGCACGCGGCCGATGATGCGCTGCGTCGGTGAATCGGGCGTCAGCAGTTCAGGGTGCGCGGCTTCCAGGGCCTGCAGCTGCTGGAAGAGCCGGTCGTACTCGGCATCGGGCAGCGCGGGCGCGTCCAGCACGTAGTAGAGGTGGGCGTGGTGCTGCAGCTGCGCGCGCAGTTCGGCGGCCTGGGCTGCTGCAGCTTGAAGGTCTGCGGTCGGTTCGGACATGCGGCAATTCAGCTGAAGAGGCGGCGTGCCGCGGCCGAGCCGGCGGCCAGGTCCAGGGCTTCCAGGCGCGCATAGAGCTGGTTCACTTCGCGGCCGATGCCGTCGAAATCGTGCAGCGTCAGCGGCTGTCCCTGGTCGTCCACCACGGTGGCATCGAGCTCGTCGCTCAACTGCTTGCCCAGCAGGTGCCAGGCCGGGAAAGGCTCGGCGCTGGCCGGTGTTTGCGGCACGTCCAGCACCAGCGTGCACTCGCGCACGGCGGCGGCCTGCGGGCTTTCGCCCAGCGAAGCCAGTGCGGCCTGCGCGTCCACCGCCAGCACCAGCACGGGCGGCGCGCCTTCTTCTTCGGCCGGCAGCACCATGCGGCCCGGCACCGCGCCCGACACCAGGCCGGCGCGCTGCGCCACCTGCTGCACGAAGGGCACGCTCCAGGCTACGGCGTTGGTGCGCAGCGTGACGGTCAGCTGCGCGTCCAGCGGGCTGGCCAGGCTGTCCAGCTCGCGCGCGCGGGCCACCACTTCCAGCATGTCGGGCGCGTCCATGCGCGCGCCCATGGCATCGGCGAAGGCCTGCAGCTTCTGGATGAATTCGCTGTACTCGATCTCGCCCAAGGCGCCGCTGCGGTTGGCCAGTTGCACACCGGCCTGCAGTTCACCGTAGCGCCGGCCGGGCTGCAGCGGCTCCCACGTGCCGGTTTCGGTGTCCAGGCCCTCGATGTAGAAAGGCTTGCTGCCGGCGCGGCGGCTGGGCGGCAGGTGCTGCAAGGCCATGTCGCCGCTGACCGGCGCTTCCAGCACCAGCGGCACGATGGCGTCGATCAGCGCGTCCAGCCGCAGCACGCGCCGCGCCGGCGTGCGCAGCGGTGCTGGTTCGGTGTCGAGCTGCGGTTCGGTGGGCGCTGGTTCATCGTCCAGCGCCGGCTCGACGCGGTCTTCGCCCAGCACGGTGGCGGGCGCTGTGCGCGGCTGGGCGCGGCGCGTGGTCCACCAACCGTGCAGCGCCAGCCCCCCCAGCACCGCCAGGGCGGCCACTGCCAGCGCCGCGCCCAGGCCGAGTTCCATTCACGCGTCTGCCATCGAAAGCGCCGCTTCCATGTCCACCGCCACGATGCGGCTGACGCCCTGCTCCTGCATGGTCACGCCGATCAGCTGCTCGGCCATTTCCATCGCAATCTTGTTGTGGCTGATGAAGAGGAACTGCGTGCCCTTCAGGCTCATCTCGGTGACGAGCTTGCGGTAGCGCTCGGTGTTGGCATCGTCCAGCGGCGCGTCCACCTCGTCCAGCAGGCAGAAAGGCGCGGGGTTCAGCAGGAAGATGGCAAACACCAGCGCAATGGCGGTCAGCGCCTTCTCGCCGCCGCTCAGCAGGTGGATGCTGCTGTTCTTCTTGCCCGGCGGCTGGGCCATCACCTGCACGCCGGCATCCAGGATCTCGGCGCCCGTCATCACCAGGCGGGCGTTGCCGCCGCCGAAGAGGCTGGGGAACATGCGGCCGAAGTGCTCGTTCACCTGGTTGAAGGTGGAAGCCAGCAGGTCGCGCGTTTCCAGGTCGATCTTCATGATCGCGTCTTCCAGCGTCTTGATCGCGTCCTGCAGGTCGGCGTTCTGCGCGTCGAGGAAGGTCTTGCGTTCGCGGCTGGCCGTCAGTTCGTCCAGCGCCGCCAGGTTCACGGCACCCAGGGCGTTGATCTCTTTCTGGATGCGGTCGATCTCGGTCTGCAGGCCCCAGAGCTTCACGCCATCGCGTTCGATGCCTTGCGCCAGCGCCTCCAGGTCCACCTCGGCAGCGGTCAGCTGCTCCAGGTATTGCGCGCCGCCCAGCTGCGCGGCCTGCAGTTCCAGCTGCAGCTTGGTGATCTGCTCGCGCAGCGGCTCCAGGCTGCGTTCGAAGCCGAGCTTCTGTTCGTCGGCGCGCTTGAGCTGCGCGCTGAGGTCGTCGTACTCGCTGCGCGCCAGACCTAAAGCGCGTTCACGTTCGCTCTTCAGTTCCAGCGCCGCCTGCAGGCCGCTTTGTGCGGCGGCGTCGTCGAAGCTGCCCAGTTCCAGCTGCAGCTGTTCGCCGGCCTGCAGGTTGGCCGCCACCTGCGCGGCGGCGGTTTCGATGCTGCGCTGCAGTTCGTCGCGCCGCGCCGCCAGCGCGCGGGCCTGGAAACGCGCTTCCTGCGCCTGGCGTTCCAGCGTGCGCTGCTGTTCGCGCGCGTCGGCCAGGCGGCGCTCGGCGGCGATCACCTCGTCTTCGAGCTCGGCGTGTTTCTGCTGCGCATCGCCCAGGCCGATGTCCAGCTCTTCGAAACGTGCTTCGCCCGTAGCCTTGCGCTCTTCCAGCGCTTCCATCTGCGCGTCGATTTCGGCGAGCTCTTCGCTCAGCTGTTCGCGGCGGCTGGTGGCGGCGTCGAGCTGTTGCGTCAGGCGCAGCAGTTCCACGTGCAGGCCGTGGGCGCGGTTCTGCGCTTCGGCGGCTTCGCGGCGCGCCACCTGCAGGCGCTGGCTGGCTTCGGTGTAGGCGGCTTCCAGGCGCACGCTGGCGCTCTTGGCGTCTTCGGCGATCAGCGCCTGTGCCTTCTGCTGGCGGGCCAGGTTCTCGATCTCCTGCGCACGGGCCAGCATGCCGGCCTGTTCGCTGTCAGGCGCGTAGAAGGCCACGGCATGCGCGCTGACGGCATGGCCTTCGCGCGTCATGATCACTTCGCCGGGCGTGAGCTTCGCGCGCTGAGCCAGCGCCTCGTCGATGCTGGTGGCGGTGTACACGCCTTCCAGCCAATCCGACAGCAGCGCCTTCAAGCCGGCATCGCCCAGTTGCAGACGCTGCGCCAGTTGCGGCAAGGTCTGGTGGGTGTGCGGCGCAGCGCCGGCGGGCGTGGCGTAGAAAGCCAGCTTGGCCGGCGGCGCATCGGTGGCGAAGGCGCGCACGGTGTCCAGCCGGCCCACGGCCAGGGCGTTCAGGCGCTCGCGCAGCGCGGCTTCCAGCGCGGTTTCCCAGCCGGTTTCGATGTGCAACTGCGTCCACAGGCCTTGCAGGCCGGTGAGGCCGTGTTTGTCGAGCCAGGGCTTGAGCTTGCCCTCGGTCTGCACCTTTTCCTGCAGCGCGCGCAGCGCTTCCAGGCGCGCGCCGATGTCAGACAGGCGGGCCGATTCGCTGTTCACCGCCGCCTGCGCGGCGCGGCGTTGCTCGTCGAGCTGCGGCACTTCTTCCTGCAGCTCGTGCAGCTGAGCTTCCAGCACCTCGTGGCGTTCACCGGCTTCGGCGTCCTGGGCGCGCAGCGCGTCGATCTTGGCCCTGTCCGGTGCCTGCAGGCCCTGGCGCTCGGTGGCCAGGCGCTCGCGGCGCGTGCGCAGCGCGCGCGACTGTTCCTCCACGCTGCGGCTTTCGGCCGCCAGCACCTGGATCTGCTGCTGCACCTGCGCCACGTTCTGGCGCTGCTGGTTGGCCACGCCCTGCGCGCTGCGCACGGCATCTTCCAGCGTGGGCAGCTCGAAGCCCTGCTCTTCGGCCTGCGCGGCCAGCACGCCGGCTTGTTCATCAGCGCCCTCGATCTGCGCGGCAATGTCTTCCAGCTCGGTCTTGGCGCTGTCCTGGCGCTCTTCCCACTGCGCGTTCTGCGCCTTCAGTTCGGCCAGGCGCTGCTGCGCGCGCTGGCGGCCTTCCACCACGTAGCGGATGCGTTCTTCCAGGCGGCTGACTTCCAGCGCCGCTTCGCCCAGGGCGCCCTGCTTCGCATGCAGCACGTCGTTGGCGGCGTAGTGGGCCTGGCGCACCTGCTCCAGCTGCGCTTCCACGGCGCGCAGGTCGGCCATGCGGCTTTCCAGCGCGTTGGTGGCTTCCAGGGCCGCGGCATGCACGCGGGCTTCTTCGCTGGCGGCGTCGCGATGCTTCAGGAACCACAGCTGGTGCAGCTTGGTGGTGCCCTGCTCCTGCAGGTTGCGGTAGAGCGCCGCCACCTCGGCCTGCTTTTCCAGCTTCTCGAGGTTGCCGCCCAGCTCGCGCAGGATGTCCTCCACGCGCGTGAGGTTCTCGCGCGTGTCCTTCAGGCGGTTCTCGGTCTCCCGGCGGCGCTCCTTGTACTTGCTGACGCCGGCGGCTTCTTCCAGGAAAAGGCGCAGCTCTTCGGGCCGGCTTTCGATGATGCGGCTGATGGTGCCCTGGCCGATGATGGCGTAGGCCCTGGGCCCCAGGCCAGTGCCCAGGAAGACGTCTTGCACGTCGCGGCGGCGCACCGGCTGGTTGTTGATGAAGTAGCTGCTGGTGCCGTCGCGCGTGAGCACACGCTTGACGGCAATCTCGGCAAAGGCGTTCCACTGGCCGCCGGCGCGCGCCAGCGTGTTGTCGAACACCAGCTCCACGCTGGCGCGGCTGGCCGGCTTGCGGTTGCCGCTGCCGTTGAAGATGACGTCCTGCATGCTTTCGCCACGCAGCTCGCTCGCCTTGCTCTCGCCCAGCACCCAGCGCACGGCGTCCATGATGTTGCTCTTGCCGCAGCCGTTCGGGCCCACCACGCCCACGCGCTGCCCGGGCAGCTGGAAGGTGGTGGGTTCTGCGAAGGACTTGAAGCCCGCAAGCTTGATCTGGTTCAGGCGCATCGGGGGCCGTCTGGAGCCTTGGCACGCCCGCCAGGGCGGCGCACGCAAGTGCTTGATTTCATTGAGAAATTGCGCCAACTACCAGGGCGCAAGGCGGGCGCGATGATAGCATCGGGCCCCACGCCGCCATGCCCAGACTGCAAGCTGCCACCCCCCGCCCGGCCCCGGGCCCGGCCGTGGCCTCTGCTTCGCGCAGCGCCGAGGCCGACGCCCCGCCCACGCGGCCGGCCTACCAGAAGTTCGCCGTTGAAGTGCGGCCCAGCGCCATCGACGGCCAGGGCGCCTTCGCGGCCGAGACCGTGCCGGCCCGCCTGAAGATCGGCGAGATTCGCGGCGAAAGCATCAGCGTGGCCGAGGCCCGGCAGCGCGCCGCGCGCAGCGAGCGCATCATGATCGTGGAGCTGAGCACCCGCCGCGCCATCGACTTCAGCCGCAGCGCCGACCCCATGCGCTACACCAACCACAGCTGCCGCCCCAATGCGCGGCTGTGCATCCGCCAGGGGCGGGTGGAGTTCTACGCGCTGCGCGACATCGCGCCGGGCGAGGAAATCACCGTGAACTATGGCGAAACCCACCACGAAGGCCGCCTGGCCTGCCGCTGCGGCGTGGCCGGTTGCCGCGGTGCGCTGTGAATCGGCCACCCGCGAACTTCTGATTCAAGTGCGCCCGGCAGGCTGCCGATAAACCTTGCAGGAACCCGGGCCCAGGCATCCCCGGAGTGGCGTTGCGGTTCCTGAAGACGTGGCCGCCCCGCCTGTGCAGGTGCGGCCCGCACCCTGCAACCTCATCCAGGAACATCCCATGAAGCGAATCATCGCCCTCACCGCCGCACTGCTGATGGCTGCCGGCGCCGCCCACGCCAACGACCCCAAGGTGGCCATCGCCGCGCTGGATGCGCGCCTGGCCAAGATCGGCCCGGCCAAGGTGGAAGGCACGGTCGAGACCGGCGGCAAGACCGTCGGCGCCCTCTTCTTCGGCCCGCGCCGCATCAACAACAACTACGACGTCGTCGACGAGATCAAGAAGACCACCGGCGCCAGCGCCACGGTCTTCGTGAAGGACGGCGACGACTACATCCGCGTCAGCACCAACGTGCTCACCCCCGAAGGCAAGCGCGGCGTAGGCACGGCCCTGGCCCGTGCCAAGGCCTACGAGGCCATGAACAAGGGCGAGAAGTTCTGCGGCGAAGTGGACGTGCTGGGCACCAAGTTCGACGCCTGCTACCACCCCATCAAGGACGCGGGCGGCAAGACCGTGGGCCTGACCTACGTGGGCTTCAAGAAGTAAATCCGCCCGCAGACGACCCCAACACGCAGGAGTAGCGCCACATGAAGCCCTGGGCACACCTTTCCAACTGGTTCGGCAACCTGCGCATCGGCGTGCGCCTGAGCCTGGCTTTTGCGGCCGTGCTGGTCTTGACCGCGGCGCTCGGTGTGGCGTCGGTGTTGAACCTGCAGCGGGTGAACTATGCTTCCAAGGAACTCGCGACCAAGTGGCTGCCCAGCGTGGGCGCGCTGGGCGTGGCCCGCGCTTCCATGCTGGAGTACCGCGAGTTCGAGAAGAAGCACGCCAACGCCCCCGACAGCAGCTACCGCGCCGAATACGAAGACAAGCTGAAGGAGATCCAGGCCCGGCTGGACGAAAGCCTGGCCACCTACGCCGGCTTGCCGGCCGGTGAAGAAGAGAAGGCCCTGGCCACCGAGCTGAAGGCGAAGTGGCAGGAGTACCTCGGCTTCAGCGCCAGGGTGCTGGAACTGGGCCGAGGCGAAAAGGGCGACGACGCACGCGACCTGAGCGACGGCGCCGCCAAGATGTCGGCGGATGAAGCCATCGGCAAGCTGGACAAACTCAGCGCCTTCAGCTTCGAGCGCGGCGGCCAGGCCGCCGCAGAAGCGACCCAGGTGTACGAAGCGGCACGCCTCATCACGGCGGGCATCGTGGCGGTGGCGCTGGCCTTGGGCGTGTTCATGGCGGTGCTGATCACCCGTGGGCTGCTCAGGCAGCTGGGCGGTGAACCATCCGCGGCCGTGGCCCTGACGCGCGCCGTGGCCGAGGGCAACCTGAGCACCACCGTGCGGCTGCGCCCCGGCGACACCACCAGCCTGCTGGCCAGCCTGCAGCACATGCAGAACAGCCTGGCCCGCGTGGTGCAGCAGGTGCGCAGCGGCTCCGAGCGCGTGGCCGGCGCCAGCAACGAGATTGCCCAGGGCAATGCCGACCTTTCCAGCCGCACCGAGCAGCAGGCCAGCGCCCTGCAGGAAACCTCGGCCTCGATGGAACAGCTGGGCAGCACGGTGCAGCAGAACGCCCAGAGCGCACGCCAGGCCGACGAATTGGCCAACAGCGCCAGTACGGTGGCCACGCGCGGCGGCGAAGCCGTCACCCGCGTGGTGCAGACCATGCGCGGCATCAACGAAAGCAGCCGCAAGATTGCCGACATCATCGGCACCATCGACGGCATCGCCTTCCAGACCAACATCCTGGCACTGAACGCGGCCGTGGAAGCAGCGCGGGCCGGTGAGCAAGGCCGCGGCTTTGCCGTGGTGGCCGCCGAGGTGCGCAGCCTGGCCCAGCGCAGCGCCGAGGCCGCCAAGGAGATACGCAGCCTGATCGCCGCCAGTGTGGAACGCGTGGAGCAAGGCACCGCCCAGGTGGACGAAGCCGGCCACACGATGACCGAGGTGGTGACCGCCATCACGCGCGTGACGGCCATCGTGCGCGAAATCAGCTCGGCCAGCCAGGAACAGAGCGCGGGCGTGGCCCAGGTGGGCCAGGCCGTCACGCAGATGGACCAGACCACGCAGCGCAATGCCGCGCTGGTGGAGCAGAGCGCGGCCGCGGCCGAAAGCCTGCGCCAGGAAGCGCAGCAGCTGGTAGACGTGGTGGCGGCTTTCCGGCTGCAGAACGCCTGAAGCACTGAGCTGCTGAGCCCTGTGCAACGGCCCGGTGCGCCCGAAAGGGCACGCCGGGCCGGCGCCTTGCGGGGGGTTTCCACATAATCCCCGGCATGAACCCCCTGCTGGCCCGCCTGCACCCCTACCCCTTCGAACGCTGGCGCGAACTCACCGCCGACATCACCCCGAACCCGGCGCTGCGCCCCATCAGCCTGGGCATCGGCGAACCCAAGCACGCCACGCCTGCGCTGATCGAGGAAGCCCTGATGAAGGCGCTGCCGACGCTCAGCGCCTACCCGGCCACGCTGGGTGAACCCGCGCTGCGCGAAGCCATTGCCGGCTGGGTGCAGCGCCGCTACGGCGTGGCGCTGAACCCGGGCACGCAGGTGCTGCCGGTGAACGGCTCGCGCGAGGCCTTGTTCGCGCTGGCGCAGACCGTGCTGGACCCCGCCGAGCGCGATGCGCTGGTGGTCTGCCCCAACCCTTTCTATCAAATCTACGAAGGCGCGGCGCTGCTGGGCGGCGCGATGACGCACTTCGTGCCCAGCGACCCCGCGCGCAATTTCGCCGCCGACTGGGCCGCCGTGAGCGAGGCCACCTGGGCGCGCACGCGGCTGCTCTACGTGTGCAGCCCGGGCAACCCCACGGGTGCCGTGATGCCGCTGAGCGAGTGGCAAACCCTCTTCGAGCTGAGCGAGCGCCACGGCTTCGTGATCGCCAGTGACGAGTGTTACAGCGAGATCTACTTCCGCGACGAACCCCCGCTCGGTGCCTTGCAGGCCGCGCAAGCCCTGGGCCGCAGCGAATTCAAGAACCTCGTGGCGCTGACCAGCCTGTCCAAGCGCAGCAACCTGCCGGGCCTGCGCTCGGGCTTCGTGGCCGGCGACGCCCTTCTCATCAAGGCCTTCCTGCTCTACCGCACCTACCACGGCAGCGCGATGGGCGGCCTGGTGCAGCGCGCCAGCATCGCGGCCTGGAACGACGAAGCGCATGTCGTGGCCAACCGCGAGCTCTACCGCCAGAAGTTCGCGCAGGTCACGCCGCTGCTGGCCCGCGTGCTGGACGTGCAGCTGCCCGATGCCGCCTTCTACCTGTGGGCCGGCGTGCCTGGGCGCGACGAAGTGGCCTACGCCCGCGGCCTGCTCGCTCAATACAATGTGCAGGTCTTGCCGGGCAGCCTGCTGGCGCGCAGCGTGGCCGGCCACACCCCCCCGAACCCCGGCACCGGCCGCATCCGCATGGCCCTGGTGGCGCCGGTGGCCGAATGCCTGGAAGCCGCCGAGCGCATCGTCCGGTACACGCAAGAACTGCCCGAAGAATTCACCGAAAGCCCTTGATGAGCCTTGCCCAGTTCCAATCCGTCATCGACCTCGCGTGGGAATCGCGCAGCGAGATCAACGCCCTCAATGCGCCCGAGGTGCGCGACACCGTCGAGAAGGTCATCGGCGAACTCAACGGCGGCCGCATCCGCGTGGCCGAGCGGCGCGGCGTGGGCGACTGGCACGTGAACCAGTGGGTGAAGAAGGCCGTGCTGCTGAGCTTCCGCCTCAACGACAACGTGGTGATGCGCGCCGGCGACCTGGGCTTCTTCGACAAGGTGAAGACCAAGTTCAGCCACCTCGACGATGCGCAGATGCGCGAAGCCGGCGTGCGCGTGGTGCCCCCGGCCGTGGCGCGCCGCGGCAGCTACATCGCCAAGGGCGCGGTGCTGATGCCCAGCTACGTGAACATCGGCGCCTATGTCGATGAGAACACCATGGTCGACACCTGGGCCACCGTGGGCAGCTGCGCGCAGATCGGCAAGAACGTGCACCTCAGCGGCGGCGTGGGCATCGGCGGCGTGCTGGAGCCGCTGCAGGCCAACCCCACCATCATCGAGGACAACTGCTTCATCGGCGCGCGTTCCGAGGTGGTGGAAGGTGTCATCGTCGAAGAGAACTCCGTGCTCGGCATGGGCGTGTACCTGGGCCAGAGCACGCCCATCTTCAACCGCGAAACGGGCGAGATCAGCTACGGCCGCGTGCCCAGCGGCAGCGTGGTGGTCAGTGGCAACCTGCCCAAGACGGCAGCGGGCGGCCAGGCCTACAGCCTGTACGCGGCGGTGATCGTCAAGCGCGTGGACGCGCAGACGCGCAGCAAGACCAGCATCAACGAGCTGCTGCGCGCCTGAGCGGCCGCTGGCAAGCCTTCTCTCCGAGGACCCGGCATGGCGAACAACCTAGAGCGCGTCTTGCGTCTGATGGCGGAGAAGAACGCCTCCGACGTCTACATGTCGGCCAACACGCCCATCCTCATCAAGATCAACGGGCAGATCCTGCAGTTGTCCGACCAGATCCTCACCACGCACCAGACGCGCCAGCTGCTGGCCGAGATGCTGGCGCCGCAGCAGCTGGAAGAGCTGGACGACACCGGCGAGCTCAACGTCGGCATCAGTGTCTCTCGTGTGGGCAGCTTCCGGCTTTCCGCGTTCAAGCAGCGCGGCAGCATCGCGGCCGTCATCCGCTGCATTCCCTTCGAGATTCCTTCGCTGGACAGTCTGGGCGTGCCACCGCTGCTGGCCCAGCTGGTGACGGAAAAGCGCGGCCTCATCCTGATGGTGGGCGCCACCGGCACCGGCAAGAGCACCACGCTGGCCTCGATGCTGGAATGGCGCAACCAGCAGATGACGGGGCACATCCTCACCATCGAGGACCCCATCGAATTCCTCTTCAGCAACAAGAAGAGCGTCATCAACCAGCGCGAGGTGGGGCGCGACACGCAAAGCCTGCAGATCGCGCTGAAGAACGCGCTGCGCCAAGCGCCTGATTGCATCCTCATCGGCGAAATCCGCGACCGCGAAACGATGAGCGCGGCGCTCAGCTACGCGCTCTCGGGCCACCTCGTGCTGGCTACGCTGCACGCGAACAACAGCTACCACGCCATGGGGCGCATCCTGTCGTTCTATACGCCCGAGGCGCGGCCGACTTTGCTGTCCGACCTGGCCTCGGGCCTGCGCGCCGTGATCTCGCAGCGCCTGCTACGCAGCAACACCGGGGGCCGCGTGCCGGCGGTGGAGGTGCTGCTGAACACCAAGCTCATCAGCGACCTCATCGACAAGGGCGACCTCTCGGCGGTGAAGGAAGCGGTGGAAAAGAGCCTGGCCGAAGGTTCACAAACCTTCGAGGCCGACATCGCCCGCCTCATCAACGACGGCGTGGTCTCGCGCGACGAGGGCCTGGCCTTTGCCGATTCGCCCACCAACCTGCTGTGGCGCCTGCAGAACGACCAGGCCCCGGCTTCGCGCATCGCGCCGAAGAAGGAAGAGGCCGAAGCCGCCACCTTCACCGAGCTGACCATCGACGTGCGCGCCGATGAGCACCGGGGCAGCGCACCGCCGCCCTGGTCGGTGACCAAACGATGAACCCCAGCGCAACCGCCACGCTGCGGCTGACGGAAGCGCTGATCGCCTGCCGCTCGGTCACCCCCGCAGATGCCGGCTGCCAGGCCTTGCTGCAGCCGCTGCTGCAGGCCGCGGGTTTTGTGTGCGAGGCGCTGGACGCCGGCCCGCCCGAAGCGCGCGTGGCCAACCTCTGGGCCGTGCACGACGCCGGCGTTCCTGGGCCCACGCTCGTTTTCGCCGGCCACACCGACGTGGTGCCCAGCGGCCCGCTGGAACGCTGGGCCAGCGACCCTTTCGTGCCCACCCACCGCTCGGGGCCGGACTTCCCCAACGGCCCGCGCCTCTTCGGCCGTGGCGCGGCCGACATGAAGGCCGCCGTGGCCGCCATGACGCTGGCCGCCACGGCCTACGTGGCCGCGAACCCGCGCCACCCCGGGCGCGTGGCCTTGCTGTTCACCAGCGACGAGGAAGGCCCCGCGCTGCACGGCACGCGCCACGTGGTGGAAGTGCTGCAGCAGCGTGGTGAAAAGCTCGACGCCTGCGTGGTGGGCGAACCCACCTCGGTGCGGCAGCTGGGCGACATGGTGAAGAACGGCCGCCGCGGCACCTTCTCGGGCCGCTTGAAGGTGCTGGGCGTGCAGGGCCACATCGCCTACCCGCAGCTGGCGGCCAACCCGCTGCACCTGCTGGCCCCGGCCCTGGCGGAACTGGTCGCCACGGTGTGGGACGAAGGCAATGCCTGGTTCCCGCCCACCAGCTTTCAGGTCAGCAACGTGCATGCGGGCACCGGCGCGCTGAACGTCATCCCGGGCGAACTGGTGCTGGACTTCAACTTCCGCTTCAGCACCGAGAGCACGCCCGCCACGCTGCGCCAGCGTGTGGAAAACATCCTGCAGCGCCACGGCGTGCCGCATGAACTGCAGTGGACGCTGGGCGGCGAACCCTTCCTCACCCCGCCCGGCAGCCTGAGCGCGGCGCTGGTCGCGGCCATTGCGGCGGAATGCCGAGGCGAAGACGGCGGCGGCCTGCAGCCCGAACTGAGCACGGAAATGAGCACGACAGGCGGCACCAGCGACGGCCGCTTCATCGCCCGCCTCTGCCCGCAGGTGATGGAGTTCGGTGTCGTCAACGAAAGCATCCACAAGCTGGACGAATGGGTGGACGTGGCGGCGCTCGGCCCGCTGACGGCCGTCTACCGCCGCACCCTCGAGAACTTCCTGCGATGACGCTGGGCCAACTCGTGCAGCAGGCCGCCGAGCGCCTGCAGGCGGCCGGCGTGCACTTCGGCCACGGCACCACCAACGCTTTCGACGAAGCCGCCTGGCTGGTGCTGTGGCGCCTGGGGCTGCCACTGCACGCGCTGGACGAAGCCGCCGCACAGGCCCTCACGCCTGAACAAGTGGCCCAGGTTGAAACCCTGGTGGAAGAACGCATCAGCACCCGCCGCCCCGCCGCCTACCTGACGGGCGAAGCCTGGCTGCAAGGCGTGCCCTTCTTCGTGGACGAACGTGTCATCGTGCCGCGCTCGCTGATCGCCGAGCCGCTAGCCGACGGCGGCTTCGACGCCTGGCTGGGCCCGCACACCCAGCGCGTGCTCGACCTGTGCACCGGCAACGGCAGCCTGGCCGTGCTGGCCGCCATGGCCTGGCCCGAGGTGATGGTGGACGCGGCCGACCTGAGCGCCGACGCCCTGGCCGTGGCCGCGAAGAACGTCGCCCGCCACGGCCTGCAAGACCGCATCAGCCTGCACCAGGGCGATGGCCTGGCCGCCGTGGCCGGCCGGCACTACGACCTGGTGCTGTGCAACCCGCCCTACGTGAACAGCACGTCCATGGACGCCCTGCCGCCCGAGTACCGCGCCGAGCCCGCCCTGGCTTTGGCCGGCGGCGCCGACGGCATGGACTTCATCCGCCACCTGCTCGCCGACCTGCCCCGGTTCCTGAACCCCGAGGGCGTGTTGGTGCTGGAAGTCGGCCACGAGCTGGCCCATTTCGAAGCCGCCTTTCCCTGCCTGCCCTACGTGGGCCTGGCCACCAGCGCGGGGGACGAACAGGTGCTGCTCATCAGCGCCGGCGACCTGCCGCAGAACGAGAACCCATGATCCAGATTTCCCAGGTCACCCTGCGCCGCGGCGTGAAAGTGGTGCTGCAGAACGCCAGCGTGACGATGCAGCCACGCGAGAAGGTGGGCCTCATCGGCCGCAACGGCGCCGGCAAGTCCAGCCTGTTCGCTCTGATGACGCACCGCCTGCAGGCCGATGCCGGCGACGTGGAGATACCGCCGCGCTGGCGCGTGGGCGAGGTGGCGCAGGACGTGCCTGAGACCGAAGACGGCGCCACCGACTTCGTGCTGCAGGGCGACATCCCGCTGATGCAGGCCCAGGCAGCACTGGCTGCCGCCGAAGCCGCCGACGACGGCCACGCCATGGCCGAGGCCCACCAGGCGCTGGACGAAGCCGGCGCCTTCGACGCCCCGGCGCGCGCGCAAGCGCTGCTGCTGGGCCTGGGCTTCCGCTCTGACCAGCTGGACGCGCCGGTGAACACCTTCAGCGGCGGCTGGCGCATGCGCCTGCAGCTGGCGCGCGCGCTGATGTGCCCTTCCGACCTGCTGCTGTTGGACGAACCCACCAACCACCTCGACCTCGACGCGCTGGTGTGGCTGGAAGCCTGGCTCAAGCGCTACGAAGGCCTGATGGTCATCATCAGCCACGACCGCGAGTTCCTGGATGCCATCTGCAACGTCATCGTGCACCTGGAAGACCTGGGCCTCACGCGCTACACCGGCAACTACACCGCCTTCGAAGAGCTGCGCGCCGAACGCATGAGCCAGGCCCAGGCGGCCTTCGCCAAGCAGCAGGAACGGGTGGCCCACCTGCAGAAGTTCATCGACCGCTTCAAGGCCAAGGCCAGCAAGGCCAAGCAGGCGCAAAGCCGCGTGAAGGCGCTGGCGCGCATGGAGAAGCTCGCGCCGGTGATGACGGCCGGCGACTTCCATTTCGAGTTCCGCGAACCGCTGAGCCTGCCCAACCCCATGCTGGCCTTCGACAGCATCGATTGCGGCTATGCCGGGGTGCCCATCGTGCAGAAGTTCAGCCGCAGCGTGCTGGCCGGCCAGCGCATCGGCATCCTGGGCGCCAACGGGCAGGGCAAGTCGACGCTGGTGAAGACGATTGCCGGCGCCATCCCGCTCATCAGCGGCAAGACGACCCAGGGCAAGGGCCTGGTGATCGGCTATTTCGCGCAGCAGGAAGTGGACGTGCTGAGCCTGGACGACGGCCCGCTGATGCACATGGTGCGCCTGGCGCGCGACGTGGGCCCGCCCGCGCGCGAGCAGGAACTGCGAGACTTTCTCGGCCGCTTCCGCTTCGTGGGCGACATGGTGCAGCAGGCCGTGGGCAGTCTTTCGGGCGGCGAAAAGGCGCGCCTGGTGCTGGCCATGCTGGTGTGGCAGCGCCCCAACCTGCTGCTGATGGACGAGCCCACCAACCACCTCGACCTGCAGACGCGCGAGGCCCTGTCAATCGCGCTGAACGAATTCGAAGGCACGGTGATGCTGGTCAGCCACGACCGCGCGCTGCTGCGTGAGACCTGCGACGAGTTCTGGATCGTCTTCAAGGGCCGCGTCGAACCTTTCGACGGCGACCTGGACGACTACCAGAAGTGGCTGCTCGATGTCTCGCGCGCCACCTCGCGCGGCCAGCCCATCCCCGACCCGCCGCGCGGCAACGGCGTGGCCGAAACGCCCGCCCCTGCCGCCAAGGCCAAGGCGGCGGCGCCTGCTGCAGCGGTGGCCAGGCCGCCCGCAGCCGCGCCCAGCAAGGCGCCGGCTCCGCCACCCGCCGCCAGCCGCGATGACCGGGACAAAGCCAAGCAGGCCCGCATCAAGCAGGCCGAGGCCACGCGCCCGCTGCGCAACGAGCTGGCCGGCATCGACATGCGCCTGGCCAAGCTGGCCGCCGAGAAGACGGCACTGGAAGCCGAGCTCTCGCGCCCCGACGCCAGCACCGAGGCCTACGCCGATCTCGGCCGCCGCCTGGCCCACGCCAGCGCCGAAGTGGCCATGCTGGAAGAGCGCTGGATCGAGCTGCAGACGCAGCTGGAAGCCTTGCAGGCCGGCTGAAGACGGGCGCGCAGGCGCCCACCATGGACAGGTGGACCCGATGCACCACCCGGCTCGGCACTTTTGGCGGCCAAAACAGTTGCACACAATTCAATTGTGCGCTATATTATAGGCTATGCCCCTCCCCAAGCCCCCCACCGCGTCGCAGCAGCCCCCCGCCGCCTGGCTGTCGCTGGACCACCAGCTGTGTTTCGCGCTCTATGCGGCTTCGCTGGCCATGACCAAGCTCTACAAACCCCTGCTCGAACCTCTGGGCCTGACCTACCCGCAGTACCTGGTGATGCTGGTGCTGTGGGAAGGCGACGGCCTGACCGTCAGCGCCGTGGGCGATCGCCTGGGGCTGGATTCCGGCACGCTGACCCCGCTGCTCAAGCGCCTGGAAAGCGCCGGCCTGGTGCAGCGCCTGCGCGACGCGGCCGACGAGCGCCGCGTGCTGCTGCAGCTGACGGCACCCGGTCGCGCCTTGAAGACCCGGGCCGCCGCCTTGCCACCGCAGGTGGCGCAGGCCAGCGGCTGCACGCTGGGCGAACTCTCGGCCCTGCGCGCGCAATTGCACGCGCTGCGCCAGCAACTCAACGAAGCGCATTCGCGCGCAGCTTGAACGCTGCAACCCCTGTCCACACCCACCCCCACCCCTGAAGGAAGCCCCATGGCCATCGACCAAGCCCTCTACACAGCCCACGCCACCAGCACCGGCGGCCGCGCCGGCACCACCGCCAGCAACGACGGCCGCCTGAAGTCGCAGCTGTCCACGCCCAAGGCGCTGGGCGGCGACGACGGCCCTGGCACCAACCCCGAGCAGCTGTTCGCTGCCGGCTACTCGGCCTGCTTCATCGGTGCGATGAAGGCCGTGGCCGCACGTCAGAAGATCAGCCTGCCGGCCGAGGTGAGCATCAGCGCCGAAGTGGCCATCGGCCCGATGACGGGCAAGCCCGGCGCCTTCGGCGTGAGCGTGGCCATGGCCATCAGCGTGCCCGGCATGGATAAGGCCGCCGCCGAAGCACTGGTGGCCACTGCGCACGAGGTCTGCCCATACAGCAACGCCACGCGCGGCAACATCGACGTCACCTTGACGGTGATCTAAGCCCCAGGCTTGCCGCGTTCGCGCAACTGCGCGTCACGCGGCCGCCAGCAGGTCCAGCATCAGCTCGATGCGGGCCTGCACTGGCGTCAACGTGCCGGCGCTCGGCAGATCGTCGGGCGCCCCGCCCACCACGCCGCCCAGCTGGCAGCGCGAGGCGCGCAGCACCCGCACACCTTGCGCCATGGCACGCCCGGCGGCGGCCTTCACCGCCGCATGCACGCTGCCATTGCCGGTGCCAGCCAGCACCAGGCCGCGGCTGCCGGCGGCCACCAGCGCGTCCACCACGCGGCCGTCGGCCAGGGCATGGCTGGTGACGATGTCCACCAGCGGCCAAGCCCGCGTGGCCAACAGCGATGACAGGCTGGCCGCTACCGCATGCAGCGGCACATTCGGCCAGGGCCGCAGCACCCGCAGCACACCGTCTTCCAGCAGCGCCAGCGGCCCGGCATCGCCAGCACTGAAGGCGTCCTGCCGGTAGCCGTGCACCTTGCGCAGCTCAGCACCAGCGAAGACGACGCCCCCCAGCACCGCCAGCACGCCGTGAGCGCTGTGAGCACCTGATGAACGCGCCACCGTCACGGCGTCGAACAGGTTCTGCGGCCCGTCGGGCGACAAGGCAGTGGCAGGACGCATCGCTGCAGTCAGCACCAGCGGCTTGGCGGCGGCCACCACGCGGTGCAGGAAGTACGCGGTTTCCTCCAGCGTGTCGGTGCCGTGGGTCACCACCACGCCGGCCACTTCGGGGCGCGCCAGGTGCAGCGCCGCTTGCTCGGCCAGCAACGCCCAGGTGGGCCCGTCCATATTGCAGCTGTCCAGCCGCGCCAGGGTGTGGGCTACCAGCGGCAGACCTTGCAGGGCCGGCAGCGCGGCCACCAGGGCCTCGGCGCCCAGCACCCCGGCGGTGTAACCGGTGTGCTGGGCGGCATGGGCTGCGGTGCCGGCGATGGTGCCGCCCGTGCCGAGAACGACCACGGTGCCAGGGGTGCTTGGCATGGATGTGCTTTCTGGATGAAAATACAGCTACTGGACAGAACGCCAGTGCCGCACGAAAGTAGTGATGGACCGAAACGCCCTGGAAGAAAGCCCCAAGCTCACCGCCCGCCAGCAACAGGTGCTGGACCTGGTGCAAAGCGCCATCGAGCGCACCGGTGCCCCGCCCACGCGGGCTGAAATTGCTTCCGAGCTGGGCTTCAAGTCGGCCAATGCCGCCGAAGAGCACCTGCAGGCGCTGGCGCGAAAGGGCGTCATCGAACTGGTGGGCGGCACCTCGCGCGGCATCAGGCTGAAGTCTGACACGCTGCGCGCGCTGAACGAGGCCCGCCTGGCCCCCTTCGGCAAGCAGTACATGCTGCCGCTGCCGCACCTGGCCCAGCTGACGCTGCCGCTGGTGGGGCGCGTGGCCGCCGGCAGCCCCATCCTGGCGCAGGAACATGTCGACCAGACCTACCTGATGGAAGCCGCCATGTGGGCGCGCCGCCCCGACTACCTGCTGAAGGTGCGCGGCATGAGCATGCGCGATGCCGGCATCCTCGATGGCGACCTGCTGGCCGTGCAGAAGGCCAAGGACGCGAAGAACGGCCAGATCGTCGTGGCCCGCCTGGGCGACGACGTCACCGTCAAGCGTCTGCGCCGCACCAGCAAGGGCATCGAACTGCTGCCCGAGAACCCCGATTTCCAGACCATCCACGTGGCGCTGGACGCGGCCGACTTCGAGCTCGAAGGCATCGCGGTGGGCCTGATCCGCAACACCATGCTGATGTGACATGCAGCCCCCAAGCCTGCTTCCGCTCGCTGCCGCCCAGGGTGCTTGTCCGCCAGCAGACCGGCAAAGCCGCATCCGCGGCGGGAAGCCGGGGCGGGAGGCCGTGACGCCGCCGCCCAAGGCCATTCCCCCACGCAAGGCCCAGCACGCTGGCGAATGCGAACGGCTGGAACAGCTGCCGAACATCGGCCCGTCCATCGCCGCTGACCTGCGCAGCCTGGGCATCCAGCACCCGCAAGCGCTGGCCGGCCGCGACCCGCATGCGCTGTATCTCGCGCTGTGCGAAAGAACCGGCAAGCGCCAGGACCCCTGCGTACTCGACACCTTCATCGCCGCCACGGCCTTCATGGGCGGCGCCGAGGCCCGGCCCTGGTGGCACTACACCGCCGAGCGCAAGGCGCGCTACGGCGTGCTCTGAGCCGGCTGCACCACCAGCACCCGGCTGGGTGCGCCCGGCTCGGGCCAAAGCGGCCGGTACTTCACTTCGGCCCAGGGCCTCACGAAGTTGCGGAAGTGCGCCGAAAACGGGTTGCCGCTTTGGCCGGTGGACGTCATCACGCGCGACTTCGCCGGGTCCGCCAGGTCGTACAGCGCGCGCAGGCTGGGGCCGTGGTCGCTGTGGAAGAGGTCGCCGGTCAGCCTGTCGGGCCGCAGGTTCACGCGTGAGACGTTCACCGTGTGCGTGTCGCCGCCCAAGGGGGTGCGCAGCTCGAACAGGCGCACGAGCACCGGCACGCGGCTGAAAGGCCGGTGCTCGCCGCGCGCCTGGTGGGCGTCGCCCCAGCGCCAGCGCGCCACGTCGGCACCGAAGCGCTGCTGCAACTCTTCCAGCGCACGCGTCAGGGCCAGGCCGGCCTGGTCGGCGCAGGTCTCGGCCAGCGGCGTGGCGCGGTGGTCGCACCAGGCGGCGTCATCGGCGCGCAGCACGCGCTCCAGCGCTTCCTGGAAGTTGCGGCCCGAGAGTGACTTCTCCCACAGCGCCTCGCTCACGTCGTCGGCAAAGAGCGCACGCGCCAGCTGGCGCTGCCAGGCCCAGAAGATCAGTGGTGCGGCACGGTCGGCCGCCATGCGGCCGTCGAAGCCGGCCAGTTGGGCCTGCGCGGCCGGGGCCAGCGGGTGCACAGAGCGCGCCTTCTGCAGCCAAGGCAGCAGCGCCGGCACTGCCAGAGACAGCTCGTCGGCCTGCAACGCCGCCAGGTCGTCCAGGCTGTGCTTCGGCCGCGAACCCAGCACCTGTTCGATGCGCTGCTGGCGGTAGGGCAGCCCCCATTCGCTGGTGAAAAAGTAGGGGTAGCCCGGCGGTGTGATGCGCTGGTTGGCGGTGGCCAGCCAGCCGCGGGCGGGGTCGGTCTCGCGTGGGGTTTCGTCCACCGGTACCCAGCCCGCCCAGTCGTACTTCTCGTCCCAGCCGGGCGCGGGCGCCAGGCCGTGCAGGTCGTTCTCGGGCTTGCGCACCGGCACGCGGCCCGGGCTGATGAGGCCGATGCGCCCGGCCGTGTCGGCCACCACCATGTTCTGCATCGGCGCCACCCAGCCGCGCGTGGCCTCGAAGAAGGCCTGCACGCTGGTGGCGCGCTGCAGCGCCAGGCTGGCGGTGATGGGGTCGTTGTCGGTGTCCAGCGCCGTCCAGCGCAAGGCCAGCACGTGGGTGGGCTTCGCGGCCGGGCCCAGCACGTCGGGCGTGGTGCCGGCGTCGCTGATGACGGGGCCGTGGCGGCTGCGTCGCACCGTCATCACCACGTCGGGCTGGCCCTTGACCTTGATGGTTTCGGTGGTGGTCTCGAAGCGCGCCCAGCCGTCGGGTGTAGCCGGCGTGACGGGCACGCGATAGCGCGTGGGGTCTTGCGGGTCCAGCGCTTCGATGTAGAGGTCTTGCACATCGGGTGCGGTGTTGGTGAAGCCCCAGGCGATGTGCCCGTTCTGCCCCAGCAGCACGCCTGGCGTACCCGGCAGCGTGGCGCCGGCCAGCTGCAGGCCGGGCACCTGCACGCGGGCCAGGTACCACAGCGTGGGCGTGCTCAGCTTCAGGTGCGGGTCGTTGGCCAGCAGCGGCTGGCCGGTGCGGCTGTGGCTGCCGGCCACCACCCAGTTGTTGCTGCCCACGCCTTCGATGCCGCTTTCGGGCGCCATCTCGGGCAGCCGCTGCCAGGCCGTCACAGAGGCTGCACCGTCCAGCTTCAGGCTGCGGTAGAAGGCCGAGAAGTCCATCGTCGGCAAAGGCTGCTCGCCGGGGTACGGCGGCATCAGCTGGTGGATGCGTTCCACCGGCAGCTGCAGGGCCAGGCGCAGGCGCAGCAGTTCACTGTTCCAGTTGCCGCCCAGGTCCCAGGCCATCATGGTGGCCCAAGCCAGGCTGTCCACCGGCTGCCAGGGTTCAGGCGTGAGGCCGAGGATGAGGAACTCGGGCGGCAGCGCACGCACCCCACGCTGCAGCACGGCGTTGACACCATCGGCATAGGCCTGCAGCAGCCCCTGGCTGGCCGCCGGCAGGCGCTGCCATTGTTCGGCCGCGGCGCGGCGCACCCCCAGGGCGCGCAGGAAGCGGTCGGTTTCCAGCGCGCTGGGACCGAAGGCCTCGGCCAGCCGGCCGCTGGCAATGCGGCGGTGCGTCTCCAGCTGCCACAGGCGGTCTTGGGCATGCACCACGCCCAGGGCATAGGCGGCGTCGCGCTCGCTGTTGGCGCGCAGCGTGGGCACGCCATCGGCATCACGCTCGATGCGCATCTCGGCCTGCGCGCCGGGCAGCACCCACCGTCCTTCGGTCTGCGGCAGCGTGCGCCATGCGTAAACGGCCAGCGCCGCCAGGGCCAGCAGCAGCAGGCCCAGCACGCCCCACGCCCCGCGCTTGAACCACTTCATGCACGCCTCTCTTCCTGCAGTTGCCAGCCTGCAAGGCTAACCGCGCGAAGCGCGCCTATGCACGAACTGGGCGGGCTTGGCCCGCTTCTTCCGCGCATCGCGCCGCGCGGGCTTGCACGACCATGAGGTTCAGCTTGCCGCGCCGTGTCCGATAACCTCTTCATGCCCCGAAACCTGTCCACCCTTCTGCGCTGGAACCGCCGCACCACGCTGTGCGACCCCAGCAGCCTGCGCGTCGAGGTGTGCCCCCCTTCGCTGCGCTGCGCGCCCGAAGGTGGCGCCTGGCAGCGACTGATGTTCTGGCTGATGGCGCCGGCGCCGCAGGACGCCGCACCGCCCATCAACCGGCTGCCTCAGGTGCGCACCGAGTTCATGGCCACGTTGGCCGACATCGACAGCGAAGATGCCGACCAACTGCGACAGCGCATCCGCGATGCACGTTCACTGCGCGAGCTGTGGCACACGCGGGCCGAGCTCTACCGCGTGGTGGGCGTGGCCCGCAGCCAGGAAGAGGCCGAAAGCCGCGTGAACCTGCTGAACCGCCATTTCCCGACGCGTGCACCACGCTCGCAATTCGCGCCGCTGTGATGCTGACGCCTCAAGCCCGCCCCGCCCAGGTCGCCCCGCGCGACTTCACACCCGGCGCCGGCCTGCCCGGCGACCGCAGCGCGCGGCTGGCGGCACGCCAGGCCTTCGTGAGCCTGAAACAGAGTTGCCTGCAGGCCTTGCAGGCCGAGCCGGGCGCCGAGTGGCTGCGCGTGCAGGTGCGCGCCGCCGAAGAACCCGTGGACCTGTGGCTGCTGCGTGCCCCGATGTTCGCGGCCCTGGGCGGCATGGACCTGGACCACCGGCACCGCCGGCAATTGCTGCGCCGCAGTCTGGATTCCGTGTTCCCCGACCTCGACAGCCCGAACAGCGACTTCGCGGTCTTCTAGATCGAGGCTCGGGCTTCAGCCCTTCACTTCAGCCTTTCACCCGCGCCTTGAAGGTGCGCCTGAACTTCTCGACCTTCGGCGCCACCACGTAGGCGCAGTAGCCGGCGCCCGGGTTGCGGGCAAAGTAGTGCTGGTGGTAGGCCTCGGCAGTGCTGTAGTTCTGGCGCGGCTGCACTTCCGTGACCACCCGCCCGCCGCTGGCAGCGTTCACCTCGGCCAGCACTTCGCGCACCACGGCCTCTTGCTCGGGCGCATGCAGGTAGATGCCGCTGCGGTACTGCGGGCCCTGGTCGTTGCCCTGGCGGTTCAGCGTGGTGGGGTCGTGCACGACGAAGAAGATTTCCAGCACCTCGCGCAGGCTGATACGGCTGGCATCGAAGCGCACCTGCACCACCTCCACATGGCCCGTGGTGCCGGTGCACACGGCCTCGTAGCTGGGGTTGGGCACATGGCCGTTGCAGTAGCCGTTCTCGACGGCGATGACGCCGTCCACCAGCTCGAACACGGCCTCCACACACCAGAAACACCCGCCGCCCAAGGTGATGACCTGTTCGTTCACTGCCCGCTCCTGTTGGCCTTTGAATAGACGTGCCGGGTGCCCCGCTGCGCTGCAGGCCCGGTTGCCGCGTGTGACAGTCGGTCTTGCACCCTTGTCCTTACACTGGCGGGATTATCCGGAGCGTTCGCCATGGCCACCAAGTTCACCTGGGAAGACCCTTTCTTCTTCGACAGCCAGCTCACCGACGAAGAGCGCGCCGTGCGCGACGCGGCGGCAGCCTATTGCCAGGAGCGCCTGCAGACGCGGGTGCTGATGGCCGCTCGGCACGAGAAGTTCGACCGCGAGATCATGAGCGAGATGGGCGAACTGGGCCTGCTCGGCACCACCATCGAAGGTTATGGCTGCGCGGGCCTGAACTCGGTGTGCTACGGCCTCGTGGCCCGCGAGGTCGAGCGTGTCGACAGCGGCTACCGCAGCGCCATGAGCGTGCAGAGCAGCCTGGTCATGCACCCCATCCACGCCTACGGCAGCGAAGCCCAGCGTCAGAAGTACCTGCCCAAGCTGGCCAAGGGTGAATGGGTGGGCTGCTTCGGCCTCACCGAGCCCAACCACGGCAGCGACCCCGCGAGCATGCTGAGCCGCGCCAAGCCGGCCACGCGCGACGGCATGGAAGGCTACCTGCTCAAGGGTAGCAAGATGTGGATCACCAACAGCCCCATCGCCGATGTCTTCGTGGTGTGGGCCAAGCTCGAAGACCCGAACGGCCAGGTGGGCGGCCAGGAAAGCATCCGCGGCTTCATCCTCGAGAAAGGCATGCCCGGGCTGAGCGCGCCGAAGATCGAGGGCAAGATGAGCCTGCGCGCCAGCATCACGGGTGAAATCGTGATGGACAGCGTGTTCGTGCCGGCCGCGAACCTGCTGCCCAACGTCAGCGGCCTGAAGGGCCCCTTCGGCTGCCTGAACAAGGCGCGCTACGGCATCGCCTGGGGCGCCCTGGGCGCGGCCGAGTTCTGCTGGCACGCCGCCCGCCAGTACACGCTGGACCGCCAGCAGTTCGGCCGCCCGCTGGCGCAGAACCAGCTCATCCAGAAGAAGCTGGCCGACATGCAGACCGAGATCACGCTGGGCCTGCAGGCCGTGCTGCGCGTGGGCCGGCTGATGGACGAGGACCGCGTGGCGCCGGAGATGATCAGCCTGGTCAAGCGCAACAGCTGCGGCAAGGCGCTGGACATCGCCCGCATGGCGCGCGACATGCATGGCGGCAACGGCATCCATGACGAGTACCACGTCATCCGCCACATGATCAACCTCGAAACCGTCAACACCTACGAAGGCACGCACGACGTGCACGCGCTCATCCTGGGCCGGGCGCAGACCGGTCTGCAGGCCTTCTTCTGAAGCCGCGGGTGAAGCCGCGGGTCGTGCCAGGCAAAGCCGGCTGCGGGCCGGGCTTTCGATGAACGAGATCTTCCTGTCGCTGGGCATCGAAGGCTGGAAGCCCTTCGCGAAGATGCTGCTGCTGCCTCCCGTGCCCATGCTGCTGCTGGTGCTGGTGGGCGCGCGGCTGATGTTCACGCGCCGGCTGCTGGCGTGGCTGCTCATCCTGCTGGGGGTGACCAGCCTCTACCTGGCCTGCACGGGGGCAGTGAGCGGCGCGCTCGGGCGCTGGCTCACGCAGCCGCCGCCGGCCCTGAGCGAAGCCACGCTCAACGAGCTGAAGCGCGCGCCGCGCACCGCCATCGTGGTGCTGGGCGGCGGGCGGCGGGCCTATGCGCCCGAGTACGGCATGTCGACGCTGAACCCGCTCGGCGCCGAGCGGCTGCGCTACGGCCTGTGGCTGGCGCGCGCGACATCGCTGCCGGTGGCCTTCAGCGGCGGCGTGGGCCATGGCGCGCTGGAAGGCGCCAGCGAAGGCGAGATTGCCGCACGCGTGGCCGAGCGCGAATACAACCGCCCGCTGCGCTGGGTGGAGAGCGAAAGCCGCGACACCCGCGAGAATGCCTTGCGCACCGTGGCCCTGCTGCGCGCCGATGGCATCGAGCGCATCGTGCTGGTGACCCACGACCTGCACATGCAGCGCGCCGTGCGGAACTTTGAACGCGCGGCCACAGGCAGCAACCTGGTCATCGTGCCGGCGCCGATGAGCCTGCCCAACCCCGGCCGCCTGCGCGCCAGCGACTGGCTGCCAAGGGCAGACTACCTGGACGACACCAACTACGCCCTGCACGAGTGGCTGGGCCTGCTGGCCGGGGCCTGAGCAGCACCGAGGCTGTGCCGCGCCCCAGCGTGGGCCGCGCTACTTCAGCAAAGGCGTCAGCAAGGGCGGCAAGAGCAGCTGCTTGAGCCGTTCGGCGTCTTCCTGCGCACGCAACTCGGCGCGCTCGCGTTCGGCCTGCGCCGCCTGGATGGCCTGGATCTGCTTCGCGTGGCTCGCGGCATTGCTGCGGCGGAACTCGTCCATCATCACCGCGTCGACCTTGATGCCCCGCGCCAGCAGCCGCTCGGTCAGGCGCAGGCCCGCCGCGGGGTCGCCGCCCAGCGAGGCCACCACTTCGTTGGCGAAGAGGTCGGCACTGCCGACGATGCCGTCCACCGCAATGGCCTTCTCGGCCTGGGCCTCGGCCGCCGAAAGCAGCATGCCAGCACCCGGCAGCGCCAACGCGAGGATCTTGCCGACGAGGAAGCCGTTGCTCACACCCTCGCTGCGCTGAGAGGCCTGGATGGCACCCTGGCTGGCCTGGAAGTAGGTGCCGAAGGCCGCTAGCCAACGAAACTCGTCCGCACTTTGTGCTTCGATCATGGCGTTAGCCGGAATCTTGGCGCGCTGGGTGCCCTGGCGCCAGAAGGTGTCGGGGTCGTTGTCGAAGGAACTGGCGGTCACGCTGCCGGCACAGCCCTTCTGCGTTTCCACCGTGAGCTTGCGGCCGCCTTCCAGCGCCAGCGTCATGGGCTTGCCTTCGCTGGCCTCCTTGCGCGCCTTCAGCATCACTTCCCAGAAGCCACCGTCGTCGTTCGACATCATCGAGCCACCGCGGAACAGCGCGCCCATCTCGAAGCGCGTGCCGCCGGCCGGCAGCGGCCGGCCGTTCACATGGGTGACGACGTCGCGCATCTGCAGTTCGTCCGGCGCGGCTTCGTCGGCCCACACCACGCGCCACTTGTCGTCCATGCCCGTGACCTCGCGGAACAGCGCCAGGTCGCGGTCGTCCAGGCGGCGTCGCATGGCATGCACCGACAGCAGCACGAAGGGTTCGATCTGCGTGGTGGCATCGCACAGCGCCTCGGCGCCCCAGGCCACGTGGATGGCCGCGGCGCGGAACTTCACTTCCTGCTCGAACCGGGTCTTGAACAGGTCGCGCTCGAAGGCCCGGTCGGCCTGCGCCGGCGGGCTGCCCGCGGCCAGCAGCAGGGCGGGCACCAAAGCGTGGGCGCAGACCCGTGCCAGGGAGCGAGGCAGGCCGATACGCTTGCTTGCAGCTTTTTCCATCTCCGCCGCATTCTGCCTTGCGCTGACAGGGCTTTGTGCGGGCGTATCTCGCAACAACGCACAGCGCAGCCAGTGTCGCATCACTCACAACGCAGGGGGCGCCGATTTGTAACCCGCAGCCCAGGCAAGGCCATGAGCCGGCCACTTGGCGTGCCGGCGGTGCCTGCCCGACACTCGCGCGTGATGTAGGTGGGGGCCCCCGCCTGCGCTGTGTGCAAGCTTCGGTTCACTGCAAGAGGAAATTGCTTCCATGAAAACCTGGTTGATCGGCGCCCTGGCGCTGGCCGTGTTCACCACCAGCCTGCCCTTCGAGGCCGAGGCGAAGCGCCTGGGTGGCTCGAAGTCTTCCGGCATGCAGCGCGACATGCCGGCCCGCACCGCCCCCGACGCCACCCCGGCCAAGCCCGCCACGCCGGCCCAGGGCCAGCAAGCCGCCCCGAACAACGCGGCAGCAGCCGCGGCCGGCGCCGCCCCCGCAGCGGCCGCCAAGCGCAGCTGGATGGGCCCCATCGCCGGCCTGGCTGCCGGCCTGGGCCTGGTGGCCCTGATGAGCCACCTGGGCATGGGCGAAGCCTTCGCCAACTTCCTGATGCTGGCCCTGTTGGCCGTGGCCGTGGTGGCCCTGGTCGTGTTCCTGATGCGCCGCTTCGGTGGTGGCAACATGGCCCGCCAGCCTGCCCTGGCTGGCGCCGGCGCTGGTGCTGGCGCTGCGGGCAACACCGCCGCGCCCTGGCAAGCCGCGCCGCGCGCCGAGCAGGCGCCTGTGCAGCGCACCGCCTACAACGAGCCGGCCGCCGCCGCGCCCACCGGCTTTGAAGCTCCGGCCAGCACCGCGCCCACCGCGGCCGCTGCAGCGCCCGTGGCTGCGGCCTTCGTGCCCGCCGCCTTCGACGCCGAAGGTTTCGCGCGCACCGCGAAGATGATCTTCATCCGCCTGCAGGCTGCCCACGACACCGCCGACCTCGACGACCTGAAGCGCTTCACCACGCCCGAGCTCTTCGCCTCGCTGCGCATGGACATCCTCGAGCGCGGCAGCGAAGCCCAGCACACCGACGTGCAGCAGGTCGAAGCCGAAGTGCTGGATGTGGCCAACGAAGCCGACCGCCAGATCGTCAGCGTGCGCTTCCACGGCCGCGTGGTCGAGGAAAAGGGCGCCGATGCCGTCGACTTCAACGAGGTCTGGCATCTGGTGAAGCCGCACGACGACAGCCGCTCGTGGGCCATTGCCGGCATCGAGCAAATGAACTGACCGGTGCCCTGACAAGGGGCGGAGCGATGCTCCGCGGCTGCAGGCCGGCTAGCATGTCGGCATGAAGCTCAAACCCCGTCACACCCTGCTGATCGCCGCTTTTGCGGCGATCGGTCTTTTGGTCGGCTGCTCGACGCCGCCCCTGCCCGCCTCTGGCGCCGCGCCGTCGGGCGCCACCCCTGCGGCGGCCCCTGCCGCGCCGCCAACAGCCCTCACTGCTTCGCCGGCAGCAGCACCCGCTGCCGTGCTGCCCGTGCCGCCCGCGGTGCGCATCGAAGGCGTGCCTGCCTTGCCGGCCGGCCCCCTGCAAGCCGCGCAGCGCTACAGCCTGGTGGCCGGGCACGGCCTGGTCGACTGGCACCCCACGCGCCGCGAGATGCTGGTCTCGCACCGCGTGCCCGGCGCCAGCACCACCCAGCTCTTCCGCCTGCGTGCGCCCATGGCGCCGCTGGAGCCGCTGACCGACGGCGCCGACCCCGTCGCCGGCGCCAGCTACGAACCCACCGAAGGCCGCTACATCATCTTCGCGCGCGGCCGGGGCGGCGACGAGGCCTTCCAGCTCTACCACCTGAACCCCGACACCCGCGTGGCCACCCGCTTCACCGCCGATGGCCAGCGCCACGCCGCCATGGCCTGGGTGAAGGCGCCCAGCCCGCGCGTGCTGGTGACTTCGGTGCCGCTGGACCGCACCGCCAGCGGCGGCAGCCGCGCGCAGATCAGCACCACGCTGTCTCTGATGGACCCGCTGGGCGCCACGCCGCCGCGCGTGCTGGCCGAACTGCCCGGCGGCGGCTGGTTCGGCGGCGATGTCTCGCCCGACAGCCAGCAGCTGGCCTTGACGCGCTACGTCTCGGCCACCGAGTCGGAAGTGTGGTTGATGGACCTGGCCAGCGGCCAGCGCCGCCAGCTGCTGCCGGCGGCCGGCGAAACCCTCAAGGCCACGCACCTGGTGGGCGGCTGGTCGGCGGATGGCCGCGCGATCTACTTCATGAGCGACCGTTCCAGCGAGTTCCGCGAGCTCATGCGCGTGGACATAGCCAGCGGCCAGATCCAGCGCCTGTCGTCCCGCACGCCCTGGGACGTGACTTCCGGCAGCGCCAGCCAGGACGGCCGCCTGATGGCCTACATCGCCAACGTCGACGGCCGCGACACCCTGCGTCTGCTCGACGCCACGAACGGCCTGGAAAAGCGCATTCCCGCGGCCCAGCCCCTGCCGGGCGGCAGCATCACCCGCGCCGAGTTCCACCCGCGCGAGCTGGAACTGGCGCTGGTCTCGAACAGCACGCGCGGGCCGGCGCAGATCCACACGCTGCAGCTGAACACCGGCACCGTCACCGCATGGACACAACCTGCCGGCGCCGAAGGCCTGAACCTGGCCGAGCTGCCCGAGCCCCAGGTGGTGCGCTGGAAGAGCTTCGACGGGCGCGAGATCAGCGGCATCCTCACCCTGCCGCCGGCGCGCTTCACCGGCCGCCGGCCGGTGCTGATGCAGGTGCACGGCGGGCCCGAGGCGCAAAGCAAGCTGGGCTGGCAGGGCCGCTGGAACCACCTGGTGCTGGAGATGGGTGTGGCCCTGTTCGAGCCCAACGTGCGTGGCAGCAGCGGCTACGGCAAGACCTTCCTCTCGCTGGACAACGGCCGCCTGCGCGAAGACTCGGTGAAGGACATGGGCACCGCCATCGACTGGATGACCACGCACCCGCGCCTGGACGCCCAGCGCGTGCTGGTTCAGGGTGGCAGCTACGGCGGCTACATGGCGCTGGCCGCCAGCACCCGGCTGGCCGACCGCATTGCCGGCGCGGTGAGCGTGGTGGGCATCAGCAACTTCGTCAGCTTCCTGGAGAACACCGAGAGCTACCGCCGCGACCTGCGCCGCGTGGAGTACGGCGACGAGCGCGACCCCGCCATGCGCCAGTTCCTGCAGGACATCTCGCCGCTGACGCACGCCGCCAAGATCACCAAGCCCTTGATGGTGGTGCAGGGCAAGAACGACCCGCGCGTGCCCTGGACGGAGAGCGAGCAGATCGTGCGCAGCCTGCAGGCCCGCGGCACGCCCGTGTGGTACCTGCTGGCCGACAACGAAGGCCACGGCTTCGCGCGCCGCGAGAACGCCGACTACTACTTCGCCGCGCTGATGCAGTTCGTGCAGCAGACGCTGAAGCCCTGATGCACACGCGGCGCCCCGCCCGCCAGGCCCGGGCCGCAACGCTGGCGCTGGTGGTGGCCGCACTGGCCGCCTGCAGCACCACGGCGCCGCCTCAGCTGCTGCAGCTGCGGCTGCCGGTGGTGCTGCTGGGCGAGGTGCACGACAACGCCGAGCAGCACGCCCTGCGCCTGGCCGCCTTCGAAGCCCTGCTGGCCCGCGGCGCCCGGCCCGTGCTGGCGATGGAACAGTTCGACCGCACGCAGCAGCCCGTCATCGACCGCCTGCTGGCGCAGCAGCCGCGGCCCGAGGCGCAAGCCCTGGTGGCCGCAGCCGGTGGCCCCGGCTGGCACTGGCCGCACTACGAGCCCTTCATCGAAGCGGCGCTGAAACACGGCCTGCCCATCGTGGCCGCGAACGTGGGCCGCGAAGAAGCGCGCCGCGTGATGCGCGAAGGCCTGGCCGCCACCGGCTTCCAGGCCGAGGTGCCCGAAGCGCTGATGGCGCAGCAGGCCGCGGCCATCGAAGCCAGCCACTGCGGCCTGCTCGACGCCGCCACCGCGCGCCGCATGGCGCTGGCCCAGGTGGCGCGCGACCAGTTCATGGCCCGCGTGCTGGAAACCCACAGCGCCCGCGGCGTGGTGCTGCTGGCCGGCAACGGCCACGTGCGTGTGGACGTCGGCGCACCGCACTGGCTGCCGCCGGCCGTGCGGGCGCGGTCCGAAGCCATCGGCATGCTCGAGACCGGCGACACCCAGGCCGCCTACGACCGGCGCGTGTTCACCGCCGCACAGGCCCGGCCCGACCCTTGCGAAAAGATGCGGCGCACGGTGCCCGGGCCTGCACCCGAACCGCGGCGCTGAGGCCAGGCGACGTGGCTGCACGGTGCAGACTCGCCTTTGCAGGCACGCTTGGCCGGCCTGTCCCGCTGCGCCAGGCTTTTCTCCAGGTCCGCTGAACCCGCATGGACCCCCGCACTGCCGTCGTGCTGATGACGCTCAACCTGGCGGTGACCAGCGCGCTCATCGCCTTGATCGCGCGGCGCACCCAGGGCCAGCAGGCGCTGCTTTTCTGCGCCGCCAGCACCGGCCTCTTCGCGGCCGCTTTCGTGCTGCGGCTCACCCTGGGCATGGCCAGCGACCACCCCATGGTGCTGCTGGCCGATGGGGTGATGGTACTGGCTGCCGGCCTGTTCCTGCATGGCCAGAGGCGCTACCTGCTGCAGGCGGCACTGCCCCTGAAACCCTGGCTGCTGGTGGCTGCGGCCTTTGCGCTGGTGCAGGTGACGCTCACCCACCTCTACGGCCAGCAGGCGCGCCACATCATGCTGAACAGCACGCTGGGCTTGCTGTACGCAGGCATGGCCTGGCTGGCCTGGCGCGGCTCGCGCACGCTGCCGGCTGCCGAACGCGCCGCCCAGCGCCTGATGCTGGGCGTGGCGGGCCTGCTGGGCGCTGCCACCCTGCTGCGTGCCGGCGATGCCGCCTGGCGCGGCGTGGACACCCTGTTCGCCGGGCCCACCGCCCAGGGCTACTACGCGCTGTCGTCCATCTGCATCCTGTTGATGGGGCCCAGCGTGCTGTGGTGGATGTTCGTGCGCCTGAACAGCCAGCTTCAGCAACTGGCCATCCACGACCCGTTGACGGGCGCCCTCAACCGCAACGGCCTGCAGCAGGCCGTGCGCCGCCACTTCGCGGCGCGAACGCAGCAGCCGCTGGTGTGGCTGCTGGCCGACATCGACCACTTCAAGGCGGTGAACGACCGCCACGGCCACGCCGCCGGCGACCGGCTGCTGCAGGCCGTGGCCCGGCTGCTGATGGCCCAGGTGCGGGGCGCCGACTTCGTCGCACGCCTGGGTGGTGAAGAGTTCCTGCTGGCCGCCGGGGGCCTGACGAGCGAGCAGGCGCTGGCGCTGGCCGAACGGCTGCGCGGCGAGGTCGCGGCGATGCAGTTGCCGCTGCCCGACGGCCCCTTGCTGCGCTGCACGGTCAGCGTGGGTGTGTCTGCGCCCTTCCTGCAGGTCGAGCAATGGGAAACCCATCTCAAGACCGCCGACGAAGCGCTCTACCGCGCCAAGCGCCATGGGCGCAACCGCGTGGAGGCGCCCGTCAGCGCGGAAAGCAGCCCGCCGTCACCTCAAGAAGGCGGCTGACGCCCTCAGCCGAGAGGCGTGAAGTCGCCGCTCGGCCTTCGCCAGCCGCGCAAGGCCTTCCGGCCTTGCGCGTGCCGGCTCAGCCCAGCAGCTCGCGGGCGCCGCTCCACAGGCTTCGCAGCAGTTCGCCGGCAGGCAGGGGCTGCGCCAGTGCGGCGGCCTGCCCGGCCCAGGCTTGAAGATACTGCAGGTCGTCAGCGGCCAACGCGGCTTCGCGCATCGGCGCCGTCAGGCCGCGCTGCACCGGGTAAGGCGCGGGCTCGGGGGCGCCGGAAGCGGCCGCCGCCTGCACGTAGGCCGTGCTCAAGGCCCGGCCGCAGCGGCCTGAGAAAGCGCGGGTGAGTTGCGTGCCTTCGGGCGTGGCGCGGGCCAGGCCCTCGGCCCAGGCCGGGGCGATGGCAGCTTCGGGCGTGCGCAGCCAGGCCGTGCCAGGCTGCACGGCGCTGGCGCCCAGCAGCAGTGCGGCCGCCACCCCCCGCGCGTCGGCCACGCCGCCGGTGGCCACCACCGGCAGGCGCACGGCGTCCACCACCTGCGGCAGCAAGGCGAACAGGCCCACGGCCTCTTCACGCGCGCGCTCGGCGACAAAGGCGCCCCGGTGCCCGCCGGCTTCCGCGCCCTGGGCGACGATGACATCGGCGCCGGCCGCCTCGGCCGCGCGCGCCTCGGCCACCGTGGTGACGTTGGCGAACCAGGCGATGCCCGCGGCCTTCAGCTGCGCCACGAAAGCCGGCGGCAACAGGCCCATGATGGAAGACACCGCCATGGGCCGGGCGGCCAGCAGGGCCTGGCACTGGGCGTCGAAGTCCTGCAGCTGGACCTCGGCCGCCTCGGCGGGCACCGGCGGGCCGTGGCGGCCCAGGAATTCACGCAGGGCAGCCTCGAGCACCGCATCACGCCGCGGCGGCGGGTCGGGCACCCACAGGTTGATCTGCAAGGCACCGCCACCCCCTGCGCGGAACTTCGCCACCCATTCGGCGATGGCCGCAGGGCTCAGCAGCAAGGCACCCAGCGCCCCCATGCCGCCGGCCTGGGCCACGGCCAGCGCCAGCGGCACCGGGCTCGCGCCCGCCATGGGCGCCATCAGCACCGGGCACTGCAGGCCGTAGCGGGTGGCGAAGGCCTGGGCTCGGGCCAGCGCGGCGTGCATGGGTGGGCGTGCGGTCAGCGTGCGCAGGGCCGGCTCACGCGGCGCTGCGCACGGGCGGCGCCAATTCGGCGTGCGCCGCCAGCCAGGCTTCGGCAGCGCGGCCGTCGCCCTGCGCGGGGTGGAAGTCTTCGCGCAGGTAGCGCCGCCAGGAACCGATGCTGTGGCGCACCAGGCCGCTGCGCCCGAAGAGCAGGCGCCAGCCACCGGCCCAGGTAGCCGGGCGCCACCAATGGCCATCGCGCCACAGGTTGTGCAGGGTCTGGCGCAGCACGTCCGTCACGAAGTGGAAGCTCACCACGCGGAAGATGCGCACCCGCCAGGCATGGTTGCCGCCAGCGGCGGTGTACAGGTCGAAGGCCGTGCTGCGGTGCTCGCTTTCTTCGGCGGAATGCCACAGCCACAGGTCGCGCAGGCGCGGCTCGGCGCCTTGCAGCACCTCGGGGTGGGCGAGCAGGTGTTCGGCGAACACGGCGGTGATGTGCTCGGTGGCCGCAGTCACGGCCAGCCAGTTGCGCGGTTCGAGCTTGCCCATGAGCTCACGCCGTTTCACGATGCGGCCTTCCCAGTGGTTCACATAGCCCTGGGCCGCGAGCTGCTCGTTGAACAGCGTGTGGATGCGCCGGTGCGTGGCCTCCTGGCCGATGAAGCCCCGCACCTCTTCGGCAAAGCGGGCCTGCGTCTCGGGCGGCAGCTGCTGCACGCCCAGCTTCACGCTGTCGATGAACAGCTGCTCGCCCGCCGGAAAGCTCATCGACAGCGCGTTGAAGAAGGCCGTGCGGAAAGCGCAGCCGCCGTTCCAGTGGCGCGCGAACGGCGTCTTTAGGTCGACGAGCAGGCGGCGGACGGTGAGGTTCATGCAGGCTTCACTTCAAGGCCTGGCGGGCGTTGTGGAACATGCGCATCCAGGGGCTGGGCGCGCTGATGTGGCCCGAGGTCCAGCTCATCTGCACGTTGCGGAACACACGCTCGGGGTGCGGCATCAGCACCGTGAAGCGGCCGTCGGCCGTGGTCACGCTGGTGAGGCCGCCGGGGCTGCCGTTGGGGTTGGCCGGGTAGGCCTCGGTGGCGCGGCCGTGGTGGTCAACGAAACGCAGGGCCGCGTGCACGGCCTGCGCGTCACCGCGCTGGCTGAAATCGGCATAACCCTCGCCATGCGCCACGGCAATGGGCAAGCGGCTCCCGGCCATGCCAGTGAAAAAGAGGCTGGGGCTTTGCAGGATCTCCACCAAGCTCAGCCGCGCTTCGAACTGCTCGCTCTTGTTGCGCGTGAACTTCGGCCAGGCCTGCGTGCCGGGAATGATGCTCGCCAGCGCCGCCATCATCTGGCAGCCGTTGCACACGCCCAGGGCCAGCGTGTCGGGGCGGTTGAAGAAGGCCGCGAACTGCTCGGCCAGAGCTGGGTTGAAGAGCACGCTGCGCGCCCAGCCTTCACCGGCGCCCAAAGTGTCGCCGTAGCTGAAGCCACCGCAGGCGACGAGCCCCTGGAAATCGGCCAGATTCGCGCGGCCGGTCTGCAGGTCGCTCATGTGCACGTCGAAGGTGTCGAAGCCGGCGGCGTGCATGGCGTAGCTCATCTCGACGTGCGAGTTCACGCCCTGCTCGCGCAGGATGGCCATCTTCGGGCGCGTGCTCAGCACGGCGGGTGCGCTGCTCGCGTCGAACGTCAGGTGCACGTGCAGGCCGGGGTCGTCGGCCACGCCGGCGGCGGCGTGTTCGCTGTCGGCACAAGCAGGGTTGTCGCGGCCCTGGGCGATGCGCCAGCTCACCTCGTCCCACTGCTGCTGCAGCATGTGCAGCGGGGCGCTGAACTGCAGCTTGGTGTCGCGCCACACCTCCACCACGCCGCGCTCGTTGGGCTTGCCGATGAAGTGCGCATGGCGGCTCAGGCCGTGCTCGCGCAGCGTGGCCATCACCTCGTTGCGCTGAGCGGTCGGCACCTGCAGCACCACGCCCAGCTCTTCGTTGAACAGCGCCTTGAGCATCAGCTCGTTGCGGCGCTCGCTCACCTGGCCGGCCCAGTTCTTGGAATCGCCGTACTCGGCACGGCTGTCGTGGATGCCGTCGCCTTCGGTGACGAGGATGTCGACGTTCAGGCTCACGCCCAGGTGGCCCGCGAATGCCATCTCGCACACCGCCGCCCACAGGCCGCCGTCGCTGCGGTCGTGGTAAGCCAGCAGGCGGCCTTGCGTGCGCAGCGCGTTGACGGCGGCGACCAGGTTCTTCAGCAGCTGCGGGTCGTCGAGGTCAGGAACCTCGTTGCCGAACTGGCCCAGCACCTGTGCCAGCATGCTGCCGGCCATGCGCTTGCGGCCCTGGCCGAGATCCACCAGCACCAGCGTGGTGTCCCCCGGCTGCAGCTGCGGCGTCAGCGTGCCCCGCACATCGGGCAGCGTGGCGAAGGCGGTGACGATCAGCGAGACCGGCGCGGTCACCTGCTTGGTCTGGCCGTCTTCCGTCCAGCGCGTCTTCATCGACAGCGAATCCTTGCCCACCGGGATGCCAATGCCCAAAGCCGGGCAGAGCTCCAGGCCCACGGCCTTGACGGTGTCGTAGAGCGCCGCGTCTTCGCCGGGCTCGCCGCAGGCGGCCATCCAGTTGGCGCTGAGCTTCACGCGCGGCAGCTCGATGGGCGCAGCCAGCAGGTTGGTGACGGTCTCGCCCACGGCCATGCGGCCGGAAGCGGGGGCGTCCAGCGCGGCCAGCGGCGTGCGCTCGCCCATGGCCATGGCCTCGCCGCGGAAGCCGCTGTAGTCGGCCAGCGTCACGGCGCAATCAGCCACCGGCACCTGCCAGGGGCCGACCATGGGGTCGCGGTGGTTCAGGCCGCCGACGGTGCGGTCGCCGATGGTCACGAGGAAGCGCTTGCTCGCCACCGTGGGGTGGCGCAGCACGTCCAGCGCCACGGTTTCCAGCTTCACGCCCGTCAGGTTCAGCGGCGCTTCGCTGCGCGCCACGCGCGCCACGTCGCGGTGCACCTTGGGCGGCTTGCCGAGCAGCACGTCCATGGGCATGTCGATCACACGTTCGCCGCCGGGGCCGTCTTCCAGCACCAGCTCGCGTTCGCTGGTGGCCACGCCCACCACGGCGTAAGGGCAGCGCTCGCGCGCGGCCATCTGCTCGAAGAGCGGCATCAGCTCGGGGTTGATGGCCAGGACGTAGCGCTCCTGGCTCTCGTTGCACCAGATCTCCTTCGGCGCCAGGCCGCTTTCTTCCAGCGGCACCTTGCGCAGGTCGAAGGTGGCGCCCTGCCCCGCGCCGTCCACCAGCTCGGGGAAGGCGTTGCTGATGCCGCCGGCGCCCACGTCGTGGATGGCGACGATGGGGTTGAGTGCCCCCTGAGCCCAGCAGTGGTTGATGACTTCCTGCGCGCGGCGTTGAATTTCCGGGTTGCCGCGCTGCACGCTGTCGAAATCGAGCGCGGCGGTGTTGCTGCCGGCGGCCATGCTGCTGGCCGCACCACCGCCCATGCCGATGCGCATGCCCGGCCCGCCCAGCTGCACCAGCAACGTGCCGGCGCCGAAGGGCAGCTTCTTGACCTGGCTCTCGCTGATGCTGCCCAGCCCGCCGGCGATCATGATGGGCTTGTGGTAACCGCGCTGCACGCCGGCCACCGGCATCTCGAAGACGCGGAAGTAGCCGCCCAGGTTGGGCCGGCCGAACTCGTTGTTGAAGGCCGCGCCGCCCAGCGGGCCCTCGGTCATGATCTGCAAGGGGCTGGCAATGTGCGCCGGCTTGCCGATCGGGTTTTGCTCCCACGGCTCGTTGGTGCCGGGCAGGTGCAGGTTGCTGACACTGAAGCCCGTCACGCCGGCCTTGGGCCGGGCGCCACGGCCAGCGGCGCCTTCGTCGCGGATCTCGCCGCCCGCGCCCGTGCTGGCGCCCGGAAAGGGGCTGATGGCGGTGGGGTGGTTGTGCGTCTCCACCTTCATCAGCACGTGGGTGGTCTCTTCCCGCGGGCCGTAGGCCGGCGCGTTGGTGAAGCCCTGCGGCAGCCAGCGCGTGGCCGGGCCACCTTCCATCACCGCGGCGTTGTCGTCGTAGGCCACCACGGTGTGCTGCGGGCTGGTCTTCTCGGTGTGGCGGATCATCCCGAACATCGAGTGCGGCTGTTCGATGCCGTCGATGGTGAACTTCGCGTTGAAGATCTTGTGGCGGCAGTGTTCGCTGTTGGCCTGCGCGAACATCATCAGCTCGACGTCGCTGGGGTTGCGGCCCAGCTGCGTGAAGGCGGCCCCCAGGTAGTCGATCTCGTCGTCGCTCAGCGCCAGGCCGAACTCGGTGTTGGCCGTGACCAAAGCGGCCCGGCCGGCGCCCCGCACGTCCACATGCGCCATCGGTGCGGCCGGCTGCACATCGAAAAGGTGGCGCGCGGCCTCGCGCTCGAAGGCCACGCTCTCGGTCATGCGGTCGTGAAGTTCGGCGGCCACGGCCGCGCGCTCCTCCAGGTTCAGCGGCTTGGGCGAAGCCATGCCCAGCAAGGGCGCCTTCAGCGTGAGCACGAACTCGGTCACGCGCTCCAACCGGTGCAGCCTCAGCCCGACGTTGCGAGCGATGTCGCTGGCCTTGCTGGCCCAGGGCGAGACGGTACCCAGGCGCGGCATCACCACCACGCGCTCGCCGCCGGTGCGACCGGCGTCCGGGCCGCCGTAGGCGTCGCCATAAGTCAGCAGGGCCGCCAGCTTGTCCACCTCGGCCGGCGCGGGGGCGGCGTCGAAGCCGGCCCAGTGCACGTGGCGCGCGGCCACGCCCGTGATGCGCGGGCAGGCCGCCTGCAGGCGCGCCAGCAGGGCCTGGGCGCGAAAGGCCGAGAGCGCGGTGCCGCCCTCGAAGTGCATCAGATGAAGCGGCGTGGCGGTCATGCGGGCCCGGTGAAACCGGAGGTCAGGGGAAAACAACGATTTTAGGGGGCCGGTGGGATAATCGCCGGATGGCCATCACCCTCAAATCAGCCGCCGACATCGAAGGCATGCGCCTGGCCGGCAGGCTTGCCAGCGAAGTGCTGGACATGCTGACGCCGCACATCCAGCCCGGTGTCACCACCAAAGAGATCGACCGCCTGGCGCACGAGCACATGGTGAACGTGCAAGGCGGCATCCCGGCCACGCTGGGTTACCAGCCGCCCGGCTACCCGGCCTACCCGGCATCGCTGTGCACCAGCCTGAACGACGTGGTGTGCCACGGCATCCCCGACGACCGGCCGCTGCGCCACGGCGACATCATCAACGTCGACGTCACCGTCATCAAGAACGGCTGGCACGGCGACAACAGCCGCATGTACGTGGTGGGCGAAGGCAGCATCGCCGCCAGGCGGCTGTGCCAGATCACCTTCGAGGCCATGTGGAAGGGCATCGTGAAGGTGAAGCCCGGCGCGCGCCTGGGCGACATCGGCCACGCCATCCAGACCTTTGCCGAGACCGCCGGCTTCACCGTGGTGCGCGAGTTCTGCGGCCATGGCGTGGGCAAGCGGTTCCATGAAGAACCGCAGGTGCTGCACTACGGCCGCCCGGGCACGCTGGAAGAGCTGGTGCCGGGCATGATCTTCACCATCGAGCCCATGATCAACGCCGGCAAGCGCGACATCAAGGAAGACCGCAAGGGCAACCGCCCGTACGACGGCTGGACCATCGTCACGCGCGACCGCAGCCTCTCGGCGCAGTGGGAGCACACCGTGCTCGTCACCGACACCGGCTACGAGGTGCTCACCGTCAGCGCCGGCAGCCCGGCCCCGCCGGCGTTCGCCACGCAGGGCTATGGCTCGTCGCTGGTGCCGGCGGCCTGCATGGCGCCGACGGCCCTGGCCACCTCCTGAACGCCGTGGCCGGCTTGGCCGAAGCCCCGGGCGGCCTGGCGGCGCTGCGCGCGCGCTTCCGCGACGGCAAGCACACGCTGCTGCAGCACTTCGGCGCGGCGCGGCCCACCCATGCGGCCGCCACCACCCTGGTGCGCGTGCTGGCGCGCCATGTCGACGCCACGCTGGCCGAGCTGTGGCAACAGGCCGGCCTGCCGGCCGACGCTGCGCTGGTGGCCGTGGGCGGCTATGGCCGCGGCGAGCTGTTTCCGTTTTCGGATGTCGACGTGCTGCTGCTCTTGCCGGCAGGCACCTCGCCCCCCGACGAAGCCACCGCCGCCCGCGTGAGCAGCTTCCTCACCGCCTGCTGGGACATCGGCCTGGAAATCGGCTCTTCGGTGCGCACGGTCGGCGAATGCGTGGCCGAGGCCGCGCGTGACGTCACCGTGCAGACGGCCCTGCTCGAATCACGCCTCATCTGCGGTGCCCGCGGGCTGTTCAAGCAGTTCGTGCAGGCCCACCTGGCGGCGCTGGACCCCAAGGCCTTCCTGCGCGCGAAGACGCTGGAAATGCAGCAGCGCCACGTGAAGTACGAAGGCACACCGTATTCACTGGAACCCAACTGCAAGGAAAGCCCCGGCGGCCTGCGCGACCTGCAGGTGGTGATGTGGGTGGCGCGCGCCGCGGGCCTAGGCCGCACCTGGGCGCAGCTGTCGCACAAGGGCCTGATCACACCCTTCGAGGCCCGGCAGCTGATGAAGCACGAGGCCACGCTGAAGCTGATCCGCGCACGACTGCACCTGGTGGCGGGGCGGCGCGAAGACCGCCTCGTCTTCGACCTGCAGACCGCCACGGCCGAGAGCTTCGGCTACCGCGCCACGAAAGAGCAGCGCAGCTCCGAGGTGCTGATGCGCCAGTACTACTGGGCGGCCAAGGCGGTGACGCAGCTCAACCAGATCCTGATGCTGAACATCGAAGAGCGCATCAACGGCTCGGCCGATGCGCCCATGCGCCCCATCACCGCGCGCTTCTTCGACCGCGCCGGCATGCTGGAGGTGGCGCACGACGAGCTGTACACCGAGAACCCGCACGCCATCCTGGAGACCTTCCTCGTCTTCGCGCAGACGCCCGGCCTGCAGGGCCTGAGCGCACGCACGCTGCGGGCGCTGTACAACGCGCGCAACGTGATGGGCGCCAAGTTCCGCAGCGACCCGCTGAACCGCGAGCTGTTCATGGACATCCTGCGCCAGCCGCAGGGCATCACGCACGCCATGCGGCTGATGAACCAGACCAGCGTGCTGGGCCGCTACCTGTGGGCCTTCCGGCGCATCGTGGGGCGCATGCAGCACGACCTGTTCCACGTCTACACCGTCGACCAGCACATCCTGATGGTGGTGCGCAACGTGCGCCGCTTCTTCATTCCTGAACACGCACACGAGTACCCCTTCTGCACGCAGCTGGCCGCACAGTGGGACAAGCCCTGGCTGCTGTACGTGGCCGCCCTCTTCCACGACATCGCCAAGGGCCGCGGCGGCGACCACAGCGACCTGGGTGCCGTGGAAGCGCGCCGCTTCTGCCGCGCGCACGGCATCAGCCGCGAAGACACGCAGCTGATCGTCTTCCTCGTGCAGCACCACCTCACGATGAGCCGCGTGGCGCAGAAGGAAGACCTGTCGGACGCCGACGTCATCAGCAGCTTCGCCAAGCTGGTGGGCACGCCGCAGCGCCTGCTGGCGCTGTACCTGCTGACGGTGGCTGACATCCGAGGCACCAGCCCCAAGGTGTGGAACGCCTGGAAGGGCAAGCTGCTGGAAGACCTGTACCGCTACGCGCTGCGCGCCCTGGGCGGCGCACAGCCGAACCTGGACGCGGAGATCGAAGCGCGCAAGCAGGAAGCACGGCAGAACCTGGCCCTGCACAGCGCCCTGCCCGGCACCGAAGAACCGCTGTGGCAGACGCTGGAGGTGAGCTACTTCGCGCGCCACGACGCCGCCGACATCGCCTGGCACGCGCGCAGCCTGTGGCGCCACGTCAACGGCACCACGGCCATCGTCAACGCACGCCCCAGCTCGGTGGGCGACGGGCTGCAGGTGCTGGTGTATTCGCCCGACCGCCCCGACCTCTTCGCGCGCATCTGCGGCTACTTCGACAACGCCGGCTTCAGCATCCTCGATGCCAAGGTGCACACCACGCGCACCGGCTACGCGCTCGACACCTTCCAGGTGGTGGCCACCCAGCACTGGAGCGACGCCGGCACCGACCAGGACCTGAAGTACCGCGACCTGATCTCGCTGGTGGAAACGCAGATGGTGCAGGCGCTGGCCAGCGACGGCCCCTTGCCCGAGCCGCGCAGCGGGCGGGTGTCGCGCCGCGTGCGCAGTTTTCCCGTCACGCCGCGGGTGTCGCTGGCGCCTGACGAGCGGGCGCAGCGCTGGCTGCTCACCGTCTCGGCCAGCGACCGCTCGGGCCTGCTCTACGCCATCGCGCGCGTGCTGGGCCGCAACCACGTGAACCTGCAGCTGGCCAAGATCACGACGCTGGGTGAGCGTGTGGAAGACACCTTCCTCGTCGACGGCCCCGAACTGCAGAAGAGCAAGGCGCAGCTGCGCATCGAGACCGAATTGCTCGACGCCGTCGCAGCCTCGGGCCCCTGAGCCGGCGATGGGCGTGCACCGCATCGCGGCCACCGACGCCATCGCCCGCCTGGCCGAGTTCCATGCCGTCATCGACGCGCGCAGCGAGAGCGAGTTCGCCGAAGACCGCCTGCCCGGCGCGGTGAACTGGCCGGTGCTGAACGACGCGCAGCGCGCCGACATCGGCACCCAGTACAAGCAGGTGTCGCCCTTCGACGCGCGCAAGCGCGGCGCGGTGATGGCGGCGCGCAACATCGCGCAGCACATCGAGACCCATGGCGCAGCCCTGCCGCGCAGCTGGAAGCCGCTGGTGTACTGCTGGCGCGGCGGGCAGCGTTCGGGCTCCTTGGCGCAGGTGCTGGGCGAGATCGGCTTCCAGGTGCAGGTGCTGGAAGGCGGCTACCGCGAGTTCCGCCGTGCCGTGCTGGCCGAGCTGGCCACCTTGCCGGCCCAGCTGCAGTTCCACGTGCTCTGCGGCCGCACCGGCAGTGCCAAGAGCCGGCTGCTGCAGGCGCTGGCAGAACAAGGCGCGCAGGTGCTCGACCTGGAAGCCCTGGCCAGCCACCGCGGCAGCGTGCTGGGCCCCGAGCCGGGCCGCCCGCAGCCTTCGCAGAAGTCTTTCGAAACCAGCGTGTGGCGGGCGCTGCGCGCCTTCGATGCGGCGCGTCCGGTGTTCGTGGAAGGCGAAAGCCGCACCATCGGCCGCTTGCGCCTGCCCGAACAGCTGATGGACGCGGTGCGCCAGGCCCCCTGCCTGCAGGTGCAGATGCCGCTGGCCGCGCGCGTGCAGTTCCTGCTGCAGGACTACGCGCACTTCGTCAGCGACATCGAAAGCTTCTGCGGCCGCCTGGCCGCCCTGCGCGAGCTGCGCGGTGCGGCCGTGGTGGCCGGCTGGCAGGCGCGGGCCCGTTCGGGCCAGCCCGTGGAGCTGGCCGGCGTGGTGGAAGAGCTGCTGACGCTGCACTACGACCCCGTCTACGAACGTTCGATGCAGCGCAACTTCGCGCACTACGGCCAGGCGCGCACCGTGGCCTTGCCCGACGGCGAGCCGTCCACCTTGCAGGCGGCCGCCCAACAGCTGATCGGGGAGACCGGCCATGCCGCTGCCTGAAACACCGCCGCCCGGCGCCCCGGGACCTGGGGCCCTGGCCGCGGCCACGGCTGACGGCACCCGCCTGCAGGTGAAGGCCGTGCCGGCGGGCCGCCCCTGGCATTGGCTGGCCCTGGGCTGGGCCGACCTCATGCGCTGCCCCTGGCCTGGGCTGGTGCACGGCCTGGCAGCCGCCTTGTTCGGCGCCTTGCTGATGGCGGCGGCCGGCCAGCGCTTCTGGGCTCTGGCGGGCAGCTTCAGCGGCTTTCTGCTGGTGGCCCCGGTGGTGGCCACGGGCCTGTATGCCGTCAGCCGCGCGCTGGAGCTCGGGCGCCCGGCCACGCTGGGCACGGCGCTGGCGGCCTGGCGGCCGAAAGACCACCGGCTGGTGTTGTTCGGCGGCCTGCTGGCGCTGGCCGGCACGGGCTGGGTGCTGACCTCGGCCTCGCTCATCACCGGCTTCGCGGCCGCGCCGGTCAACAGCCCGGCCGACTTCCTGCGCGTGGTGGTGCTCAACGAACAGAGCCTGCTGTTCGAGGCCTGGCTGCTGCTGGGCAGCGTGCTGGCCGCGCCGATGTTCGCCAGCTCGGTGGTGGCCATTCCGCTGCTGCTGGACCGCCCGCACAGCGTGTTGCAGGCCGTGCGCACCAGCGTGGCCGCGGCGCTGGCCAGCCCGGCCGCGATGGCGCTCTGGGCCACGCTCATCCTCACGCTCACGCTCATCGGCATGGCCACCTTCATGCTGGGCCTGGTGCTGGTGGTGCCCTGGCTGGCCCATGCCAGCTGGCACGCCTACCGCGATCTGGTGCTGCCCGCCCCCACCGGTGAAGCAGGCACGCGCTGATGTTCGGCTACACCGAAGAGCAGATCGCCCAGTTCGGCCTCACCTTCGGGGTGGGCGCCTTCATGGCCTACATGGCCTTCATCATCTGGCAGCTCGCGCGTGAATCGAAGGCCGGCCGCTTCGGCACCTTCGTGCTCTTCCTGGCCCTGGGCTTCGGCCTGGTGGGCTTCGCAGCCAAGAGCGTCATCAAGTTTTTCATCGAGGGCTGAGCACGCCGCGAAGACAAAAACGCCGGCAACTGCCGGCGTCTGCGTCAACCTGACTGGAACCCCTTCCGGAGGGGGCTGGGGGTGCCGAACGTTCGCCCGAAGGGTTGAAGACCGGCAAGCCGGTCTTCAACCCATGTGCATGCCGCCGTTGCAGCTGAAGTCGGCGCCGGTGGAGAACCCGGAGTCCTCGCTGGCCAGCCAGGCCACGATGGAGCCGATTTCCTCGGGCATGCCCAGGCGCTTCACCGGGATGGTGGCGACGATCTTCTCCAGCACCTCGGGCTTGATGGCGCGGACCATGTCGGTGCCGATGTAGCCCGGGCTCACGGTATTCACCGTCACGCCCTTGGCGGCCAGCTCTTGCGCCAGCGCCATGGTGAAGCCGTGCATGCCGGCCTTGGCCGCGCTGTAGTTCGTTTGCCCGGCCTGGCCCTTCTCGCCGTTCACGCTGCTGATCTGGATGATGCGGCCCCAGCCCTTCTCCACCATGCCGGGCACCACCTGCTTGGTGACGTTGAACATGCTGTTCAGGTTGGTGTCGATGACGGCGTGCCAATCTTCCGGCGTCATCTTCAGGAACATGCGGTCGCGCGTGATGCCGGCGTTGTTCACCAACACGTCGATGGCGCCATGCTCCTCTCGCGCCTTCGTGAAGGCGTCCACCGTGCTTTGCCAGTCGGCCACGTTGCCCACGGAGGCGTGGAACTCATAGCCCAGGGCCTGCTGCTCGGCCAGCCACTTGGCGTGGTCGCGGCTGGGGCCGCAGCCGGCGATGACCTTGAAGCCCTCCTTGGCCAGGCGCTGGCAGATGGCGGTACCGATGCCGCCCATGCCGCCGGTGACGTAGGCTACTTTTTTGCTCATTGTTGGCTCCTTGAAACGGGTGAAGTGAGGGTCGCCGCGCGGCGGCCCCGGGTCAATCGGGTTCGCCCTGGGGGCGAAACAGGGGGTTTCAGCGTTCGACGGTCAGGGCCACGCCCATGCCGCCGCCGATGCACAGCGAGGCAATGCCCTTCTTCGCGTCGCGCTTGATCATCTCGTGCAGCAGCGTCACCAGGATGCGGCAGCCACTGGCGCCGATGGGGTGGCCGATGGCAATCGCCCCGCCGTTGACGTTGACCTTGCTCGTGTCCCAGCCCATTTCCTGATGCACGGCGCAGGCCTGCGCGGCAAAGGCTTCGTTGATCTCCAGCAGGTCCAGGTCTTGCGGCTTCCAGCCGGCGCGCGCCAGGGCCTTCTGCGCCGCGGGCACCGGGCCCATGCCCATCAGCGCGGGGTCGAGGCCGGCGCTGGCGTAGCTGGCAATGCGCGCCAGCGGCTTCAGGCCCAGCGCGGCGGCCTTGGCGGCCGTCATCACCATCACGGCGGCGGCGCCGTCGTTCAGGCCGCTGGCATTGCCGGCGGTCACGCTGCCGGCCTTGTCGAAAGCGGGGCGCAGGCCGGCCAGGGCCTCGGCGCTGGTCTTCTTGTTGATGAACTCGTCGGCCGCGAAGACGATGGGGTCGCCCTTCTTCTGCGCAATGCTCACGGGCACGATTTCGTCCTTGAAGCGGCCGGCTTCCTGCGCCGCGGCAGCCTTCTGCTGGCTGCCCAGCGCCAGCGCGTCTTGCGCCTCGCGCGTGATGCCGTACTTCTTGGCCACGTTCTCGGCCGTGATGCCCATGTGGTACTGGTTGTACACGTCCCACAGGCCGTCGGTGATCATGCTGTCGACCATCTTCCAGTCGCCCATGCGCTGCCCGTCGCGGCTGCCCAGCAGCACGTGCGGCGCGGCGCTCATGTTCTCCTGGCCGCCGGCGATGATGATGTCGCTGTCGCCGTCGCGGATGGCCTGCGCCGCCAGCATCACCGCCTTCAGGCCGCTGCCGCAGACCTTGTTGATGGTCATGGCCGGCACGCCGGTGGGAAAACCGGCCTTGATGACGGCCTGGCGCGCCGCGTTCTGGCCGCTGCCGGCGGTGAGCACCTGGCCGAGGATGACCTCGCCCACCTGTTCGGCGGCCAGGCCGCTGCGCTCGAGCAGCGCCTTCAGCACGGTGGCGCCCAGTTCGGGCGCAGCGGTCTTGGCGAGCGTGCCGCCGAACTTGCCGACCGCCGTGCGGGCGGCGGCGACGATGACGATGTCTTGTTGGGCCATGGGAGTCTCCTTCGTGAATACGGGGTCAGGCTTTCACCTTGACGTAGCGGCCAGGGGCGGGCTCTATCGGCTTGAACCGCGGGCTGCCGGGGGTCTTGGGTGCGTTGACCAGTTTGCCGGCCTTGGGTTTCAGCCAGTCGGCCCACACGGGCCACCAGCTTCCCGGATGTTCGGTCGCGCTGGCGAACCAGGCTTCGGCGGTGGCCGGCAGCCTGGCGTTCGTCCAGTGGCTGCGCTTGCCCTTGGAGGGCGGATTGATGACGCCGGCAATGTGGCCGCTGGCGCCCAGGACGAACTGTCGCTCGCCCTTGAGCAAGGGGACCGAGGCGTAGGCGGCCGTCCAGGGCACGATGTGGTCTTCGCGCGAACCGTAGATGAAGACCGGGGCCTCGATGGCACCGAGATCGATCTTCTCGCCGCACACCACCAGCTTGCCCGCTTGCTTCAGCTCGTTCTGAAGGTAGGTGTGGCGCAGGTACCAGCAGTACATGGGCCCGGGCAGGTTGGTGCTGTCGCCGTTCCAGTACAGCAGGTCGAAAGGCGGCGGCGCCTCGCCCTTCAGGTAGTTGGCCACGACGTAGTTCCACACCAGGTCATTGGGCCGCAGGAAGCTGAAGGTGGTGGCCAGTTCCTGGCCCTTCAGCAGGCCCGGGCCGCCCGGGGCCTCGGGGCCCAGGGTCATCTCGCGCAGCTTCACGGAAGCTTCGTCGATGAAGATGTCGAGGATGCCGGTGCTTTCGAAGTCGAGCAGCGTGGTCAGCAGCGTCACGCTGTGCGCCGCCTGTTCGCCGCGCGCGGCCAGCACGGCCAGCGCGGTGGCCAGGATGGTGCCGCCGACGCAGAAACCCAGCGTGTTGATGCTGTCCTGCCCCGTGATGCCCTGCACCGCGCGGATGGCGGCGATGGGGCCTTCTTCGATGTAGTCGTCCCAGGTCTTGTGCTTCAGGCTCTCAACGGGGTTGCGCCAGCTCACCACGAAGGTGCGGTGGCCTTGCTCCACGGTGTAGCGGATGACGCTGTTGTCGGGCTGCAGGTCGAGGATGTAGTACTTGTTGATGCACGGCGGCACGAAGAGCATGGGCCGTTCATGCACCTTGGCGGTGAGCGGCTGGTACTCGATGAGCTGGAAGAGTTCGTTCTCGAACACCACATGGCCGGCCGTGGTGGCCACGTTCCTGCCCACCTCGAACACCGATTCGTCGGTCTGCGAGACATGGCCCTTCTGCAGGTCTTCCAGCAGGTGCTGCATGCCGGCGGTGAGGCTTTCGCCCTGGGTTTCCATGGCCTTCTTCAGCGCGTCGGGGTTCAGCGCCAGGAAGTTGCTGGGGCTGGCCATGTCCACCCACTGCTGCACGGCGAAGCGGATGCGGGCGCGCGTCTTGGCGTCGCCCTGCACGCTGTCGGCCAGCTGCGTCAGCGCGCGGGCGTTCAGCAGGTACATCTGCGCGGTGTAGGCCGCAGCCGGGTTGGCCAGCCATTCGCTGCTGCCGAAGCGGCGGTCGGCGATGGGCGCGGGCTTGGCGGCCGCATCGCCGTTCAGCGTGTGCAGCGACTGGTTCCACAGCTCGGTGGCGCTCTTCAGGTAATCGGCCTGGATCTGCGCGAGCTGCTGCACGGGCACGTTCAGGCCCGCCATCGACTTGAAAATGTCCCCAACCGCAGCCCCGATGGCCTGCACCGGTGCAGCAGCAGGGGGCAAGGCTGCGCTAGTCTTCTTGTTCACCGTGTTGTCTCCTGATGTCGCGCGGGCGGCTTGAGGCCCGGCGTTCCATGCTGCAGGTTCTATGCCGGGCCCCTGACGCAGTGATGACGCCGTGATGACGCCACTGTCCTGGCCGCGCGACCTGCGGCCCCGAGCACTTTAACGGCCGGCCGGCCGTGCCTACTGCGGGTTCCCCCATGTACCTGATCGCCATTGCCTGGATGTACGTCGTGCTGATGATGGCAGTGGCCGAAGCCACTTCGCCACAGGGTACGGTCATCGGCGCCTTCTTCACCTTCCTGCTGTATGGGCTGTTGCCGCTGTCCATCCTGCTGTACATCCTGGGCACGCCGGCCCGCAAGCGCAGGCTGCGTGCGGCAGAAGCGGCCGAAGACGCCGCGCGGGCGGCCGCCGCCGAAGCCGCCGTCGAACCCGCTTCGGCGGCCCTGCCCGCCTCAGCGGCGCCAGACCGCAGCGGCCATGCGCCCGGTGACGCCATCGCGGCGGAAAGAAAAGAAGCTTGACGGGTCTTCCACCGTGCAGGCCGAGCCGTCGGTGATGGCCTGCACGCCGGCCGCCTGCAAGCGTTCGCGCGCCAGCAAGGGCAGGTTGGCCAGCCAGCGTGGTGCGCCGTCGGGCCGCGGGCGGTGCACGAAGCGCAGCCCGTCCGCCGCGGCCGGGTCCTGGCCGAAGGCCTGCAGCACCTCGGCGCTCACCTCGAAGGCCCGGGGCCCGATGCAGGGGCCCAGCCAGGCCAGCACGTCGGCGGGGCCGGCCTGTTGGTTCGGCGGCGCCAGCGCACACAGGGCCTGCACCGTGGCTTCCAGCACCCCTGCCGCCAGGCCACGCCAGCCGGCGTGGGCCGCCGCCACGGCCGAGCCATCGCGCAGCGTGAACAGCACGGGCATGCAGTCGGCCGCCTGCACGGTGCAGGCCACGCCCAGGTCGGTGGTGCAGGACGCGTCGGCACTTTCAGGGGGCGCGCTGTCGTCACCCGCGTGCAGGCGCAGCACGTTCACGCCGTGCACCTGGCGCAGCCACACCGGCCGTGCCCCCAGGGCAGCGCTGAAGCGGGCGCGGTTCTCGGCCACGGCGTCGGGTTCATCGCCCACGGCCACGCCCAGGTTCAGCGCGGCATAGGGGCCCTGGCTCACGCCGCCGGCGCGCTGGCTCATGGCGGCGCCCACCTGGGCAGGCGCAGGCCAGGCCGGCCGCAGCAGGGGCAAGGCGGGGGTCACTCGGCGTCGGGGCACCGCCCGGGCGCGGTCTGCTCGAAGGCGGGCAAGGCCATGCAGGCATCGAAGACGCGCATCACGTTCGGCACGTGGCTCAGGCGGCATTCAAAACGCTGCGCATTGAAGACCTGGGGCACCAGGCAGCAGTCGGCCAGCGTGGGCGTGGTGCCGTGGCTGTAGCGCGCGGGCGCGGCGGCAAGCTGGCTTTCCACCACCCCGAGGCCGGTTTCTATCCAGTGGCGGTACCAGCGGTGCTTGTCGTCTTCGCTGAGCTTCAGGTCGTTCACCAGGTAGCGCAGCACGCGCAGGTTGTTCAGCGGGTGTATCTCGCAGGCGATGTCCATGGCCAGCGCGCGCACGCGGGCGCGCTCGGCCGGCGTGGCCGGCAGCAGCGGTGGCTGCGGGTGGGTTTCGTCGAGGTACTCGATGATGGCGAGCGACTGCGTCAGCGTGTGCTCGCCATCGCGCAGCAAGGGCACCAGGCGGCTGGGGGAGACGGCGCTGTAGTGTTCGCCGAACTGTTCGCCCTTGGCCAGGTGCACGGGCCGGTAGGTGTAGTCCAGCCCCTTCAGCGCCAGCGCGATGCGCACGCGGTAGGACGCCGAAGAGCGGAAGTAGTTGTAGAGCTCCATGCCCTGCCTTGCCTTGCCTTGATGGAATCAGACCACCGCCACCTTCAGGCTGCCCAGGCCCGCCACGGCGCCTTCCATCACGTCGCCGCGTTGCACCGCGCCCACGCCGGCGGGCGTGCCCGTGAAGATGAGGTCGCCGGGCTGCAGCGCCCAGGCGGCGCTGAGCTGCTCGATGGTTTCGTTGACACTCCAGATGAGCTCCTTCAGGTCACCGCGCTGCCGGATGGTTCCGTTCACGGCCAAGGTGATGGCGCCGCTGAGCAGTTCACCGGTCTGCGCCTTGGGCACGATGGGGCCGATGGGCGCGCTCTGGTCGAAGGCCTTGCCGATGCACCAGGGGCGGCCCTGCTTCTTCATCTCGCCTTGCAGGTCGCGGCGCGTCATGTCCAGGCCCACGGCATAGCCCCAGATGTGGGCTGGCGCGTCGGCCGCGGCGATGTGGCGCCCACCCTGGCCGATGGCCACCACCAGTTCAATTTCATGGTGCAGGTTGTTGGTGAGCGTGGGGTAGCTCATCTCGCCCGTGCTGCCTTCCGGCACGGCCACGATGGCATCGGCCGGCTTCATGAAGAAGAACGGCGGCTCGCGGCCGGTGAAGCCCATCTCCACCGCGTGCTCGGCGTAGTTGCGGCCCACGCAATAGATGCGGTGCACGGGGTAGCTGCCACCGCCCACCACGGGCACGACAACGGGGGCGGGCGGGGTGAAAACCAGGCTCATGCGGCGGGTGGGAAGGGTTGTGGGGTGATGGACCATCATGCCACGCCCTGCCCGCTACACTGGCCCGCATGATGGTGCCGCGCCGTATCAAGCACTGCCGTGTCTGCGGCGCCGAAGCCGTTTACCGCGTACCCGCCGACGACAACCGCGAACGCGCCATCTGCAGCGCCTGCGGCGAGATCCACTACGAGAACCCCATCAACGTGGTGGGCACGGTGCCGGTGTGGGGCGAGCAGGTGCTGCTGTGCCGCCGCAACATCGAGCCGCGCTACGGCATGTGGACGCTGCCTGCGGGTTTCCTGGAACTGGGCGAAAGCACGGCCGACGGGGCCCTGCGCGAAACCGTGGAAGAAGCCGGCGCGCGGGTGGAGATGCAAGACCTTTTCACCGTGCTGAACGTGGTGCGCGTGGGCCAGGTGCACCTGTTCTACCGCGCCCGCATGCTCGACACCACGCTGGACCCTGGCCCCGAAACCATCGAAGCGCGCCTCTTCCGCGAAGACGAGGTGCCCTGGGAGGAACTGGCCTTCCGCACCGTGCGCCTGACGCTGGAACATTTCTTCGAAGACCGCCGGCGCGGCCACTTCGGCGTGCACGCCGGCGACATCGCCTGAAGGGCCCAGGCGGTCAGCGGCGCAGCGCGGGCTCGGGAGCCGGCAGCAGCGCCGCACCGCTGGCGGCATCGACGCCCAGGCCCCACAGGATCTGCGCTTCGGCGGCATCGTTCACGGCACTGGCCAGCACGCTGAGGCCCAGGCCGTGCACCAGGGCCGCCAGGCCCTGCACATAGCTGCGCAGGGCCGCGTCTTCGGCCAGGCCGGGTAGCGTGCGCACGTCCAGCGAGACATGGCGCACGCCGGCCGCCTTCAAGGCGGGCAGGTGCAGCGCCAGTTCGTCCATCGGCCCCACGCCCATGCGCACGCCCCAGGCGCGCCACGCGCGGGCGGCCGCGGCCAGCGCCGGCAGTGCGGCGGCTTCACGCAGCGCATCGGTGCACTCCACCGTCAGCAGCGCGGCGGCGCGGGGGGCGGCGGCCAGCATTTCCGAGGCGTCGGTGATGAAGCCGGGCGACATCAGCGACTGCGCCGAAGCCGGCACCGCACGCGCCCGGCCATCGGCAGCGATGGCCTGGAGCGCGAGCTCCATGCAGACCCGGTCGACCAGCGGCAGCAGGCGGCTGCGGCGGGCCCAGGCGAACCAGGCTTCGGCCGCCTGGTAGGCGCCGCCGGGCTGCGTCTGCACACACAGGCGGCAGGCCAAGTGCAGGCAGTGCCCCACGGCGTCCAGCACCGGCACCGCCTGCAACTGCACGCGGCCATCGGCCAGCGCAGCGGCGATCTGCGCCCGCCAGGCCCGCTCGCCGCCTTCGGTCGTGGGTACGGCGGTGGGGTCGCCGCTGGGCCCGCCAGAGCCGGCCCAGGCCTCCACCACCACCGGGCTGTAGCCGCTGGCGCCGCGGGCCTCCGCCTGGGCCAGCGCAGCATCGGCCGCAGCCAGCACCGCGCCCGGGTGGGCCGGCGGTGCGCCGTCCACCCCGCCCACGGCCACGTCGGCCCGGCCGGCGCGCAGAGCCGGCACGGCGGCCAGCGCGGCATGCAGCGAGGTGGCGGTCTCGCGCGCCACGCCGGCCACGGGCAGGCACAGCGCGAAGTCGCTGCCGTTCAAACGGCCGGCGCAGGTGCCGGGCACGCGGTCGACATAGGTCTGCAAGACCTCGCCCAGCGCCGCCAGCAGGCGGTCGGTGGCTTCGAAGCCCAGGCGCTGGTTCAGGCCGTCGAGTTGCTGCACACGCAGCAGCAGCAGGGCCGCGCCCGGGCCGGCGGCGGCATCCAGTCGCTGCTGCACCAGGCCCAGGAAATGGCTGCGCAGCGGCAGGCCGGTCAGCCCGTCCAGCTGCGCCTGGCGCTGCAGCAGGCGCACCTGCTCGGCCTGCAGCGTGTAGAGGCAGTCGAGGTCGGCGGGGATGGGGGCCGGCAGGGTGTCGGGCGGCGCCGGGGGCGCTTCAGGCTCTGACGAGCCGGCCAGCCAGCCCTGCACACGCGCCATCCAGCTTTTCGCCGCCATCATGGCAAGCGGGGCACCCGCGCGCAGCGCAGTCGTGACATCCGTGTCTCCCTGACCCTCTGGCGCTGATGCGGTACTTCTGCCTTGCGGCCCTGGCGTCTCGGCGTGGACGCTTTGCCGAGATGCTAAGCGAGGACCCGGTGTGCGGAGGCAAGAAAAAAGCCCGCGCAAGGCGGGCTTCCTTCGGCGGAGGCGCGGCTCAGGCGGTGGCGGCGCGCAGCTTGAAGCTGAACTCCTGCAGCGCGGCGATGCCGCTTTCCTCGGCCTTGCGACACCAGGCCTGCAGGTCGGCCACCAGCTGGTCGGCACTGACGCCGGTGCGTGTCCACAGCGCGCGCAGCTCTTCGCGCATGGCCACCAGCTTGGCCAGCTGCGGGCTCTCGCCCATGGCCTGCTGCAGCGTGGGCTTCACGCCCTGGGGGATCTTGTCGTCGTCGCGATGCAGCCAGGTCTTGGCCACGCGCAGGTTGCGGAAGCGCGTGCTGTTCTCGGCGCCCTGCGCCTTCAGGCGCACCAGCTCGGCACCCACGGCGGCCTTCATTTCCTGGGCGTAGCGGGCCATCACCTCGTAGCGGTTGGCGATGACGGCTTCCAGCGTCTTGCCGTCGGCCACCAGGCGCACATCACCCAAGGCCAGCTTGGGCGGCACCTTCTTCACGCGGGCCAGGCCCAACTTCTCCATGCCGCGGATGTACATCCAGCCCACGTCGAATTCGTAGGGCTTGATCGAGAACTTGGCCGAGGTGGGGTAGGTGTGGTGGTTGTTGTGCAGCTCTTCGCCGCCGATCAGGATGCCCCAGGGCGAGACGTTGGTCGAAGCATCGGGCGCCTCGAAGTTGCGGTAGCCCCAGTAGTGGCCGATGCCGTTGATGATGCCGGTGGCCATCACGGGAATCCAGGCCATCTGCACCGCCCAGACCACGGCGCCGACGGCGCCGAAGAGCGTGAGGTTCAGGATGAGCATGAGGCCCACGCCTTGCCAGGTGTAGCGGCTGTAGACGTTGCGCTCGACCCAGTCGTCAGGCGTGTTGTGCCCGTACTTGACCAGGGTTTCCTTGTTCTCGGCTTCCTTGCGGTACAGCTCGACGCCCGTGAGCAGCAGCGCCTTCAGGCCCTTGACCTGCGGGCTGTGCGGGTCTTCTTCGGTCTCGCACTTGGCGTGGTGCTTGCGGTGCACGGCCACGAATTCCTTCGTGATCATGCCGGTGCCTATCCACAGCCAGAAGCGGAAGAAGTGCGACGGGATGGCGTGCAGATCCAGCGCGCGGTGCGCCTGCGCGCGGTGCAGGAAGATAGTCACCGCGGAGATGGTGATGTGCGTGGTGACCAGGGTGTACAGCAGCACCTGCCACCAGCTGGCTTCGAGCAGTCCGTGCGAAAGCATCTGGACGACTGCGTCGTGCACTTGCCACAAGAGATCCATCAGCGCTTCCTTGCAAGGAAAAATTTACACACAAGATTGTAGAGGCCGGGCTGACAGGAAAGTTGCGGCGATTGCGTAGGCAGACCACCCCCAAACAGATCCGGCTGCCTTGATTTTGAGCCAGATCAAAACAGATGGCGCCCGTAAGGGCTGATTTCAACGCTTTTGCCAGACGGCGGCGAAAAAACCGTCGGTCTGGTGGCGGTGTGGCCAAAGTCGCAGGTAAGGGCCCGCCACCAGCAAGGCGGCGCCGTCCACGCGCGCGGCCTCCAGCGCCTGCTGCGCTGGCAGCACCTCGAAACCGCCCGACGGCCCGGCGTGGGCGGCCGTGAAGGCATCGGCCACGGCTTCGTTTTCCGTCGTCAGCAGGCTACAGGTGGCGTAGACCAGGCGGCCGCCCGGCTTCAGCAGCCGCGCCGCGCTGGTCAGGATGGCGGTCTGCTTGGCCTGCATCTCGCTCACGGCCTGCGGGCTTTGGCGCCACTTCAGGTCGGGGTTGCGGCGCAGCGTGCCCAGGCCGGAGCAGGGTGCGTCCACCAGCACGCGGTCGATCTTGCCGGCCAGGCGCTTGATGCGGTCGTCGCGCTCGTGGGCGATCTGCGCCGGGTGCACGTTGGACAGGCCGCTGCGCGCGAGCCGGGGCTTCAGCGCGTCGAGCCGGTGGCCCGAGATGTCGAAGGCATACAGCCGCCCGGTGTTGCGCATGGCCGCGCCCAGGGCCAGGGTCTTGCCGCCGGCACCGGCGCAGAAATCGACCACCATCTCGCCGCGCTTGGGGTCGGTCAGCAGCGCCAGCAACTGGCTGCCTTCGTCCTGCACTTCCACCAGGCCCTGGGTGAAGACGTCCAGCTTGTGCAGCGCCGGCTTGCCCTGCAGGCGCAGGCCCCAGGGTGAATAGGGCGTGGGGGTGGCAGTGAAGCCGGCTTCGGTGAGCGTGCGCAGCACGTCTTCGCGCTTGGCCTTGAGCAGGTTCACGCGCAGGTCGAGCGCGGCGGTTTCCGAGAGGGCGTCCACCAGGGGCCAGAACTCGTCGCCCAGGCTGTCTTTCAGCGGCTGGGCCAGCCAGTCGGGCAGGTTGTGGCGCAGCTTCTCGGGCAAGGTGGCGTGGTCGATGTCTTCGACGGCCGTCAGCCAGGCCAGCTCATTGGGGGCGAGTGCCGCGCGCAGGAAGCTGGGGCTGCCCTGCCAGGCCAGGATGGCCAGGCGGCGTTCCAGCGGGCCGCTGCCGCTTTGCGCCAGGTTCTGGAACAGCAGGCGCTGGCGCAGCACGGTGTAGGCGGTTTCGGCCAGCGCATGGCGCTCGCGCGAACCCAGGGTGCGGTGCTGGCGGAAGAAGGCCGAGACCACGCTGTCGGCAGGATGGTCGAGCTTCAGCACGGCGCGCAGCAGCTCGGTGCTCAGGTCGACAAGGGCGTTGGGATGCATCGACGGATTATCCTGCCCGGCATGAACAGTTCACCCGACGACAGCGACCTGCCACCCCTGCCCCCGGCCCCGGCCGGCCGCTACCGCCACTACAAGGGCGGCGAGTACGAACTGCTGGGCGTGGTGCGCCACAGCGAAACGCTGGAGCCGCTGGTGCTGTACCGCCCGCTCTACGGCAACAAAGGCGACTGGGTGCGGCCGCACGGCATGTTCTTCTCGGAGGTGGTGATCAACGGCCAGCGCCAGCCGCGCTTTGCGCGCATCGGCTGACAGCGGCGCCGGCGCGCGCTAGATCAAGACCTGCGAGGCGCCGTCGGTCTGCCGCACGCGGCCGTCTTCGATGCGCAGCTTGCCTTCGACGAACCAGCGCACCGACAGCGGGTAGATGATGTGTTCGGTGGCCAGCACGCGCGCCGAGAGCGTGTGTTCATCGTCGCCCGGAAGCACCGGCACCACGCTCTGCATCACGATGGGGCCGTGGTCGAGCTCGGGCGTCACGAAGTGCACCGTGGCGCCGGCGGCCTTGCAGCCCACCTCCAGCGTGCGGCGGTGCGTGTGCAGGCCCGGGAAGGCCGGCAGCAGCGAGGGGTGGATGTTGAGCAGACGCCCCTCGTAGTGGCGCACGAAGGCCGCGCCCAGCACACGCATGAAGCCGGCCAGCACCACCAGGTGGGGCTGGTGTTCGTCGATGGCGGCGGCCAGGGCGTCGTCGAAGGCTTCGCGGCTGGCATGCGCCCGGTGGTCGACCAGCCGCGTGGCGATGCCGCGCTCGGCCGCCCAGGCCAGGCCACCGGCTTGCGGGCGGTTGGCGATGACGGCCACCACCTGGGCCGGCCAGCCTTCTTCGGCGCAGCGACGGTGGATGGCTTCCATGTTCGAGCCGCGGCCCGAGATCAAGATGACGATGCGTTTCATGGCGGCCCGCAGTGTAGGTGCGGCCGGCGGCCAGCCCCGCCGGCCCAGGCAGAGGCTGCGAAGGCGGAAACCTTCCTGAGAGAATCAGCACCCCGTCGTACCTGCCTTGCAGCCCACCATGCGTTCACGCGTTCTTTCCGGCATGCGCCCCACCGGCGCCATGCACCTTGGCCACTTCCACGGCGCCCTGAAGAACTGGGTGCGGCTGCAGCACGAGCACGAGTGCTTCTTCTTCGTGGCCGACTGGCATGCGCTGACCACGCACTACGAAGAACGCGAGGTGATGGAGAAGTTCGTCTACGACATGGTGGTGGACTGGATCGCCGCCGGCCTGGACCCCGACAAGTGCACGATCTTCATCCAGAGCCACATTCCCGAGCACGCCGAACTCTTCACGCTGCTGGCCATGGGCACGCCGCTGGGCTGGCTGGAACGCGTGCCCACCTACAAGGACCAGATCGAGAAGCTGAAAGACCGCGACCTGGCGACCTACGGCTTCCTGGGCTACCCGCTGCTGCAGGCCGCCGACATCCTCATCTACAAGGCCAACCACGTGCCCGTGGGCGAAGACCAGGCCAGCCACGTCGAGCTGACGCGCGAGGTGGCGCGCCGCTTCAACAACCTCTACGGCCGCAGCAAGGACGGCGAGGCAAAGACCGCCGCCGCCCTGGCCAAGCTGGGCAAGGACGACGCGCGCTACTTCGAGAAGCAGCGCAAGGCCTTCGGCGAAACCGGCAGCGAAGAAGCGCTGGCCAAGGGCACGGGCCTTGTCACCAAGGCCGCCGCGAACGTGGCCGGCTGGACGGAAGACGACAGCGAACTGCTGCTGGGTTTTCTCAAGGGTGCGGGCAAGACCATCCTCACCGAGCCGCACGCGCTGCACACCGAGGTGCTGCGCCTGCCCGGCACCGACGGCGCGAAGATGAGCAAGAGCTACGGCAACGCGGTGCTGATGCGCGAAGAGCCCGCCGAGGTCACGCGCAAGATCCGTGGCATGGCCACCGACCCCGCGCGCGGCCGCCGCACCGACCCCGGCAACCCGGAGAAGTGCCCGGTGTGGCAGTTCCACAAGGTCTACAGCGACGAAGCCACGAAGGAATGGGTGGTGAAGGGCTGCCAGAGCGCCGGCATCGGCTGCCTGGATTGCAAGCAACCCGTGATCGACGCCATCGTGCAGGAGCAGCAGCCCTGGCGCGAGCGCGCAGAGACCTATCTCTCGAACCCCAAGCAGGTGCACTGGATCGTCGAGATGGGCACCGAGCGCGCGCGCACGGTGGCCAAGCAGACGATGAAGGACGTGCGCCACGCCATGGGCCTGAGCTACTGACATGAACGCGCTGCAAACCATCGAAGTGCATCCCGGCGCCGAGCCGCGGGCCACCGTCATCGTGCTGCACGGCCTGGGCGCCGACGGCACCGACTTTCTTTCCTTCGCCGATGAGCTGAAGCTCGGCCCCGCGGGCCCGGTGCGCTGGGTGTTCCCGCGCGCGCCGGAGCGTGCCGTCACCATCAACGGCGGTCACCGCATGCGCGCCTGGTACGACATCCTGGGCGCCGACCTCGTGCGGCGCGAAGACGAAGCCGGCTTGCGCGAGAGCTTTGCGCAGGTGCACGCGCTGATCGACCGCGAGGTGGCGCGCGGCGTGCCCGCGCAGCGCATCGTGCTGGGCGGCTTCTCGCAGGGCTGCGCCATCACGCTGGGCGCCGGGCTGCGCTATGGGCAGCGGCTGGCGGGGTTGGTGGGCATGTCGGGCTACCTGCCGCTGGCCGACACCACCACAGCCGAACGCCACGATGCGAACGTGATGACGCCGCTGTTCCTGGCCCACGGCCGCAGCGACGGCGTGGTGCCCCTGGCCCGCGGCGCCGCCGCGCGCGACCAGCTGCAGGCCCTGGGCCAGCCCGTGCAGTGGCACGACTACCCCATGCAGCACTCGGTGTGCATGGAGGAAGTGCAGGCACTGCAGCAGTGGCTGCTGGGTGTGCTGAAGCCCGCCTGAAGCGCAGCCAGGCCTGACGATGGAACTGGTGCGCCCCGGGCCCGAACACCTGGCCGGCTACTGCGCGGCCTTGTCGCGCGGCTGGTCGCCCAACACCACGCGCCCAGAGGCGGCGCAGGAACAGCTGCAGGCCATCGCGGCCGATGCGGCAGGCTTCCTGACCACCCTGCACGACCCCGAGGCCCTGGGCCCGCGCGTGACGCTGCCCGACGGCAGCCAGGTGGAACGCCTGCCCGGCGTGGTGCGCTGGATGTGGGCACCGGAAGATGCCGAAAGCGCCGACGGCAGTTTCTGCGGCAGCATCAACCTGCGCTGGCCGAAAGACCACGGGCCGCTGCCGCCGCATGTGCTGGGGCACCTGGGCTACACCGTGGTGCCCTGGAAACAGCGCCGCGGCCACGCCACGCGCGCCCTGGCGCTGATGCTGCCGCTGGCGCGCAGCTTCGGCCTGCGCGAGGTGCAGCTCACCACCGACGCCGACAACGCGCCTTCGCAGCGCGTCATCACTGCCAACGGCGGGGCGTTGATGGAAGCCTTCACGCTGCCGGCGGCCTTCGGCGGCACGCCGGCGCTGCGGTTCCGCATCGCGTTGTGAAGGTGGCCGCGCGGCAGCGCCGCTTCATCCGAAACGCCCCTGCAGGTACCAGCGCGGCGCGGCATCGTCGGCATCGGGCAGGCGGGCGTGCCACACCCACACCAGCGCGCCCTCGGGCGTTTGGGCGATGTAGTAGTCGCGCACGGCGGGCGCGCCATCCCACCAGCCGGTTTCGATGCGCTCGGGGCCGCTCAGCAACTGCAGCGGGCGGCCTTGCAGCACGGGCAGCGCGGCACGCTCGGCCAGCGGCTGGGGCACGGGCAGCAGCCAGGCCGGACGGTGCAGGGGCAGCGGGCCGGGCGTGGCGGAGGGCGCGGTTGAAGGCGCGGCGGAGGGTGCGGTGGATGGCGAGATCGAGGACGCGCTGCCCTGGGCCGGCACGGTGGCGCTGGCGTGTTCGGGGCGGTGGTCGGCCACGGCCTGCAGGCGCAGCACCTGGTCGTCGCCCAGGCGCGCGCGCAGGCGCTCCAGCAGGCGCACCAGGCCCTCGGCCTGGCTGGCCTGGGTGGGAAAGAGCTCGCCGTTGGGCACGGCCCCGGCCACCAGGTGCTGGCAGCTGAGCTGCAGCTCCAGCGTGGGCGCGGTCAGCGTCAGGCGGGCCAGGCGCTCGCGCAGCAGCAGCTGCAGGTGAGCCAGCTCGGCCGAAGGTTCGGCCAGGGCCACGGCCAGTTCGGTGGGCGGCTGCAGCACGCGGCGCTGGCGCTCGTGGCGCATGCGCAGCGTGAAGCTGCCCACGCGCGCCTGGTGCGCCTGTGCCCAGGCCAGCAGGCGCGCCAGCAGCACGGCGGCGCCATGCAGCACCTGGTCGGTGGTTTCGGCGCGGGCCAGCAGTTCCAGGCGGCTGTCGAAGTGGGCCGGCAGCGCCAGCCAGCGGCGCGGGTCGGGGCGGCGGCCCAGGGCGCGGTCGAGTTCGTCCAGCACCTCGGTGCCGAAGCGCCGCGCCAGGCCGGCGCGCGGCATCTGCTGCAGGTCGTGCAGGGTGTGCAGGCCCATGCCCTGCAGGGCTTCCCAGTGCTCGCGGCCCGGGCCCAGCAGCCACACCGGCGCGGGCGCCAGCAGGGCCTGCAGCGCCGCGAGGTCGGTGGCGTGGGGGCCCAGCAGCAGGTGGGGGCCGGCGGCGGTGGTGAGATCGCCGCGCGGCCACCAGCGCGCCAGCAGGGCCGCGCCCACGGCAGTGGGGGCGGCGGCCATCTGCACGCGGTGGCCCAGCGGCGCCAGCGCGGCCTGCAGGCGCTGGTGCAGCGCGGCCGGACCGCCGAAAAGACGCAGGCTGCCCTGCACCTCCATCAGCACGGTCTGGGCGTCGTGCAGCACCACGGCCGGCGTGAAGGCCAGCGCGGCGTGGGCCACGGCGCGCAGCGCGGCGCTGTCGCGCGCCGGGCTGGCTTCGGCCAGCAGCAGGTCAGAAGCCAGCGCCAGCGCGGTGGCGCGTTTCATCTCGGCACGCACGCCGCAGGCGGCAGCGGCCGCATTCACGGCGGCCACGCGATGCGCCGCCACCAGCGCGACCGGCCGTTCGGGCCGTTCGGGCCTTCCAGCCTGTTCTGGCGGCAGCGTGGCGCAGAAGGCCTCCAGCGACAGCAGCGGCAGATGCAGGGCCCACCAGCGCATGTGTCAACCCGGGCACGGCAGGCATGAAGCGCTGAAGCGCCGAAGCGCGGCCTCAGCGGCCCAGGGCCGACACGGCCGGCGCGGCCTGCGGGCCACCCCGTGCGGCTTGCAAGGCCTGCGCTGCAGACGAGCCTGGCGCCGCCGCCTTGGCGGCCGCCGCACGCTGCGCACGCGCCAGCGCCGGGCCCGAGAGCACGGGCGGCAGCGCCAGCAGCAGCGGCCGCGCCAGCAGCGGGCCGCGGCGCTTGAGCAGGGCCACGCGCAGGCGGTCGGGCCCGGCGCAGGCCAGTTCAAGCCGCAGCGGGGCGGCGCTGGGCTGCTGGCGCAAGGCCGCGTCGCGCAGCAGGAAGGCCGGGCCTTCGTGGTTCTGCGCCGCCAGTTGCAGCCGGCGCAGGGCGTCGGCCGGCAGGCGCGCAGGCAACCAGGCCAGCACGGCGCCCACCTGCCCGCTTTTCAGCGCCTGCTCCAGCGCCCACAGCACGTCGGGCGCGGGCAGGCGGGTGCGCGCGGCGCCCTTCAGCGGCTGGCGGGCCTGCAGCAGCACCAGGCGCTGCGCGTCCAGGCCCAGCGCCGCCAGCGCCCAGGCGCACAAGGCGGCGGGGGGGTCGAAACACATCACGCAGCGCTGCTGCGCCTGCACGGCAGCCAGCACCGGGGCCAGCAGGCGCAACTCGCCCAGGCCTTCATGGGGCAGCAGCAGTTCGGTCAGGGCGCCCGGCGGCCAGCCGCCGCCGGGCAGTTGGGCATCCAGCTCAGGAAAGCCGCTGGCCAGGCCGGCATGGCTGCTGCGCCCCAGCTGGTGGGCGCGCCACAGCGCGGGGTGCAGGCTCTCGGGCGGTGCCGGCGGTGCGGCCAGGGCCTGCGCTGGCTGCCCCGCCTGCTCGGCCTGCTCCACCCGCCCCGCCGGCCTTGCGGGCGGCCGCGCAAGCAGCGGCGCAAGCAACGGCGCCGCAGACAGCGGTGCAGAGGGCCCAGCAGGTGTCAGGGAGAAGAGGCTCACCGAAATACTGTACGTTCATACAGTACTTTCAGCAAGCGGCAGGGCTTCAGTTCAGCGCGATGACCGTGTCGTCTGCCTCGGGCACGCAGCCTTCGGCGATGGGCTGCCAGCCCCGGCGCACCACCACGTGCTGCTGGGTGTGGCAGAACTCCAGGCGCTGGGCGCCCGGCACCTGGGCGCGCAGGAAGCTCTCGATGGCCGCCGGCATGCTGACGCGGTACAGCGCCTGCGCCTGGTCTTCGGCGGGGTGGTCGTCGTTGTTCAGCCAGGGCACGAAGGCCGTGGCCCACATCAGCGGGCGCCAGCCCACGTCGATGACGCTGGGCACATAACCCTGGCCCAGCAGCCAGGCCTGGGCACGTTCACGCAACGCGCCGGCCCCGCCCGGGGGCCCGCCGCCAGAAGCTGCGCCCTCGGCGCCTTCCAGCAGGCGCCCACGAGCCGCGGCCAGCACTTCCACCACCCACTGGTTGCAGTTCTGGTAGCGCTGGCTGAAGGCATAGGCATTGGCGCTGTAGGTGGCGCCCAGCAGTTGCAGGGCCTGCCGCTTGTCCAGCGCGGCGCGCTCCAGTTCGGCCGCATCGGCCTCGGGCAGCAGCACCACCGAGACATAACCCAGCGTCGGCTCGTTCATGCCCAGCAGGAAGCCCAGCATGCCCTGGTCGAAGATGTGCGGCTGCTTCTCGTCGCAGGCGTAGTAGAGCTGGCGCACGGCCCAGGGGGTCTCGGGGCTGTGCTTCAGGCTGAAGCCGGCGTGCGAATAACGCACCCCGAAACGCCCGAGGTCGAGGCCGGCGCGCGAGATGAGCGCGAGGCGCTGGCCCGATTTGTCCAGCTCGGCCTTGATGACGGCGCCGAAGCTGAAGATCTTGTCCTTCTGCTCGGCCGTCAGCTTGTCGGGCGGGTCGCAGGCGCGCAGCGACGTGGCGTGTGAAGGAGCCCAGCCCAGGCCGGCCAGCAGCACCACGCCAGCCCAGGCCACCTTTGCAGCAGCCGCTGAGGCAGCCCGCGCCCAGCGCCGGCTGCGGTTCAAGCGGGGCGCGGTCAGAGGCGGACGACGCGGTTCTGCAGTTCGCGGAACCACTCGTCGGCCAGCACCAGGAAGAAGGGCTTGCCGGCCTGGGCCTTCGCGAACTCGAGGCCGTAGGCCTTGGCACGGGCGGTGACCACGCTGCCCTGGCCCAGGCGGCTCTGGTCATAGGCCTCTTGCGGCATGTAAAGGAAGAACTCGCCCTGCTTGGCATCGTCGGCCACGGCGTGCAGCTTCAGGCGCACGGTGCCGGCACGGGCCGGGGCTTCGGCGACCTCGATGATGCGGTAGTCACCCTCGGCCACCTTGTTGTCGCCGGAGGAGCTTTCGCTCGAGGTCTGGATGGAGGTGGAACTGCTGCCCACCGAGGTGGACACGCTATCTGATGAAGCCGAGCTGGCCGAGCTGCTGGCCAGCGCCGGCAGCGCGCAGGCACCCAGCAGCAAGGCCAGCGCCACCAGGCGGGCGGGCATGGAGGTGGCGCGGAGGTTCTCTTGCGTCATGGAAATCCTTCCCTTCATGAGAGCAGCGTTGAATGCATCGTAGCGCAGCGGCTGCGGGGTTCTGCAAGCAGGCGCTACGCCGCCGCCTCGGTCTGCAGCAGTGCGGCCACGCGTTCGCGCAATAGTGCCGGTGTCACTTCGGCCGGCGGCAGCGCCGGCCCGGCCACCAGGCCCACGCGGCTGAAGAGGCCCCGGCGGAAAGGCTTCACCATCGCCGAGCCCTTTTCGATGCGGCTGAAGAAGCTGCCCCACAGGTTGTGCAGCGCCAGCGGCACCACGGGCACGGGGTGGGCTTGCAGGATCTTCATCACGCCGCCCTTGAATTCACCCAGGCTGCCGTCGCGCGTGATGCCGCCTTCCGGAAAGATGGCCAGCAGCTCGCCATCGGCCAGCACCGCGCCCGCCTGTTCGAAGGCGCGCTCGTAGGCCGCCGGGTCTTCCTTCTGCGGCGCGATGGGGATGGCCTTGCCCAGCTTGAACAGCCAGCCCAGCACCGGCGTGGCGAAGATGCGGTGGTCCATGATGAAGCGGATGGGCCGCGGGCTGGCCGCCATCAGCACCACGGCGTCGATGTAGCTCACGTGGTTGCACACCAGGATGGCCGCGCCCTGGGCGGGAATGTGCTCGTCGTTGCGCACCTGGAAGCGGTAGATGCAGCGCGTGAGCAGGAAGGCCAGGAAGCGCAGCAGGTACTCCGGCACCAGCAGGAAGATGTAGCCCGCCACCACGGCGTTGAGCAGCGCCACCACCAGGAAGACCTGCGGGATGGTGAAGTTCGCCGCCAGCAACGCACCCACGCCGATGCTGCTGACCACCATGAACAGCGCGTTCAGGATGTTGTTGGCCGCGATGATGCGCGCGCGGTGCGTGGGCTGGCTGCGCAGCTGGATGAGCGCGTACATGGGCACGCTGTAGATGCCGGCAAACAGCGCCAGCAGCGCCAGGTCGGCCATCACGCGCCAGTGGGCAGGCTGCGCCACGAAGGCGGCCAGCGTGAACGCGCCCCCGCCGGCTGGGCCGGCCAGGCCGCGGCTGGCGAAGTACAGATCGGCAGCGAAGACGCTCATGCCGATGGCCCCCAGCGGCACGAGGCCGATTTCCACATGCCGCCGGCTCAGCAGCTCGCACAGCAGCGAGCCGATGCCGATGCCCACCGAAAACACCACCAGCAGCAGCGAAGCCACCTGCTCGTCGCCGCGCAGCACGTCCTTGGCGAAGGCGGGAAAAAGGCTCAGGAACACCGCGCCGAAGAACCACATCCAGCTGATGCCCAGCAGCGAGCGGAACACCACCAGGCTGCCACGGGCCAGCTTCAGGTTGCGCCAGGTTTCGGTGAAGGGGTTCCAGTTGATCTTCAGCCCGGGGTCGGTGGCCGGCGACAGCGGCACCGCCTGCGCCGCCACGCGCCCCAGCAAGGCCAGCAGCACGCAGGCCACGGCCACGTACTGCGGGCCTACCTGGGGCACCGCGATCAGCAGCCCGCCGGCCACGTTGCCCAGCAGGATGGCCACGAAGGTGCCCATCTCCACCATGCCGTTGCCACCGGTGAGTTCACGCTCGTTCAGGTGCTGCGGCAGGTAGGCGAACTTCACCGGGCCGAAGAGCGTGCTCTGCAGGCCCATGAGAAAGATGCTGAGCAGCAGCACCGGGATGTTCTGCAGCAGGAAGCCGGCCGCGGCCAGCAGCATCACCGCGATCTCGAAGTCTTTCGTGAAGCGGATGAGCCGGGCCTTGTCGTGCTTGTCGGCCAGCTGCCCGCTGGTGGCCGAGAACAGCACGAAGGGCAGGATGAACAGCCCGCCGATCACCAGCCCGGCCAGGGAAGCCGGCAGCCACTGCACCTGCAGCTGGTAGGTCACCAGCACCGTGAAGGCGAACTTGAAGACGTTGTCGTTGCCGGCACCGAGGAACTGCACCCAGAAGAACGGGCCGAAACGGCGCTGGCCGAGCAGCGCGAACTGGTTGGGGTGCTCGTGCGGGGCTTCGGGCGCGGGGATGGACGGGGTGGGCACGGCTTTCCTCGGGTGGGGGCGGGGCGCGGGCGGTTCAGCCGCCCGGCACTGTAGCGGGCTGCTGCACCAGCGCCGCGGCTTCGAACACGGCGGCCGGCAGCGCCTGGCCCTGCCAGCGCAGGCGGCGCTTGAGCATGAAGTCGAACACCAACGGGTTGTGTTCGCGCACCTGCTGCAGCACCGGGGCCTCGGCCTCGGGCAGCACGCCGGCCTTCACCAGCGCCGGCAGCGAGAACAGCGGCATCAGGCCTGGCAGCGGGTGGTCGCTGCCGTGCAGCAGCCGGCCATGCCAGGCCGTGCGCTGCAGCACCGCCTGCCACACCGCGGGCTTGCGGTTGCGCTGGAACACGGCCGAGAGGTCGCCGAAGAGCAGGCCCTGGTGCGCCGGCTCGTCCATCAGGCGGGCGAAGAGGTCGAAGGCCGGCACCTCGCGCCGGCTGCGGCTTTCGGTGTCCACCGCCTTGCCCAGCGAGGCGCAGTGCGCCGCGATCACGCGCACGCCCAGCCCCAGCGGCACGCGCAGCAGCAGCGGGTTGCCCAGCTCGTCGCGGCCGGCACCGGGGGCGGCCTTCTCTTCGCCGCAATGCACCACCAGCGGCACGCGGCGCCGGGCCAGCAGTTCGAAGTAGGGCCGGCAGCGTGCATCGGCGGGGTCGATGTTCATCGTGCTGGGCAACCACTTCACGGCCACCGCGCCAGCGTCCAGCGTGGCGGCCAGGGCCGCGAGCGCGTCTTCGCGGTAGGGGTGCACCGAACTCACCCAGTCGAAGCGCGCCGGTTCGGCTGCGGCCACCTGCGCCGCGTAGGCGTTGGGCACGTGGAAGGTGGTGTGCTCGGGGTCGGGGCGACCGGCGTCGGTGTAGGCGTTCTCGAAGGCATAGAGCCACCAGCGCGCGCCGGCAGGAAAGCCGCCGGCCAGGTCTTGCAGGCGTTGCAGGTAGCTGCGGTCGACCGAAGCCGCATCGGCCGGCACGCAGGCCGCGTTAAGGATGGCGCGGCGGCGCAGCACCTCGGTGGGCCGCCACCACTGGTGCATGGACGGGTGCACGGTGCAGCCGCTGCCGCTGTCGCCGTTGCCCAGCAGGTGGGCGTGGGTGTCCACCAGGCGGTTGGCGTTCACGCCTTCGAAGGCGGCCCGCACCAGCGGGTGCTGCGCCAGCGCAGGCGGCAGCGGGCCGAGGCAGGGGTTGCGCAGCGCGGCGCGCGCGGGCCGGGGCGTGAGCAGCCCCGTGAACAGCCCGGCGGCCATGGCCGCGCCGCAGCACAGGGCATGGCGGCGGTTCATCATCAGCGCAACTCCTTCAGCGTTTCGGACAAACCGGCGCGGCGCAGCCACTCGAACACCGAATCGGCGGTGATGGTGTCGATGCGATCGGCGAAACGCTGGTGGTTGGGGTGGTCGTCGAAGGCCACGTTGGCCGCGCTCATGCGCGCACCCAGGCGCGTCATGGCGCCCAGCCGCAACGTGGTGGGCTCGTAACCCTTGAAGCGCAGCCAGGCCTGGGCGCGGTCGCGCGACAGCGCCGCCGGCTCCAGCGCCATGGCCATGGTCTCGATCACCCACTGGTTGCTCTGCTGGTACTGCTGGGCCCAAGGGTAGGCCACCATGTTGTAGGCCGGTGTGTGCAGGCGTTGCACGCTGCGGTTGTCGTGCAGCAGCGCGTGCAGGCCGTATTGCAGTTCGGCCGAGAGCACGGCGTAGCCGGCGCGGTACTCGTGCGGGTCGTCGAGGAAAAACTCGGCCAGGCCCTGGCGGTAGAGGTCGGCACGCGCGCTGCCGCAGTGGTTCAGCTTGTGCACCACGCGCCAGCGCGTGCCGCTGTCGGTGGTTTCCTTGTAGGCCAGGCCCAGGTGGCTCCAGCGCAGGCCGTACTTCGAGAGGTCTTGCCCGGCGCGCGCCAGCAGCACCACCTCGGCGCCGCTGGCGTCCAGCGCGCGGGCAGTGCGCTCGGCCAGGTCGAGCCCGCGCACCACGGCGCCGGCATCGGGCAGGCGGGCTTCGCAGCTGCGGCCGGCCTGGGCCGGGGGGGTGGCCGCAGCCAGGCTCAAGGCCAGCACGGCCGCGGCGACGAGCTTGTGGAGGGTGGAAGCCATGGCGCTCATCGTGTCACCCGTTCGTTGTGCAGCAAAGCACGGCCGATTTCATTCGGTATGAAAGCCACAGCCTTGCCGGCCACCGAAAGCACCCAGCCCGCCGTGCTGGCCACGGCCACCACGGTGGCACCGGCCAGCACCGAGACCCCGCCCACCGCCGCGGCGCTGAGCGTGACGCTGGCGCGGGCACCGTCGCTGGCGCGTTCCAGCACCCACACGGTGCCGGCCGAGGTGGCCTCGACCGCCACCACCGTGAAGGCGGCGCCGGCCGACAGCAGCACCACCGGCGCCGCCACCGAAACGGCAATCGGCAAGGCCGACAGCGCGCTGAGTTCAGACACCGCGGTGTCGCGGTGGGCCTGCGCCGGGTGGGCCACCAGGGCAGCGGCCAGCGTGCAGGCGATCAAGAGCTTCTTCATGGTGCGGTTCTCCGGGGTTGGGCAGTTCATTGCAGGGTGTCTTCGGCGCCTTGCTGGCGTGCCAGGGCCAGCGCAGCTTCGTGCGCGTCGCGCAGGGTCTTGGCCAGCGTGAACACGCTGGAGATCAGGAAGAGCCAGCTCACGGCCAGGAAGGCCTTGTAGGTCGGGTTGATCTCCATGCGCCACAGGCCCCAGGCCGTCAGGCCCATGGCCAGGGCGAAGCCGCCCCAAACCACCAGGCCCCACATCGGCGTGTCGACACGGCGGCCTTCGTTGTCACGCACGTACTTGCTCACTGCGAAGGCGGCCGACAGCGTGAAGAGGTAGCCCATCACCATGAAGGCGCGGTCGAGGTCCTGCCCCGGCAGCCAGGCCAGGCCGGTGCCGCACAGCGTGGCGGCAATGCCGAAACTGGCCCAGACCTGCACGCGCCAGGCCTTGGTGTCCTGGCGGATAGCGGTGGGGGCGTGGGTGCGATGGGCTTGCATGTCGGTGGGGTGAATGTTGAACACGGGTGCATCGTCTGCGTTTCCGCGGAGGGTATCTATCCCCCCGGGGGACGTTGCAGTGTTTGGGCTTTGCGGTATCGTTTGGCGATACTTCTGGAGGCTTCGATGAGCAGCAGCCGAGATCTCGTCACCGTGCTGAAGGCCGAGTTGCGCCGCGCCGGCCTCACCTACGCCGATGTGGCCCGCGAGCTGGGCCTGGCCGAAAGCAGCGTGAAGCGGCTGTTTGCCAAGGCCGACATGCCGCTGTCACGCATCGACGAAGTGCTGGCGGTGCTGAAGATGGACTTCGCCGAACTCGCGCGCGAGGTGGCCTTGGCCAGCCCGCCGCGCCGCGAACTCACGCTGGAGCAGGAGCGCGCCGTGGTGGCCGACCCCAAGCTGCTGCTGGCCGCCATCTGCACGCAAAGCGGCTGGTCGCTCGAGCAGATCGTGCAGACCTACACGCTCAGCAAGCCGCAGGCCGTGGCCTGCCTGCTGGCGCTGGACAAGCTGGGCTTCATCGAACTGCGGGCCAACAACCGCTACCGGCTGAAGATCGACAAGACCTTCCGCTGGCGGCCGCACGGCCCCGTGATGCAGTTCTTCCGTGCGCATGCCGTGGCCGACTACTTCCAGGGCGGCTTCGACGGCCACGGCGAACTGCTGATGCTGGTGCACGGCCAGGTGACGCCGGCCCAGGCCGCGCTGTTCAACGAACGCCTGCAGCGCTTGGCGCAAGACTTCGCGCAGCAGCACACGCTGGGCCAGAAGCTGCCGGCGGAGGAGAAACAGGCCTACACGCTGCTGGTGGGCATGCGCTCGTGGCTGTTCGCGCCCTTCCGCGCGCTGCTGCGCGAGCCCCCGGCATGAAGACCGAAGGCTCAGGGCTGAAGGAGGCACAGGCACAGGCACACTGCAAGCCCATGAACACCCCCCTGCCCTGCCCCTGCGGCAGCCTGTTGAACTACGACGCCTGCTGCGGCCGCTGGCACGCCGGCCCGCAACACCTGCAGGCGCCCGACGCCGCGGCGCTGATGCGTTCACGCTATGCGGCCTATGTGCTGGAGCGGCCCGATTACCTGCTGGCCACCTGGCACCCCCGAACGCGGCCCGCAGGCCCCTTCGAGTTCGAACCCGGGCTGCGCTGGCTGGGCCTGGAAGTGAAGCGGCACACCCTCACCGGGCCCGACAGCGCCGAGGTCGAATTCGTCGCGCGCAGCAAGCTGGCCGGCCGCGCCCACCGGCTGGTGGAGACCAGCCGCTTCCTGCGCGAGGCCGGGTGCTGGTTCTACCTGGACGGCGAGCTGCGCTGAAAACGCGCACGCTGCGTCAGCAGGAAAGCGCCGCCGGCCAGGCACAGCAAGGCGGTACCCGGCTCGGGGATGGGCGCGGTGACCGACAAGGCCACGAACTGCGTGAACTGCGCGGCGCCGAAGTTGTTGTCCGACACCAGCAGCAGCGTCGGGCGACCCTGGAATTCCGGGCCCCAGGTGATGCCTTCGATGTTGTCCAGCGCCAGCGCACTGCCGTCGTCCTGGCGCAGGTCCGACAGGTCCAGCAGCAGCGTCTTGCTCACGGGGGTGTAGGGCTGGCTGCCGGTGAGATCGAAGCCTGAGACATCGGTGGCGCTGCGCGCATCCACGTAGAACAGGCGGATGGTGTTGCCGGTGGGCAGCCCGTTGGGGCCGACGCCCGGCGTGGCCGCGCCCACAGCGAAGGAACGTTCCACCGCGATGAACTGGCGGTCGCCGACGGCGAGCAGTTCCACCAGGCCGTTGGTGGCAAAGCCGCCGCCCAGCGGCGGCAGCACCACCGGGGCCACGGGGTAGGCGAACTCGGCGCCGGCCTGGCCCGTGGCCGCATCGAAGGAAAGGATGCGCGACATCGAACCCTGCGAGACGCTGGCCGCCGGCCCGTCCTGCACCAGCGCGTTTTCGGTGGCGGTGTACAGCGTGCGGCCGTCGGTGCTGAAGCTCAGGCTCTCGAAGGCCAGGTTGTTGCGGATGCCGGTGTCGCCCGGGGATGTGCCCGCCACGCTGCCCGCCGGGTTGTAGCGGCCGGGCACGGCGTAGTCACGCAGGGCGATGCCGTCGTTGCCCATCTCGCGCACGGTGGGGTTCTGCAGTGCCGGCACGCCGGCACCGCCGCGCTGGCCCTCGTTGCTCCACACCAGCCGCCCGGTGGCGGGGTTCAGGCGCAGCGCCTCGGGGTCCACGGTGTTGGCGGCATAGGGCGTGCCGTCACCCTGGCGCAGCGTGGTCACGCCCAGGAAGTTCACACCCGCCTGGCCGGGGCTGGCACTGCGGCGGAACTGGCTCAGGTCGAGCGACAGCTCGTAGAAGCGCGCGCCGCTGCGGTCGTCGCTCAGCGCCAGGTAGCGGCCGTCGCTGGCCCGGAAGTCAATGCCCGACAGACCGCCGATGGTGGTGCCCTGGAACGAGGCGCCGCTGGGCACGATCTGCTGGCCGATGTAGCTCAGACCCTGGGCGTGGCCGGCGGTGGCCAGCAGGCTGGCAGCGCCGCAGGCCAGCACGGCCAGAGCGCGCCGCAGTCGGGCCTGCAGGCCGGGGTGGGGGTGGGACATGGTTTTCCTCCGTGGCTCGTGGGTCTGGGCTGCCAGTCTGGCAAGCGCAGATGACGCCCAGGCGACAAGTGGCGGCCTGCGACAATCCACCCCCTCGATGAACCCCGGCCTCCTCTACGCCGCCCTGGCCTTCGGCACCTGGGGCCTCTTCCCGCTGTACTTCCAGTTCATCGCGCAGGTGCCGCCGCTGGAAGTGGTGCTGCACCGCTCGGTGTGGTCGCTGGGCTTCGTGTTGCTGATCCTGGCCTGGCAGGGGCGTTGGTCCTGGCTGGCCGAGAACCTGCGCCAGCCGCGGCGGGTGGCGCTGTTCGCCTTCAGCGCGCTGCTGCTGGCCTGCAACTGGATGGTCTACGTGCTGGCGGTGCAGACCGGACATGTGGTGGAAGCCAGCCTGGGCTACTTCATCAACCCGCTGGTGAACGTGCTGCTGGGCGTGGTGGTGCTGCGCGAAAGGCTGCGCCTGCTGCCCTGGCTGGCCGTGGGCCTGGCCGCCTGCGGCGTGCTGTGGCTCACCTGGCAGGGCGGGCGCCTGCCTTGGATTGCGCTGGCGCTGGCCTGCAGCTTCGGCCTGTATGGCCTGCTGCGCAAGATGGCACCGCTGGGCGCGTTGGAAGGGCTGGCGCTCGAGAACATCCTGCTCGCCCCGGTGGTGGTGCCGGCGCTGCTGTGGTGGACCTTCACGCGCGAAGGCGTGCTCGTCACCGGCCCGGCTTCGCAAATCGGCTGGCTGCTGCTGGCCGGGCCGCTGACGGCGCTGCCGCTGCTGTGCTTCGCCGCCGGCGCGCGCCGCCTGAAGCTGGCCACGCTGGGGCTGGTGCAGTACCTCTCACCCAGCCTGCAGTTGCTGCTGGGTGTGTGGCTGTTTCACGAACCCTTCGGGCAGACGCGGCTGATCGGCTTTCTCTTCATTTGGGCCGGGCTGGCGCTGGTGAGTGCCGACGCCCTGGGCTGGCGGCCCGGCCGCCGCCCCGCGCCCGCGCCTTGAAAAGCCGGGCCTTCAGCCCCGCAGCGCCGAAGCCGCCTTCGCCAGCCGCGTGATCTGCGCCCAGTCGCCCGCATCCACCGCGGCCTGCGGCGTGAGCCAAGAACCGCCGCACACCTTCACGTTGGGCAGCGCCAGGAACTGCGGCGCGGTCTCTACCGTGATGCCGCCCGTGGGGCAGAAGGCGATGTCCGGGAAGGGCCCGGCCAAGGCCTTCAGCATCGGGATGCCGCCGGCGGCCGTGGCGGGGAAGAACTTCAGGAACTGCAGGCCGTCGGCCATGGCGGCCATCACCTCGCTGGCCGTGGCCACGCCGGGCAGCAACGGCAAGCCGGCAGCGCGGCAGGCCGCTCCCAGCGCCGCGGTGTAGCCCGGGCTCACGGCGAAGCGGCTGCCGGCATCTTTGGCGGCCCTTGCATCGGCCGCCACGCGCAGCGTGCCGGCACCGACGATGGCTTCGGGCACCTCACGCGCAATGGCCTCGATGCAGGCCAGCGCAGCGGGCGTGCGCAGCGTCACTTCCAGCACCTTCACGCCGCCTTCGACCAGCGCGCGGGCCATGGGCACGGCGTCGGCCACGCGGTGCAGCACGATGACGGGGATGACGGGGCCGTGGTCGGCGAGTTCCAGGGTGTTCATGTTCGCAGCCGGGTTGATCAAAGCCAGGTCACGGCGCCCTGCTCGGCGCTGGTGACATTGCGGCGCATGCCGCCGAAGAGTTCGCGGCCCAGGTCGTAGGCGTTCACCTCGGCCTGCACCGCATCAAGCGTGGCGTTTTCGCGCGCGGCCCACTCGGCCTCGGGCACCAGGGCCTGCAGCGTGCCGGCGATGGCGTCCACGCGCAGCAGGTCGCCGTCGCGCACCTTCGCCAGCGGCCCGCCGGCCAGCGCCTCGGGGCTGACGTGGATGGCCGCCGGCACCTTGCCGCTGGCACCGCTCATACGGCCGTCGGTCACCAGCGCCACCCTGTGGCCCTGGCCCTGCAGCACCGCCAGCGGCGGCGTGAGCTTGTGCAGCTCGGGCATGCCGTTGGCCTGCGGGCCCTGGAAGCGCACCACCACCACCACGTCGCGGTTCAGTTCGCCGGCCTTGAAGGCGGCCTGCAGAGCGTCTTGCGTGCTGAACACGCGGGCTGGGGCTTCCACGACGTGGCGGTCGTCGGGCACGGCCGAGGTCTTGATGACGGCACGGCCCAGGTTGCCCTGCAGCAGCTTCAGGCCGCCGCTGTCGCTGAAGGGGCGCGCAGCGGGGCGCAGCACGGTGCTGTCGCCGCTGTCGGGCGGCAGGCCGCGCCAGGCCAGCTTGCCGCTTTCGGTGCTGGGCAGCTCGGTGTAGGCGCGCAGTCCGCGCGGGCTGACGGTGAGCACATCGCCATGCAGGCGGCCGCTGTCCAGCAGTTCGCGCAGCACATAGCCGGGGCCGCCGGCGGCCTGGAACTGGTTCACGTCGGCACTGCCGTTGGGGTACACGCGGGCCAGCAGCGGCACCACGGCCGAGAGCTCGGCGAAGTCGGTCCAGTCGATGAGGATGCCCGCAGCCCGCGCCACCGCCACCCAGTGGATGAGGTGGTTGGTGCTGCCGCCGGTGGCCAGCAGCGCGGCCATGGCGTTGACGATGCAGCGCTCGTCGACGATGTGGCCGATGGGCCGGTAGCTGGCACCGGCCCCTGCACCGGCCGCCGCGCCAGTGGTCGGCGGCGCCTTCGTCAGCCCCAGCACCGTGTTCACGGCTTCGCGCGTGAGGGCCTCGCGCAGGCCCGCATGCGGGTGCACGAAAGCCGCGCCGGGCACGTGCAGGCCCATCGCTTCCAGCAGCATCTGGTTGCTGTTGGCGGTGCCGTAGAAGGTGCAGGTGCCGGGGCCGTGGTAGGCCGCACTTTCGGCCTGCAGCAGCTCTTCACGGCCCACCAGGCCTTGCGCCGCGCGTTCGCGCACCTTGGCCTTCTCGTTGTTCGACAAGCCGCTGCTCATCGGCCCGGCCGGCACGAAGACACAGGGCAGGTGGCCGAAGTGCAGGGCGCCGATCAGCAGGCCCGGCACGATCTTGTCGCACACGCCCAGCAGCAGCGCGGCGTCGAAGACATCGTGCGTGAGTGCCACCGCCGTGCCCATGGCGATGGTGTCGCGGCTGAAGAGGCTGAGCTCCATGCCCGGCAGGCCTTGCGTGACGCCGTCGCACATGGCCGGCACGCCACCGGCCACCTGCACCGTGGCGCCCTGGGTGCGCGCCTGCTCGCGGATGAGCTCGGGGTAGCCCTCGTAGGGCTGGTGGGCCGAGAGCATGTCGTTGTAGGCGGTGACGACGCCGATGTGCGGCGCCTTGGCGGCCACCACGCGCAGCTTGTCGTTGGCCGGCATCGCGGCGAAGGCATGTGCCACGTTGGCACAGCCCATGCGCGCGGCGCCCGGGGGGCGCTGCGACAGCCGGGCGATGCGCGCGAGGTAGGCCTGGCGCAGCGGGGCGCTGCGCGCGGCGATGCGCCGCGTGACTTCAGCCACCACCGGGTGGAGCGACGGAACGGAAGTAGTGACCATGGTGTTCAAGGGCGGCGCGCCTGGGCCGCCGCCAGCTGTAACCGTGGCTCAGATTATTCTGTAACCGGGTTACATCGTCAATGCGCTGGCTTCTGAGGCCCCGGGCCTGTGCGATGCTCGCGGCCCATCATGCAAGCCATCCCGCCCGGGCTGATCATGCGCGACCCCGCCGAGGGCCTGCGCCAGCTGCGCCTGCAGTGGCGCGGGCACCGCGAGTGGTGGGTGTTCGGCTATGCCTCGCTCATCTGGCGGCCCGAGTTCGACGCCGCCGAACACCGCCCGGCCCTGGTGCGCGGCTGGCACCGCGCCTTGCGCATGCGCTCGCGCATCAACCGCGGCACGCCGGAGCAACCGGGCCTCGTGTTTGCGCTGCTGCCCGGCGGCGCCTGCCGGGGCGTGGTGTACCGGCTGCGCGCCGAAAGCGCGGAAGAAGAGCTCGACCGCCTGTGGGCCCGCGAGCAACCCACGGGCGTTTACGACGCCCGCCTGCTGCCGGCGCGCACGCCGCACGGCGTGGTGCCGGCACTGGCCTTCACGCTCAGCCCGCGCAGTGCGGCCTGCCTGCCGCGCTTGCCCGACGCCGAGATGCTGCATGTGCTGCGGCACGCACGCGGCCGCTATGGCAGCACGCTGGACTACCTGGCACAGACCGCGATGGCCCTGCGCGAGCGTGGCCTGCACGACCGCGAGATCGAACGCCTGATGGCCCTGGCGCGCGAGCACCGGCTGCTGTAGCTTCAGCCCGCCGCCTGTTCGGCGGCCTTGCGCAGGGCTTCCAGGTCCATGGCGGTGTCGACGTCGAGCAGCACGCCCGCATCGGGCGTGTCTTCGCCGTGGGCCGGGTAGCGCAGCAGCACGCGGCGCGCGCCGTCGTCGTCGTTGAGGTGGATGAGTTCCGAGTACAGCTCGGCCGCGAAACCCACCGGGTGCCCGCGCCGGCCGCGGTGCTGCGCATAGACCACGGGGTGCTTCTCCAGCGAAGCGGCCACGGCCAGCAGGGTGGAAGGCTGCACCAGCGGCATGTCGCCCGGCAGCACCAGCCAGCCGGGCGCACCCGAACGTTCGGCAATGCCGCTGGCGATGCTGGCACCCATGCCGCGCGCGGCCTCTTCATCACTCAGCACGATGATGTCGCGCAGGGCCAGTTGCAGGCGCGCCATGGGCAGCATGGCGGCGGTGGTCACCAGCACCACCGGCAGTTGCGACTCGATGGCATGGCGCAGCGTCGTGCCCAGCACGGTGCTGTTCTCGAAGGGCTGCAGCAGCTTGTGCAAGGGGCCGCCAAAACGGCTGCCCCGGCCTGCAGCCGGTACGACGATGGCGGGACGGAAACGCATTCTTCTTCTGAGGCCGGACTGCGGCTTGTGGTGCGCGGGCACACCGGCACGCCTGGCCTCCTCCTTCCTGCCAAGAATGGCGGCGGGGGCGCACCCTATGAAGTGGGAGCTTCACTTACGGCGTTCTACTTACGAAGCAGGGCCTGGGCCGGCTTCCCCGGCTTCCTATACTCGGCCCGATGGACATCGCCAGCCTGCGCAAGAGCTACGAAAAAGCCGAACTCGACGAGAACGCTTCCGCCCCCGAGCCCCTGGCGCAGTTCCGCCTGTGGTTCGACCAGGCCGTACAGGGCCAGTTGCCCGAACCCAACGCCATGACGCTGGCCACCGTGGGCGCCGAGGGCCGCCCCAGCACGCGCGTGGTGCTCATCAAGGGCTTCGATGAGCGGGGCATCGTCTGGTACACCAACTACGAAAGCCGCAAGGGCCGCGAGCTGGCCGTGCAGCCCTACGCAGCGCTGCAGTTCCACTGGGTCGAGCTCGAGCGCGTGGTGCGCATCGAAGGCCGCGTGGAAAAGATCAGCGCCGAAGAGTCCGACGCCTACTTCCACAGCCGCCCGCTCGACTCACGCCTGGGCGCCTGGGCGTCGCCGCAAAGCCAGGTGATCGGCTCGCGCGCGGTGCTCGTGAAGGCCGCGGCCGAAGCGGCCCTGCGCCATGCGCTGCAGCCGCCGCGCCCGCCGCACTGGGGCGGCTACCGCCTGGCGCCCGACAGCTGGGAGTTCTGGCAGGGCCGCAAGAGCCGGCTGCACGACCGGCTGCGTTACCGGCTGGAGGGCGGCGCCTGGCTGCGCGAGCGTCTGGCGCCCTGAGGCTGGCGCTCAGCGCAGCGGTGCACCCGCGGCATGCGCGGCCGCCATGCGGTCGAGGTGCCCGAGAAAGGCACCGAACTGGATGGGCTTGGTCCAGTAGTCGTCGAAACCTGCTGCCAGCGCCGCGCTGATGCGCTCGGGCATGGCATCGGCCGACAGGGCCACGATGCAGCAGCCCGCGGTGGCCGGCTGCGCGCGAAGGCGGCGCATCACTTCGAGGCCATCGATGTCGGGCAGCTGGATGTCCAGCAGCACCAGTTCCGGCGGTTCGGCCAGCGCTACGCGCACCCCCGTGAGGCCGTCTTCGGCGGTGCGCAGGCGCACCTGCGGCCGCAGCGCGATGAGCTCTCGCACCAGCTGCAGGTTGACCGGGTTGTCTTCCACGCACAGCACATGCAGTGCAGGGGCCGGCAGTGGTGCGTGGGCAGTCATGGGCGCGAGGGCGGCGGGACGGGCCGTGAGACCCAGGGCCAGAGTGTAGCCAGCCGCCGCTGTTTGCTGCATTCATTTGCAGCCGTCATTTGTGGCGGTCTTCTCTCTGACTTGTCGCCGCCTTCATCGGCCGTGCAGGGCCAGCCGGCCCTGCACGCGCCACGTCAGAAGGCCGTGCGCAAGCCGATGCCAAGGGCGCGGCCGCCTTCGGGCGACAAACCACGCACGGTGCCTATGGCCGCCGCATTGAACGCCACGCGGTCGGTGGCGTTGCTCAAGCGCGCAAACCACTGCGCCTGGGCGCCCGGCCAGGGCGCCGGCAGCGCGCCACTGGCCCACAGGTCCAGCAGCGTGAAGCCGGCAGTGGGCGTGTCGGTGGCCGGCACGCGGTTCTGGCGCGCCGCATGGCGCAGGCCGGCGCCCAGCTGCCAGGCTTCGGCCTGTGCCTCCAGGGCCAGGCGCGCGCGCAGCGGGGCCAGGCGCGGCAGAGCCTCGCCGCTGCCGAGGTTCTTGCCGCGCACGGTGTCGATGGTGCCGCTGAGCACCAGGCCCCAGCGGCGGCCGGCGCCGGCCGCGAACAGCGTCTGTCGGCCTTCGAGCTCGAAGCCCTGCAGCCGCGCCCGCACGTTGCGGAACAGGTACTCGGGCACCACGGTGTCGGGCTCGCCGGCTTCGCCGGGGACGACGATGTCGACGCCGGTGGCATCCAGCGCGATGTAGCGCGCGAAGCGCGTGGTGAAGGCGCTGAACTTCAGGCTGCTCTGCGAACCGGCCCAGGCCAGGCCCAGCTCCGCATGGCGGCTGCGTTCGGTGGGCAGCGTGGGGTCGCCCCGCTCGAAGGCGGCGGTGGCCACGTGCACGCCGTTGGCGTAAAGCTCGTAGTAGGCCGGTGCTCTTTCGGTGTGGCCCAGCGTGGCGCTGGCCTGCCAGCCCTGGGCCGCGCCCACGCTGGCCGAGAGCGCCGCACTCGTGGGCGAGAAGCGGCGCTCGGCCGCAGCGCCGAAACGCGGCTCGGCCGCATCGGGCGCGTCGCCATCGCTGCGCACTTGCACGCGCTCGCGGCGCGCGCCGAAGCTCAGGCGCGCGGCGCCGAGCTTCATCTCCTCCAGGACGAACAGCGCCGACGAGCGCGTTCGCGTGCCCGGCACGAAGGCCTCTTCGCCCAGGGCCGAGAAATCCAGGCGCTCGGTCTGCACGCCCACCACCCCTTGCAGCGGGCCCAGCGGCGCGTGGCGCAGTTGCAGGCGGAACTCGTCGCCGGTGCTGCGGAAGGTGGTGCCCACCTCTCCAGTGCCTTCCACCTCGTCGTGCCGGTAGCGCGTGCGGCTGGCCTGGGCCGAGGCTTGGGTGAAGGGCCCCGGCAGCGCCCGCCACTCGCCCGCCAGCGACAGGCGTTCCCGCTCCATGCGGATGAAGACATCGGGCTCCACCGTCACGCCGTAGCGGTGGCGCGTGGTGTCGACCGCCGCACCCAGATAGGCCTGGCTGTCCACCCAGCTGGCGCCGACGGCACCGCCTTCGCTGCGCGCCTCGGAGTTGCGAACGCGCGTGGCGGGCTCCAGCGGCTGGCCGTCTTCCAGCGGCGTGTAGCGCGGCGTGCGCAGGTCGCTGGCACGGCGGCCATGCACATCGGCATGCCAGGCCCAGCTGCCCGCGCTCGCACCGGAGGCGGGCGCGGTGCCGCCTTCCAGCACGGCGGCACCGGCACGTTCGGCAGCGGCACCGCCGAAGCGCACTTCGGTGCGGCCGCTCAGGCCCGCCAGGGGCGTGCGCGGAATGCGGTTGTCGATGACGTTGACCACCCCGCCGGTGGCATTGCCGCCATACAGCAAGGCGGCCGGGCCGCGCAGCACCTCGATGCGCTCGGCCACCAGGGGGTCGGTGGCGCTGGCGTGGTCGAAGCTCAGGTTCGAGGCATCCACCGAGGCGCTGCCGCCGTCCAGCAGGCGCACGCGGTCGCCGTCCAGGCCGCGTATCACGGGGCGGCTGGCATTGGGGCCGAAGCCGCTGGCGCTCACGCCGGGCAGGCCGTCCAGCGTGCCGCCCAGCGTGCCGGCGCGGCGTTGCTGCAGGGCGCTGCCGGCCAGCACGTTGGCGGGCGTGGCGCCCGCCTCGCGGCCCAGCGGGTTGCCGGTGATGACGATGGTCTGCGCAGGGGCCGCAGCCGGTGCCTGGGCCAGCACACTGCCACTGCACAACAGCAGCAGCAAGGGGCGCAGGCGCAGGCCGGGATGCCGCTTCAGGCGGCGGCGCGAAACAAGGGTGGGGGTCATGGGGTGAAACTCATGGCAGGGCCAGCCAGGCCGGCCGTCGCCGCAAGGCGTGGGGCCGGCACGGGGCCGTGGAAATGGGGCTGCGCCCGCGCCGGCTTCAGGCCGCTGCGCGGGGCAAGGCTGCGTACTCAGGCGCTGGGTGCAGCGCCGTGGCCGGCCTGGGGTGGCGCGCGGGCCAGGTAGGCCGCCGCACCGCCCTGCGGGCGGGCCGGCAAGGCCGCAGCCGCCAGCGCCGTGGCCTCTGGGGCCAGCAGCGGCGGCAGCACGGCGCTGCCGAACAGCGCGTCGGCATGGGCCAGCTGGTCGATGAGGCGGCACTCGGCGCTGCCTGCTTCGTGGCCCGCCAGCGGCGAAGCCGCGCCGTGGTGGTGAGGGTGCTCGCAGTCGTGAACGCCGGGCGCGAAGGCCGCGCTGAAGTGGGGGAGGTCGGGCAGCCCCGGTGAATCAGCATGCACCGCACCCGGCAAGCCCGGTGCATCTGCATGCAACGCACCGGGCAAGCCCGGTGACTCAGCATGGACCGCACCGGGCAAGCCCGGTGCGTGGGCCACGCGGTGGGCCAGCCCGAAGGCCTGGGCCGCCAGCAGCAGCGCAGCCAGCAGCCACACCTGCAGCCACGGCCGCGGTGCGGCGCGGGGGCTGCGGCGTGGGCGGGTGCCTTTCATGCGTGGGCTAGGCGCTGGCGCGTCGCAGCACGCGCTGGGGGTAGGGAATCTCCACCGCCATCTCGTCCAGCAGGCGCAGGATGGCGAGGTTCACGTCAGAGCGCACATTGCCCTGGCCGTTCTCCGGGTCGGCAATCCAGAAGCCCACGGTGAGTTCCAGCCCGTCGGCGGCAAAGTTGGTCAGCAGCACGCCCGGGCCGGGGTCGGCCATCACGCGCGGCACGGCGGCCACGGCTTCCTGCATGCGCGCCATCACGGCCGGCACGTCGGAGCCATAGGCCACCTGCACCACCGTGTTCAGCAGCATGCGTGAATCGGCCAGCGAGGCGTTCTCCACGCGCTGCGTGATCATCATCTCGTTCGGAATGATGGACTCGCGCCCGTTGATGGCGCGCACCACGGTGTAGCGCGTGCTGATGTCGGTGATGCGGCCTTCGAAGTTGTCCACCCGCACGAGGTCGCCGATGCGCATGCTCTGCTCGGCCAGGATGACGAAGCCGCTCACGTAGTTGGCCGCCAGCTTCTGCAGGCCGAAGCCGATGCCCACGCCCAGGGCGCCGCCCAGCACGCCCAGCGCGGTGAGGTCGATGCCCGCGGCCGACAGCGCGAACATCAGGCCGATGAACAGCAGCAAGGCCCGCAGCGCGTTGGCCGCCATCTTGCGCACGCCCACGTTGCCGATGCTGCCGCTGAGCAGGCGCGCTTCCAGCAGCGAAGACAGCCACAGCGCCCCCACCAGCACGAGCACCGCGCTGACCAGGCCTTCCAGGATGTTGCGCACGCTGACCTGCGTGGCGCCGATCTTCCACTGGATGGCGTCGAGTTCCTGCAGCACGAGCGGCAGCACGCCGGTCACCCACAGCACCACGCCCAGCCACACCACCCACGAGAGGCTGCGCTCGACCACGCGCACCAGGTGCGAATCGGGGAAGCTGGCCCGCAGCACGCGCACCGTCAGGCGTATGACCGCCAGCGACACGAAGATGGGCACGGCCAGCCTGAACACCGCCTCGGGCACCACGCCCTGCAGGCCCCAGCGCGCCAGCAGCACCAGCAGCAGCGCCAGCACGGGGAAGAAGATGCCGTCCACCACGCCCTTGCCGAACCACATGGAGCCGCGGCGCGGCTCGGGCCCGCGCACCAGCCGCACCACCAGCCAGGCCACGGCCAGGCAGGCAGCAATGACGCCCAGTTCGATCAGCGCCGTGGGCTGCAGCAGCGCATGGATGAGTTGGCCGATGTCCTCGGCCCGCACCGGGGCTGCCATCAGGCCACGTCGGCCAGCACACGCACATGCGCCGCCACGCTGCGCGCCAGCGCGCCGAGGTGGTAGCCGCCTTCCAGGCAGCTGACGATGCGGCCCTGGGCATGCGTGCGCGCCACTTCAACCAGGCGCTGCGTCATCCATTCGTAGTCGGCTTCCACCAGGCCCATCTGGCCGAGGTCGTCTTCGCGGTGCGCGTCGAAACCGGCGCTGATGAAGATCATCTGCGGCTTGAAGGCTTCCAGCGCGGGCAGCCATTGCTGCACGATGGCCTCGCGCACGGCCGCGCCGCGCGTGTAGGGCGCCATCGGCAAGTTCACCATGTTCGTGCCCTTGGGCACGGCGCCGCTGTAGGGGTAGAGCGGATGCTGGAAATAGCTGCACATCAGCACGCGCTCGTCGCCGGCGATGATGTCTTCGGTGCCGTTGCCGTGGTGCACGTCGAAATCGATGATGGCCACGCGGCTCAAGCCGTGCACGTCCAGCGCATGGCGCGCTGCGATGGCCACGTTGTTGAAGAAGCAGAAGCCCATGGCTTCGTCGCGCGTGGCGTGGTGGCCGGGCGGGCGCACGCTGCAGAAGGCGGTGCTGGCGCGGCCGGCCAGCACGTCGTCGGTGGCGGCCACGGCGGCGCCGGCGGCATGCAGCGCGGCACGCAGCGTGGCGGGGCAGGCGATGGTGTCGGGGTCGAGCGCCCGGGTTTCGCCGCTGTCGGCCACACGCTGCAACAGATCGGCAATTTCGGTCACATAGTGCGCGGTGTGCGCGCGTTCTATCTGCACCAGCGTGGCCTGGGGGGCCTCACGGTATTCCAGGGCCACGTCCAGGCCTGTGGCGAGCAGGTGGTCGGCAATGGCATCCAGCCGCGCCGGGCACTCGGGGTGGCCAGCCCCCATGTCGTGCAGACGGCAGGCAGGATGGCTGTAGAACACGGTGCTCATCGAAGAATCCGGTTTCCGTTATTCGGGTATGGTCTCGCGCATGGATGTCTCAATAGCGCGCCAGCTCTCGAAGCTGGTCGACCAGATTAGCACGATCGTCGTGGGCAAGCGGGCGCAGATCGAGGACTGCGTGGCCTGCCTGCTGGCCGGTGGCCACCTGCTGATCGAAGACGTGCCGGGCGTGGGCAAGACGACCCTGGCACACACTTTGTCTGTCAGCCTCGGGCTCGATTTCCGGCGCGTGCAGTTCACCGCCGACCTGATGCCCAGCGACCTCATCGGCGTGAGCGTCTTCGAACGCGCCAAGGACCAGTTCGTCTTCCACCCCGGGCCCGTGTTTGCGCAGGTGCTGCTGGCCGATGAGATCAACCGCGCCGGTCCCAAGACCCAGAGCGCACTGCTCGAGGCGATGGAAGAACAGCAGGTTTCGGTGGAGAACGACACGCGCAAGCTGCCGCAGCCGTTTTTCGTCATCGGCACGCAGAACCCGAGCGACCAGCTCGGCACCTACCCCTTGCCCGAAAGCCAGCTCGACCGCTTCCTGCTGCGCATCACGCTGGGCTATCCCGACCGGGCGGCCGAACGCGAGCTGCTCAGCGGCGGTGACCGCCGCGGCGCCGCGCTGGCGCTGCAGCCGGTGCTGCGGCCGGCCGAGCTGCTGGCCGCCCAGCAGCTGGTGCACCAGGTGCGCGCCAGCGAGCCTTTGCTCGATTACCTGCAGGCCCTGATCGCGGCCACACGCTCAGGCACCTGGTTCGTGGAAGGGCTGTCGCCGCGCGCGGGCATTGCCGTGCTGCGCGTGGCCCGTGCGAAGGCCCTGATGGGCGGGCGCGACTACGTGGCCCCCGACGACATCCAGGCCATCCTGCCGCAGGCCATCGCCCACCGCCTGACGCCCGTGGCCGGTGCCGGCCGCGGCGCGGCCGAGCAGGTGCGCGCCATGATCGAAGCCACACCCATTCCTTGATGCCCCCCCGAAGCGCTTCTGGTGCTCTGCCGACGGCCGCGAAGGGGGCGATGGACGCCCCCGGGGGCGCCGCCAGCGGCCCGGCAGAGCCGGCTCCGCGGCGGCCGCTCGATGCCCTGAACCCGCGTACCCGGTTCCGCCAATGGTGGCAGGCGCGCCTGCCGCTGACAGACACCTGGGTGCTGGGCCAGCGCAACGTCTACATCCTGCCCACGCGGGCTGGCCTCACCTTCGTGGCCACGCTGCTGGTGATGCTGCTGGCCAGCATCAACTACCAGCTGAACCTGGGTTACGCGCTCACCTTCCTGCTGGCCGGCGCCGGGCTGGTGAGCATGCACCTCACCCACGGCAACCTGCGCGGCCTGACGCTGCACCTGCGCCCGGCCCAACCGGTGTTTGCCGGTGAAGCTGCGCTTCTGGAGGTGGTGGTGCACAACCCCGGCAAGGAACGCCCGGCCCTGGGCCTGCGCTTCGAATCGCCGCCCCCTGCGCACCCCGCGCACCCAGGGGCGGCGCGCAGCGGCCCCAGCCACACCGGGCCCGAAGCCCCCGAGCACGGCCTGGCCTGGTGCGATGCCCCGCGCCAGGGCCAGGCCAGCGTGCAGCTGAGCCTGGTGCCCGCACGCCGCGGTTGGCAGCCCGTGCCCACGCTGGTGGTGGAAACGCTGTTCCCTTTCGGCCTGTTCCGCGCCTGGACCGTGTGGCGGCCGGCCGCACGCGTGCTGGCCTGGCCGCGGCCCGAACACCCGGCCCCTGCCCTGCCCCTGGGCAGCACCCAGCATGGCGATGAACGCGCCAGCCGCCGCGGCGAAGGCGGCGAACTCGACGGCGTGCGCCCCTGGCGCCGCGGCGACACCATGCGCCAGGTGGTGTGGAAGAAGGTGGCGCGCAGCGGCGAACTGGTGAGCCGCGAAACCACAGGCAACGCCCAGCGCGAGCTGTGGCTCGACTGGGCCGAAGCCCATGTCCCTGGTGGTCATGCCGACCCCGAACAGCGCCTGTCGCGCCTGGCCGCCTGGGTGCTGATGGCCGAGCACGAAGGCGTCGACTTCGGCCTGCGCCTGCCCGGCCGCGAACTGCCCCCGGGCCAGGGCGACGCGCACCGCCGTGCGGCGCTCGAAATGCTGGCGCTGCACGCCTGAAAGCCCGACGCCCATGCTCGCTACCCTGCGCATGCAAGCGGCCCACCTGCCACGTGACACCCGCGACACGCTCTTCCACCTGGCCGTCATCGCCTGGGCCATGGCCCCGCACGCGCTGCACCTGCCGCTGTGGTGCAGCGCCATGGCCGCGCTGCTGCTCTTGTGGCGCGCGCGGCTGGCGCTCAGCGGCGGGGCGCTGCCCAGCCGCTGGGTCATCTCGGGCCTGCTGGTGCTGGCCGGCATGGGCACCTGGTGGGCCGAAGGCACGCTGCTGGGCAAGCAGGCCGGCATCACCATGCTGGTGGTGCTGATGGCCCTGAAGACGCTGGAACTGCGCGCCCGCCGCGACGCGCTGGTGGTGTTCTTCCTGGGCTTCTTCCTCGTGCTCACGCACTTCCTGTATTCACAAAGCCTGCTCACGGGGCTGTGGCTGCTGGTCTCGGTGTGGGGGCTGCTGACCGCGCTGACGCTGTCGCACATGCCGGTGGGCCGGCCCTCGCTGTGGCGGGCCGGTGGCGTGGCCGCTCGCGCTGCGGCACTGGGCGTGCCCTTGATGGTGATGCTGTTCGTGCTGTTTCCGCGCATCGGCCCGCTATGGGGCCTGCCCGATGACGCCCAGGGCCGCACCGGTCTTTCCGGCAGCCTGCGCCTGGGCGGCGTGGCCAGCATCGCCGAAGACGACAGCATCGCGCTGCGCCTGCGCTTCGAAGGGCCGGCGCCGCGGCCCGAGCAGATGTACTTCCGCGGCCCGGTGCTGGCCGCCTTCGACGGCCGCGAATGGACACGCGGCCGCTCCAGCTTCCCGCCAGAAATGCGGCCCGGGCTGGAACTCGCGGTGCGCGGCCCGGCGCTGCGCTACGAGATGACGCTGGAACCCAGCCGCCTGCCGCTGCTGCCGCTGCTGGAGATGACCCCCAGCACCCCGGACAGCGCGCCGCAGATGCCCGGCTGGCTGCCGCGCCAACGTGCCGACGGCCAATGGCAGCTGGACCGCCCGCTGCACGAGCGTGTGCGCGTGCAGGCCGCCAGCTACCTGACGCACCGGCACGGCCCGCGCGAGAACGTGGTGGGCCTGCGCGACTACGTCGACCTGCCGCCCGGCAGCAACCCGCGCACGCTGCAGTGGGCGGCCGAGTTGCGCAACCAGCCTGGGCTGGCCACGGCCGACGCCGCCACGCTGGCCCAGGCCGTGCTGAGCCACATCCGCACCGGCGGCTACACCTACACGCTGGAACCGGGGCCTTACGAAGGCAACGCCATCGACGAGTTCTGGCTCGACCGCAAGCTGGGCTTCTGCGAACACTTCGCCAGCGCCTTCGTGGTGGTGATGCGGGCGATGGACGTGCCTTCGCGCATCGTCACCGGCTACCAGGGCACCGACGAAGAACCGCAGGACGGCTGGTACATCGTGCGCCAGCGCAACGCGCACGCCTGGGCCGAGATCTGGGTGGAAGGCCAGGGCTGGCTGCGCGTGGACCCCACCACCGCCGTGGCCCCCGAGCGCGTGGAAGGGGGCCGCCGCCTGGCCCCGGCGCCGGGCCTGGTGGCCGGGGCCGTGAATGCGCTCGACCCCGAGCTGGCCACGCGCCTGCGCAATGCCTGGGAAACGCTGAACAACCGCTGGAACCAGTGGGTGCTGAACTACAGCCGCGGCCAGCAGTTCGACCTGCTGCGCGAGCTGGGCTTCGAAGCCCCCAGCTGGCAAGACCTGGCGCAGGTGCTGGGCGCGCTGCTGTGCGCCGGCGCGCTGGCCGGCGCCGGCTGGGCCTGGTGGGACCGCCGCCGCCAAGACCCCTGGCAGCGCCTGCAGCGCCTTGTGCTGCAACGGCTGCAGGCCCTGGGCGTGGACGCGCAGGCCCACCACGGCCCGCGTGAACGCGCCGCGCGCCTGCGCGCGGCCCTGGGCGACCGCGGCGCCGAAGCGGCGGCCTTGCTCGAGGCCCTGGACCGCGAGCGCTATGCCCGCAGCGGCCGCAGCGCACCCCCTGGCCGGCCCTGGTGGCGGCAGTTCGACAGCGCGCTGCCACGGCAGCGGGGGCCGGCTTGAGCGGCGCACCGCAAGACCCGGGGCGCCGGCATTGGCTGGCCGCGGGCGGGCTGGCAGGTCTGGGTGCGGCACTGGGCCTGAGCCTGGGGCCGGCCCTGGGCAGCACCGCGCCGGCCGCCGAAGCAGCCGCCCCGGTCACACCGCCGGGCCAGCAGCCTGGCACCCCGCCGAAGCCGCGCCCACGCGCTGCTGCCCAGCCCTCGAAAAAACGCGCCCCACCCAAGTCTCGGCCCCGCCCCACCCCCACCGGCCCCAGTTATGCCGGGCACGCTGCCGCCCGCGCCTTCGCCGAGGCCCTGGCCGCCGAGCGCGGGCTGGATCTGGCCTGGCTGCACCAGCACCTGGGCCAGGCGCGGCGCGTGGAGGCCGTGCGCCAGCTCATCATGCCGCCGCCGGCCGGCACCGCGAAAGACTGGGCTGCTTACCGCGCGCGCTTCATCGAGCCGCGGCGCGTGGCCGCCGGGCTGGCCTTCTGGCAGCAGCACGCGCGCTGGCTGGCGCTGGCCGAAGAGCGCTGGGGCGTGCCGCCGGAAATCGTCGTGGCCATCGTCGGCGTGGAAACCTTCTACGGCCGCATCACGGGCAACTTCCGCGTCATCGATGCGCTGGCCACGCTGGCCTTCGACTTTCCCCCCGGCCGGCGCGACCGCAGCGAGTTCTTTCGCGAACAGCTGGCCGAGTTCTTCGTGCTCAACGCGCGCGAAGGCACCAGCCCGCAGCAGCAGAAAGGCAGCTTCGCCGGCGCCATGGGCCTGCCGCAGTTCATGCCCGGCAGCGTGAACCGCTGGGCGGTGGACTTCAACGAAGACGGCCACGTCGACCTGATGGACCAGCCCGCCGACGTGGTGGGCAGCGTGGCCCATTTCCTGGCCGCACACGGCTGGGAACACGGCCTGCCCACGCACTTCGAGGTGGCCGTGCCGGTGGACACGCGCGACCGCGCCGTGCTGCTGGGCCCCGATATCCTGCCCAGCTTCACGGCAGCGCAGTTCGTCGAGCGCGGCGCGCTGCTGCCCGACGCGGCCCTGGCCCACCGCGGCCTGCTGGCGCTGGTGGAACTGCAGAACGGCGAGCTCGCGCCCAGCTACGTAGCCGGCACCGCCAACTTCTACGTCATCACGCGCTACAACTGGAGCAGCTACTACGCGATGGCGGTGATCGACCTCGCCAGCACGCTGCGCCAGGGCCACGGGCCCGGCTGAGGCTGCGCTACTTCGCCGCGCCGGCCGTTTCGGCGCGGCCGGCCAGCTGCAGCAGGAAGGCGTACTCGCGCGCCAGTTCGTTCAGGATCTCGAAGCGCCCCGAAGCGCCACCGTGGCCGGCCTTCATGTTCGTGGCCAGCAGCAGCGGGTTGCTGTCGGTCTTCTTCGCGCGCAGGCGGGCCACGTACTTGGCGGGCTCGTAGTACTGCACCTGCGAATCCCACAGCCCCGTGGTCACCAGCATCGCGGGGTAGGCCTGGGCCCGGATGTTGTCGTAGGGCGAATAGCTCAGCATGTAGTCGTAGGCCGCCTTCTCGCGCGGGTCGCCCCACTGCTGCCATTCGTTGGCGGTGAGCGGAATGCTTTCGTCGAGCATGGTGGTCACCACGTCGACGAAAGGCACGTCCAGCACCATGCCCTTGTAGAGCTGCGGCGCCATGTTGGCCACCGCCCCCATCAGCAGCCCGCCGGCCGAGCCGCCATTGGCGAACACCAGGCCCGGCGCGCCCCAGCCGGCCTTCAGCAGCGCCTCGGTGGCGTCGATGAAATCGGTGAAGCTGTTCTTCTTGTTCATCATGCGGCCGTCTTCGTACCAGCCTTCGCCCAGCTCGGCGCCGCCACGCACGTGAGCGATGGCCACCACGAAACCGCGGTCCATCAGGCTGGGGCGGTTCGAAGAGAAGGACGGGTCGTACGAATACCCGTAGCTGCCGTAGCCGATGACGAAGAGCGGCGCCGTGCCGTCGGCCTGGCCCTGGGCGTTCAGCTTCACGCGGTCTTTGCGCCAGGCCAGCGTGACGGGGATGCGCTTGCCGTCACGCGCCGGCGCCCACAGGCGCTGCGTGGCGTAGAGGCTGGCGTCGTAGCCCGGCACCTCGCGCACCTTGCGCAGCGTGGCCTGGCCGGTGGCCAGGTGCAGGTCGTAGGTGGCCGTGGGCTGCACCATCGAGGTGACGTTGTAGCGCAGGTGCACGGCCGCGGCGTCACGGTGTTCGCCCAGCGCCACCACCGTGCCCGGCGGCAGCGCCAGCGCCTTGGCCGGCCCGGCGCGGCCCAGCAGGCGCACGCGGGTGTCGGCATTCACGCGCTCTTGCACGGCGACGCCGCGCGTGGTGAGCACGAAGGCCTCCAGCGTGGCCTGCTCGCGCGCGGGCACCAGGGTGCGCCACAGGCTGCGCACATCGGGCGCGCCCTCTGGCGCGCTCACCAGCTTGAAGTTCAGCGCCTCTTCGTTGGTGCGTATCACCCAGCGGCCGTTCAGGTGGTCGGCCGAATGGCGCACCTTGTCGCGACGGTTCAGCACCACCTTGACAGCGGCGGTGGGCTTGTCAGCCGGCACGACCAGGGTTTCGGCGGTTTCGGTGCCATAGACGCCGATCTGGACGTAGCGGCCCGAGGCCGTGCGCCCGAGGTTGACGAAGAGCGTTTTGTCCGCCTCTTCGAACACCTTCACGTCGGCCGCTGCACCCGTGCCCAGCACGTGGCGGTAGACCGGGCCGCTCTGCAGCGTGACGGGGTCCTGCCGGATGTAGAACAGCGTGCGGTTGTCGTTGGCCCAGGCCATGTCCTCCAGCACGCCGGGCACGCTGTCGGGGTAGATCTGGCCCGTCACCAGGTTCTTGAAGCGCAGCGTGTGGATGCGGCGGCCGCCGGTGTCCTCGGTCCAGGCCAGCAGCTTGCCGTCGGGGCTGACGGCGGTGGAACCGACGCGGAAATAGGCGTGGCCCTGGGCCAGCGCGGGCTGGTCCAGCAGGAGCTGGGGCTTTGCCTTGGGGTCCACACGCTCGGGCGTGCCGCGCTGGCGCATCAGGCGCGGGTATTCGTCGCCGGCCTTGAACTCGCGCCAGTACCACCAGCCGCGGTCGTACACCGGCGGCGTGCTGTCGTCTTCCTTGATGCGGCCGCGCATCTCGGCCACCAGCTGCTTCTGCAGGCCGGCCAGCGGCGCCAGCACGGCTTCGGTGTAGGCGTTCTCCGCTTCCAGGTACTGAATGACTTCCGGCCGCTTGGTCTTGGGGTCGTCGTCACGCAGCCAGTAGTACTCGTCGGTGCGGTCGCCATGCGGGCTCTTGACGATGTGGGGCACCTGGGCGGCGACGGGCGGCTTGGCGTTGACAGGAGGCATCTGGGCGTGGGCGAGCAAGGGGCCGATGAACAAGGCGAGCAGGAGGTGCTTCATGGCCGTCAAAGTTTCAGGGGGTTGCGGAAGTCTGCGGGCCGCAGATCCTGGATGGTGAGTTCCAGCGTCAGCTGCACCGTGGCGGGCAGGGCCTGGCCGTTCAGGCGCTGCGGCTGGAACTCCCAGCCTCTCGCGGACGCCAGCGCCCAGCGGCGCAGCACGTCGGAGGTGCCGGTGGCTTCCAGCACCTTGGCTTCGGCGCAGCGGCCCTGGGTGTCCACCTCGCACTGCACGCGGGCCAGCAGCGGCGTGTTGGCCGGCAGGCCCTCGGGTTCGGAAGCCGCGTAGCGCTTCAGGGGCCGCGGCTCCAGCCGCATGCCCTGCAAACGCACGGTGCCGCCAGCGGCAGCCGGCGTGACCTGGTAGACCGTGAGCACGCCGGTCTGGAAGGTGCCTGGCGTGCCGCTGGCGTCCTTCACGGGCGGAATGCGCGCCTGCGCCAGCTGGCTGCGCACGCGCTGCACGAAGGCCTCGGTCAGCTCGGGGGTCTTCACCACCTCCAGCTGCTGCAGGCGGCCGTCGGGGCCGAAGGTGGCCTCGGACCACACTTCCACGGCATAGGGTTGGGTGGACGGCGGGGGGGTGGGTGCGGAAGCGGGTGTCTCGGTGGTGCCCCCGGCCTGTGAAAAGGCCGCGGCCCCCGAGACCAGCAGACAAATCCCCAGCAAAAGACGACGGTGTTTCAGCATGCGGCGATTCTTACCGCATTCACCGCCTCAGCAGGCCGGCCTCCCTAGGCCGCCATCGGAACGAGGAAATCGCGGCTGATGCCCACGCCGATGTCGTTCACGCGGTCAAGGAACTGCGTGAGGTAGGCGTGCAGGCCGGTGGCCAGGATCTCGTCGATGCGGCCGTACTTCAGGTCGGCGCGCAGGCGGCCGGCGCGGCGCAGGGTTTCGCTGCTGTGCTGGTTGGCCACCATCTCCAGGTTGGCGCCCAGGTCGTTCATGCAGGCGGCCAGCGAGCGCGGCATGTCGGGCCGCAGGATCAGCAGTTCGGCCACCTTCTCGGGGCGGATGACGTTGCGGTAGACCTTGCGGTAGATCTCGAAGCCCGAGACGGAACGCAGGATCGCGCTCCAGTGATAGAAGTCGATTTCCTGCGGCGTGGCCGGGCCGTCGCGTGGCGGCACGCCGCCATCGGCGGGGCCGAAGTAGTCGCCGCCGGCCAGGGCCTGGAACTTCACGTCGAGCAGGCGCGCGGTGTTGTCGGCACGTTCGAGGAAGGTGCCGATGCGCAAGAAGTGCAGCGCCTCGTCCTGCAGCATGGTGCCCACCGTCACGCCGCGGCTCAGGTGGCTGCGGAACTTCACCCACTCGAACAGGCTGCTGGGGTCGCGCTCGAAACTGCTGTCCTTCAGCAGGCGCATGAATTCCAGCCAGGTCTGGTTCTGCGTCTCCCACACTTCGGTGGTCAGCGCCCCGCGCACGGCGCGCGCGTTCTCGCGCGCCGCGCGCAGGCAGGAGACGATGCTCGAAGGGTTGGCCTCGTCACGCACCATGAAGTTCATGACGTTGCCCGGCGTCACCTCGGTGTACTTCTGCGAGAAGCTCCAGGTCAGCTCGCTGATGGAGAGCAGACCGCGCCAGCCCTGCTCGGCCTCGGCGGCGCTTTGCGGCAGCAGGCTGGTCTGGTAGTTCACGTCCAGCATGCGCGCGGTGTTCTCGGCGCGCTCCATGTAGCGGGCCATCCAGAACAGGTGGTCGGCGGTTCTAGACAACATGTTCGATCTCCTTCCAGCGGCAATCAAGCCTTCCGCCGCGGAACCGGCTTTGCCGGGCCGGTGGCGGGCGGCCCCCTCGGGGGGTAGCGAGCGCAAGCGAGCTTGGGGGCACCATCACTTCAGTCTTCCAGTACCCAGGTGTCCTTGGTGCCACCGCCCTGCGACGAATTCACCACCAGCGAACCTTCCTTCAGCGCCACCCGCGTCAGGCCGCCCGGCACCGTCTGCACCTGCTTGCCGCTGCTCAGCACATAGGGCCTCAGGTCGATGTGGCGCGGCGCGATGCCGCTTTCCACGAAGGTGGGGCAGCTGCTCAGGCTGAGCGTGGGCTGGGCGATGTAGTTCGTGGGGTTGGCCTTCACCACGGCCTTGAACTCCTCGACCTCGGCCTTCGTGGCGGCCGGCCCCACCAGCATGCCGTAGCCGCCAGCGCCGTGCACCTCCTTCACCACCAGCTCGTGCATGTGGGCCAGCACGTAGGCCAGGTCGTCGGGCTCGCGGCACAGCCAGGTGGGCACGTTGTTGAGGATGGGCTTTTCGCCGAGGTAGAACTCGATCATCTTCGGCACGTAGGGATAGATGCTCTTGTCGTCGGCGATGCCGGTGCCCACGGCGTTGCTCAGCGTGATGTTGCCGGCGCGGTAGACGTCCAGCAGCCCGGCACAGCCCAGCGTGCTGTCGGCGCGGAAGACGCTGGGGTCGAGGAAGTCGTCGTCCACGCGACGGTAGATCACGTCCACGCGGCGCGGGCCCTGCGTGGTGCGCATGTAGACGAAGCCTTCCTTGACGAAGAGGTCTTGTCCCTCGACCAGTTCCACGCCCATCTGCTGCGCCAGGAAGGCGTGCTCGAAGTAGGCGCTGTTGTACATGCCGGGCGTGAGCACCACCACGGTGGGCTCGTTCACGCCGGCCGGGGCCACGGCGCGCAGGGTCTCCAGCAGCAGGTCGGGGTAATGGGCCACGGGCGCCACGCGGTGCATGGCGAAGAGCTCGGGGAAGAGCCGCATCATCATCTTGCGGTTCTCCAGCATGTAGCTCACGCCGCTGGGCACGCGCAGGTTGTCTTCCAGCACGTAGTACTCGCCCTGGCCGTCGGCCGCGCCCGCGCGCACGATGTCGATGCCCGAGATGTGCGAGTACACGCCGCCCGGCACGTTCACGCCCATCATCTGCGGCCGGAACTGAGCGTTCTTCAGCACCTGCTCGGCGGGCACGATGCCGGCCTTCAGGATCTCCTGCCCGTGGTAGACATCGTCGATGAAACGGTTCAGCGCCGTCACGCGCTGGGCCAAGCCGGCTTCCATGGCCGCCCACTCGGCCTGCGGAATGACGCGCGGTATCAGGTCGAAGGGAATCAGCCGCTCGGTGCCCGCGCCGTCTTCGTCTTTCGCGCCATAGACGGCGAAGGTGATGCCCACGCGGCGGAAGATCATCTCCGCCTCGGCGCGGCGGGCCTGCATCAGCTCGTGCGGCTGCTGCGCCAGCCAGCGCTGGTAGGTCTGGTACTGGGCGCGGACCTGCTGGTCTGCCGCAAGCATCTCGTCGTAGGCCGACTTCATGGTGTTCGGGTCTCCATCAAGGCTTCTCTAGCAATCGCCGTTCCGGCGTGGGGCCGCCGTGTTCGATGACGCGCGTTCGCACGCCCACCTGCAGCGTGTGGTGGCCACCGCCACCGCGGATCACGCCGCGCAGCGGTGTGACGTCGCCGAAATCGCGCCCCACCGCCACGCGCACATGCCCGGTGCCGGGCACCAGGTTGTTGGTGGGGTCGAGGTCGAGCCAGCCGCCGGGCACGCCCGGCGTGTGCGGGCACCACACCTGCACCCAGGCGTGCGAGGCGTCGGCGCCCTGCATCGCACGGCCGGCGTCGGCACGGCCCTCGGGGGCATGGGTGAGCAGGTAGCCGCTGACGTAACGCACCGGCAAGCCCAGGCCGCGCAGCGCGCCGGCCATGAGGTGGGCGAAGTCCTGGCACACGCCGCGGCGCGTGGCCCACACCTCCGCCAGCGGGGTGTCGATCTGCGTGCTCTGGCTTTCGTAGCGGAAGTCGGCATGCACACGCTGCATCAGTTCGATGGCGCCTTCGGCCACCGGCCGGCCGGGCGGGAACAGCGGCGCCGCGTAGCCGCGCAAAGCCGGCAGCAGCGGCACGTAGGGCGAGGGCAGCGCGAATTCCACCGCCGGCTGGAAAGGCGCACGCGCCACGTAACGCAGGCTGTCGGCCAGATCGTCCCAGGGCGGCGAGGCCGAAGGCTCCAGCGCGTCGAAACGCGCCTGCAGGCGCACGCGGCTCAGCGCCCGCACGGCCAGGTGGCGGTGCGGCGCGGCCAGGCTGAAGTGGCGCTCGGCGTTGCCCAGCACGTCGAAGCCGGCGCGCTCGGCGCCCGGGGCGGGGTCGGTGTGCAGCTTGAAGGACAGCAGCTGCTGGTGTTCGTCGCTCAGCGGCTGCAGGTGGGCCAGGTGGTGGGCCAGCGACACCGGCGCGCTGTAGTCGTAGCGCGTTTCGTGGCTCACTTCCAGCAGGATCATCGGCAGCCCGGTCAGATGCGCTGGTCGACGCCTTGCGCCAGCGTGAAGAAGCGCTCGCCCACCTGGTCGGCCAGCGCCGTGGCCGCCTGGCCCAGGCGCGTGGCCAGGCGCAGCAGGGCCTGCGCGATCTCGGCATCGTCGGCGTCGCGCAGGCTCTCCAGCGTGAGGCCGGCGCCCTCCAGCGGCAGCAGCAGCAGCAAGGCCTGCTGCGTGCCTTCGTCGCCGGGCAGCTTCTGGATCTCTGTGCGCAGCCGGCGCAGCACGCCGGCAAAGGCGCGTGGGTTGGCGCTGTCCAGCACCAGCAGGTCCACCAGAGCCAGCAGGTCTTCGTGGCGCTGGTAGCGCGCGCGGAAGGTGATGAGGCTGTCGAAAAGCTCCAGCAGCAGCTCGGTGCCTTCCACGGTGGTGGTCTGGCGGCCGATGACGCCGGCCTCGATGAAGTGGCGCAGCCGCAGCGCCACGCCGATCAGGCGTTCCAGCAGCCGCCCCACGGCCAGCAGGCGCCAGCCGTGATCACGCGTCATGCGGTCGGTCTGCGCGCCAGTGGCAGCGGCCAGCTGCAGCGCCAGGCGGTCGAGTGCCGCCAGCACCTGGGCACGCCCGGGCAGCTCACCGGCCGGGGTTTCGAGGTCGCGCGAGAAGCCTTCGCGCATGGCGCGGATGAGGCCCCAGTGTTCGGGCGAAAGGCGCTCGCGCAGCGCCATCGAGGCGCGCTCCAGCGCCGCCAGGTTGTAGGCGATGCTGGCGGTGCCGTCGGCGCCGTCGCGGTCGTCCAGGCCGGCGAGCAGCGCTCGTTCGAACAGGTGCGCGCTCTGCACGAGGGTGGGCACGCCGTGGGGCGCCAGCCCGGTTTTCACCGCCAGCACCGACAGCGCCTGCAACAGCGCCTGCAGCGCCGCGCCGTCGGCCTCGGCCGTGCCCAGCGTGGTGAGCGTGGCGCGGGCCAGGCGCACCAGCTGTTCGGTGCGTTCGGTGTAGCGGCCCAGCCAGAACAGGTTTTCGCCGGTGCGGCTGCTCACGGGGCGGTGGCGCTGCAGGATGTCGTCGACCTGCAGGCGCTGCGGCAGCATGCTGAAGGTGTCGACCGGGCCTTCGGTGAGCACCCAGGTGTCGAGGCTGGTGCCGCCGCGCTGCATGCTGACGCTGGCCTCTTCGCGGCGCGCCACGCGCGTCATGCCGCCCGGCATCACGTGCCAGCGGCCCTGCCCTTGCGCGATGGCGTACACGCGCACCATCGCGGGGCGCGGCACGAGCACGCCTTCGCCCCAGATGGGGGCGCGCGAGAAACGAAGCCGGCCCTGCACCGTCCAGGCATCGGGGTCTTCGTCCACCGCGGCGGCGTGCGCGTCGCGCAGCTGCGAGGTGCGGCCCCCGCGCGGGAAGGTGCTGCGCACCAGCTTGTCGGACAGCTGGCCGCGCACATCGGCCCAGGCTGCCGCTTCGCCGCACCACCAGGTGGGCAGCGAGGGCAGCAGCAGCGGCTGGCCGGTCAGGCGCTCGGCGATGCCGGGCATGAAGCCCTGGATGGCGGGTGATTCGAGGAAGGCGCTGCCCAGCGCGTTGGCCATCACCACCGTGCCGGCCCGCGCGGCCAGCAGCAGGCCGGGCACGCCCAGGGTGCTGTCGGGGCGCAGTTCCAGCGGGTCGCACCAGTCGTCGTCCAGCCGGCGCAGCAGGCCGTGCACGGGCTCCAGGCCTTCCACGGTTTTCAGGAAGAGGCGCTCGCCGCGCACGGTGAGGTCGCCACCTTCCACCAGCGGCACGCCCAGGTAGCGCGCCAGGTAGGCGTGCTCGAAATAGGTTTCGCTGTAGGGGCCGGGCGTCAGCAGCACCACGCGCGGCGTGTGGCCGTCGCCCAGGCGGCGGGCCACCTCGGCGGCGGCAGTTTCCAGCCCGTCGAGCATGCGGCGGTAGCTGCTGGCAATGCGCTGCACGCGCAGCTGGCGGAAGGCCTCGGGGAACTGCCGTGCCACCACCATGCGGTTGTGCATGACATAGCCCAGGCCCGAGGGGCCCTGGGTGCGCTGCGCCACCTGCCACCAGCGGCCGTCGGGGCCGCGCGCCAGGTCGAAGGCCACGATGAAGAGGCGCAGGCCTGCTTCGCCACCCGGCCCGGGCGGCGGCTGCACGCCCACCATGGGCCGCAGCCAGCCGCGGTGGCGCAGCAGCAGCGCCGGCGGCAGCAGGCCTTCGTGCAGCAGGCGCTGGCTGCCGGGGCCGCTGCCGTACAGGTCGGCCAGCATGGCCTGCAGCAGTTCGGCGCGCTGGGCCACGCCGGCCTCGATGCCAGTCCATTCACCGGCTTCGATGAGCTGCGGCAGCAGCTCCAGGCTCCAGGGGCGCGAGGCGGCGGCCACGCCGGGGTCGTCGCTGAAGACGTTGTGCGTGACGCCGTCCTGCCGGATGCGCTGCGCCACCTGGCCGACACGGCGGTCGAGTTCATCGGCCAGCGTGCCGGCGCCAGCACCACCCGCAGCGCCAGCGCCTGCGGATAGGGCCGGCAGGGCCTGGGCGAACCGGGCCCAGGCCGGGCGCAAGGCGCCGTTGGGCTGGCGCAGTTCGTCCCACACGCCGGCCTCGGCCGGCAGGGCGCGGGCCAGCAGCGTGTGGGCGGCCTCGCCCGAGGCTGCCGGCCCTTCGAAGGGCAAGGAACTCTGCGACTGGCTCTGCGGCATGCGGGGCCGGCCTCAGGCGCGCACGTCGGTGCGCAAGTCCATCGTGAACGGGTGCTCCAGGCTGGGCGCGGCGGGCCGCACCTGCAGCGGCCCGGGCGTGTGGCCGAAGCGGAAGAAGCGCGCCAGGCGCCGGCTTTCGGCCTCGTAGGCGTTGATGGGGAAGCTGTCGTGGTTGCGCCCGCCGGGGTGGGCCACGTGGTAGCGGCAGCCGCCCAGGCTGCGCGGCGCGGGCGCGTGCCAGCTGTCCACCAGGTCGAAGGTGAGCGGCGCATGCACGGGAATGGTGGGGTGCAGCGCCGAGGCCGGCTGCCAGGCGCGGTAGCGCACGCCGCAGACGAACTCACCCACGCGCCCGGTGGGCTGCAGCGGCAGCGCGCGGCCGTTGACGGTGACGACATGGCGGTTGCCATTCAGCCCCGTGGCCTTCACTTCCAGGCGTTCCAGCGACGAATCGACGTAGCGCACCGTGCCGCCTGCCGAGCCTTCTTCGCCCATCACGTGCCAGGGCTCGAGCGCGTTGCGCAGCGTGAGCTCGACCCCCGCCACGACCACGTTGCCAATGAGCGGGAAACGGAAGGCGAAATGCGGCGCGAACCAGGCGCTGTCGAAGTTGAAGCCGGCGGCGTTGAGGTCGGCCATGACGTCGTCGAAGTCCATCTGCACGAAGCTGGGCAGCAGGAAGCGGTCGTGCAGCCCGGTGCCCCAGCGCGTGAGGCGCGTGGCACCGCGGCCACGGTGGGGCTCGCGCCAGAACCAGGCCAGCAGCGCGCGCAGCAGCAGCTGCTGCGCCAGGCTCATGTGGGCGTGCGGCGGCATCTCGAAGGCGCGCAGTTCCAGCAGGCCCAGGCGACCGGTGGGGCCGTCAGGCGAGTAGAGCTTGTCGATGCAGAACTCGCTGCGGTGGGTGTTGCCCGTCACGTCCACCAGCAGGTTGCGCAGCGTGCGGTCGACGATCCACGGGGGAACGTTGCCATAAAGGCCCAGCTGCCGCTCCAGCTCGTTCAGCCCGATTTCCACCTCGTAGACCTGGTCGCCGCGCGCCTCGTCGAAACGCGGCGCCTGGCTGGTGGGGCCGATGAACATGCCGCTGAACAGGTAGCTCAGCGCCGGGTGGTTGTGCCAGTAGGTGATGAGGCTGGCCAGCACGTCGGGCCGGCGCAGGAAGGGGCTGTCGGCCGGCGTGGCGCCGCCCAGCACGAAGTGGTTGCCGCCGCCGGTGCCGGTGTGGCGGCCGTCGAGCATGAACTTCTCGGTACTGAGACGCGTGCGGTGCGCGGCGTCGTAGAGGAACTCGGTGTGGTCCACCAGCTCGGCCCAGTTGTGCGCGGGGTGGATGTTCACCTCGATGACGCCGGGGTCGGGCGTGACGGCCAGGGTCTTCAGGCGGGCGTCACGCGGCGGGCCGTAGCCTTCGATGACGATCTTCATGCCCGTCTCGACGCAGGTGGCCTCGATGGCAGCCAGCAGTTCGAGGTAGTCCTCAAGAAACTTCAGCGGTGGCATGAAGACATAAAGCACGCCGCTCTTGCCGCCGTGTTCACGCTCGGCCTTGGGGCCGTTGCCTCGCTGGGGGTCGCGCACCTCCACGCACAGCGCGGTGCGCGTCAGCTCGCCGGCCGACTCGAAACGCGCGGGCAGCGCCAGCGGGTCGCGTTCGAAGGCGTAGGCGGGGCTGTGTTCGGTGGCCAGGGGCCCTGCGGGACCGACTGGGCCGGCCGGGGCCGGCACGCCGGGCGTGTTCGACCAGCCCGCCATGCGCGGCACGCCGGGGCCGGCGGCGGTGGCCGCAGCGGCATCGGCCTGGAAGCCTTCGGCATCCAGCCCGGCGTCGGCGTGCTCGCCCG
>LJHT01000050.1 GCA_001295905.1 beta proteobacterium AAP51 | reverse complement strand
CGAGCGGCGATTTCACGCCGCGAGGCTGAGCCCGCACCAGCAAGGCCGGAAGGCCTTGCTTGGCTGGCGAAGGCCGAGCGGCGATTTCACGCCGCGAGGCTGAGCCCGCACCAGCAAGGCCGGAAGGCCTTGTTTGGCTGGCGAAGGCCGAGCGGCGATTTCACGCCGCGAGGCTGAGCCCGGCTTCACCGTTCCACACGCAGGCAGGCCGCCCGCGCACCGCGAGCAGGCCACTACAAGTTCAGGGAGAACCCATGCCGCGTTTCATGCCCTTCATGGCCCGGGGCTGCGTGGCCCTGCTTGTTTCTCTGGCGGCAGCAGCCGTGCAGGCCCAGCCGGCGGTGCAGGCTGCCGAGTTGCCCACGGCCGAGAGCTTCGTGCGCGCGCCGCAGCTGGTGTCGGCCACGCTCTCACCTTCGGGCGAACGTGTGGCGCTCATCGTCACCACCCCGGCGGGCCGGCGTGTGCTGGCGGTGCGTTCGCTGGCCGAGGGCGGCAGCACGCGCACGGTGGCCTCGTTCGACGATGCCGACATCCAGCGCGTGCACTGGGTCAACGACGACCGCCTCGCGTACGAGGCCTTCCAGCCCGGCGCGGAAATCGAGGAAGGCGGTGCCGGCACCTTCGCGGTGGACCACGACGGCGGCAACGTGCGCGAGCTCATCGTCTGGCGCTTCAGCAACGCCATCGTCGGCAGCCGCATCGAACGCCGCGGCCTGCCTTATGGCTGGTTCGTCTGGGGCACGCTGGACGACGGCAGCGACGACATCCTCGTTTTCCGCCGCACCACCGACAGCAGCGGTGACGCCGTGATGGGTGCACTGGCGCGACTGAACACGCGCAACGGCAGCCTTGCCACCCTGAGTTTCCGGGCACCACCCTTCGCCAGCAACTGGGTGCTGGACAGCCAGCGCCAGCTGCGCGTGGTGTCCACTTCGCGCGACGGGCGCAGCCGGCTGCACTGGAAAAAGCCCGGCAGCGACACCTGGACGGTGGTGCTGGACGAACCCTTGCTCGACGCTGGCGCACTGATGCCGCGCTTCCTGGAGAACGACGGCACGCTGATCGTGGAAGGCCGCAACGGCCGCGACACCTCGGCGCTTTTCGCGCTGGATCTCGCCACCGGCAAGCTCGACCCCGAGCCGCTGGTGGCGCTGGCCGGTTTCGACCTCGCGCCGCAGCTGGAAACCGACAGCCGCACGCGCCAGGTGGTGGGTGTGCACACGCGGGCCGCACGGCCGGCCAGCGTGTGGTTCGACGAGCGGCTGGACGCCATCCAGGCCGCCGTGGATGCCGCGCTGCCCGGGCGCTTCAACCGCCTGCACTGCGGCCGCTGTCAGAGCACGCGGCACTTCATCGTGTTCAGCCAGAGCGACACCCACCCGGGCGAGTTCCTGCACTACGACCACGCGCAGCGCAAGCTGCAGGCGCTGGGCAGCCGCAAGCCCTGGGTGGCCCCGGCCCGCCAGGGCCGCAGCACCTTCCACCGCATTGCAGCGCGCGATGGCTTGTCGCTGCCGCTGGTGGTGACCCACCCACCCGGCGTGGCGCCCGACGCCCAGCCTGCCGTGCCCCTGCCCACCGTGGTGCTGGTGCACGGCGGTCCGTGGTTGCGCGGCAGCGACCTGCGCTGGGACGGCGAAGCACAGTTCCTGGCCTCGCGCGGCTACCGCGTGCTGCAGGTCGACTTCCGCGGCAGCGAGGGTTATGGCTGGCGCCACTTCCAGGCCGGCTGGAAGCAGTGGGGCACGGCCATGCAGGATGACCTGGCCGACGCCGTGGCCTGGGCCGCGCAGCAAGGGCTGAGCGACCCGCGCCGCGTGTGCCTGATGGGCGCCAGCTACGGCGGCTATGCCTCGCTGATGTCGCTGATTCGCCACCCGCAGGTGTACCGCTGCGGCGTCAGCTTCGCGGGTGTCACCGACATCGGGCTGCTGTACACGGCGCGCTGGGGCGACATCGGCGACCAGAGCAAGCGCTTCACGATGCCGGTGCTGGTGGGCGACCCCAAGGCCGATGCCGAACTGCTGAAGGCCGCTTCGCCGCTGGCGCGCGTGGCCGAGATCCAGCGCCCGGTGCTGCTGGCCTGGGGCCTGCTGGACCGCCGTGTGCCGCCCGAACACGCCGATCGCTTCGTCAAGGCGGCACGCGCGGCCGGGGTGAAGATCGAGACCCTGTCCTGGGGCGAAGAAGGCCATGGCTTCTTCAGCACCAAGAACGAGGCCGATTTCCTGCGCCGCGTGGAAACCTTCCTCGCCCGCGAACTGGCGCCCTGAACAGCGCGGCCGGATTCAGCCCTCGCGCGTGAAACCGCGTGAGACCGTGCGTTGGCTCAGCCCGTGGCGTCGCGGGAGGCGTGGCCTTCTTCGCTGGCGGCGCCGAACAGGCGCCGCCGCATGTGCAGCGCCACGTCGTTCAGCGTGCCTTGCGCCAGCATGGCCCCCGGCGAATGGCGGCGCTGCAGGTTCCAGCGCAGCATGCGGCGCACGTCCATCTGCGTGCTGCCTTCGGCCAGGCCGGCGCCGTCGGCGCCCAGCACCACGGCCAGGCCGGGCAGTTCCTGGAAGGCCTGGCCGCCCAGCACCAGCAGCATCTGCGGGTTGGCGGCGGCGCGGCGCAGGCGGTGCAGCGCCGCGGCAATCAGCGGCAGCTGGTCTTCGCGGCAGAACAGCGGGCTGACGGCGATGTGCAGCAGGTCCAGCGACTGCTGACGCACCAGCGCTTCCAGTTCGGCCACATGGGCCGGAAAGGCGCACTGCACGGCCCAGCCGGCGCAGTCCAGCGCCACGCCCGCGAAACTGACCCCGGCCACATGGGTTTCGCCCGGCCACAAGGCCACCAGGGCCGTGTGGCGCAGGCGTTCGCTCACTTCCACATCGGCGTTGATGCGGCGCATCAGGCCCTGCAGCCGGCCCTGGGCCACCAGCAGCTGGGTGCTGGTGCAGCGGTCGTCGCGCCAGGCGTCGGCCATGGCGCGCGACACCGGCCCCAGCAGGTGCGTGCCCAGGGCCTGCACGTCGGGGGCCAGGGCGGCCACACGCGCCACCAGGGCCTCGGCCTCGGTGTCGGCCTCGGCCGTCAGGGCGGCGGCCATCGTCTCGGGCGGCGGCAAGGCGCCCCACAGGCCCAGGCCCTGCAGGTAGGCGGCCACGTCGCCTTCCTGCAGCGCCGCTTGCGCGGCGGCCTGCACGGGCAGCGCCCAGGCCCCGGGCACCCAGGGTTCGGTGCTGACGGTGGCCCACTGCATGCGCCAGTCGGCGAACAGCCGCTCGGTGCGCCAGGGGGTGTGCAGCCGCTCCACCTCGTGGTGCCGGGGGTCGCGGCGGATGGCCTCCCACACGCGTTGCACGCCTTCGGGCGGGCCTTCCAGCCACTGGAAGAAGCAGTCGCCGTCCAGCACCAGCAGGCCGGTGATGTGCTCGCGCGCATTGCGTTCGCGGGCTTGTGCCAGCAGGGCCTGCACCCCCTCGCGCGTGGGCGGGCTGGTGGCCCGGCTGCGGTAGACCAGTTGGGCCAGCCCGGGCCGGGAGGCGCTGTGCGGTGTCGAAGTCACGACTGCGGTCCTCCTGGCATCGGGGCCCGGAGCGTTGCAGTGGACGCCGGGTCTGCGGGCTTCCCGCCGCCCAGGACGGGCAGCGGATGTCAGGAAGAATTTACTTCAAAAACACGCAAGGCTGGTTGACAGGCCCCGCAGGTGCGTGGCGTGCCGGCCCCACGGCGGGTTCAGCCGTCCAGCTGCTTCTGGAACACCAGCCCGGCGTGCTCACGCAGCGCGTGGAACTGGATCTTGGGCCAGTTGTCCTGCATGGCGCGCAGCTCGCCGGCGTATTCCAGCAGCACGGTGGGCGCGTCCACGGCGTCCAGCGCCACGCGGTGGCTGTTGCCGTCGATGAAGCGCTGCAGCTCCTTGCTGCCGCCGTTCTCTTCAGGGCAGGTGACCCAGCGCGCCACGTTGTAGCGCGCCGGCATGATGCGCGCCTTGCAGCTGTATTCGTGTTCGAGCCGGTGCGCCACCACCTCGAACTGCAGCTGCCCCACCGCGCCCAGCAGCAGCACGCTGCCGGCCACCGGGCGGAAAACCTGGATGGCGCCTTCTTCACCCAGCTGCGTGAGGCCGGCGCGCAGCTGCTTGGTCTTCAGCGGATCGGCCACTTCCACGCTGCGGAACATCTCGGGCGCGAAGAAGGGCAGGCCGGTGAACTGCAGGCTTTCGCCTTCGCTGAGCGTGTCGCCCAGCTGCAGCACGCCGTGGTTCGGTATGCCGATGATGTCGCCGGCAAAAGCCTCGTCCAGCAGCTCCCGGCGCTGGCTCATGAAGGTGACCACGGTGTTGGGCCGCAGTTCCTTGCCGCTGCGCGCCACCTTCAGGCGCATGCCGCGTGTGAACTTGCCGCTGGCCACGCGCACGAAGGCGATGCGGTCGCGGTGCGCCGGGTCCATGTTGGCCTGGATCTTGAACACCACGCCGCTGAACTTCGCTTCTTCGGGCTGCACCGTGCGCTGCATGGCGCGGCGGCTGCCGGGCGCGGGCGCCAGGTCCACCAGCGCGTCCAGCACCTCGCGCACGCCGAAGTTGTTCACCGCGCTGCCGAAGAACATGGGTGTCTGCTTGCCTGACAGAAAGGCCACTTCGTCGAAAGGCGGGGCGGCGTCGGTCAGCAGCTCGATCTCGCCTTGGGCCTGCTCGTACTGCATGCCGAAACGTTCGGCATAGGCCGGGTTGTCCAGGCCTTGCAGGATTTCGTCTTCCGCGCCTTTTCGGTCTTCGCCGGGGCTGAACACGCGCATCTGCTTTTCGCGCAGGTCCATCACGCCGTGGAAGGCCTTGCCCATGCCCACCGGCCAGGTGAAAGGCACCACCTCCATGCCGAGTTCGCGCTCGATCTCTTCCATCAGCGCCAGCGGGTCCTTCACCTCGCGGTCCATCTTGTTCACGAAGGTGAGGATGGGCGTGTTCCGCGCGCGGCACACCTGCAGCAGGCGCCGCGTCTGCGGCTCCACGCCGTTGGCGGCATCGATGACCATCAGCGCCGCGTCCACCGCCGTCAGCACGCGGTAGGTGTCTTCGCTGAAGTCCTGGTGGCCGGGGGTGTCGAGCAGGTTGATGACGCAGTCGCGGTATTCCATCTGCATCACCGAGCTGGCCACCGAGATGCCGCGCTGCTTCTCGATCTCCATCCAGTCGCTGGTGGCGTGGCGGGTGGCCTTGCGCGCCTTCACGCTGCCGGCAATCTGGATGGCGCCGCTGAACAGCAGCAGCTTCTCCGTCAGCGTGGTCTTGCCGGCGTCGGGGTGGCTGATGATGGCGAAGGTGCGGCGGCGGCGCACTTGGCAGTCGAGATCGGAGGACATGGTGCGCGGGCTGAGAAGGAGCGCGATTATCGGCCGCGGTGGTGGGGGCGGTGCGATGATCGGCCCGACATGAATCCCTTGCTCGACCTGCACCCCGAAGTGGCCGAGGCGCTGCACCACGGCCGGCCCGTGGTGGCGCTGGAATCCACCATCATCAGCCACGGTATGCCCTGGCCCCAGAACGCCGAGACGGCCTTCCTCGTGGAAGCCGCGGTGCGTGAACACGGCGCGGTGCCGGCCACCATCGCCGTCATCGAAGGGCGGCTCAAGGCGGGCCTCACACGCGCGCAGATCGAAAGCCTGGCCCAACAGGGCACGGCGGTGGCGAAGGCGAGCCGGCGCGACCTGCCGGTGCTGATGGCCAGCGGCCGCACCGGGGCCACCACGGTGGCCGCGACGATGATCATCGCGGCGATGGCCGGCATCCGCATGTTCGCCACCGGCGGCATCGGCGGCGTGCACCGCGGCGCGGCCGCCAGCTTCGACATCAGCGCCGACCTGCAGGAGCTGGCCCGCACCCCCGTGGCGGTGGTGTGCGCCGGGGCCAAGGCCATCCTCGACCTGCCGCTGACGCTGGAGTACCTGGAAACCCACGGCGTGCCGGTGCTGGGCTACGGCACCGACGAACTGCCCGCCTTCTATTCACGCCAGAGCGGGCTGAAGCTGCAGCACCGGCTGGACACGCCGGCCGAAGTGGCCCGCGTGCTGCAGGCGCAGTGGAAGCTGGCGCAGGCCACACACGGCGGTGGCGTGGTCATCGCCAACCCCATAGCCGCCCAACACGAGATTCCGCAGGCGCGCATGGCTGCCTACATCGCGCAGGCCTTGCAAGAGGCGCAGCAGCAAGGGGTGGCCGGGGCCGCCGTCACGCCCTTCCTGCTGGCGCGCGTGAGTGCACTCACCGGCGGTGCCAGCCTGGCGACCAACATCCAGCTGGTTCTGGGCAATGCCCGGCTGGCGGCGCAGGTGGCGGTGCAGGTCGCGGCACAGGTGGCGGCCGCTTGAAGCTGGCCACCAGCAGCAACGCCCTGCCCGAGCGGCTGCGCCTGGAAACGCGCGCGCTGCATGCCGCCACCGAACGCAGCGGGGCCATGGCCGCGCTGCTGGCCGGGCGCCTGCCGCGGCCGGTGTACGTGCAGATGATGCGCAACCTGCACGCCCTTTACGAAGCGCTGGAAACTGCGCTGCAGGTGCATGGCGCGGCCGAGGCCGTCGCCGTCCTGCAGGCCGCGCCGCTGGCGCGCGCGCCAGCGCTGGCCGAAGACCTGGCGCTGCTGCATGGCCCCGGCTGGGCCGAAGCCTTGCCGCTCGTGGCCACCACGCGGCAATACGTCGCGCGCCTGCAAGCGCTGGCCAGGGCCGCGCCTTCCGAAGCGGCGCCGCCCCTCGTGGCCCATGCCTACGTGCGCTACCTGGGCGACCTGCACGGCGGCCAGGTGCTGCAGCGCCTGGTGGGCCGCCATTACGGGCTGGGCACCGACACCGGTGCACCGGGCACGCGCTTTTACGACTTCGGTGCCACACCCCAGGTGCTGGCCTTGCGCCAGCAGCTGCGCGCAGCGCTGGGCGCGCTGCCCTTCGACGAGGCCGAACAAGCCACCGTGGTGGCCGAGGCCTGCTGGGCCTTCGAGCAGCACCGCAGCCTGTTCATCGAACTGCTGCCAGCGGGTTAGAGGCCCGCCTTACCCGGCGAAGTTGCGGAAGCGCTCGTACAGCGCCGTGGCGCGCTGGGCCGAGGCTTCCAGTTCCTGCAGCAGCGGTGCCACGGAAGGGCTGCCCAGCGCGTCGGCGATGTCCATCGCCGCCAGGCTGGCGTTGCTGAGGATGGCGCCCAGCACCTCGTCGCTGCGCCGCCCCGAACCCGGGCCGCCGGCCAGCATCAGCGAGGTTTCCAGCCGCTGCCGCGCCAGCGCCGTCTGGCGGCGGGCGCGCAGGTCGTCCAGCACGACGATGCAGCCCAGCAGTTCGCCGTCGCGCGTGGGCACGGCCTCGGCGCGCACGGCCACGGGCGTGCCTCCGCTTCCTTCGCTGCCTTCGGTGCCGGGGCTCAGCACCACCCACTCGCCGCGCCAGGGCACGCGGGCCAGGCTGTCCAGCACCTCCTGCACGCGCGGTGCGTGGTCGAAGAACTGCGCCACCGGCGTGCCTGCGGCCGGGGTCGGCACGGAGGCGCCGCGCAGCGTGAGAAAGGCGTGGTTGGCGAAGATCAGGCCGCCGCGCGCATCGGTCATCAGCACCGGTTCCTGCGCCGCGTTCACGGTCTGGCGGATCTGCGCCAGCTGGTGTTCGGCAATCAGCAGGCGCACGGCATTCACCTGCACGATGATGTCCACCAGCGCCGTGCCGATGGCGCGGGCCATGGTGCGTTCGGCCAGCGTCCACTGCCGCGCCGTGCCACGCACGATTTCCGACCAGGTGGCGAAGGAACGCCGTGGCGAGAGCTGCAGCGGGTCGTCCTGCCCTTCTTGCAGCAGGGCCGCCTTGTCGGGGTTGCCGGCCCACTTCACGGTGAGCAGCTGTTCCTTGCGGAACCACATCAGGTAGTCGGGCCGCAGTTCCGAAAGCCGCACCGCCAGCACGCCGCAGGCCGTGGGCGCCAGCCCGGCCAGCGGCGGGTGGGCCTGGCCCACCGCATGGCAGGTGAAGGGCGCGCCGGGGTCGGGCCGGGCCGGCTGCGCGTGCACCCAGGCGCACAGGGCGCGCAGCTCGGGGGTGGAGGGCACGTCGCCGGTGCTGAGGATGTCGTCGCCATGGAAGAGCGCGGCGCCGGTGGCTTCCAGCGGCTGCAGCAGCGTGTGCGGGTGGCGGAACAGGGCCTGGCGCCAGTCGCCTTCGGTGGAGGTGGCCTCGATGAGGCGCTGCTCCAGGCGCTGCACCATCATCGCCACCTGGGCGTGGGCGTAGTTCTCGATGGCCGCGATGCGCGTGGACACCACCTCGGCCAGCAGTTCCACCACCTGGCGCAGCCCCAGCCGCAGGTGGCGCGGGCGGTAGTGGTGGGCGGCGATCAGGCCCCACAGCCGCCCATCGCGCACAAGCGCAGCCACCAGCGTGCCGGTGACGCCCATGTTCTTCAGGTACTGCAGGTGCAGCGGGCTCATGCTGCGCAGGTGGCACATCGACATGTCCAGCGGCTCGCCGCTGTCGGGCCGCAGCGCAGGCACCAGCGGCGAGGGCACGTAATGCACATCGGCCAGCACGCGCACGCGGTTGCGCAGGTAGAGCTCTCGCGCGCGCTGCGGAATGTCGGTAGCCGGATAGTGGTGGCCCAGCAGGGGCTCGAGCTCGGGGGCGCGCGCCTCGGCGAAGATCTCGCCGTGGCCGGCGGGGTCGAAGCGGTAGACCATCACGCGGTCGTAGCCGGTCATGTCGCGCAGCACCTGCACCACGGCGTCGCACAGGCCGTTCAGCGAGCCGGCGGCTGAAAAACGCTGCACCGCCGCGGCGATGCCGTGCGTGCCCTGCGGACCGTGCGCCGGGTTCAGTGCGATGGCGCCGGGGCCGCTGCCGCGGTCCAGCGGTTCCAGCTCGAGCACCACGCCGCCGCCGGGCGGGCGGTGGGCCGTGCCTTCGAAGTAGCGCAGGCCCAGGCCCTGGCCGGTGTGGCAGGCCAGGGGCAGGGGCTCATCGGCCAGGGTGGGCAGCAGTTGCTGCAGCTGCGCCTGCACGTTGCCGCCCAGCTGCGACAGCGGCTGCCCCCGCAAGGCGGGCGCGGCCACGCCCAGCCATTCGTCGGCGTTGGCGCTGGCCTGCAGCACCGCCAGGCTGGCATCGGCCTGCAAGAGCAGCAGCACCCCGTGCGGCTGCACCGAGCCTGCCAAGTGGATCATTTCCCGCTCGCAGTTGCTGAGCGTGGCCTGGCCGAACGCAGGGCTGTCCATGCCGGCAAGTTAGCACAGCAGGGCGTTGGGGCCCTGCTGGTTATCAAGGAGAGAAACGGGCGGCCGACCCTGAAGGCCCCGGCTCTAGGCCCCGGCTTCAGACCCCCGGGCTGCCGACCTCAGGTTTCCAGCAGCGAACGCAGCATCCAGGCCGTCTGTTCGTGCACCGTCAGGCGCTGCGTCAGCAGGTCGGCGGTGGGCTCGTCGCTGGCCTGGTCGGCCAGCGGGAAGATGGTGCGCGCGGTGCGGGCCACGGCCTCGTGGCCTTCGACGAGGATCTTCACCATCGCCAGCGCCTTGGGCGGCACGGCCGGCGCGTCGGGCACCGAGGCCAGCGCGCCGAACTGCGCATAGCTGCCGGGCGCCGCATGGCCCAGGCTGCGGATGCGTTCGGCAATGGGGTCCACCGCGTTCCACAGCTCGGTGTACTGCGCCATGAACATGGTGTGCAGGGTGTTGAACATCGGCCCCGTCACGTTCCAGTGGAAGTTGTGGGTGGTGAGGTAGAGCGTGTAGGTGTCGGCCAGCAGGTGGCTGAGGCCGCCCGCAATGGCGGCGCGGTCTGTGGCGCTGATGCCGATGTTGATGGCCACGGCACCGGGTGCCGCGACGGGCGCCGCCGGTGTGGCTCTCACGAGCTTCTTGCCGCCTTCGTTCTTCTTCGCCATGGTGGGCTCCTGCAATGGAAAGACCCCCGGACTCTAGCGAAGCCCGGGGGCGTGTTCAGGAAGCCGCCCCGGGCGGGGGCAGCACCAGCAGGGTGTAGCCCCCGGCCGCGATGACGGCGCCCAGGGCGCGGCGCAGCAGCTTCATCAGCGCACCGGGCGGGCGAGGTCGTAGCGGTCGAGGTGCATCACGTGCGCCCAGGCGGCCACGAAGTCGGCCACGAACTTGCCTTGCGCGTCGCTGGCGGCGTACACCTCGGCCAGCGCACGCAGCTGCGAGTTCGAGCCGAAGACCAGGTCCACCACCGTGCCGGTGGCCTTCAGCGCGCCGGTCTTGCGGTCGCGGCCTTCCAGCACGCCGGCGGTGCCGGTCTTGGCCCACTTCGTGTTCATGTCGAGCAGGTTCACGAAGAAGTCGTTGCTCAGCGTGCCCACGCGCTGCGTGAAGACGCCGTGCGTCGCGCCGCCCACGTTCGCGCCCAGCACGCGCAGGCCACCCACCAGCGCGGTCATCTGCGGCGCGCTGAGCGAGAGCAGCTGCGCCTTGTCGACCAGCAGCTCGGCCGCCACGCCTTCCAGCCCCGGGCGCACGTGGTTGCGGAAGCCGTCGGCCACCGGTTCCAGCACCGCGAAGGACTCGACGTCGGTCTGGGCCTGCGTGGCGTCGGTGCGGCCGGGGTGGAAGGGCACGCTCACCTGCACGCCGCCGGCCAGCGCCGCGGCTTCCACGGCAGCGTTGCCGGCCAGCACGATGAGATCGGCCAGCGACACGCGCTTGCCACCAACCGCCTGGGCGTTGAAGGTGGTCTGGATGCCTTCCAGCACCGCCAGCACCTGCGCCAGTTCGGCCGGCTCGTTCACGGCCCAGTCTTTCTGCGGCGCCAGGCGGATGCGCGCGCCGTTGGCGCCGCCACGCTTGTCGCTGCTGCGGAAGGTGCTGGCCGAGGCCCAGGCCGTGCGCACGAGCTGCGCCACGCTCAGGCCCGAGGCCAGCACCTGCGCCTTCAGCGCCGCCACATCCTGGGCATCCACCAGCGCATGGTCCACGGCGGGCACCGGGTCTTGCCAGATCAGCACTTCGGCCGGCACCAGCTTGCCCAGGTAGCGGGCGCGCGGGCCCATGTCGCGGTGCGTGAGCTTGAACCAGGCGCGTGCAAAGGCGTCGGCGAACTCGGCCGGGTTGGCGTGGTAGCGGCGCGAGATCTTCTCGTAGGCCGGGTCCATGCGCAGCGAGAGGTCGGCCGTGGTCATCATCGGCGGGCTCTTCCTGGCCGGATCGTGCGCGTCGGGAATCAGGTGCTCGGGCCTGCAGTTGATGGGGCGCCACTGGTGCGCGCCGGCCGGGCTCTTGGTGAGTTCCCACTCGTAGCCGAAGAGCATGTCGAAGTAGCCCATGTCCCACTTCGTCGGGTTGGGCTTCCAGGCGCCTTCGATGCCGCTGGTGGTGGTGTGCACGCCCTTGCCGCTGCCCAGGCGGTTGGTCCAGCCCAGGCCTTGTTCCTCGATGGGGGCGCCTTCGGGCTCGGGGCCCACCAGGGCCGGGTCGCCGGCGCCGTGGGCCTTGCCGAAGGTGTGGCCGCCGGCCACCAGGGCCACGGTCTCTTCGTCGTTCATGGCCATGCGCGCGAAGGTTTCGCGCACGTCGCGGCCGCTGGCCACGGGGTCGGGGCGGCCGTCGGGGCCTTCCGGGTTCACGTAGATCAGGCCCATCTGCACGGCGGCCAGCGGGTTGGCCAGATCACGCTCGCCACTGTAGCGGCTGCCGGGCTTGTCGCTGGTGGCCAGCCACTGCTTTTCGGTGCCCCAGTTGATGTCTTCTTCGGGTTCCCAGATGTCGGGGCGGCCGCCGGCGAAGCCGAAGGTCTTGAAGCCCATGCTCTCCATGGCCACGTTGCCGGCCAGCACCAGCAAATCGGCCCAGCTCAGCTTCTGGCCGTACTTCTGCTTGATGGGCCACAGCAGCCGGCGGGCCTTGTCGAGGTTGCCGTTGTCGGGCCAGCTGTTCAGCGGCGCGAAGCGCTGCGCGCCGGTGCCCGCGCCGCCACGGCCGTCGTGGATGCGGTAGGTGCCGGCGGCGTGCCAGGTCATGCGCACGAAGAAGCCGCCGTAGTGGCCCCAGTCGGCGGGCCACCAGTCCTGGCTGTCGGTCATCAGGGCCTTGAGGTCGGCGACCACGGCGTCGAGGTCCAGCGTCTTGAAGGCTTCGGCGTAGTTGAAGTCGGCGCCCAGCGGGTTGCCCTCGCGGCCGTGCTGGTGCAGCACCTTCAGGTTCAGCGCGTTGGGCCACCAGTCGGCATTGCGCGTGCCGGGCGTGGCCAGCATGCGTGCGCTGGTGGCAGCGTGGGCGCCTGTGAAGGGGCAGCCGGCGGCGGTGCCGGGCTGGGGCGTGGTGGTCTGGCTCATGCGGTCTCCTGCAGTGCGGGTGAAAACCCAGCCACTCTAGGAAGCGTGCCGCCCAGGGTCAACGCAATTGCATTCAATGGCGGGATAGGCGCCCCGCCTATGGCCGCCATAGCCTCGGCAAGACCCTGAGGCGCCAGGGCCGGTTCAGGTGGACAGCCGCGTCACGCCCGGCAGTTCACAGGCGTAGATGGCGTTGCGCAAGGCCGCGATGGCCTCGTAGCGCGGGAAGGTGCGGCGCCAGGCCAGCACCACGCGCCGTGTGGGCACCGGGGGCGCAAAGGGCACATAGCGGATGCGGGTCTGCAGCTCCTGCCCCGGCGCGGGCACGCTGAGCTGCGGCACCACCGTCACGCCCATGCCCGAAGCCACCATGTACTTGATGGTTTCCAGGCTGCTGCCTTCGAAGCTCTTGCGTATGCCCTCGGCGTTGCTGGCAAAGCGCGCGTATTCGGGGCAGACCTCGAGCACGTGGTCGCGAAAGCAGTGGCCGGTGCCCAGCAGCAGCATGGTCTCGTTCTTCAGCTCTTCGGCGGTGATCTGCGGCCGGTTCGCGAAGGCGTGGCCGGCGGGCACGGCGGCCTGGAAAGGCTCGTCGTACAGCGGCGCCACGGCCAGGCCGGTGTCGGGGAAGGGCTCGGCCATCACGGCGCAGTCCAGGTCGCCGGTGCGCAGCATGTCCAGCAGCTTGGCGGTGAAGTTCTCCTGCAGCATCAGCGGCATCTGCGGCACGTGCTCGATGAGGTGCTTCATCAGCTGCGGCAGCAGGTAGGGCCCGATGGTGTAGATGACGCCCAGGCGCAGCACGCCGCTGACGGGGTCTTTGCCGAGCTTGGCGATCTCGCGGATGGCCTGCGCCTGCTCGATGACCTGCTGCGCCTGCCGCACGATCTGCTCGCCCAGCGGCGTGACGCTGACCTCGGACGCGCCGCGTTCGAAGATCTTCACGTCCAGCTCTTCTTCCAGCTTCTTGATGGCCACGCTGAGCGTGGGCTGGCTGACGAAGCAGGCCTCGGCGGCGCGGCCGAAGTGCCGCTCGCGCGCCACCGCGACGATGTACTTGAGCTCGGTGAGGGTCATGCGGGCATTGTCGCCAATGCGGGCGGGCCGGTGCCTTCAGGCCTTCAGGTACTCGGCCTTGCTCGCCAGCCAGCGCTGCACCTGGGCGGCGGCGGCAGCGGGGTGCTCGCGCAGCAGGCGCGGGGCCAGTTCGCGGGCCTTTTGCAGCAGCGCGCCATCTTCGGCGAGGTCGGCGAAACGCAGCAGCGCGTCGCCGCTCTGGCGCGCGCCCATGAATTCGCCGGGGCCGCGGATCTCGAGGTCGCGCCGCGCGATCTCGAAGCCGTCGTTCGTCTCGGCCATGGCCTTCAGCCGGTCTTTGCCGGTGCGCGACAGCGGCGCGGTGTACAGCAGCACGCACACGCTGGCCACCGCGCCGCGCCCCACGCGCCCGCGCAACTGGTGCAGCTGCGCCAGGCCGAAACGCTCGGCGTGCTCGATCACCATCAGGCTGGCGTTGGGCACGTCCACGCCCACCTCGATGACGGTGGTGGCCACCAGCAGCTTCATCTCGCCGCTGGTGAACAAGGCCATCACCGCCGCCTTCTCGGCCGCCTTCATGCGGCCGTGCAGCAGGCCCACCAGCGTGCCGGGCAGGGCGGCACTCAGCTCGGCGTGCGTGGCGGTGGCGTTCTGCAGGTCGATGTGCTCGCTTTCTTCCACCAGCGGGCACACCCAGTAGACCTGCCGGCCCTGGCGCACCTCGTCGCGGATGCGCGCGATGACGGCGTCGCGCTTGCCGTCGGCAAACACCTTGGTGACGATGGGGCTGCGGCCAGGCGGCAGTTCGTCGATGGTGCTGACGTCGAGGTCGGCGTAGTAGCTCATCGCCAGCGTGCGCGGGATGGGTGTGGCGCTCATCATGAGCAGATGGGGCTCCAGGCGCAGGCCCCCAGGCTCCGGCTGCGCCTGCGCCACCCCCCGCGGGGGCTGTGCCGGCTTGGGGCGGCCCGGCGCCGGCACGCTGCCCTCAGGCGCGGCTTCGCCCTCCAGCTTCTTCCGCAAGGCCAGCCGCTGCGCCACGCCGAAGCGATGCTGCTCGTCCACGATGGCCAGGCCCAGTTTCGCGAAGACCACATCGTCCTGGATGACGGCATGCGTGCCCACCACCAGCAGCGCCTCGCCGCTGGCCACCTTGGCCACCTGCGCCTGCCTGGCCTTGCCCTTGCGGCTGCCCGTGAGCCAGGCCACGGTGATGCCCAGCGGCTGCAGCCAGCCCACCAGCTTGCGGAAATGCTGCTCGGCCAGGATCTCGGTGGGCGCCATCAGTGCGCATTGCCAGCCCGCGCCCATGGCCGTGGCGGCGGCCAGCGCGGCCACCACGGTCTTGCCGCTGCCCACATCGCCCTGCAGCAGGCGGTGCATGGGCTGCGGGCGCGCCAGGTCGGCGTCGATCTCGGCCACCACGCGCTGCTGGGCGGCCGTCAGCGCGAAGGGCAGGGCGGCGCGCAGCTGCGCCACCAGGCCGCCGGGCGCCGGGCGCAGCACGGGCGCGGCCAG
>LJHT01000005.1 GCA_001295905.1 beta proteobacterium AAP51 | reverse complement strand
GGGGGGGGCGGCCCCCATCTCCGGCGCGATGCCCGAGACGCCCTGGCCGTGGCGGGCTGGGGCCTGCCGGGCTCTGTCAGCCCTTCTCGCCGCGCAGCGCCGCGCGCAGCTGCTCGCCGATCTCCGGCTTGGCCGCGAACGGGCTGGTCGGGTTGCGCGGCGTCATGATGTCTTCCAGCCGCACCTGCACGCTGGCCAGCGCCTGCGGGTGGCTGTAGATGTAGAAGCGGCCTTCATCCATCGCGGCGAAGACGTTCTGCGCCACCTGTGCGGCCGTGATCTTGCCGCGCGTGACGGCCTGTTCGCTCATGGCCTGGGCGATGAGCTGGCTGCGTGTGGGCTTGGCCTCACCCTGGAACTCGGCCGGCCGGTTGCGTTCGCTCTGGTGGATGCCGGTAGGCACGAAAAACGGGCACAGCACGTGGGCCTGCACCTGCGTGCTGACCAGCGCCAGGTCTTGGTAGAGCGTCTCGCTCATGGCCACCACCGCGTGCTTGGTGACGTTGTAGACACCCATGTTGGGCGCGTTCAGCAGCCCGGCCATGCTGGCGGTATTGACGATGTGGCCGCGGAAGGCCGGGTCCTTCTCGGCCGCGGCCAGCATCAGCGGCGTGAACACGCGCACGCCATGGGCCACGCCCATGAGATTGACGCCGATCACCCATTCCCAGTCTTTCTGCGTGTGCTCCCAGATCAGCCCGCCGGCGCCCACACCCGCGTTGTTGAACACGAAGCTGGGCGTGCCGAATTCGGCCAGCGTGGCGGCGGCCAGGGCTTCCACCTCGGCGGCCTTGCTCACGTCCAGGCGGAAGGGCAGCACGCGCGCACCTGTTGAACGAATCTCGGCGGCGGCGCGCTCCAGCGCCTCGGCCTGCACATCGGCCATCACCACGGCCATGCCGCGCGCCGCGGCGATGCGGCTGGCCTCCAGGCCGAAGCCCGAAGCCGCGCCGGTGATGACGGCCACGCCGCCTTGTTGTTGCTCGCTCATGCTGTTTCTTTCTTGATCTGGAAACCGTGGCGCGGGAAGTGCACCTGCACCGTGCCCGCGCGTTCATCCGTGCGGCGGATCACCGCCTCTTGCGCGTTCAGGCCCACCAGCGTGCCGGCCACGGCGTCACGCGCGTAGTCGATGGCGGCCACCGTCACGGCCTCGCCCGCTTCAAAACCCAAACCCGCCTGCACGACGCAGGGCGCGTAGCGGCCCGCCGCCGAAGCGGCTGCTGCGATGGCGAGGGCCTCGGCGCTGCCCAGCTTCTCGGGCTGGCCGTGGCCAAAGGCCTGCATGCCGGCGAACCAGCGCTGCAGCGCCGGGAAACCGGCCAGGATCTCGCCCACCACCGGCCCACCGCTGGCGACGAACCACATGCAGTGCGCCACCGAGAAGTCGGCGATGCTGACGTCGCCGAAGAGGCAAGGCCCGCCACCCTCGAGCTGCGCCTCCAGCGCGGCCAGTTGCGCACGCAGGTTCACGGCGGCGTCGGCCACGGTCTGGCGCGTCATGCCGGTGGTCATGGCGGCGCGGTCGGCCACGAAGGCCTTCACCACCTCGGGCGGCGCACCGGCAAAACGGTGCGCGGCCCCGGCGGGCTGCAGCGTGTAGGGCGCGGCGGTCCAGAACATCGTGCTGTCGGCCCACTGCGCGAACTGCGGCGCCAGCGGCAGGTGCGGCGGGAAGAGCCGCGGCGTGGGCGCGCGGGCTTCCAGCAGGCGCGCGATGAGCGCGGTGTCGCAGTAGACATCGGCGCCCACCTGCACGAAAGGCGTCTTGCGGTAGCCGCCGGTGAGCGCCACCACGTCGGGCTTGGGCAGGATCACCGGCACTTTCACCGAACGCCAGGCCAGGCCCTTGAAGCCCAGCATCAGGCGCACCTTCTCCGAGAAGGGCGAGCCGTCGTAGTGGTGCAGGATGAGTTCGTCGTTCATGCAGTTTTGCCTCCGGGCAGCACCATCTCGCAGTGCGGGATGCCGTCTTCGATGTAGTCGTCGCCTTCGCGCACGAAGCCGTGGCGGGCGTAAAAACTTTCCAGGCGCGATTGCGCGCCGATGCGGATGGGTTGGCCCGGCCAGGCATTGCGGCAGCGCGCGATGCCCTCGGCAATGAGCGCATGGCCCAAGCCCGTGCCGCGCGTGGCTTCGGCGGTGATGACGCGGCCGATCGAAGGCTCGGCGTACTTCACGCCCGGGTCCACCACACGCAGGTAGGCCTGCAGCACGCCGGCCTCGTCACGCCCCAGCAGGTGGGCGCTGTCGCGGTCGGCGCCGTCGGCATCGAGGAAGACGCAGTTCTGCTCCACCACGAACACTTGCGAGCGCAGCGCCAGCGCGTCGTACAGGTCACCCACGCTCAAGGCCCCGAAGCGCCCGCACCACCACTTCATGCCAGCTTCACCAGTTGCTTGCCGAAGTTGCGGCCCTTCAGCAGCCCGAGAAAGGCCTCGGGCGCGGCGGCCAGGTCGGGCGCGACGGTTTCGCGGAACTTCAGCTGCCCGCCGGCCACCAGGCCGCCCAGTTCCTTCAGCGCCGGCGGCCACAGGTGCATGTGTTCGCTGACGATGAAGCCCTGCAGGCGCAGGCGCTGCGTGAGCAGCAGCCGCGCGTTGTGGATGGCCAGCGACTGGCCGTCGTAGCCCGAGATCAAACCGCACAGCGCCACGCGGCCGAAGGCGTTCATGCGCGAGAGCACCACGTCAAAGATGGTGCCGCCGACGTTCTCGAAGAGGCCGTCCACGCCCTTCGGCGCAGCGGCATCCAGCGCCGCGGCGAGCGCAGCCGGCTCGCGGTGCTGCTTGTAGTCGATGCAGGCGTCGAAGCCGAGTTCCTCAACGACATAAGCGCACTTGTCGGCCCCGCCGGCAATGCCCACCGCGCGGCAGCCGCGCGCCTTGGCGAGCTGGCCCACCACGCTGCCCACGGCGCCGCTGGCGGCGTCCACCACGATGGTCTCGCCGGCCTTGGGCTCGATGAAGTGCACCAGGCCCACCCAGGCCGTGACGCCCGGCATGCCCACGGCGCCCAGGTAGGCCGACAGCGGGATGCGCGTCGCGTCCACCTTGCGCTGCGCGCCCGGTTGCGCCGCGTCGAACACGGCCCACTGCTGCCAGCCGCCCATGCCGACCACGCTGTCACCGGCCGCATAGCCCGGGTGGCGCGATTCGGCCACCACGCCCACGGTGCCGCCGATCATCACCTCGCCCAGAGGCTGCGGCGCGGCGTAGTTCTTGGCGTCGTTCATGCGCATGCGCATGTAGGGGTCCAGGCTCAGGAAGTGCTGGCGCACGAGCACCTGGCCGTCCTGCAGCGCCGGCACGGGCACGGTCTCCAGGCGGAAGTTGTCGACGCTGGCCTCGCCTTGCGGGCGCGAGGCGAGCACGATGCGCTGGTTCATTTCAGTCATCACGGGTTTCCTTCTTCAGTCGGAAGCGTTGAGCTTCTGGATGCGTTTGCCGCCGACGGGCAGGCCCTTGAGGTACTTGAAGGTGCCGCTGGCGTGGCCGATCAGCAGGCCCTGCTGGTCGTGCACATAGCCCTCGCAGAAGGCCATGGACACCGTGCGGTGCAGCCGCTTGCCGGTAGCCACCAGCGTGCCCAGACCCGGGCGCATGAAGCTGGTTTTCATCTCGATGGTCACCACACCGGGCAGGGGCTCGCCCTCTGCGGTGTCGGCGCTGCGCGCGGCGTGGGCCATCACCACGTCCAGCAGCGTCATCGTCACGCCGCCGTGGGCCACGCCCCAGCTGTTGGTGAACTCTTCGCGCAGGTCCATGTGGATCTCGGCCTCGCCGGCGGCCATGCGCTCCAGGCGCATGCCGAGCAACTGCACGAAGGGGATGTGGACCTTGAATTCCATCGCTTCAATCCCGCAGGAAGCGCCCGGCTTCAGCCGCCGCCATGCACGGCACTCACGCCACCGTCCACCGCCAGGATCTGCCCGGTGATGTGCTTGCCCGCCGCGCTGGCGAAGAGCAGCACCGCGCCCTTGAGGTCGTCGTCGTCGCCCAGGCGCTTGAGCGGCGCGCCGGCGGCCAGCTTGTCGGCGCCGAAGTGCTCCAGCACGCCCTTGGTCATCTTGCTCGGGAAGAAACCCGGCGCCAGCGCATTGACGGTGATGCCGTAGGCGCCCCATTCACCCGCCAGCGTGCGCGTGAAGTTCACCGCCGCGCCCTTGCTGGTGCCGTAGGCGATGAACTTCACATCGAGGCTGCCACTCAGGCCCGCGATGCTGGCCACGTTGATGATGCGGCCGCTCTTGCGCGGGATCATGCTGGCTTTGCCCACCGCCTGCGCGAACAGAAAGAGGCTGCGGATGTTCAGGTTCATCACCTTGTCCCAGGCCTCGAGCGGGTAGTCCTCGGTGGGCGCGCCCCAGGTGGCGCCGGCGTTGTTGATGAGGATGTCGATCTGGCCCAGGCGGTGCATGGTCTCGTCGACCACGCGCTGCACTTCTTCGGGCTTGCTCGCATCGGCGGCGATCCAGCGTGCATCGATGCCCTTGGCCGAGAGGTGGGCTGCGGCCTCCTCCAGATCGGCCGCCTTGCGCGAAACCAGCATCACCTTGGCGCCGGCTTCGCCCAGGGCCTCGGCCATCTGCAGGCCCAGGCCGCGCGAGCCGCCAGTGACCAGGGCCACCTGGCCCGTGAGGTCGAAGAGTTTCGAGATCGGGGTGCTCATCAGCGTCTCCTGTGGGGTGTCAGTCTTTGTTCTTCATGCGCGAGCGCAGCACCACCAGCACGGCGCCCGCAGCCGCGGCCACGCCGCCGGCGGTCATCAAGGTCCAGCCCAGGGCGTCGCCGCCTCCGCGCTGCACGAACAGGCCCACGGCCGCGGTGAGCAGGCCGCCATAGATCAGGATCCACACCCAGACTTCGACGGTGGAGGTTTTCATGCGGCCATCATGCGCCAAAGCTTCGCCGCGAACGGTGCGCTGGGGCCTTCAGAACCAGGCGTCCTGCATCTCGCGCAGCAGCGGCTCGCGCCGCGCAACGGGGCCCAGCCAGGCGTCGATCTTGGGCAGCTCGAAGGCGTAGAAGTAACGCAGGGCAGCCCGCTTGCCGGGCTTCAGAGGTGCGTGTTCTTTCGATTCCTCCGCGGCCAGCGCCATGTCCAGCCACAACCACGCCAGCACCACGTGGCCGAAGGCCTGCAGGTAGGGCGTGGCGTTGGCCAGCGCTTCTTCGGGCACGCCCGTGGCCCAGGCCGCCTTCGTGGCCGCGCCCAGCTTCTGCAGCGCGCCGCTCAGGGCGTTGGCGGGCTCGGCCAGGCCTTCCACCTGGCCGGCGCGCTGGGCGGTGTCGGCCATGCGCAGCGCCAGCAGGCGCAGGCCTTCGCCCCCGCGCATCACCACCTTGCGGCCCAGCAGGTCCAGGCCCTGGATGCCGTGCGTGCCCTCGTGGATCATGTTCAGGCGGTTATCGCGCCAGTACTGTTCCACCGGGAAATCGCGCGTGTAGCCATAACCGCCCAGCACCTGGATGGCCAGGCTGTTGGCCTCCAGGCACCACTCGCTGGGCCAGCTCTTGGCAATCGGCGTCAGCACTTCCAGCAGCAGGCCAGCTTCGGCACGCGCGGCTTCATCGCCGGTGTGCAACTCGTCCACCAGACGCGCGCAGTAGAGGGCCAGCGCCAGCCCGCCTTCGGCATAGGCCTTCTGCGCCAGCAGCATGCGCTTCACATCCGCATGCTCCACCAGCGGCACGGGGGGCTGGGTGGCGTCCTTGCCGGCGCCCGTGATGGGGCGGCCTTGCGAACGCTGGCGTGCGTAGGCGAGGCTCGCCTCGTAGCCCGCCATCCCCAGCATCACCGCGCCCAGGCCGACGCCGATGCGCGCCTCGTTCATCATGTGGAACATGCAGCGCAGGCCCTCGCCGGGCTGGCCGACGAGATAGCCGATGGCACCCGCCCCACCCCGCACCGGGAAGCGCCCTTCGCCGAAGTTCAGCAGCGTGTTGGTGGTGCCGCGGTAGCCCAGCTTGTGGTTCAGGCCGGCCAGGGCGACATCGTTGCGTTCGCCGGTGAGTTCACCCGCAGTGTTCACCAAGCGCTTCGGCACGATGAAGAGCGAGATGCCTTTGGTGCCCGCCACCAGCTTGCCATCGGGCCCGGGGATCTTCGCCAGCACCAGGTGCACGATGTTCTCGGTGATCTCGTGCTCGCCGCCGCTGATCCACATCTTGTTGCCGCGCAGGCGGTAACGCGGGCCCAAAGCGTCGGTCTCGAAGCCCTCGCCGTCCGGCACGGCGCGTGTGGCGATGTCGCTCAGGCTGCTGCCGGCCTGCGGCTCGCTCAGGCACATGGTGCCGAACCAGCGGCCGGCGAACTCGTTCTTCGCGAAGACCTCGCGCTGCAGCGGCGTGCCGTGCGCCATCAGCAGGCTGGCATTGCCGCTGGTGAGCATGGCGTAGCCGCCCATGGCCACGCTGGCGCGGCTGAAGAAGGCATTGGCCGCCATCTCGATGACGCAGGGCAGCTGCATGCCGCCGATCTCAAAGTCTTGTGCCGCGGCCAGCATGCCCGATTCGACATACGCGGCCAGTGCCTCGTGCGTGGCCTGCGGCAGATGCACACGCTCGCCGTCGAAGTGGGGTTCCTGCGTGTCGGCCAGCCGGTTGAAGGGCGCGAACTTCTCGCGCGCGATGCGCTCGCAGGTGTCCAGCACCTGCGCGAAGGTCTCGGCCGTGTGGTCGGCAAAACGCGGGCGCTGCAGCAGCGTGCCGGTGCGCAGCCAGTCGTGGAGCAGGAAGTCGAGGGTGTCGCGCATCAGGCAGGCTCAGCAATTCAGGAAGGGGGCGCACCGCGCCGGCGCAGGCGCCCGCACGGAGGCCAGGGCGTGTCAGCGTGCCGCGGCAAACACATGCCGCGCTTCCACCCGCCAATCGGCCGGCACCGCGGCCGGTTTTTCGTAACGCTTGAGCGCACGGTCGGCCGAGGCGCGGATCTCCGCCTGGAAGGCCTTGCGCGCGGCGCGGCGCTCGCCGTCCTGCGCCGAACCGGCCACCACCACGCCCGCGGCCGGCGGCGCGTCGATGGCGTCGTCCTGGATGTCGATCCGGCCCTCGGCCGGCGTGAAGCGCAGCACGGCAGTGCCCGCCATGCCGAAGCCGCTGGCCAGATCGGGCTCCTCCAGATCGGCCTGCACGCTGGCCATCACGGCAGCGGCGTAGGCACAGGCCTCGAAGCGCCCGGCCGGCCAGGCCTGCAGCGCGGCGATGAACTTGTCGGCATCGGCCGCCAAGGGCGCCACCTCGGCGCAAGGGGCCGGCAGCGGGGTGCGGGCGCGCGTGGCCCACCACAGCGCGGCCGCGAGGTCCTTGCCGCCGGCCTTGCTGGCGTAGCCGGCCGCCAGGCGCGCCGTCACGCCCGGGTGCTTGGCCGCGATGGCGCGTTCGTACAGGCCCACAGCGCGGTCCCAGTTCGGGCGCACGCACACGCCCTCTTCGTACAGTGCGCCGGCCAGCGTGAAGATCTCGGGGTAGCTCTTGGCCAGCCCTGCGTTCAGCGCGGCCACGGCGCCGGGGCAATCGCGCTTGGCGATGGCCTGCTGCACGGCGTCGACCGCCTTCTGCGCCGGCGTGAGTTCCACGCCGCGCTGCGCACGCCACTGCCACTGCTGCAGTTCGGCATTGCGGCCAGCCTCGAACTGGCGGCCCGAGTCCTGCGGCGAAGCCGTTGACTGCGCCCAGGCCGGCAGCGCGGCCGCCACGGCCAGCGCCAGCCCTGCCAGGCACCGCATCACAGCACCTCGAACACGCCGGCCGCGCCCATGCCGCCGCCGATGCACATGGTGACCACCACACGCTTGGCGCCGCGGCGCTTGCCTTCGATGAGCGCATGGCCCGTCAGGCGCTGGCCGCTCACGCCATAGGGGTGGCCCACCGCGATGGCGCCGCCGTTGACGTTCAGGCGGTCCATGGGGATGCCCAAGGTGTCGGCGCAGTACAGCACCTGCACGGCGAAGGCTTCGTTCAGTTCCCAGAGGTCGATGTCGGCCACCGTCAGGCCCAGACGCTTCAGCACCTTGGGAACGGCGAAGACCGGGCCGATGCCCATCTCGTCGGGCTCGCAGCCGGCCACGGCAAAACCCAGGAAACGGCCCAGGGGCTTCAAGCCCTTCTGCTGCGCATAGGTTTCGCTCACCACCACACAGGCGCCCGCGCCGTCCGAGAACTGGCTGGCGTTGCCCGCCGTCACCACGCCGCCGGGCATGGCCGAACGGATGCCCTGCACCGCCTCGAAGGTGGTGCCCGGCCGCAGGCCTTCGTCGGCACTGACCGTCACCTCTTTGCTGCGCAGGCCCATCACCGGGTCGGCCACACCGGCCATCACGGTGATGGGCGCGATCTCGTCGTTGAACAGCCCCGCCGCCTGGGCCGCGCAGGCCTTCTGCTGGCTCTCGGCGCCGAAGCGGTCCATGCGTTCCTTGGCCACCTGGTAGCGCTTGGCCACGGTCTCGGCCGTCTGCAGCATCGGCCAGTAGATCTCGGGCTTGTGTTCCTTGAGCCAGCTGTCCTGGAACATGTGCATGTTCATTTCCTGCTGCACGCAGGAGATGCTTTCCACGCCGCCGGCCACGTAGGCATCGCCCTCGCCGGCAATGATGCGCTGAGCGGCCATGGCGATGGTCTGCAGGCCGCTGGAGCAGAAGCGGTTGATGGTGATGCCGCTCACGCTGATGGGCAGCCCGGCCCGCAAGGCCACCTGGCGCGCGATGTTCCAGCCGGTGGCGCCTTCGGGGTTGGCGCAGCCCATCAGCACGTCTTCGATGACGCCGGGGTCGATGCCGGCGCGTTCCACGGCGGCCTTGACGGCGTGGCCGCCCAGCGTGGCGCCGTGGGTCATGTTGAAGGCGCCCTTCCAGCTCTTGCAAAGCGGCGTGCGGGCGGTAGAGACGATGACAGCTTGGGTCATGGTGGGTGTTCCTTCAGCCGTGTTTCAGGTAAAGCTCTTGCTCTCGGCGGCCAGCTTGGCCAGCAAGGGCGCGGGCTGCCAGAAGCTGGCGTCGTCATGCGGATTGGCCGCGAACTTCTTCATCGTCTGCACGACGTTGAAGAGGCCCTGGCTGTCGGCGTAGCACATCGGGCCGCCGCGGAAGAGCGGGAAGCCGTAGCCGGTGAGGTAGACCATGTCGATGTCGCTGGCCTTGCTGGCGATGCCCTCTTCCAGGATCTTCGCGGCCTCGTTCACCAGCGAATACACCAGCCGGTGCACGATCTCGTCGTCGCTGATCTTGCGCGGCTGCACGCCGATCTCGGCGCGGTGCTTCTCGATCATCTCCTCCACCAGCTTGGAGGGAATCGCGTCGCGCTTGCCGGGCACGTAGTCGTACCAGCCGGCGCCGGTCTTCTGGCCGTAGCGGCCCAGTTCGCACAGCAGGTCGGCGGTCTTGCTGTAGCGCATGTGCGGCTTCTCCACATAGCGGCGCTTGCGGATGGCCCAGCCGATGTCGTTGCCCGCCAGGTCGCCCATGCGGAAGGGGCCCATCGCGAAGCCGAACTTCTCGACCGCCTTGTCCACCTGCGCTGGCGTACAGCCTTCTTCCAGCAGGAAGCCGGCCTGCCGGCTGTACTGCTCGATCATGCGGTTGCCGATGAAGCCGTCGCACACACCGCTCACCACCGCGGTCTTGCGGATCTTCTTGCCGATGGCCATCACGGTGGCCAGCACGTCCTTGGCGGTCTTCTCGCCGCGCACCACCTCCAGCAGCTTCATGACGTTGGCGGGGCTGAAGAAATGCATGCCGACCACGTCTTGCGGGCGCTTGGTGAAGGCGGCGATGGCGTTCACGTCCAGCGTGCTGGTGTTGCTGGCGAGGATGGCGCCGGGCTTCATGACCTCGTCCAGCGTCTTGAACACCTTTTCCTTGACGCCCATCTCCTCGAACACGGCCTCGATGACGAGGTCGGCGCTGGCGATGTCGGCGTAGTTCAGCGTGGTGCTCAGCAGCGCCATGCGGGCGTCGAGCTTGTCCTGCTTGAGCTTGCCCTTCTTGACCTGCGCGTCGTAGTTCTTGCGGATGGTGGCCACGCCGCGGTCCAGCGCTTCCTGCTTCATCTCCAGCATCACCACCGGCACGCCGGCGTTGAGGAAGTTCATCGCGATGCCGCCGCCCATGGTGCCGGCGCCGATGACGGCCACCTTCTCGATCTTGCGCTGCGGGGTGTCTTCCGGCACGTCGGGAATCTTGCTGGCCGCGCGCTCGCCGAAGAAGGCGTGGCGCAGCGCCTTGCACTCGGGCGTGAGCATCAGCGCGAGGAAGGTCTCGCGCTCGTAGAGCATGCCCTCGTCGAACTTCTTCTTCACGCAGGCTTCCACGGCGTCCACGCACTTCACGGGCGCCGGGAAGTTCTTGGCCATGCCCTTGACCATGTTGCGCGCGAAGCCGAAGTAGGCATCGGGGTCGCGGTGGCTGACCTTGTAGTCGCGCACACGCGGGTGCGGGCCGGGCTTGGCGGCCACCTCGGCCGCGAAGGCGATGGCGCCGTCCAGCACATTGCCTTCGATGATCTTGTCGAAGAGCTTCTGGCCCGGCAGGCCGGCGAGCACTTCGCTCTTCACGGGCTCGCCGCTGACGATCATGTTGAGTGCGGTCTCAACACCCAGCACGCGAGGCAGGCGCTGCGTGCCGCCAGCGCCGGGGATGAGGCCGATCTTCACCTCGGGCAGCGCCACGTTGGTGCCCGGCGCGGCCACGCGGTAGTGCGCGCCCAGGGCCAGCTCCAGGCCGCCGCCCATGCACACGCTGTGCACGGCCGCCACCACGGGCTTGGGGCAGTCTTCCAGCAGCTTGATCAGGCTCAGCAGGTTGGGCTCGGCAATGGACTTCGGCGAACCGAACTCCTTGATGTCGGCACCGCCCGAGAAGGCCTTGCCGGCGCCGGTAACGACGATGGCCGCCACGGCCGCATCGGCCACCGCGCGCTCCACGCCCTGGGCCAGCTGCACGCGGGTGTCAAAACCCAGGCCGTTGACCGGCGGGTTGTCGAGGGTGAGCACGGCCACATTGCCGCGAACTTCGTACTGGGCGCCCATGCTGGCTCCTTCCGGCTGAAATAGAACGGTCGTTCGATTCTAGGTCTGCAAAACAAACGGCCCATGTCGCTGCAGTGACAAGGGCCGTAGCGGCTTCATCGGGCGCGGTGTGGCTAGACCTCCAGCCACTCCTTCCTGATGTAGGCATTGGCGCGCAGATCTGCAGGCGTGCCCTCGAACACGATCTGCCCGTGGCCCATCACCAGGCAGCGGTCGGCCACCTCCAGCGCGATGGTGAGCTTCTGCTCCACCAGCAGCACGCTGATGCCGCGGCGCTTCAGTTCGCGCAGGTACTCGGCCACCAGTTCCACGATCTTGGGCGCCAGGCCCTCGGTGGGCTCGTCGATCATGATGAGTTCCGGGTCGCCCATCAGCGTGCGGCACAGCGTCAGCATCTGCTGCTCGCCGCCGCTCAGCACGCCCGCCTCGGTGTGCTGGCGCTCCTTCAGGCGCGGGAACATCTGGTACATGTCGTCGAAGCTCCAGCGCGGGTTCTTGGCGCCGTTCTTCTGGCCCAGCTGCAGGTTCTGGTGCACGGTGAGCGTGGGGAAGATGTCGCGGTTCTCGGGCACGTAGCCGATGCCGGCGTGCGCAATCTCGAAGGCCTTGCGGCCGAGCTGTTCCTGGTCCCTGAACTTCACGCTGCCGGTGCAGTCGACCAGGCCCATGATGGCCTTGACGGTGGTGCTGCGGCCCGAGCCGTTGCGGCCCAGCAGCGCGACGATCTCGCCGGCGCGCACATCGAAATTCACGCCATGCAGCACATGGCTCTTGCCGTAGAAGGCGTGGACGTTTTGCAGGTTCAGCATGGAAGGTTTCAGTGTCCGGCGGCCTCGGCCTGCGCCTCGGCCAACACGCTGCCGAGGTAGGCCTCTTGAACGCGCTTGTTGGCGCGCACGGCCTCTGGCAAGTCGAAGGCGATGACTTCGCCATACACCAGCACCGCAATCTTGTCGGCCAGGCCGAACACGACGCCCATGTCGTGTTCCACGGTGAGCAGCGTCTTGCCGACCGTCACCTCGCGGATCAGGTTCACGAAACGCGCGGTCTCGCTCTTGCTCATGCCGGCGGTGGGTTCGTCCAGCAGCACCACGCTGGCGCCGCCGGCGATGGTGATGCCGATCTCCAGCGCGCGCTGCTCGGCGTAGGTGAGGTTCATGGCGAGCACGTCGCGCCGCTTGTGCAGCTTGATCATGTCCATCACCTCTTCGGCGCGGTCGTTGGCGTCCTTCGCGTCGGCGAGGAAGCGCCAGAAGCTGTACTTGTAGCCCAGGCTCCACAGCACCGCGCAGCGCAGGTTCTCGAACACGGAAAGCCGTGTGAAGAGGTTGCTCACCTGGAAGCTGCGCGCCAGGCCCCTGCGCGTGATCTCGTAAGGCTTCAGCCCGTCGATCTTCTGGCCATGCAGAAGAATGTCGCCGCTGGTGCTGCCGAAGCGCCCGCTGATCAGGTTGAACAGCGTGCTCTTGCCGGCGCCGTTGGGGCCGATGATGGCCACGCGCTCGCCGGGCCGCACGGCCAGGCTGGCGCCGCGGATGATCTCGGTCTTGCCGAAACTCTTGCGCACGTCGCGCAGTTCCACCGCGAACTCGGACTTGCCCTCGTTTGTGCTCACAGCGCGGCCTCCCGGCGCTTGATCTCTTTCTCGATCTCTTCCTGCGTCTGCCCCCACTGGCGCGCGAACTGCCGCCGCGTCAGTTCGAACATGGCCACGCCCACGGCCAGCACGAAACAAGAGCCGAACCAGCTGTCGAAGCTCTTGGCGTTCAGCGTGGCACCCATGTATTTCAGTTCAGGCCCCAGGGCCTCGTTCAGCTGCAGGTGGTAGACCATCTCCACCATCGCGCCCGCCCCCACCAGCATCGTGAGCGCCGTGCCGCCCAGCGCCAGGTAGCTGGCCAGCAGCGGCCGCAGCTTGCCGAAGGAAGCCACGCGCAGGTTCATCATGATCAGGCTGCTGATGCCGCCCGGCGCGTACATCACCATGAAGACGAAGACCAGGCCCAGGTACAGCAGCCAGGCCTGCGTCAGCTCGCTCAGCAGCACCAGCGCCACCACCATGAGGATGGCACCGATGATGGGCCCGATGAAGAACATCGCCCCGCCCAGGAACACGAACAGCAGGTAGGCGCCCGAGCGCCCCGCGCCCACCACCTCGGCCGTGACGAGCTCGAAGTTCACCGCTGCCAGCCCGCCGGCAATGCCCGAGAACATGCCCGAGATCATGAAGGCGATGTAGCGCACGCGCTGGGTGCTGTAGCCCACGAACTCCACGCGCTCGGGGTTGTCGCGCACGGCGTTCAGCATGCGGCCCAGCGGCGTGCGCGTCAGCGCAAACATCAGCACGGTGCAGATGAAGCAGTAGATGGCGATCAGGTAGTACACCTGGATCTGCGGCCCGAAGGTGATGCCGAAGAAGGGCTCGCCCACGACGCGGTTGCTGCTGATGCCGCCTTCGCCACCGAAGAACTCGGGAATCATCAGCGACATGCTCCACACCAGCTCGCCGATGCCCAAGGTGATCATCGCGAAGGGCGTGCCGCTCTTCTTCGTGGTCACGTAGCCCAGCAGCGCCGCGAAGAACAGGCCGCCCAGGGCGCCGACCAGCGGCACCATGCTCATCGGCAGCCAGATGGCACCGGCGGCGATCTTGTTCATGGTGTGGATGGCCAGGAAGCTGCCCAGGCCCGTGTACACCGCGTGCCCGAAGCTGAGCATGCCGCCCTGCCCCAGCAGGATGTTGTAGGCCAGGCAGGCGATGATGGCGATGCCCATCTGGCACAGCATGGTCAGCGCGAAGCCCGAGGTCCAGATCATCGGTGCCACCGCGAGCACCAGCGCGAACAGGCTCCACAGCACCCAGCGGCCCACGTTCCAGGGCCGGAAGCGGTAACGTGCCTTGCCGGCGTGCCTGCCCACCTGTTTGCCTTCTTGTGTTCCCACGTGATTGCGCGCCATCACAGCATCAGCCTTCTCTCGTACCCAGCAGGCCCTTGGGCCGGAAAATCAGGATCAGCACCAGCAGCAGGTAAGGCAGGATGGGCGCCGACTGCGCCAGCGTGATCTTCAGGATGGGGTAGGCGAAGTTCGCCTCGCTCACGGCCCAGCCCAGGGCGCGGGCGGCATCGGCCAGGCTCTTGTCCACCGTGAGCGGCAGCGTCTGCAGCAGCCCGATGAGGATGGAAGCCACGAAAGCCCCGGCCAGCGAGCCCATGCCGCCCACCACCACCACCACGAAGATGATGCTGCCCACGATGGTGGCCATCGAGGGCTCGGTGACGAAGGTGACACCGCCCATCACGCCGGCCAGCCCGGCCAGGCCGCAGCCGCTGCCAAACACCAGCATGAACACGCGCGGCACGTTGTGGCCCAGGGCCTCCACCGCCTCGGGGTGCGTGAGCGCGGCCTGGATGACCAGGCCGATGCGCGTGCGCGTGAGCAGCAGCCACAAGGCCACCAGCATCACCAGCGCCACCACCATCATGAAAAAGCGCGTGGCCGGGAAGGTGGAGCACTGCGTGCGCACGCCCTCCAGCACGGCATTGCAGATATCGGCCGGCGCAGCGCCCCACACCAGGCCCAGACCGCTGAGGGGCGACTGCACCACCGTGAACGCCGCGCCCTGCAGCAGCGGCGGTGGCGGAAAGGGCACCGAGCTCAGCCCCCAGATCAGCTTCACCAGTTCCAGGATGACGAAGCTCAGGCCGAAGGTGATCAGCAGTTCGGGCACGTGGCCGAACTTGTGCACGCGGCGCAGCGCCGTGCGCTCGAACAGCGCCCCCAGCAGACCCACCAGCACGGGCGCGACGAAGAGCGCCGGCCAGAAGCCGATGATCTTCGTCAGCGAATAGGCGATGTACGCCCCCACCATGTAGAAGCTGGCGTGGGCGAAGTTCAGCACGCCCATCATGCTGAAGATGAGCGTGAGCCCTGAGCTCAGCATGAACAGCAGCAAGCCGGCGCTCAGGCCGTTCAGGACGTTGATGAGCAGTTGGTCCAAGGCGGGGGTCCGTGGGCAGGGTCGGGTTTCAGGGGCCCGAAAAAAGGGCCCTGCGGAGCGAGCTCCTCAGGGCCCGGCCATCGGCAGCGGCGGCTTTACAGGCCCGCGGGCCGCTTCATCTGGCACGAGGTGGGCGTGCTGGCCACGTAGCTTTCGAAGGTCCTGACGTTGCGGAAGTTGTAGCCCGTGTTCTCGACGCTGTAGTCGAAGGGCTTGGCGCCCGCCTTCTGCCACACCGTCATGTAGACGGACTGCTGCAGCTGGTGGTCGGTCTTGCGCATGGTGACGCTGCCGCCGAAGCTGGGCACTTCCAGGCCACTCATCGCCGCCGCCACCTTGACGGGCGCGGTGCTCTTGGCCTTGGCCATGGCCGCACTGAGCATCTGGTAGACGTTGTAGATCTGGGCGGTGTAGAAGTCGTCGTTGAACTTGGCCTTGTACTCGTCCATCAGCTTGCGCGCGGCCGGGTTCTCGAAGGGCATCACGCCCACCTGGTACACACGGCCGGCCGACTTCGAGCCCAGCGCCGTGGGCGTGCCGCTGACGCTGGCGTAGTAGGTGTAGAACTTGACGTTCAGGTTGGCATCGTTGGCGGCCTTGATGAGCAGCGTGAGGTCGCTCGACCAGTTGCCGGTGATGACGGTGTCGGCACCGCTGGCGCGGATCTTGGCGATGTAGGGCGCGAAGTCGCGCGTCTGGGCCAGTGGCGTGAGGTCCTCACCGACGATCTCGACGTCGGGCCGCTTGCGCTTGAGGTTTTCCTTCGCGTACTTCACGACCTGGTGGCCGTGCGAGTAGTTCTGGTTGATCAGGTAGACCTTCTTGACGTCCTTGTCGTCCTTCATGAAGGTGGTGAGTGCTTCCATCTTCATCGAGGTGTCGGCGTCGAAGCGGAAGTGCCAGAAGCTGCAGCGCTCGTTCGTCAGCGAGGGGTCGACGGCCGCGTAGTTCAGGAACACCACCTCCTTGCCCGGGTTGCGCTCGTTGTAGCGGTTCAGGAAGTCGATGATGGCGGTGGCCGGGCCCGAACCGGTGCCCTGCGCGACGTAGCGGATGCCCTGGTCGATGGCGGCCTGCAGCGCGTTGACGGTTTCCTGCGGGCTGAGCTTGTTGTCGAAGGACACCACCTCGAACTTCACGCCGGCAGGGTTGCTCTTGTTGAACTGCTCGGCCAGGAACTGGAAGCCCTTGAGCTGGTTCTGGCCCGTGGCAGCCGTCAGGCCGGTGAGCGCGTCGATCCAGGCGATCTTGACGGTTTCACCCTTCTGCGCGAAGGCTGCAGAACTGCCCAGCACCAGGGCGGTGCCCAGGGCCAGATTCAAGGCGGTGGTCAGGACGCTGCGGCGGATATTCATCGTTGTCTCCAGTGGGTTCACTCAAACGCGTGGAAGTTAGCTGAACTGCATGTCGATAGCCCTCAGGGACTACCCCGAAGGCTTGTCGCCCTGGCGACAAGCACAAAGCCACAGGCCGTGGGCACCCGCCCGCCACAGCGGACAATGCAGCGCTGTCGACCCCTTGCCTGCACAGGCTGCACGCCGCCCTTCGCACAGAACGAGTACCGAATGAGCAACGAACCGCACCCGCACGACGACCCCCGCTACCCGGTGAAGAAGACCGAAGACCAGTGGCGCGCCGAACTCGACCCCATGCAGTACCGCGTGGCACGCCAGGCCGCCACCGAGCGCGCCTTCACCGGCGTGTACTGGGACCACTTCGAGGACGGCCGCTACAACTGCGTGGGCTGTGGCACGCCACTGTTCGAAAGCGGCACCAAGTTCGACGCCGGTTGCGGCTGGCCCAGCTACTGGCAACCCATCAACGCCGAGGTGGTGGAGCGCGTGGTCGACCGCAGCCACGGCATGGTGCGGGTGGAGGTGCGCTGCAACCAGTGCGGCAGCCACCTGGGCCATGTCTTCGAAGACGGGCCCGAACCCACCGGCGAGCGCTTCTGCATCAACTCGGCGGCCATCGCCTTCAAGCCTGCCGCCGAATGAGGCCCGCACCGTGACCGCAGACGACATCCACGCCCGCCTGCAGGCGGCCCTGGCCCCCACCGCCCTGCAGGTGAACGACGACAGCCACCTGCATGCCGGCCATGCCGGTGCGCGCGAAGGCCGGCACTTCAGCGTGGCGCTGACCAGCGCGCGCTTCACCGGGCTGGGCCGCGTGGCCCGACATCGCCTTGTGTATGATTCTTTGGGTCACTTGGCCTCGCAGGGTGTGCATGCCCTGGCCATCGTCGCCAAGGCCCCCGGCGAAGACTGAAGAAACTTCAACGCCCTGTTTGCGCTCCATACGCGCAGCCCGCTGTCATTCCCCAAGTTCGGCGGCCCCCACCCCTGAAAGCCCTCTGTCCATGAAGCTGAAGACCCCTGCCGCGCGCGCGGCCCTTGTCGTCGTGGCCGCCGGCCTGTGCGCCGGCCTGCTGGCCCCGCTGGCCGCCCAGGCCCAGAACATTGCCACCGTCAACGGCAAGGCGGTGCCCAAGGCCCGCGTCGACACGCTGCTGGCCCAGGCCCAGCGCGCCGGCCAGCAGCTCACGCCCGAGCTGCAGGCCCAGGCCCGCGAGCAGGTGGTGCTGCGCGAGATCTTCGTGCAGGAAGCCACCCGCAAGGGCCTGGCCGCCAGCCGCGACGTGGCCGCGCAGATGGCGCTGGCCCGCGAGAGCATCCTCATCCGCGAGCTGTTCGAGGACTACCGCAAGAAGAACCCCGTCAGCGACGAAGCCGCCAAGGCCGAGTACGACAAGTTCAAGGCCCAGGCCACCGGCACCGAATTCCGCGCCCGCCACATCCTGGTGGACAAGGAAGAGGAAGCCAAGGCGCTGATCGCCCAGATCAAGGGCGGCGCCAAGTTCGAGGAACTGGCCAAGACCAAGAGCAAGGACACCGGCTCGGCCGAAAACGGCGGCGACCTGGACTTCGCCAAGGCCGAAAGCTACGTGCCTGAGTTCGGTGGCGCGCTGCAGAAGCTGAAGAAGGGCGAGATGACCGAAACCCCGGTGAAGAGCCAGTTCGGCTACCACATCATCCGCCTGGAAGACACCCGTGAAGCCAGCTTCCCCGCCTTCGAGGAAGTGAAGGGCCAACTCAAGCAGCGCATGGAGCAGGCCAAGCTGCAGGCCTACCAGGAAGAGCTGCGGGCCAAGGCGAAGACCGACTTCAAGTTTAGTCAGTGAGCCCCCAGGCTCACTGACGTTCGCCACCCCGGGACCCTGCAAGGGTCTTTCAGACCCTGGGGCTCTTGCAGCGGCCCGGCAGAGCCGGTTCCGCGCAAGTCCTTGATCAAACCCGGCCCCTCGTGGGCCGGTCTTCGTTGCGGGGTGCTACGGCAGCAGGACCGTCGAGCCCGTGGTCTTGCGGGCTTCGAGCTCGCGGTGCGCGGTGGCGGCTTCGGCCAGGGGGTAGCGCTGGTCGATGCGTATCTTCACCTGGCCGGCCAGCACCACGGCGAAGAGGTCGTCGGCCATCTTCTGCGTGCTCTCGCGCGTGGCGATGTGCGTGAAGAGCGTCTGCCGCGTGAGGTAGAGGCTGCCCTTGGGGCCGAGGTTGCCCGGGTAGAACGGCGGCACCGGGCCGCTGGCATTGCCGAAGCAGGCCATCAGGCCGAAGGGGCGCAGGCAATCGAGGCTCTTCTCGAAGGTGTCCTTGCCCACCGAGTCGTAGACCACCTTCACGCCCTTGCCGCCGGTGATGTCCTTCACCCGCGCCACGAAGTCCTCGCGGCTGTAGTCGATGGCATGGGCGGCGCCGTGTTCCAGCGCCAGCTGGCACTTGGCGGCGCTGCCGGCCGTGCCGATGAGCTGCAGGCCCAGGGCCTTCGCCCACTGGCAGGCGATCAGGCCCACACCGCCGGCAGCGGCGTGAAAGAGCACGAAGTCGCCCGGCTCCAGCCCTTCCACCGGGCGTGTCCTGTGCAGCAGGTACTGCGCCGTCAGGCCCTTGAGCATCATGCCGGCCGCGGTGTCAAAGGCGATGCCGTCGGGCAGTTTCACCACGCACTTGGCGGGCATCACGCGCTGCTCGCAGTAGGCGCCCGGGGGCTGGCTGGCGTAGGCGGCGCGGTCGCCCACCTGCAGGTGCGTGACGCCCTCGCCCACGGCCTCGACGATGCCCGCGCCCTCCATGCCCAGCGTCAAGGGCAAGGGGTTGGCGTAGAGGCCGGTGCGCTGGTAGACGTCGATGAAGTTCAGGCCGCAAGCCTGGTGGCGGATGCGGATCTCGCCCGGCCCGGGCTCACCCACGGGCAGTTCGACCAGCTGCAGTTGCTCGGGGCCGCCGTAGGCGGTGATCTGGATGGCACGCGACACGGGAAAGTCTCCTTCTGGCAAGAACACGAAAGCCCACGAACAGGCTCGCGGCAAAGGCGATGCAAGGCGCTGGAGCCTAGCCCATCGGCGCGGCCGGCGCAGCAACGGCCGCAGCGCAGGCGTGGCAACATCGGCCCACCGATGAAGCGCCTGCTGCAAGCTCCCAACCTCGCCCTGGCCACGCTGTGGGCCGACCAGGTCAGCAGCGCCGGCTACCCGGCCCGCGTGCAGCGCGCCTACACCAGCGGCATTGCCGGCGAACTGCCGCCCGACCAGTGCCTGCCCGAGGTTTGGGTGGACGAAGACCGCCACCTCGCGCCCGCGCTGGCGCTGCTGGACGCCTGGCACCACGCCCCCGAACAACGCTGGCCCTGCACCGGCTGCGAAGAGATCATCGAAGGCCCGTTCGAGCAATGCTGGAACTGCGGCGCATGGCGCCCCGAGGGCGGCTGATGGCCTGCGAGCAAGCAGCGCGAATGCCGCAGGCGGCCTGCGCTTGAGCCTGAGCCCACGCCTGGCCCTGCTGATGACGCTGCCGCCCTTGATGTGGGCCGGCAACGCCATCGTCGGCCGCCTGGTGGTGGACCTGGTGCCGCCGCTCACCTTCAACCTGCTGCGCTGGCTGCTGGCGCTGCTGATTCTGCTGCCGCTGGCCTGGCGCGTGCTGCGGCCCTGGGCGCGCGTGCGCCAGCGCTGGGGCTACCTGCTCGTCATCGGCGGCCTGAGCGTGGGGCTCTACAACGCCTTGCAGTACGCGGCGCTGGTCACCTCCCCACCTTTGAACGTGACGCTGGTGGCCAGCAGCACGCCGGTGTGGATGCTGGCCATCGGCGCGCTCTTCTTCGGCGAGAAGCCACGCCCGCGCCAACTGCTGGGCGCGGCGCTGGGCCTCACGGGCGTGGCGGTGGTGCTGGGCCGCGGTTCGCTGGAGGTGCTGCTGAACGTGCGCTTCGTGGCCGGCGACCTGCTCGTGCTGGCCGCCGCCATCGGCTGGGCGCTCTACAGCTGGCTGCTGGTGCGCCCGCCCGCCCACATGCGTGGCGATGCCCGTCCGCGGGCCGATGAAGGCTGGGACTGGGCCGGCCTGCTGCTGCTGCAGGTGCTGTTCGGTCTGCTGCCGGCGGCCCTGTTCGCGGGCGCTGAACAGGCCCTGGGCGCGGTGCCCGTGGCCTGGGGCTGGCCGCTGCTGGCAGCGCTGGTGTATGTCTCGGTGGGGGCTTCGCTGGTGGCCTACCGCGCCTGGGGGTTGGCGGTGGCGCAGGGCGGGCCGGCGCTGGCGGCGTTCTTCGCCAACCTCACGCCCTTGTTCGCGGCGCTGCTCTCGACTGCCGTGCTGGGCGAAACGCCGCGGCTCTTCCATGCCGTGGCGTTTGTGCTCATCGTCGCGGGCATCGCGGTGTCGAGCAGTGGCGATGCGGCTGCCCAGCGTCAGAACGGTCAGAACGTGCCCGGGTAAGCCCCGCCGTCGGTGAGCAGGTTCTGCCCGACGATGAAGCCGGCCTGCGCGCTGCAGAGAAAGGCGCAGTAGGCGCCGAACTCCTCGGCCGTGCCGAAGCGGCGTGCCGGCGCCAGCTGCTTGCGCGCTTCCGCTATGGCCTCCACCGGCTGGCCGGTCTTGGTGGCCGCGCCGGCCATCGTCACCTTCAGGCGGTCGGTGTCGAAGGCGCCCGGCAGCAGGTTGTTGATGGTGACGTTGCGCCCGGCCAGCTTGGGCTGGCGTGCCAGGCCGGCGACGAAGCCCGTGAGCCCCGAACGCGCACCGTTGCTCAGGCCCAGGATGTCGATGGGCGCCTTCACCGCGCCGCTGGTGATGTTCACGATGCGCCCGAAACCGCGCTCGGCCATGCCGTCCACCACGGCCTTGATGAGCTCGATGGGCGTCAGCATGTTGGCGTCGATGGCCTTGAGCCAGGCCTCGCGGTCCCAGTCGCGGAAATCGCCGGGCGGCGGGCCGCCGGCGTTGTTGACGAGGATGTCCACCTGCGCCGGCTGCGGAAAGGCCGCCAGCGCCGCCGCGCGGCCTTCGGGCGTGGTGATGTCACCCGCCACCGCCCGCACCTGTACCGCGGGGTTCAGCGCGCGCAGCTCGGCGGCCGTGGCTTCCAGCACCTCGGCGCCGCGCGCGGTGATGACCACGTTCACGCCCTCGCGCACCAGCGCCGCCGCGCAGCCCTTGCCCAGCCCCTTGCTGGCGGCGCACACCAGCGCCCATCTGCCTTCGATACCCAGGTCCATCTCGTTCAAGCCTCTCCGATGTTCGGGCGCACCCGGGCCAGCAGGCCCACGCCCAGCAAGACCAGCACGGTGCCGGCCACGATCCATGCATTCAAGCTTTCGTCCAGCAGCCACACGCCCAGCAGCACGGTGGACAAGGGCCCGATCATGCCCACCTGCGCCGTCATCGTGGCGCCCACGCGTTCGATGGCCAGCATCACCATCACCACCGGCGCGAAGGTGCACAGCGTGGCGTTGAGCACGCTCAAGCCCAGCACCTCGGGCGCCACCACAGCCGCGCTCAGCGGCCGCAGCAGCAGGAACTGCAGCAGGCACAGCACGCAGGCCACCAGCGTGGCCCAGCCCGTCAGGCGCAGCGCGCCCAGGCGCTGCACTTCCTGCCCGCTGTACACCAGGTAGACGGCATAGCTCACGGCGCTGCCGAAGACCAGCGCCGCGCCCAAGGCGGTGTATGGCCCGGTGATGGTGAGTTCGTGCCCGAAGACCAGCAGCACGCCGGCGTAGCTGACGGCCAGCGCAAGCAGCTGCTGCGCCCTCACCTTCTGGCCGAAGAACAGCACGCCGAACAGCAGCACCAGCGTGGGGTTCAGGTACAGGATCAGTCGCTCCAGGCTGGCGCTGATGTACTGCAGGCCCAGGAAATCGAGGTAGCTGGCGAGGTAGTAGCCGCTGAAGCCCAGGCCGCTGATGACGAGCGCGTCACGCCGCGTCAGCGGCGGCTTGCCGCGCCCGGCCCACCAGGCCAGCGCCGCGAACAGCGGCAGCGCGAACAGCATGCGGTACATGATGAGCGTGACCGCATCCACCCCGTAGCGGTAGGCCAGCTTCACGATGATGGCCTTGCCCGAGAAGGCGATGGCCCCCGCCGCGGCCAGCAGCAGGCCCGGGCCCAGCGCGGCAGCAGGCACGGGCGGGCCGGCCGGCCTCAGAACCCGGCGGCCTGCCCGTCGCGGCGCGGGTCGCTGGCGGCGGCGTAGCCGGTGGCGCGCGGGTCGCCGTCGCCTTCGTCCAGGCGCCAGATGAACTGGCCGGCGCCGTAGTCCTGGTAGCTGTCGGTGAAGGGCGCGATCTGGTGGCCCAGGGCGCGCAGGCCGTCGGCGGTGGCGGGGTCGAAGCCGGGCTCGAGGTTCACCGTGCCGCCGAAGTAGCGCCAGCGCGGCGCATCACAGGCGGCCTGCGGGTTCTGGTGGTAGTCGAGCATGCGCACGGTGGTCTGCGTGTGCGCCTGCGGCTGCATGTCGCCGCCCATGATGCCGTAGCTCATCACGGGCTTGCCCTGCTTCGTCAGGAAGGCGGGAATGATGGTGTGGAAGGGGCGCTTGCCGGGGCCCACGAGGTTGTCGCGGGTGGGGTCGAGCGTGAAGCCGTGGCCGCGGTTCTGCAGGCTGAGGCCGTAGCCCGGCACCACGATGCCCGAGCCGAAGCCCATGTAGTTGCTCTGGATGAAGCTGACCATCATGCCGCTTTCGTCGGCGGCGGTGAGGTAGATGGTGCCACCCGTGGGGCCGTGGCCGGGGCCGAAGTCTTGCGCCTTGGTGGGGTCGATCAGCTTCGCGCGGCTGGCCAGGTAGGCGTCGTCCAGCATCTGCGCCGGGGTCAGGCGCATGCTGCGCGGTTCGGCCACGTAGGCGTAGACGTCGGCGAAGGCCAGCTTCATGGCCTCGATCTGCAGGTGCTGGCTGGCCGTGCCGTCCACCTTCAGGCCGGCGAGGTCGAACTTCTCCAGGATGCCCAGGGCGATGAGCGCGGCGATGCCCTGCCCGTTCGGCGGAATCTCGTGCACCGTGTAGCCGCGGTAGTCGCGCGCGATCGGCTTCACCCACTCGGGTTGGTAGGCGGCGAAGTCGGCCGCCGTCATCACACCGCCGTGCGCCTTGGCATGCGCAGCGGCGGCCTCGGCCACTTCACCGCGGTAGAAGGCCTCGCCCTTGCTCTGCGCGATGAGCTTCAGCGTGCGCGCGGCCTGCGCGAACTGGAAGAGTTCGCCCACGTGCGGCGCGCGGCCGTGCGGAAGGAAGGCTTCGGCAAAGCCGGGCTGCTGGGTGATCTCGGGCAGCGCCGCGGCGTTGGCCCATTTGCTCTGCACGATGACGGGCACGCCGTAGCCGCGCTCGGCCACCTCGATGGCAGGCGCCATCAGGTCGGCGAAAGGCAGCTTGCCGAAACGCTGGCTCAGCGCCACCCAGGCCGAGACGGCGCCGGGCACGGTGACGCTGTCCCAGCCGCGCTTGGCCGGGGCCTTGGCATCGCTGCCGTACTTGCCCTTGAAGTACTCGGGCGTCCAGCCCTGCGGAGCGCAGCCGCTGGCGTTCAGGCCGTGCAGTTCCTTGCCGTCCCAGAGGATGCAGAAGGCGTCGGAACCCAGCCCGTTGCTGCAGGGCTCGACGATGGTCATCACCGCGGCGGTGGCGATGGCGGCATCGACCGCATTGCCCCCGTTCTGCAGCATGCGCAGGCCGGCCTGCGCGGCCAGCGGGTGCGAGGTGGAGACGACGTTGCGGGCAAACACCGGCGAACGCTGGCTGGCATAGCCGGCGTTCCAGTCGAAGTTGAGGTTCATAAGTTACGTCGTGGCCTGTATGGACGGTGGGATCAAGTCCAGGCGCGGAACCGGCCCGGCCGGGCCGCTGCCTGAGCTCCCTCGGGGGGTGGCGACCGAAGGAAGCCTGGGGGCTCCATCAATCAGCGTCCTTGAAGGCTGCTTCGCGCTTGTTCTTGATGGAAGGGAGCATCACCACGATGATCATCAGCAGCGCTGCAATCAGCAGGCTGGCCGACAAGGGGCGCGTCATGAAGGTGCTCCAGTCGCCACGGCTCAGCAGCAGCGCCCGGCGCAGGTTCTCTTCCATCATCGGCCCGAGTATGAAGCCCAGCAGCAAAGGCGCCGGCTCGCAGCCCAGCTTGTAGAAGATGTAGCCCACCACCGCGAACATCGCGCCCATGAAGACGTCGAAGTTGTTGTTGTTCAGCGAGTACAGGCCGATGCAGCAGAAGGCCATGATCGCGGGGAACAGGAAGCGGTAAGGCACCGTCAGCAGCTTGATCCAGATGCCGATGAGCGGCAGGTTCAGGATGATGAGCATGAGGTTGCCCACCCACATGCTGGCGATCAGGCCCCAGAACAGCTCGGGGTTGCTGGTCATCACCTGCGGGCCGGGCTGTATGCCCTTGATGGTCATGGCGCCCACCATCAGCGCCATCACGGGGTTCGGCGGGATGCCCAGGGTCAGCATCGGGATGAAGCTGGTCTGTGCGCCCGCGTTGTTGGCGGCCTCGGGGCCGGCCACACCGCGGATGTTGCCCTTGCCGAACTCCACCTCGCCAGCGCGCATGCGCATCTTCTTTTCCAGTGTGTAGGCGGCGAAGGAAGACAGCAGGGCGCCCCCGCCGGGCAGCACGCCCAGGATGGAGCCGAGGCTGGTGCCGCGCAGCACCGCCGGCCAGGCATCGAGGAAGTCTTGCTTCGTCGGCCACAGACCCTTCACGTCCTTCGTGAAGACCTCGCGCTTCTCGGGCGGCTGCCCCAGGTTGGCGATGATCTCGCCGAAGCCGAAGATGCCCATGGCAATGGCCACGAAATTGATGCCGTCGGTGAGTTCGGGGATGTCGAAGCTGTAGCGTGGCACGCCCGAGATGACGTCGGTGTTGATCTGGCCGAACAGCAGCCCGAGCAGGATCATCGCGATGGCCTTGATGAGCGAGCCCGAGGCCAGCACCACCGCGCCGATGAGGCCCAGCACCATCAGGCTGAAGTACTCGGCGGGGCCGAACTTGAAGGCGAGCTCCGTCAAGGGCGGCGCAAAGGCCGCGATGATGAGCGTGCCCACGCAACCGGCAAAAAGGCTTCCGAGGCCGGCCGCCGCCAACGCCGGGCCGGCGCGGCCGCGGCGCGCCATCTGGTAACCGTCGAGCGCCGTCACCACCGAGCTGCTTTCGCCCGGCACGTTGATGAGGATGGCCGTGGTGCTGCCGCCGTACTGCGCACCGTAGTAGATGCCGGCCAGCATGATGAGCGCCGGCGTGGCGTCCAGCGCGTAGATGCTGGGCAGCAGCATCGCGATGGTGGCCACCGGCCCCAGGCCCGGCAGCACGCCGATCAGCGTGCCCAGCAAGGCGCCGAAGAAGGCATAGGCCAGGTTGGAGAGGGTGAAGGCAACGCCGAAGCCGAGCGCGAGGTTGTTCAGGAGATCCATGGCGCGCCCTTCAGTTGCCGAGGAAGGAAGGCCACACCGGGATGGTCAGCGACAGGCCCTTGATGAACACGCCCCAGCTGATGGCGGTGATGAGCACGGCGTTGACGAGCGCCTCTTTCCAGCGGAATTCATCGCCCGCCTGTGCCGCCACGAAGATGAGCAGCGGCAGCGTGAGCACCATGCCCAGGTGCGGCAGCAGCAGGCCGAAGCCAACCACGGCGCTCACGATGATGAGCAGCGGCTTCCAGGCCCAGGGGCCGATCTTGTCGCCGCCTTCCACTTCGAAGGTGAGGGCCTTGAAGAGCACCAGCGCGCCCAGCACCGCCATCAGGATGCCCAGGCCGAAGGGAAAGTAGGCCGGGCCGGGCCGGGCCGAGCTGCCGAAGCTGTACTCGGTGGCGCCCCAGGCAAAGCCCAGGCCGACGGCCATGAACATGAGTCCGGACCAGAAGTCCTTCTCGCTCTTGATCTTCAAGCCTTGTCTCCTCGCTGACACCGGCGCTGCGTGGGGCTCTGCATGGGGCTCTTCGGCCACGCAAGACCGCGTTGGTGGGCGGGATTCTAGGGACGGGGTCTCGGCGGCCCGCTGTGGTTTCCACGTAAGGCGGCGGTGCCTGCACCCCAGACGCGCGGCGGGCCTGCGACGCCGTCAGCGCTCGATCTGCGGCGTGCTGCGCATCACCTCGTCCATCGTCGTCAGGCCTTCGGCCACCTTCATGGCGCCGGCCAGGCGCAGCGGGCGCATGCCATCGCGCATGGCCTGCTTGCGCAGCTTGGCGGCGTCCAGGCCGGGGTGGATGGCCGCGCGCGAGGCGTCGCTCATCACCAGCAACTCATACAGGCCGGCGCGGCCGCGGTAGCCGGTGTGGCGGCACTCCAGGCAGCCCACGGCCTTGTAGGGACGCACGCCGCCGGAAAGCCGCCAGGGCCGCACCGCGTCGTCGAGCGATTCGCGGGTGATGTTCTCGTCGCGCGTCTTGCAGGCCGGGCACAGCGTGCGCGCCAGGCGTTGCGCGAGCACGCCGATCACGGTGGCGCTGATGAGGTAGCTGGGCACGCCCAGGTCGGCCAGCCGGGTGATGGCGCCCACGGCGTCGTTGGTGTGCAGCGTGCTGAAGACGAGGTGGCCCGTCAGCGCGGCCTGGATGGCCATCTCGGCGGTGGCCAGGTCGCGGATCTCGCCCACCATGATGATGTCCGGGTCTTGCCGCATCAGCGCGCGCAGGCCTTCGGTGAAGCCCATCTCGATGGCCGGCTGCACCTGCGTCTGGTTGAAGGCCGGCTCGATCATCTCGATGGGGTCTTCGATGGTGCAGACGTTCACCTCTTCGGTGGCCAGCTGCTTCAGCGTGCTGTAGAGCGTGGTGGTCTTGCCGCTGCCGGTGGGGCCGGTGACGAGGATGATGCCGTGCGCCCGCGTGATGAGCTCTTGCCAGGCCGCCGCCTCGTGCTCGGCGAAGCCCAGGGCGCTGAGGCCCTTGACCGTGGCGTCGGGGTCGAAGATGCGCATCACCATCTTCTCGCCGAAGGCGGTGGGCAGGGTGGACAGGCGCATCTCCACCTCGCCGCCCAGGCCGTCCGGGCCGTCGGGGCGGCGCGTCTTGATGCGGCCGTCCAGCGGGCGGCGCTTTTCCACCACGTCCATGCGGCCCAGCAGCTTGATGCGCGCGGTCATCGCGCTCATCACCGTCAGCGGCACCTGGTAGACGGTGTGCAGCACGCCGTCGATGCGGAAGCGGATGGCGCCCTTGTCGCGCCGCGGTTCGAGGTGGATGTCGCTGGCGCGCTGGTCGAAGGCGTACTGCCACAGCCAGTCGACCACCTGCACCACGCCCTGGTCGTTGGCGTCCAGCGTCTTGCTGGTCTTGCCCAGTTCCACCAACTGCTCGAAGCTGGCGCTGCTGGCGTTCTCGCCGCTCTTCTGCGCGGCGCGCACGTTGCGCGCCAGGGCGTAGAACTCGGTGGTGTAGCGGCGCACGTCGTCGGGGTTGGCCACCACCAGGCGCACCAGGCGGCGGGTGTGGCTTTCGATCTCGGATACCCAGGCCACGTCGAAGGGCTCGGCCGTGGCCACCACCACCTCGGTGCCCGAATAGCTGATGGGCAGCGCGCGGCGCAGCTCGGCGTACTGCACGCTCATCACGTCGGCCACGCGGCCCACTTCCACCTTCAGCGGGTCGATGCGCAGGTAGGGCAGCCCGCAGCGGCCGGCCAGCCATTCGGTGAGGGCTTCGGTGTCGAGCACGCGCCCGGTCTTGGCATGCGAGACGCCGGCCGCGCCCAGGCGCACCAGCGCGTGCAGGCTGGAAGGGCCGGCGCGGAAACGGGCGCCCACCTGTTCGGCGTCTTCGGCGCTGACCCAGCCGTCTTCACGCAGCCATTCCAGCAGCTGCGGCCAGTCGAGCCGGCCCTTGGGGCCCTGCGCGGCGGCAGAAGCCGGGCCGGCAGGCGGCTCGGCAGCGGGTGCGGGGGCGGCGGTCTTGGTACGGCTCATGGGGCGCTGGCGGTGGGTGGGGGTGTCAGGGCTCGGGCGCCGGCTGGGCCTGCGGCAGTTCTTCGTAGGGCCGCACCATGCGCAGCCACTTGCGCGCCGGCAGCTTCAAGCCGCCGAAGCGCTGTTCCAGCACCGTGGCGCGGGCCGTCAGGGCTGCACGCTCGGGCACCTGCACACCGCGCCCGGCCACCACCACGGTGTTGCCTTCGCGCGTGGGGCGCAGGCTCCAGACCTGGTGGCTGCCGAAAGCGGCGGCAATGCGGTTGATGCTGCCATGGAAGCTGGCGTGCCTGCCGAAGAGATTGACACTCATCACCCCGCCTTCTTCCAGCACCGAACGGCAGGCGCGGTAGAAGTCTTCCCCGTCCAGCACGGGTGCGGCGGCCTCTTCGTCGTACAGGTCCACGTGCAGCAGGCGCACGCTGGCAGGCGTGGCCTGGGCCAGCCAGTCGGCGGCGTCACCGCGCACCACCTCGGCCGCCGCCGGCAGGTGGAAGTGGCTGGCGTTGACGGCAATCACCTGCGGGTTGATCTCCACCACCGTGGTGGCCATCTGCAGCTGCACGGCGGTGAAGCGCGTCAGCGCGCCCGCCCCCAGGCCCAGCTGCACCGCCTGGCCCTGGCCCAGGCTTTCCGTGGGCAGCCACAGAAGCGCCGCCAGCATGCGCTGCACGTAGTCGATCTCCACCACCTGCGGCTGCTTGATGCGCATGCCGCCCTGGATCCAGATGCTGTCCAGGTGCAGGTAGCGCACACCGTCGTCTTCGCTCAGGGTGACGTCGGGCAAGGGCTGCGGCTGGCGTGAAGGTTTCTTCGTCATAGCGGGTCCAAGGGGGTAGGTGGCAGGCCCAGCAGCCCGGCTTGTTCGAAGGCAGCCTGCCAGGCCGCGCGCTTGCGCTCGAAGCTCCAGCTCGCGTTGGCGGGACTGGTGGAAGGCAGCTTCAGCACCGTGTAGCCCAGCGCGGCCACGTGGCGCATCACGCGGGCCGATTCGCCGCCGTTGTGGGCCACGCACTGCAGTTGCGGCGCGCGGCGGCGCAGGCTAGCGAGGTCGTTGAGTTCGGGGTCTTCGATGGCCTGGTCCAGGCTGCCTTCGCGGCGGCAGCTGGCGTACACGTCCCACAGCCCCAGCCCGCGGCGGCGCGCTTCGGCCAGCCGGCGGGCGTAGGGCAGCGCCGCCAGATCCAGCCCCCACAGCGCCCCCAGCAAGGGCCAGAACTGGTTGCTAGGATGGGCGTAGTACTGCTGCGCCTGCAGGGACGCCACCCCGGGAAAGCTGCCCAGCACCAGCAGCCGCGTGGCGCGGCCCAGCACGGGCGGCAGGCCTTGCAGGCGGGGCGAGGGTGTGTTCAAGCGGGGCTCAAGAAGGGACGGCCTCGGGCAGGGGCGCCTGCGCGCCGCGCAGCAGGGCCGCCAGCCGTGGCAGCGCGGCCTGCGCGTTGGCGGTGGTCTGCTCTGCGGTCTGCGCCAGGCTCCAGCCGCGCAAGGCGGCCAGCACGGCGCCGATGCGTGGCAGCTCGGCCGGTTCGTTGCGGCCTTGCGGCAGGCCTTGCGCGCGCTCTTCGGCGGTGCGGTACAGCCAGTGCGGCGGAATGTCGGGCGCATCGGTTTCCAGCACCAGCGCGGTGGCGGGCAGCTGCCGGGCCAGCGCGCGGATCTGCAGCGAACTCTCGAAGCTCAGCGTGCCCCCGAAACCCAGGGCAAACCCTTGCGCCACGAAGTGCCCGGCCTGCACCGCGCTGCCATTGAAGGCGTGAGCGATGCCACCGGGCACCGCGATCTGCCGCAGGCCCTGCAGGAGCGCGTCGGCCGAGCGCCGCACGTGCAGGATGACGGGCAGGCCGGCGTCGCGCGCCAGCTTCAGCTGCGCGCGGTAGTAGTGGCGCTGGCGCTCGCGGTCGAGGCCGGGCACGAAGTGGTCCAGGCCGATCTCGCCCACGGCCACCAGGCGGGGGTCGTCACGGTGGGTCCGCAACTGTTCGGCCAGGCGTTCCAGGTCGCCATCGGCCGCCTGGTCCACCCACAGCGGGTGAATGCCCAGGGCGTAGGCCGCACCCGCCTCGTGCGCCAGCGCGCGCACGGTGTCGAACTGCGCCACCGCCACGGCCGGCAGCACCAGGCCCGTGACGCCGGCGGCGCGGGCGCGCTGCAGCACGGCGGCGCGGTCGGGCGCGAACTCCGGGGCGTCGAGGTGGCAATGGGTGTCGGTCCACATCCCGGGATGATGCCCCGGGTGACTGCCCGCAAGACGGACCGCAAGGCTGCAGGGCCGCGCGCAACGTGTTAGGGTAAAGCGAGATGTTCGTGCACCCCTCCGAGCAACCCCCCTTGCCGCCGCGCTGGACACCATGAAAAAGGCACCGCTGCTGAGCCGCTCACCCCGCCGCACCCCTGCAGCGGGCGCGTCGGCGACACCCAGCCAGACGGCTGCGGCGGCTGCGAAGGCTGCGACTTCACCGGGCGCGGCACCCGACCCCTCGACCGCTGCAGCCACCGCCGCGCCAGCGGCGGCAGCACCCGGCCCAGGCGCCGGCAGCCGCTGGCGCCGCCATGCCGCGCCCCTGTGGGCCCTGGCCGGCGCCGCGCTGGCGGTGCTGGTGACGCTGCAGCTGCGCCCGGGCCAGGCACTCATCACCCAGAAAGACATCGACGCCGCCGTGCGCCAGAGCTTGGAGAAAGAGCCCCTGCCCTCGGCCGCGGCCAAGGCCTACGAGGCCATCCTGCCCTCGGTGGTGCGCGTGGTGGGCCTGATGAACGAAGACGACGACGGCGAAGCCCAGCCCGAACAGCGCGCCATGGAGCGCAGCCTGGGCACGGGGGTGGTCATCATCGACAACGGCACCATCCTGACCAACCTGCACGTGGTCTCGGGCGCGAAGAAGATCCGCGTGCGCTTTGCCAACGGCCACGAGAGCGAAGCCGCCATGGTGGGCGCGCAGCCCGAGAACGACCTCGCCGTGCTGCGTGCCCTGAGCCTGCCCGACGACCTGCAGGCCGCCACCATGCGCAGCACCGCCGACCTGCGCCCGGGCGACCACGTCATCGCCGTGGGCCACCCCTTCGGCATCGGGCCTTCGGTCAGCCACGGCGTGGTGTCGGGCCTGAAGCGCGAATTCCGTTCGCCCGAGGGCGAGAAGACCATGACCAACCTCATCCAGTTCGACGCCGCCGCCAACCCCGGCAACAGCGGCGGCCCGCTGGTCACCATGGACGGGCAGGTGGTGGGCGTGGTCACCGCCATCCTCAACCCTTCCGAGCAACGCACCTTCATCGGCATCGGCTTCGCGGTGCCCATCGAAAACGCCGCCTCCGCAGCCGGCATGCCGCCGTTCTGACCTTCCGAAGTCTCGAGAGCCTGAAAGCCGCCGATGTCCGAACCCGCAGAAACCACCGCCACCCTGATGGAACGTGTCCTCTACGAGGTCAAGCGCGTCGTGGTGGGCCAAGACCGTTTCCTCGAACGTGTGCTCGTCGCCATGCTGGCCCAGGGCCACCTGCTGGTGGAAGGCGTGCCGGGCCTGGCCAAGACCCTGACCGTCAAGACGCTGGCGCGCACCGTGCGCGGCAGCTTCAAGCGCATCCAGTTCACGCCCGACCTCGTGCCCTCTGACCTCGTGGGCACGCGCATGTACAACCAGAAGAGCGGCGAATTCAGCACCAGCCTGGGCCCGGTGTTCGCCAACCTGCTGCTGGCCGACGAGATCAACCGCGCTCCGGCCAAGGTGCAGAGTGCGCTGCTGGAAGTGATGCAGGAGCGCCAGGTGACGATTGCCGGCGAAAGCCACAGGGTGCCCGACCCCTTCGTGGTGATGGCCACGCAGAACCCCATCGAGACCGAAGGCACCTACCCGCTGCCCGAAGCGCAGGTCGACCGCTTCATGATGAAGGTGCTGGTGGACTACCCCACCGAGGAAGAAGAGTTCGTCATCGCCGAACGCGTGACGGGCCCGGTGGTGGACGTGAACGCCGTGTGCGACACCTTCCAGCTGGCCGCGCTGCAGCGCGAGTGCCGCGCCGTGTTCTGCGACCCCATGCTGATGCAGTACGCCGTGAAGCTGGTGGGCGCCACGCGCCGCCCGGCCAAGTACGACCTGGCCGAGATGGAGAAATACCTCACCTACGGCTGCAGCCCGCGCGCCACCATCGGGCTGATCGAAGGCGCCAAGGCCCTGGCCCTGCTGCGCGGGCGCAAGTACGTGCTGCCCGAAGACGTGGTCGACCTCGTGCCCGATGTCTTCCGGCACCGCCTGGTGCTCAGCTACGAGGCCCTGGCCGAGGACATCACGGCCGATGCGCTGGTGCAGCGGCTGCTGAAGAAGATTCCCGCGCCTGACCGTCCCCTGGCGCACACCGAAGCCGCAGGTGGCCGTGGCTGAAGTCGCTCCGGCCCAGCCGCCCGACCAGTTGCTGCGGCAGCTGGAGTTCACGGTCATCCGCAAGCTGGATGGCCTGCTGCAGGGCGACTACCGCACGCTGTGGCGCGGCGCCGGCATGGACCTGGCCGACCTGCGCGAATACCAGGCGCATGACGACGTGCGCCACATCGACTGGAACGTCACCGCGCGGCTGCAGACGCCGCATGTGCGCCAGTACCACGAAGACCGCGACATGAACGCGTGGTTCTTGCTCGACCTGTCTGGCAGCGTGAACTTCGGCAGTGCCGATGTCACCAAGCTGGCCGTGTCGGCCGGCTTCGTGGCGACGCTGGCGCGCGTCATCACGCGCCACGGCAACCGCGTCGGCGCCCTGCTCTACGGCGCGCAGGTGCACGGCATGCTGCCCGCCCGCAGCAGCCGGCTGCATGTACTGGAGCTGCTGCAGCGCATGCGCGCGCCGCAGCCCCGGGCGGCAGCGGCAGGCGCTGCAGTTGCCGCAGCGGCCCCCGCCGCCACCGGCACCGCGCTGGCCGAGCTGCTGCACGCGGCCGAAGCCGCCATCAAGCGCCGCGCGCTGGTGTTCGTGGTGTCCGACTTCATCAGCCAACCCGGCTGGCAGCCCGCGCTGGCGCGCCTGGCGCGCCGCCACGATGTGGTGGCGGTTCGCCTGTGGGACCCACTGGAGATGGCCCTGCCCGCCGACCCCGACGTCGGCCTGGTCACGCTGGAAGATGCCGAAACCGGCGAGCAGGTCTTCGTCGATGCCAGCGACCCTGGCTTACGTGAACGCTACGCGGCGCTGGCCGAGGCCCAGGAAACCCAGCTGCTGCAGCACCTGGCCGACAGCGGTGCCGACGTGCTGGAACTGGCCACCGACGACGACCTGCTCGACACCCTGATGCGCTTCGCCGACCTGCGCAAGCAGCGCGCCCGCCTGAAGGCGCCGCTGCGTTTCCCCGCGACGATGCGCCGTGCCACCTTGATGACGGAGACCGCGCCGTGAGTTTCGTCTGGCCCAAGATGCTGTGGCTGCTGGCCTTGCTGCCGGTGCTGGTGCTGCTGTACCTGTGGGTGCTGAAGCGGAAGCGCCGAACCACCGTGCGCCTGGCCAGCGTGAGCCTGGCCAAGCTGGCCGCTGCCAGCGGCCCGGGCTGGCGCCGCCACGTGCCGCCCCTGCTGCTGCTGCTGGCACTGACGGCGCTGCTGTTTGCGGTGTCGCGGCCCACGGCCACGCTGACGCTGCCGCTGTCAGAGCGCACCATCATGCTGGCGATGGATGTCTCGGGCAGCATGCGCGCCGAAGACGTGAAGCCCAACCGCCTGGTGGCCAGCCAGGAGGCGGCCAAGGCCTTCGTCAACAACCTGCCGCGCGAGGTGCGCGTGGGCGTGGTGTCTTTCGCCGGCACGGCGGCCGTGGTGCAGGCGCCCACCGAAAGCCGCGAAGACGTGCTCAAGGCCATCGACCGCTTCCAGCTGCAGCGTGGCACCGCCACCGGCAGCGGCATCATCCTCAGCCTGGCCACGCTCTTCCCCGATGACGGCATCGAGATCCAGCACGTCACCGGCCAGCGCAACTTCCCCGGCAGCGCGGGCCCCGGCGGGGGCAGCATCGCCCGGCCCGAGCCCAAGCCCTTCACGCCGGTGGCGCCGGGCAGCTACAACTCGGCCGCCGTCATCATGCTCACCGACGGCCAGCGCACGACGGGGCCCGACCCGCTGGAAGCCGCCAAGATGGCCGCCGACCGCGGCATCCGCGTCTACACGGTGGGCATCGGCACCACCAGCGGCGAGATCATCGGCTTCGAAGGCTGGAGCATGCGCGTGCGCCTGGACGACGAAACGCTGAAGACAGTGTCGGCGCTGACCATGGGCGAGTACTTCTACGCCGGCACCGCCGAAGACCTGAAGAAGGTCTACGAGAGCCTGAGCTCGCGCATGGTGGTGGAGCGCAAGGAAACCGAAGTCACCGCGCTGTTCGCGGCGCTGGGGGCGCTGCTCGCCGCGATGGCGGCCGGCCTCTCGCTGTGGTGGTTCGGGCGGGTGGCCTGAGGGCCTGAAGGCCCGCACCGGCCTCCAACCGCAGGGCTCGAAGACCCGCGCCCGCTTCACATCGGCTTGAACCTCCAGGCCCAGGCCTGGCTGACGGCCAGCGTCTCGCGGTGCTGGCGCAAGTGCAGCGTGATGCGGCCGAGCTCGTCGCGCTGCGCGCGCGCGATGGCGCTGGCACGCACCACGGTGCCGCGGTGCACCTGCCAGAACTCTTCCGGGTCGAGCCCGTCGCTGATCTCGCGCAGCGGCTTGCGCACGTGGGCTTCGTCGTGCGCGGTGACCACGCGCGTGTACTTCTCGTCGCTCTGGAAGAAGAGCACTTCCTCGATGGCGAACATCTTGATGGTTTCGCCCACGCTCGCACTCACCCAGCGCAGGCGCGGGGCGGCAGCCGCTTCACCGCCCTGCAGGCGCTGGCCCAGGCGCTGCAGCAGGGTGTCGATGTCGGGCACGGCAGCGGGGCTGCGCAGGCGCTCGCGCAGGCGCGCCACGGCCTGCGCCAGGCGTTCGGCGTTGATGGGCTTGAGCAGGTAGTCCACCGCGCCGGCATCGAAGGCGGCCACGGCATGGCTGTCGTAGGCGGTGGTGAAGACGGTGTGGCAGCGGCCACTGGCCGCGCGCGCCACGTCCAGCCCGCTCATGCCGGGCATGCGGATGTCGAGGAAGGCGATCTGCGGCGCGTGGGCGTCCAGCGCCTCCACGGCGGCAGGGCCGTCTTCGCACTCGGCCACCACCTGCAGTTCGGGCCAGGCGCTGGCCAGCATGCGGCGCAGCTCGGCGCGGGGCAAGTCTTCGTCGTCAGCGATCAGCGCCGTGGGGCCGGCGCCGGGGTTGAGGTGGGGCTTCATGCGGGGCTGTCTTGCGGGGTGGCGGGTATCGTGGCGGGCCGGGCGGCCGGCAAGGCCTCGGCTTCGGGCGGCAGGCTCAAGGTGGCCGACACGCCGCCCTGCGGGCCGGTCTTCAACGACAGCGACGCCGCGTCGCCGTACATCTGGCGCAGGCGTTCGCGGATGTTGGAAAGGCCCAGGCCGCTGCCGCTGGCACTGGCGCCGAAGCCGGCACCGTCGTCGGCCACGGTCACCTCCAGGCCGCCGTGGGCGCCCAGCCGCGCCTGCACCTGTACCTGCACCGGGCCCACCTTGGGTTCGACCCCGTGCTTGACGGCGTTCTCGGCCAGCGAGATCAGCATCAGCGGCGGGCAGCGCAGCGTGAGCAGGTCCTCATCGGCCTGCACGGCCCAACTCAGGCGCGGCATGCGGGCCGACATCAGCCCCAGGTAGGCGCGCACGATGTCGAGCTGGCCGCCGAGCGTGGCCTCGCTGCCGCCGCTGCTGCGCAGGCGCGGGATGGCGGCACGCAGGTAGTCCACCAGGCGGTCGATCATCTCGCTGGCGCGGCCGGGGTCGGTGGCGATGGCGCTGCGCACGCCGGCCAGGGTGTTGAAGAGGAAATGCGGCTCCACCTGCGCGGCCAGCACGCTGAGGCGTAACTCGGCCTCGCGGCGCTGGGCCTGGGCACGGGCCAGCTCTTCTTCGCGCGCCAGGGCGGCCAGGCCGCTGCGCTCGCGCCGCCAGCCCCACAGCGCCACGCCGCCGGCCATCCAGAAGCTGAAGAGCGCGCTGGTCACGCCGTTGCTGAAGCGCCGCATGGGGCTGAGGCTGTCGTCTTCTTCCGCCCTGGCGCGGGCCTCCGATGCGAAAGCGCGGGCTGCCGAAGGTGCCGAGGCAGAGGCCGGAGCGGAACCAGCGGCCGAGGCCGGCGCAGGCGGCGCCAGCGTCGGGCTGCTGACCATCACGCCGATCTGGATGGCCACCTTCTTGCGCTTGCCGGTTTCGTCCACCGCACCGGTGGCTTCGGCGATGGCCTGCTTGAGCGGTTCACTGCCGAACTCGTGGAAGGCCAGCATGGCCACCACCACGGCGCCGATGGCGGCCACCAGCGCGCGGTACTCGCGCGCCTCGGGCCATCCTCGGCGGCGCACCCACAGGCCGAGCAAGGGCCCGGCCAGCAAGGGAACAAACAGCTGCACGCTCAGCTGGATGAAGCCCCCCACGGGAAACTCGGCCGGTGCCTCGGCGGTGAACAGCGGCGCCGTGAACACCACCAGCGACAACAGCAACACACCCCCGAACACCGCCAGCCGCCCGCGCACCCAGTGTGCGCTGAACACCGGGTAGCGGCGGTAGCGCGAGAACCAGCCGTGGCCGCTGCCCGTCAGTGCCGCGGGCAGTGGTTGTTCCAGCGGGTGCAGCAGCGGCGCCCGCGTGGGCGGGCTGGCAGTAGACAGGGCAACAGGCAGGCTCGACATGGTTCGCAGACTAACGGCCCGCCGGGCTGCCGTGGCCCGCTGCGACCAAGCCTGCAACGCGCGCGACCAAGGCTGTCGCTTCCGGCACGAACGGCCCCGCTGCCGCTTGCCGGGCGCACCGGCGGCGCAGCCCGCGCACCGCCGCCGCCGCAAGGCCCGGGGCCGCGGTCGTCCGCGGCTTTTCCCTTAAGCTCGCGCCGCCTTCGCCACCCACTCTGGCGACCCCTTGCTCACCCTGCCCTGCTTCCCATGAAACTCTCACGCCTGTGGCAGCCCCGGCGCCTGCTGTTCTGGCAGATGCTGATGTTCAACGTGCTGTCTTCCGTGTGCACCTACGGCATGCGCGCCTTGCCGCTGAACACCCTGGGCCTGGTGCTGCTGGGCAGCATTGCCCTGCTGAACGTGGCCTTCGGCCTGCTGGCCGCCTGGGCGCTGATGCGCGAAGAACCGCCCGCGCGCTGACGCTGCGCCGGCGTCGGCCGCCGCGCCCAGGACGCGCTACAGCGGCGTGAAGCCGCTCTTGCGGATGATCTCGGCCCAGCGCTTCGAATAGGCCTGCTCGCGCGCCGCCAGGGCGCCGGCGTCCATGAACTCCACCGCCAGGCCCAGTGCCGTCAGGCGTGCCTTCACCTCGGGCTGCGCCACCGCCTTGGCCAGCGCGCCGGCGAAGGCATCCACCGCCGCCTTCGGCGTGCCGGCGGGGGCGAAGAAGCCGTAATAAGGCAGGTCTTCGAAGCCGGCCATGCCCAGTTCGGCCAGCGTGGGCACCTCGGGCAGCGTGGCCTGGCGCGCGCTGCCGCCCACGGCCACCATGCGGATGCGGCCGGCCTTGTGGTTCTCGATGAAGTCGGGCACCGAGCCGATGCCGGCGTTGATCTGGTTGCCCAGCATGTCGTTCAACATCGGCGCGCTGCCGCGGTAGGGCGCGGGCACCAGGTCCAGCTGGTACTGGCCGCCAAGCAGCTTCACCATGAATTCGGGCGTGGAAGCCGGTGCCGGCACGCCCACCGCACCCTTGCCCTGTCCGGCGGCCTTCACCCAGGCCACGTACTCGGCCAGGCTCCGGGCCGGCGTGCCGGGCGAGACGGCAAAGGCGTTCACGAAGCTGGCGAAGCCGGCCACGGGCTGGAAGTCCTTGGCCGGATCGAAGCCCGGGTTCTTCGCCACCAGCGGCAGCACGCTGATGGTGTGGTCGTGGCTGATGAAGAAGGTGCTGCCGTCGGCCGGCGCCGCCTTCAGCGCCTGTGCCGCCAGCTGGCCGCCCGCACCGGGCTTGTTCTCGACGATGACGGTGGCGCCCAGTTCGTCCTTCAGCTTCTCGGCCAGCAGGCGCGCGATGGCATCGGTGCCGCCACCGGCCGGAAAGCCGACCAGGATCTTCACCGTCTTGCCCTGGGCCCAGAGCGGCCCGGCCGCCAGGGCCAGGGGGGCCAGTGCCAAGGCGGCGAGCAGGTGGCGACGCATCTTCAGCAGCTTCGAACGCATGGTGGAGCCTCTTCGGTCAACGGGGTGGGGCCGGCGCGGCTTCGTCGCTGCGCAGCACGGCCAGCATGTCGGAATGGAATTCGCGGCGGTACAGGATGACGATGACGCCCGCCGTGCCCGCCATCATGGCCCAACCCGAGAAGAACCAGGCCACCGCCGCGAAGCTGAAGTAGTAGGCGCGCAGCCCGTCGTTGAAGGTTTCTGCGGCCAGGCCCATCACGCGGCCGGCGCGTTCGGCAAAGGCCTCGCGGTCGGCCGCGGCGTGGAACTGGTCGTGCGCAGGAGCGGCCGCCACCAGCAGCGCGCCGAAGGTGTACTGGCGCAGCGCCCAGGTGAAGCGGAAGAAGGCGTAGACGAAGATGCCCAGCAGCAGCACCACCTTCAGGTCGAAGACCAGCAGGGAGGTGCGCGCGGCGAAGGGAATCTCGCGCACCAGCTCGTTCACCTTGTCGGTGGTGCCCAGCACGGCGAGCAGGCCGCCGATGATGAGGATGGTCGTGCTGGCGAAGAAGCTCGGGCTGGTGGAGAGGTTCTGCACCACGACGCCGTCGATGACGCGGTTCTCGCGCCAGGTGGTCTGCAGCATCCAGCGGCGGCGCTCGCGGTTGGTCAGCGCCAGCAGCGAGGGCTGCACCGCCGCGCGGGCCTGCGCGAACCGCGCATAGCCCGCCCAGCCGGCGAAGAGCAGCGCAATGGCTGCCCAATCGATGCCGGGCAGCACGCGCCAGAGAGAGAACAAGGTATCCACGCGGGCGACTGTAGCCGCCCGCACCCGCTGCCGCAGCCTGGGGCCCGCCCCGGGTCGCGAGCGCGAGCCGTCCGGGCTCAGGCCAGCTTGGCCGTGGCCGCCGCCACGCGGGCGCCGAAGGCCTTGGCCGTGGCAATGTCGCCCGGCACCATCTCGTCGACCGAGGCGTCGGAAGGCGTGGTCGTCATCAGGCCCGAGCTGCTGGCCACGTAGTTCAGGTCGTTGCGCGTGGCGGCCTTGCTGTTGCTGGGCATCATGCCCGTGCCCACCCAGAACATGCCGTGCTGCTGGCTCAGCGTGAACAGGTAGTGCAGCGTGCTGAGCTTGTCGCCGTTCATGCTGGCGCTGTTGGTGAAGCCGGCAGCCAGCTTGTCCTTCCACAGGCTGGTGAACCAGGCCTTGCTGCTGGCATCGGCGAACTTCTTGAACTGCCAGCTGACGCTGCCCATGTAGGTGGGCGAGCCGAAGACGATGGTCTTGGCCGCGGCCAGCAGATCCCAGCCGCCCTTTCCGTCCACATCAGGCAGGTTGCCCTCGGCGTCGATGGCCAGCAGCGTGCCGCCGCTGCCCTCGGCCACGGCCTCGGCGACCTTCTTGGTATGGCCGTAGCCGCTGTGGAAAACGATGACGATGGAACTCATGGAACAACTCCTTGTTGGGGTAGCAAAAACTCGCCCGGCAGAGCGCCAGGCGATGTCGGAATCTCAAGGCGCGAGGTCGAAGACCAGCACTTCGGCGTCTTGCCCGCCCTCCAGCACCAGCTGCGTTTCCCGCTCCAGGCGCGCGGCGTCGCCGGCCTGCAGCGGGCGGTCGTTCACGCGCAAGGCGCCGCGCACCAAGTGCACATAGGCGATGCGCTGCGGGTCGAGCGCGAGTTCGGCGCGTTCGTCGCCCGTGAACAGGCCGGCACGGAGGGCGGCATCGGCATGGATGGTGACCGAGCCTTCGCGCCCGTCGCGCGAGGCCACCGTGACCAGCCGGCCGCGCTTGCTCTCGGCGCTGAAGTGCTTCTGCTCGTAGCCGGGCTCGATGCCGGCCTTCTCGGGCAGCACCCAGATCTGCAGGAAGTGCGTGGTGGCATCGGCCGCATGGTTGAACTCGCTGTGGCGCACGCCCGTGCCGGCGCTCATGCGCTGCACGTCGCCGGGGCGGATCACACCGGCGTTCGCGCCGCCGGCCTGGCCGTTGCCCATGCTGTCTTTGTGCGCGAGCGCGCCTTCGAGCACGTAGCTGACGATCTCCATGTCGCGGTGGCCGTGCGTGCCGAAACCCGTGCCCGGCGCGATGCGGTCTTCGTTGATGACGCGCAGGTTGCCCACGCCCATGTGCCGGGGGTCGTGGTAGTCGGCGAAGCTGAAGCTGTGGAAGCTCTGCAGCCAGCCGTGGTCGGCATAGCCCCGTTCGGCCGACTTGCGCAGGGTGATCATGGCGGTGTCCTCGGTTGGGGGGTTCAGAGCCCTCAATGTAGGAAGCCGCGCTTCACGGCAGGCTGCGGCGGCTTGTCGGCCCCGTTCAAATAAGATGAAGCCATGCCCGACCGCAGCAACGCCCTGACCCCCGACGCCCTGGTGATGATGGACACCATCGCCCGCACCGGCAGCTTTGCCGCCGCAGCGCGCGAACTGGGCAAGGTGCCTTCGGCGCTGACCTACAGCGTGCGTCAGCTGGAAGAAGCGCTGGACGTGCTGCTCTTCGACCGCAGCTCGCGCCAGGCCCAGCTCACCGCCGCCGGCACCGAACTGCTGGGCGAAGGCCGCCGCCTGCTGCAGGAGATGGACGCCGTGGCCAACCGCGTGCGCCGCGTGGCCAGCGGCTGGGAGGCGCAGCTGTCCATCAGCGTGGAAGACATCCTCTCGGTGCCCACCGTCTTCGAGCTCGTGCAGGCCTTCTGCGATCTGCGCGAGGGGCGCGAGGGACGCGAGGGGCATGGCGGCGCGGGCGAACGCCAGGCCCCCGCTACGCGCATACGCCTGCGCACCGATGTGCTCACGGGCACCTGGGAGGCGCTGGTGCTGGGCCAGGTGGACCTGGCCATCGGCGTGTCGGGCCAACACGTGAACCCGGGCGGCATCGAGCTGCGCCTGCTGGGGGACGTGCTCTTCGTCTTCTGCATGGCGCCGCACCACGCGCTGGCCGCGCTGGAGGGCCCGCTCACCGACGCGCAGCTGGTGCACCACCGTGCCGTGGCCGTGGCCGACACTGCGCAGCGCATGGCCCCGGCCACGGTGAACCTGCTGCCGGGGCAAGACGTGCTGACCGTGCCCAACATGCGGCTGAAGATGGACGCCCTGCTGCGCTGCCTGGGCTGCGGCTTCCTGCCCGAACCGCTGGCGCGCCCACACCTGGAAGCCGGCACGCTGGTGCAGAAGGAGATCGCGCGCGGCAACACCGTGGCGCAGATGCACTACGCCTGGCGCGCCGAACGCGGCGGCACCGCCGGCCTGGGCCGTGCGCTGCAGTGGTGGCTGGCGCAGCTGGAAAGCCCCACCACGCGGCGCGCGCTGCTGGAGCGCCACGCCGGCCCGCTGTGCTGAAGGCTGGCGCGGCGGCCAGCGGCCCCGACGCCGGGCGCGATGCCGGCCGCTACATCGGCCGCTTCGCCCCCTCGCCCACCGGGCCGCTGCACGCCGGCTCGCTGGTGGCGGCCCTGGCCAGCTGGCTGGACGCGCGGGCCCACGGCGGGCGCTGGCTGGTGCGCATCGAAGACGTGGACACCCCGCGCTGCGTGCCGGGCGCGGCCGAGAACATCCTGCAGCAGCTGGCCCAATGCGGCCTGGTGCCCGACGAGGCGCCCTGGTGGCAGTCTCGCCGCGGTGCGGCCTATACGCTGGCGCTGCAGGCGCTGCAGGCGCAGGGCCAGGCCTACCCCTGCGGCTGCACACGCAAGGCCATCGAAGCGCACTGGCTGGCGCTGGGCGTGGCCCACGTGCCCGAGGCCGAGCGCATCTACCCCGGCACCTGCCGGCCCGAGCGCGGGGGCCTGCAAGGCCGGCCACCGCGCGCCGTGCGCTTCAGGGCCGACGGGCCGCCGCAGCACTGGCAAGACCGCCGCCTGGGTGCGATGCAGCAGGACGTGGCGGCCGAGGTGGGCGATTTCGTGCTGCAGCGCGCCGACGGCCTGTGGGCCTACCAGCTGGCCGTGGTGGTGGACGACGCCGCCCAGGGCATCACGCACGTGGTGCGCGGCGAAGACCTGGCCGACAACACCGCCCGGCAGCTGCTGCTGCAACAGGCGCTGGGCCTGCCGAGGCCCAGCTACCTGCACACGCCGCTGGTGCGGGCCGCCGACGGCCGCAAGCTCAGCAAGCAGAACGGTGCCGCACCGCTGGACCAGCACGACCCCGTGGCCGCACTGCGGCAGGCAGGCCGCGTGCTGGGCCTGCCGCCGCTGCAGGCGCCGAGCCCCGCGCAATGGCTGGCCGCCGCCGTGGCGGCCTGGGCCCAGGTGTTCGGCCCACCGCCCTGAACCCGGGGCGGGGGCGGGAATCACGTATTCACTTCGAGGCTTTGCCCGCGAAGATGCCCGGCGCAGCAGCCAAGGCTGCTGGCCTCGCGCACGACCCCAAACAATCTTGAATCAGGAGACAAGCCCCATGAAGTTCCAGCTTTCGGCCCTGCTCTTGCTGCTGGCCGCCCAGGGCGCCGCGGCACAGCCTACGACGGTGCTGTTCGTCGGCAACAGCTACACCTTCGGCCGGCTCGACCCCGTGCTGACCTACAACGCCGCCAACGTGCGCGACCTCACGCGGCCCCAGGGTCCGCTGCACGGCGGCACCGACCCCGCGCTGCCTTTCGTCAGCGGCGCGCCCTTCACCAACCTCACGGGCACCAACTCCTACCCGGTCGGCATCCTGAACCCCGCCACCGGGCGCGAGTTCAACTCCTTCTCGCCGCATTCACAGACCGTGGGCTGGGGCGGCGTGCCGGGCATCTTCAAGCAGCTCACGGTGCAGGCGGGGCTGGACTACGACGTGGCCCTCACCACCCGCAACGCGGCTTCGCTGCGCGGCCACTTCCTCAACACCGCCAACAGCAACTGGGACCTGCGCGGCAACATCGGCAGCCAGAAATGGGACAAGGTGGTGCTGCAGGACCAGAGCGACGAAGCCCTGGCGCCGCGCACCGTTAACGGCGTGCCGCTGGGCTCGAACTTCCCCTCGGTGCAGGCCTATGTCGACCGCATCGAAGACTGGATTCACCAGGGCAGCGCGCTCAGCTACAACGAGCAGGCGATGTTCACCGCCATCCACGGCAGCGTGGCCGCCTGCCAGGCCGCCGGCGGCGGCTCGTTCTGCACCAACACCACCACGCGCAACATCCCGGCCAACGTGAACGCCAACGCCGCGGCGCAGGTCTACCTGCAGCAGACCTGGGCCCGGCCCAACCTCATCAACCCACCGGGCACCTCGCCCTTCCCCGACCCGCGCACGGGTAACGCCATCTACACCAACGACCCGGCGCCGAGCTACTTCCCCACGCTGGAGGCGATGACCGCCGAGCTCACCGCCGCCATGGCCACCGTGGCCGCCTTTGCCGGCGCCGACGGCAGCGGCGGCATCACGGGGGTGGTGCCGGTGGGGCAGTCTTTCCTCACGGCCGTGCAGGCCGGCTTCGCCACGCGCGACATGTACGCGCCCGATGCCGGCACCGACGGTCTCATCGACCTGTGGTTCAACGACGGCACGCATGCCAGCGTCTGGGGCTCCTACCTCAGCGCGCTGACGCTGTTCGGCTCACTCACCGGGCAGGACCCGCTGCGCTTCGGGCCGGGCGAGATCGCGGCTGCCGAGTTGGGCATCGCCCCCGCCGATGCCGCGATGCTGCAGCTGGTGGCCAGCTACCAGCTGGGCTTCACCGCCGCGGTGCCCGAGCCCGGCACGGTGTCGATGTGGACCCTGGCGCTGCTGGCCCTGGCGTGGCGGCTGCGGCAGCGCGCTGGCACCTGAAGCCACGCAAGCCGTGCAAGCAGAGACAGCCGCGAGGGAGCCCGCCCGGGCTGGCATCATCGCGGCCTTCTCAACCTGAACCCGAAGCACCATGACCACCACCCCCAGCGGCCTGCAGATCGACGACCTCAGCGTCGGCACCGGCGAAGAGGCCCGCGCCGGCCAGCGCGTGCGCGTGCACTACACCGGCTGGCTGTACGACCCCACCGCCGACAAGTCGCGCGGCAAGAAGTTCGACAGCAGCAAGGACCGCGGCCAGCCTTTCGCCTTCGAGTTGGGCGCCGGCATGGTCATCCGCGGCTGGGACGAAGGCGTGCAGGGCATGAAGGTGGGCGGCACGCGCGTGCTCACCATCCCGGCCGAGCTGGGCTACGGCGCACGCGGCGCTGGCGGCGTGATTCCGCCGAATGCGACGCTCGTGTTCGAGGTCGACCTCCTGGGCGCGTGAGCTGAGCGCACGACCATGAAAAAAGCGCCCCGAGGGGCGCTTTTTGATTGGCGATCAAGCCCTTGCGCGGAACCGGCTCTGCCGGGCCGCTGCAAGAGCCCCCTTGGGGGGTAGCGAACGCAGTGAGCTTGGGGGCTCTTTAGCGCGCTGGGCGGGGACCGCCTGCCTTGCTGAAGGTCTTGCCGGCCGGCTTGAAGGGCTTGCCGCCCGCGGGGCGCGGGCCGAAGCTCTTGCCACCGGGCTTGCCGCCCGGGCGCACGGGGCGGTCGAAGGGCTTGGGCGGCTCGGCGCGCTTGGGCTCCAGGCCGGCGATGGTGGCCACCGGCATGCGCTGCGTGGTGTAGCGCTGGATGCGGTGGATCATGCCGCTGTCGCGGCGCTCGGCCAGCGTCACCGCCAGGCCTGCGCGACCAGCGCGCCCGGTTCTGCCGATGCGGTGCACGTAGTCCTCTTCCTTCATCGGCAGGCCGTAGTTGATGACGTGGCTGATGGTCGGCACGTCGATGCCGCGCGCGGCCACGTCGGTGGCCACCAGCACGCGCAGGTGCTTGCTGCGCAGGCCCTGCAGCACGCGGTTGCGGCGGCCTTGCGGCATGCCGCCGTGCAGGCTGGCCACGCTGTGGCCCATCTCGTGCAGGCGGTCGGCCAGCCAGTCGGCGTCACGCTGGGTGCTGGTGAAGACCACGGCCTGGTCGAGGTCGCGCTCGGTGAGGATGTGGTCGAGCAGCGCGTTCTTGTGCTCGAGATCGTCCGCCCAGTGCAGGCGCTGTTCGATGTCGGCATGGCTCTCGGTCTGCGAGCTGGCTTCGATGCGCTGCGGCTCGCGCAGCAGGTCGGTGGCCAGGCGGCCGACGTTGCCGCTGAAGGTGGCGCTGTACATCACCGTCTGGCGCTGCTTCGGCGTGGCTTCGGTGATGTGGCGGATGTCGTCGATGAACCCCATGTCGAGCATGCGGTCGGCTTCGTCGAGCACCAGCATTTCCACACCCGACAGGTTGCACTTGCCCGAACCCAGGTGGTCGATGAGGCGGCCAGGGGTGGCGATCAGGATGTCCAGCGGGCCACGCAGCGCGGCCAGCTGCGCGCCGTAAGGCACGCCGCCCACCACGGTGGCCACACGCAGGCCCTGCACGTAGCGGCCGTAGTCGCTGGCGGCCTTGGCCACCTGCATGGCCAGTTCACGCGTGGGGGCCAGCACCAACACGCGCGGGCCCTTGCCACGCTGGGCCGGCGGCAGGCTGCGGCTGGCCAGGATGCGGGTGAGTGCGGGCAGCATGAAGCTGGCCGTCTTGCCGCTGCCGGTGCGGCTGCTGACCATCAGGTCCTTGCCGGCCATCGCGGGCGGAATGGCCTCGGCTTGCACGGCCGTGGCTTCGGTGTAGCCGGCGGCGGCCAGGGCGCGCGTCAGCGCTTCGTTCAGGTTCAGGGCTTCGAAACTCATCATCTCTCTCGCTGGCACGCACGAAGGCGCGCCTGGCCGGGCCTTTTGCAGGCCCAGCCGGGTTTAGTCGCTGAGGGATTCCGGCTTTGTCCTGGGGACGGCCCTGTTGGTGGGCACCGGAAGGTCGTGCGACGGCATCGCCGCCGACCCGTGAGAAGCGCACCGCAGTCTGACGCCTGATGAAGGCGCAGCGTGAGTGGCAAGAGGCCGAAGGGGATGAACGATTCTGGCTGCCGGCGTCGTCTTGCAACAGGCGTCTTCAGCGCAGCCCATGATTCTAACCCGACTTCGGGTTTTTACGGAAGCCTGTCAGGCGGGCCGCTCAACCTGGGCGCTGAACCCACGCGCTCAATCTGCCCGATCACGCCACCGCGCCGTGCACCCGCGCCGCCAGCGCTTCCCACACCGGCTTCAGGCGCCCCGGCAGGTCGGGCAGGCTGCCCAGCTCGGTGCGGCTTTCGCCGGGTGAATGGAAGTCGCTGCCGCGGCTGGCGAGCAGGCCGAACTCGAGGGCCGTGTCGGCATAACGGATGTGTTCGGCCGCGCTGTGGCTGCCCGTCATCACTTCCACGCCCTGGCCGCCGTGGGCGATGAACTCGGTGAAGAGCGCGTACTCCTCGGTGGGCGTGAACTTGTAGCGGCCGGGGTGGGCGATGACGGCCATGCCGCCGGCCTGCGTGATCCAGCGCACCGCGTCGCCCAGCCGCGCCCAGACGTGGGGCACATAACCGGGGTGGCCTTCGGTGAGGTAGCGGCGGAAGACGCTGTGGGTGTCGGGGCAGACACCGCTCTCCACCAGGAAACGCGCAAAGTGCGTGCGCGAGATGAGTTCGGGGTTGCCCACGTACTTCAACGCACCTTCGAAGGCACCCGTGATGCCCACCTTGGCCAGCCCGGCAGCCATCTCGCGGGCGCGTTGCGTGCGCCCGCCGCGCGTGGCGGCGAGGCCGGCGTTCAGCGCTGCGTCTTCGTCATCGAACCCCAGGCCGACGATGTGCACCGTCTGCCCGGCAAAGCTCACCGAGATCTCGGTGCCCGTGAGGTAGGCCATGCCGAGGTCGAGCGCGGCCTCACGGGCGCGGCGCTGGCCGCTGATCTCGTCGTGGTCGGTCAGGGCCCAGAGCTCCACGCCCTGGTCGGCAGCCCTCCGTGCCAGGTCTTCCGGGCTGAGCGTGCCGTCTGAGACGTTGGAATGGCTGTGGAGGTCGGCGTTGAGCAGATGCACCGCTTGATTGTAGGAAGCCGGCCCCGGCGGGTGCAGTTGAGGGTCTCGGCGCAGACCGGGCCGCGCTCACTCGTGCCGCAGCGCCTCGGCCGGGTTCACGCGGCTGGCGCGCCAGCTGGGGTAGAGCGTGGCCACCAAAGACAAGCCCAGCGACACCAGCACCACCGGCACCACGTCAGAGGCCATGGGCAGGCTGGGCAGGTGGTCGATGAGGTAGATGCTGGGCGAGAGCAGCGTGGTGCCCAGCGCACGTTCGAGCGCGGGTACCAGCACGTCCAGATGGTAGGCGATGCCCAGGCCCAGCGCCACGCCGCCGGCCGTGCCCACCAGCCCCGCCAGCAGGCCCTGGGCCACGAAGATGCCCATGATGGACAGCGGGCTCGCGCCCAGCGTGCGCAGGATGGCGATGTCGCCGCGTTTGTCCGTCACCGTCATCACCAGCGTGCTCACCAGGTTGAAGGCGGCCACCGCGACGATCAGCGTGAGGATCAGCGCCAGCATGCGGCGCTGCAACTGCACCGATTCGAACCAGGTGCGGTTCACCTGCGTCCAGTCGCGCAGCGCCACGTCGTAGCCCAGCGTCTCCTGCAGCGCGCGCGCGGCCTCGGGCGCCTGCAGGGCGTCGTGTAGGCGCAGCTGGATGGCGTTCACGCCCGCCACGTTGAAGAGCGTGGCCGCGTCCTGCCAGTGCAGCAGCGCGAGGGTGTTGTCGAACTCGAAGTGGCCGGCCGCGAAGGTGCCTGCCACGTGCAGCGCGGTCATCTGCGGTGCACTGGTCTGCGGGCCCAGACCATCGCCGCTTGAACTGCCGCCACCGCGCCCGGCGCGAACCAGCGTGAGCCTGTCGCCCGACTTGACGCCCAGCGCGCGTGCCAGCTCCTGCCCCAGCAGCACCTTCATGGCACCCGGTTGCAGCTGCTGCAGCAACGCGGGCGGCAGCTCGCGCACCACCGGGCTGACGGCGCCTTCCAGCGCCGGGTCGATGCCGCGCAGGAAGGCCCCGCGCAGCAGCTCGCCACGGCCCAGCATGCCATCGGCCAGCACGGCCGGCGCCGCGGCGGCCACGGCGGGGTTGCGGGCTGCGACGCGGGCGGTGGCCTGCCAGTCGGTGAAGACGCCTTCGCGGTGCAGCAGGGTGATGTGCGGCACCAGCCCGAGCATGCGGTCGCGCACCTCGACCTGGAAACCGTTCACCACCGACAGCAGCACGATGAGCGCCGCCACGCCCAAAGCGATGCCCAGCATCGACACGCGCGAGATGAAGGCGATGAAGCGGTTGCTGCCCGCGCCGGCGCCGCGCACCTGGCGCAGGGCCACCTGCCATTCGTAGGGCCAGCGGCTGAAGCCGGTGGCCGTGGGGCGGTCGGCCATCTCAGGCGCTCAGGTTCAGGGTGCGCTGGCAGCGCGCGGCCAGGCTGGGGTCGTGTGTCACCAGCACGAAGGCGGTGCCGTCTTCGCGCGCCAGCTCCAGCATCAGCGCGAACACGCCGTCGGCGGTTTCGCGGTCGAGGTTGCCGGTGGGTTCATCGGCCAGCACACACGCCGGGCGCGTGACCAGGGCCCGCGCAATGGCCACGCGCTGGCGCTCACCGCCCGAAAGCTGCGCTGGATGGTGCCCCAGGCGCTTCCCCAGGCCCACACGCTGCAGCAGCGCCTGCGCCGCCGCCCGCGCCTGGGCCACAGGCTGGCGGCGTATGCGCAGCGGCATGGCCACGTTGTCCAGCGCGGTGAATTCGGGCAGCAGGTGGTGGAACTGGTAGATGAAGCCCAGGTGCTGGTTGCGCCAGCGCCCCTGCTCGGCAGGGCTCAGCTGCGCCAGGTCCTGGCCCATCAGCAGCACGCGGCCGCTGCTGGGGGCGTCCAGCGCGCCCAGCAGGTGCAGCAGCGTGCTCTTGCCCGAGCCCGAGGCGCCCACCACCGCCAGCGTCTCGCCGCGCTTCACTTCCAGGCTGATGCCGCGCAGCACCGTCACGTCCAGCGCGCTGCTGCCGCTGCCTTCCACATAGCGCTTGTGCAAATCCAGCGCCTGCAAGACCGTTTCATTCATTCGGGCTACTCGTAACGCAAGGCCTGGGCCGGGTTCACCTGGCTGGCGCGCCAGCTGGGGTAGAGCGTGGCGGCAAAGGCCAGCACCAGCGACACCGCCAGCACGGGCACGATGTCGGCCGCCATCGGCTCGCTGGGCATGCGGCTGATGAGGAACACATGCGATGGCAGAAAGGCCATGCCCAGGGCGCGTTCGATGGCCGGCACCAGGGTGTCGATGTTGAAGGCCACCCCCAGCCCGAGCACGGCGCCGGCGGCCACGCCCACCAGCCCCGACGTGGCGCCCTGCACGATGAAGATGCCCATCACCGAGCGCGGGCTCGCGCCCAGCGTGCGCAGGATGGCGATGTCGGCGCGCTTGTCGGTGACCGTCATCACCAGCGTGCTCACCAGGTTGAAGGCGGCCACCGCGACGATGAGGCTGAGGATGATGCCCATCATGCGTTTTTCCACCTGCACGGCGTCGAACCAGGTGCGGTGGGTGCGTGTCCAGTCGCGCACCTCCACCGTGGGGCCCAGGCGGGCCTGCAGCTCGGCGCCGATGGTGCGGGCCTCGTTCACTTCGCTCAGCCGCAGCTGCACACCCGTGGCGCCTTCGGTGCGGAAGAGGCGCGCGGCATCTTCCAGGTGCACCAGGGCCAGGCCACTGTCGTGTTCGAAGTGGCCTGATTCGAAAACGCCCACCAGCGTGAACTGGCGCAGGCGCGGCACCACGCCGGCCGGGGTGACCTGCCCGCTGGGCGAGACGATGACCACCTTGTCGCCCACGCGCGTGCCCAGGCTGCGCGCCAGCGCACCGCCCAGCACCACGTTCCAGCGCCCGGGCTGCAGCTGCGCCAGCAGCGCGCCCTGGCTGGCGCCCAGCGGCGTGACGGTGGCTTCTTCGGCCGGGCTGATGCCGCGCACCAGGGCGCCGCGCAGCTCGGGCCCCAGGCTCACCAGCGCCTGGGTGGCCACGAAGGGCGCGGCGGCGAGCACGCGCGGGTCTTGCTGCGCCTGGGCGGCGGTGGCGCGCCAGTCGGCCAGGGCCGCGCCTTCGGTGGCCAGCACTTCCACGTGCGACACCACGGCCAGCATCTGGTCGCGCACTTCCTTCTGGAAGCCGTTCATCACGCTCAGCACGATGATCAATGCCGCCACACCCAGCGCAATGCCCACCATCGAGACACCGCTGATGAAGCTGATGAAGCCGTTGCGGCGGCCGGCCCGGCCGGCGCGCGTGTAGCGCCAGCCGATCTGCCACTCGAAAGAAGGGTTCATGGGGAAGCGAGGTACAGGGTCGCGCATGCTAGCCCAGGGGCGTTCATCGCCGGCCTTGGTCGCGAGGCCCCCTGCCCCGGCCGGGATAATGCGGCCATGCATCTGTTGATTCCGTTTGCGGCCCCGCTTTCCGAGGCAGGCCGCCAGGCTGCCGCCACCCTGGCGCTGCCCGAACTGCAAGCCCTGCTGGGCCGCTGCACCGAAGTGCAGCGCGACAGTGCCGACGAGTGGTGCTATTCCCCCCCTCACGAACGTGCACTGGCGCTGGCCCTGGGCTGGCAGGGTGCAGCCGGCCTGCTGCCCTGGGCGGCCCGCGCGGCCCAGGCCGATGGCATCGCCACCGCCGACCTGGCCTGGGGCCTGGTGACACCGGCGCACTGGCACCTGGGCACCGAGCAGATCAGCCTCATCGACCCCGCCGGGCTGATGCTGGACGAGGCCGGCTCGCGCGCCTTCTTCGACACCGTGGCACCGCTCTTCACCAGCGAAGGTTTTGCGCTGCACTACGGCACGGCGCAGCGCTGGTACCTGGCGCACGAAAGCCTGGCCGGGCTGGCCACGGCCTCCATCGACCGCGTGATCGGCCGCAACGTCGACGGCTGGCTGGGCAGCGCCCCGGCCGCGCGGCGCCTGCGCCGGCTGCAAAGCGAGGTGCAGATGCTGCTGTACACGCACCCGCTGAACGACGAACGCGCCGCGCGCGGCCTGTTGCCCGTCAATTCCTTCTGGCTCAGCGGCTGCGGCCCGGCCCAGCCCTCGGCACCGAACCCGCCGCAGGTGGACGAACGCCTGCGCAGCCCCGCCCTCGGTGAAGACTGGGCCGGCTGGTGCAAGGCCTGGGCCACGCTCGACGCCGGCCCGCTGGCCGCGCTGCGCCGCCAGACCGAAGGCGGCCAGCGCATCGCCTTCACGCTGTGTGGCGAACGCGCCTGGGCGCGCTTCGAGAACACGCCACGCGGCCTGCTGCAAACACTGAAGGGGCGATGGCAACGCCCCGCGCCCGCCGCCGTCCTGGAGACGCTGTGAGCAGCACGCCCCCCCGCCCCGCCCCACCCGCCCCCCCC
>LJHT01000049.1 GCA_001295905.1 beta proteobacterium AAP51 | reverse complement strand
GGCTTCGGCCGGCGCGGCGGCAGGGGCTGCGGCGGCTGCCGGCGCGGCTTCCATCGCCGCCGATGCCGCCGCAGCGGCTGAAGCGGCGGCATCCTGCGCGAGCGCGCTGCCGCCCAGGCCCATGAGCGCAGCGCCCAGGGTCAACAGGACAAGTAGTTTTTTCATGTGTGGGCTCTCGTTGCGGGGGGCGTGCTTACAGCGCGTCCTTGCCGGTCTCGCCGGTGCGGATGCGGACCACCTGTTCCAGGGTGGTGACGAAGATCTTCCCGTCACCGATCTTCCCGGTGCGGGCCGAGCTCTCGATGGCTTCGATGACGCGGTCGACGATGCCGTCGTCCACCGCTGCCTCGATCTTCACCTTGGGCAGGAAGTCGACGACGTATTCCGCGCCGCGGTACAGCTCGGTGTGGCCTTTCTGGCGGCCGAAGCCTTTCACCTCGGTCACGGTGATGCCCTGGACGCCGATGCCGCTGAGCGCTTCGCGCACTTCGTCCAGCTTGAAGGGTTTGACGATCGCAGTCACCATCTTCATGGTCTGGGTTCCTTAGACGTTGTGGTTCAGCCCGTGTGCACCGCGCGCGGCGGCCCACAGGGGTTCCGGGGGGTGGGTTTGCAGGTTCCATGCCACCGCCCGCGCAGCCCGCAGGGCCCTAGGACTGGCAGGCCCCTCTTCGGGGTGAGATTTATTCGCACCAAAGCGGTGCCTATCCCCCTTCCGCACGCTCTTGGTGCGGATACCGCGCGCCCAGCCCGCTGCCCAGAATCTTTGCCACGCGAACGGGGTGAAGAGGGGGTGCAGATGACGCTGGCGGTCGTGAAGAGCCGGGCCCTGGACGGCCTGGAGGCGCCCGAGGTGCAGGTGGAGGTGCAGCTGGCCAACGGCCTGCCCAGCTTCATGCTGGTGGGGCTGGCCGACACTGAGGTGAAGGAGTCGCGCGAACGCGTGCGCGCCGCGTTGCAGCAAAGCGGCTTCGCCTTCCCGCACAACAAGCGCATCACCGTGAACCTGGCGCCGGCCGACCTGCCCAAGGAGAGCGGGCGCTTCGACCTGCCCATCGCTTTGGGCATCCTGGCCGCCGCCGGGCAGCTGGATGCAGCGCGGCTGGCGGCCTGTGAAATCGCCGGCGAACTGTCGCTGGCCGGCGAGCTGCGCCCGGTGCGCGGCGCGCTGGCCCTGGCGCTGGCCGCGCAGCGCGCCCTGCAGCCGGCCACGCTGGTGCTGCCGGCGCCCAGCGCGCGCACGGCC
>LJHT01000048.1 GCA_001295905.1 beta proteobacterium AAP51 | reverse complement strand
GGGGCGGCGCGCCGGCGGGCTCGCTGGGGCCCCTGCCGGCCACTGCCGCGCCGGCCACCGCGCGCCCGGCTTCGCAGCCCGGCCGCGCGGCCCCGCACTGAAACACCACTACTGAACCGCCACCGAGCCCGCCCCGAAGCCGAGCGTGGCCTCGGGGCCGTGCCGGCTTCAGGCCAGCCGCTGGCGCAGCAGTTCGCCGGCCTGCGCCGGGTTGGCCTTGCCCTTGCTGGCCTTCATCACCTGGCCCACCAGCGCGTTGAAGGCCTTCTCCTTGCCGGCGCGGAACTCTTCCACGCTCTTGGCGTTGGCCGCGATCACCTCGTCGACGATGGCCAGCAGCGCGCTGCTGTCGTTCATCTGCTTCAGGCCCTGGGCCTCGATGATGGCGTCGACATCGGCGACAACCCCGCTCTGCGCGCCCGACCACAGCAGCTCGAAGACCTGGCGCGCGCCGTTGTTCGAGACCGTGCTGTCGGCCACGCGGCGGATCAGCGCGGCCAGCGTGGCGGGCTGCAGCGCGGCGGCCTCGATGCCGCGGCCCTCGGCGTTCAGGCGCTTGCTCACCTCGCCCATCAGCCAGTTGGCCGCCAGCTTGGGCTGGCCGCAAGCGTCGCGCACGGCCTCGTAGTAGCGCGCCATCGCCAGGCTCTGCGTCATCATCTGCGCGTCGTACTCGGGCAGGCCGTCGTCGCGCACAAAGCGCTCGGCCATCGCGCCGGGCAGCTCGGGCATGGCCGCCTGAACGCGCGCCACCCACTCGGGTGCAATCACCAGCGGCGGCAGGTCGGGGTCGGGGAAGTAGCGGTAGTCGTGCGCGTCTTCCTTGCTGCGCATCGCGCGCGTTTCGCCCGTGTCGGGGTTGAAGAGCACCGTGGCCTGCTCGATGGGCAGGCCGTCTTCCACGCGGTCGATCTGCCACTGCACCTCGAAGTCGATGGCCTGCTGCAGGAAGCGGAAGCTGTTGAGGTTCTTGATCTCGCGCCGCGTGCCGAAGGGCGCGCCGGGCTTGCGCACGCTGACGTTGGCGTCGCAGCGGAAGCTGCCTTCCTGCATGTTGCCGTCGCACAGGCCCAGCCACACCACCAGCGTGTGCAGCGCCTTGGCGTACTCCACGGCCTCGGCGCTGCTGCGCATGTCGGGTTCGGAGACGATCTCCAGCAGTGGCGTGCCCGCGCGGTTCAGGTCGATGCCGGTCTGGCCCTGGTAGTCCTCGTGCAGGCTCTTGCCTGCGTCTTCTTCGAGGTGGGCGCGCGTCAGGCGCACGGTCTTCTTCTGGCCGTTCAGCAGGAACTCGACCTTGCCGCCCTGCACCACCGGAATCTCGTACTGGCTGATCTGGTAGCCCTTCGGGAGATCCGGGTAGAAGTAGTTCTTGCGCGCGAAGATGGACAGCGGCGCCACCTTGGCCTGCACGGCCAGGCCGAACTGGATGGCGCGCTCCACCGCGCCCTTGTTCATCACCGGCAGCGTGCCGGGCAGCGCCAGGTCCACGGCGCAGGCCTGGGTGTTGGGCGCGGCGCCGAACTGCGTGGAGGCGCCGCTGAAGATCTTGCTGGCCGTGGAGAGTTGCGCGTGCGTTTCCAGGCCGATGACGACCTCGTAGCCGCGGATCAGGGCAGGCGCGCTCACAGCGTGGGTTCCTTCAGGTGCCAGTCGGTGGCCTGCTGCAGCGCGTGGGCGGTGTGCAGCAGCTGCCCCTCCTGGAAGTAGTTGCCAATGAGCTGCAGGCCCACGGGCAGGCCGCCGCCTTCTTCGGATTTCGCGAAGCCGGCGGGCACGCTCATCGCGGGCAGGCCGGCCAGGCTGCCGGGCAGCGTGAAGATGTCGGCCAGGTAGTCCTGCAGCGGGTTGCGCTGCTGGCCCAGGGCCCAGGCCACGGTGGGTGCCACCGGGCCGGCGATCACGTCGCAATGCTGGAAGCAGGCCTGGAAGTCGTCGGCGATCATGCGGCGCAGCTTCTGCGCCTGCAGGTAGTAGGCGTCGTAGTAGCCGTGGCTCAGCACGTAGGTGCCGATCATGATGCGGCGCTTCACCTCGGGCCCGAAGCCTTCGGCGCGCGTCTTCTTGTACATGTCGAGCAGGTCGCCGTGCTGCGCGGCGCGGTGGCCGAACTTCACGCCGTCGAAGCGGCTGAGGTTGCTGCTGGCCTCGGCCGGGGCGATCAAGTAATAGACCGGGATGGACAGCTCGGTGCGCGGCAGGCTCACGTCCACCAGCGCCGCGCCCAGCTTCTCCAGCTCGGTCAGCGCGCTGCGCACGGCGCCATTCACGTCGGCGGCTAGGGCGGCGGGGAAGAACTCTTTCGGCAGGCCGATGCGCAGGCCCTGCAGCGGCTTGGCGGCGCTGGCGCCAGCGCGCGGCTCCAGCATCAGGGCGTGGAAGTCTTGCGGTGGCCGTTCGGCGCTGGTGGCGTCGCGCTCGTCGAAGCCGCTCATGGCCGAGAGCAACAGCGCGCAGTCTTCGGCCGAACGCGCCATCGGGCCGGCCTGGTCCAGGCTGCTGGCGAAGGCCACCATGCCGTAGCGGCTGCACACGCCGTAGGTCGGCTTGATGCCGGTGATGCCGGTGAAGCTGGCGGGCTGGCGGATGGAGCCACCGGTGTCGGTGCCGGTGGCGGCGGGCACCAGGCGCGCGGCGACGGCCGTGGCGCTGCCGCCCGAGCTGCCGCCGGGCACGCGCGTGGCGTCCCAGGGGTTGCGCGCCGGGCCGTAGGCGCTGTTCTCGTTGGCCGAGCCCATCGCGAACTCGTCGCAGTTCAGCTTGCCCAGGGTGACGGTGCCGGCGGCCACCAGGCGCGCCACGACGGTGGCGTCGAAGGGGCTGGCATAGCCCTTCAGCATCTGGCTGCCGGCGGTGGTGGGCAGGCCGCTGCGCGCGTAATCGGTGACGAAGATGTCCTTGTGCGCGAGCGGTATGCCCGTCAGCGGGCCGGCGGTGCCGGCGGCGATGGCGGCATCGGCGGCGCGTGCTTCGGCCAGCGCGGTTTCGTGGTTCGTGGCGAGGAAGGCGCCCAGGCCTGCGTGCTGCGCCATGCGCGCCTGCAGCGCCTGCGTGAGCTCGACGCTGGACACCTGCCGGGCGGCCAGGGCCCGACCGAGGGCCGCCACGCCCAGCTGGTGCAGGGCCTGTTGTGGCGCGCTCATTCGATCACCTTCGGCACGAGGAACAACCCGTCTTCCACGGCGGGCGCGCTGCGCTGGTTGGCTTCGCGCTGGTTGGTCTCGGTGACCACGTCTTCGCGCAGGCGCAAGGCCACGGCCTGCACGGCCGACAGGGGCGTGTAGAGAGGCTCCACGCCGCTGGTGTCCACGGCGCTCATCTGCTCGACGATGCCGAAGAAGCCGTTGAGCTGTTCCAGCATCAGCGCCTGGTCGGCGGGGGTGACTTCCAGCCGCGCCAGGTGGGCAATGCGGCTCACGTCCTGCAGGGTCAGGGCCATGGGTTCGGGGGCGGTAGGGGGTGCTGGTCGGCCCCGCGGAAGAGCCTGCCCTTGCTGAAAAAAGCAGCGCTCTCCCTCTGGGGAGGGGGGTGTTTACGTTATTATCTATGGTTACCCGCAAGTGCTTTGGCGCACGGCCGTGCCGGGTTACCGTGGCGGCCGCCGCAGTTCCGACTGTCGTTCAGAAAGCCGCCCGAAAGGTCGACCGGAAGGCTGCCCGGAAGTGCTGTTCAGAACCTTGCGGCCCGAACACCCCCAACACCCCAGCGCCAGCGCCCGGCGGCTCCGCCGTCACACCCGGTTCAGACCCCAGGTACCCACCCGGCCCACACAGGTTCGCCTTCGGGCCCCCTTCTGGTCAAGCACCGCCCGCACATCCCGCCCGCCGCCCGCGCACCCGTTCTTCACACCAGCCCATGTTCGCTGCATCCCTGCGCCGCTACTTCTCCACCGACCTGGCCATCGACCTCGGCACCGCCAACACGCTGATCTACGTGCGTGGCAAGGGCATCGTGCTGGACGAGCCCTCGGTGGTGGCCATTCGCCACGAAGGCGGCCCCCAAGGCAAGAAAACCATCCAGGCCGTCGGCAAGGAAGCCAAGGCCATGCTGGGCAAGGTGCCCGGCAACATCGAGGCCATCCGTCCGATGAAAGACGGCGTCATCGCCGACTTCACGGTCACGGAGCAGATGCTCAAGCAGTTCATCAAGATGGTCCACCCGCGGTCCGTCTTGCGCCCCAGCCCGCGCATCATCATTTGCGTGCCCTGCGGCTCCACCCAGGTGGAGCGCCGCGCCATCCGTGAATCGGCGCTCGGCGCTGGCGCCAGCGACGTCTACCTGATCGAAGAGCCCATGGCCGCGGCCATCGGCGCCGGCCTTCCTGTGAGTGAGGCCAGCGGCTCGATGGTGGTGGACATCGGCGGCGGCACCACCGAGGTGGGCGTCATCAGCCTGGGCGGCATGGTCTACAAGGGCAGCATCCGCGTGGGCGGCGACAAGTTCGATGAAAGCATCATCAACTACATCCGCCGCAACTACGGCATGCTGATCGGCGAACCCACGGCCGAGGCCATCAAGAAGAACATCGGCAGCGCCTTCCCCGGCAGCGAGGTGAAGGAGATGGAAGTCAAGGGCCGCAACCTCAGCGAGGGGGTGCCGCGCAGCTTCACCATTTCCTCGAACGAGATCCTCGAAGCTCTCACCGACCCGCTGAACCAGATGGTCAGCGCCGTGAAGAACGCGCTGGAGCAGACGCCGCCCGAGCTGGGCGCCGACATCGCCGAGCGCGGCATGATGCTCACCGGCGGCGGCGCGCTGCTGCGCGACCTCGACCGCCTGCTGGCCGAGGAAACCGGCCTGCCCGTGCTGGTGGCCGAAGACCCGCTGACCTGCGTGGTGCGCGGCTGCGGCATGGCGCTGGAACGGATGGAGCGCCTGGGCGGCTCCATCTTCACTTCCGAGTAAGCCGCCCGCCACCGCCACGCAGGAGCGCCCCCAAATGCCTTTGGGAACGCTCGACCGCACCCCGCCCCCGTTCTTCCGCCAGGGCCCCTCGGCCCTGAGCAAGCTCGTCTTCTTTTCGGCGCTGGCGCTGTTTCTCATGGTGGCCGATGTCCGCTTCAAGGTGACCGAGCCGCTGCGCAGCACGCTGGCGGTGCTGCTGCTGCCGGTGCAGCGCTTGCTGGCGGTGCCTGTGGAACTCTGGAACGGCGGCGAGGGCTACTTCACCGGCCTGCGCGATGCCCAGGCCGCCGAGCGGGCAGCGCGGCTGCGCCTTGCCGCGCAGGCCGAGCGCGCCCTGCGCACCGACCAGCTGGCGCAGGAGAACGAGCGCCTGCGGGCGCTGCTGGAACTGCGCGCCGCCACGGCCGTGCGCTCGCGGCCGGCCGAACTGCTGTACGAGGCGGCCGACGCCTATTCGCGCAAGGTCATCATCGATGTCGGCCAGGCGCAGGGCGTGGTGCGTGGCGCCCCGGTGGTGAACGAGGCCGGCGTGCTGGGCCAGGTGACGCGTGTGTTCGCGCGCACGGCCGAGGTGACGCTGCTCACCGACAAGGACGCCGCCATTCCGGTGCTGAACACGCGCACGCAGCAGCGCGGCGCGGCCTTCGGTGGCAGTGCCGAGGGCGGCATGGAACTGCGTTACGCCTCGGCCAACGCCGATGTGCAGGTGGGCGACCTGCTGCACACCAGCGGGCTCGACGGCATCTACCCGCCCGGCCTGCCGGTGGCGCGCGTGCTGAGTGTCGAGCGGCGTGTCGAGTCGGGCTTCGCCCGCATCGTGCTGCAGCCTGCGGCGCCCAGCGATGGCGTGCGCCATGTGCTGGTGCTGGAGCCGCTGCAGGTGCAGCTGCCGCCGCCGCCCGAGGCCGAGGCGGCAGAGAAGGCCGAGAAGGCTGAAAGGCCAGAGCGCCAGCTCAGCACGCCGCGGCGGGGGGCCTCGGCACCATGATCCTGCGGAAAGGGCGGTTCGCGTCATGATCATGCCGCGCGGCTCCGACCAGCTGCTGCTGCCGGTCAACCCGTTTTTCATCGCCCTGACGCTGGGGCTGGCGCTGGCCTTCAACCTGCTGCCCGTGGGCCGCTGGCCGGGCATGCCCGACCCGCTGGCGCTGGCGCTGGTGTTCTGGAACGTGCACCAGCCACGCCGCGTGGGCGTGGGCTGGGCCTTCCTCTTCGGCCTGCTGATGGACGTGCACCAGGGCGCGCTGCTCGGCCAGCACGCGCTGGCCTACACGCTGCTCAGCTTCGTGGCCATCACCATCCACCGCCGGCTGCTGTGGTTCGGCGTGGTCGAGCAGGCGCTGCAGATCCTGCCGCTGTTCTTCGCGGTGCACCTGGTGTCGCTGGCCGTGCGCATGCTGGCCGGGGGCATGTTCCCGGGGTGGAGCCTGCTGCTGGCGCCGGTGTTCGAGGCCCTGCTGTGGCCGCTGGCCACCTGGCTGCTGCTGGCGCCGCAGCGGCGGGCGCCCGACCCGGATCAGAATCGGCCCCTGTGACGAGCCGCCCATGACCATCCTGCGCGATGTCGAAAGCGAGATCGGCCGCTTCCGCGGCCGTGTGCTGGCGGCCGCCGGTTTTGTGCTGCTGGCCTTCGCGCTGCTGGCGGCGCGGCTGGTCTACCTGCAGGTGATACGCCACGACGAGCTGGCCACGCAGGCCGAGGCCAACCGCATTGCCGTGGTGCCCATCGTGCCCAACCGCGGCCTCATCGTCGACCGCAACGGCGTGGTGCTGGCCACCAACTACTCGGCCTACACGCTGGAGCTTTCGCCCCAGCGCGGCCGCCAGGCTGCCGCCGAGCTGGACGCCCTGATCGACGAGCTGGCCGAGGTGGTGAGCATCGAGCCCAAGGACCGCCGTCGCTTCAAGCGCCTGCAGGAAGAGCTGCGCGGTGCCGAGTCGCTGCCCATCCGCACCAAGCTCACCGACGAGGAAGTGGCGCGCTTCATGGCGCAGCGCTTCCGCTTCCCTGGCGTGGAGGTGAAGGCGCGGCTCTTCCGCCACTACCCGCTGGGCGAAACGGGCAGCCACGTGCTGGGCTACATCGGCCGCATCAACCAGGCCGAGAAGAAGGCCATGGAAGAGTGGGAAGAGGAAGAGCAGGGCAACTACAAGGGCACCGAATACATCGGCAAGCTGGGGCTGGAACAGAGCTACGAGAAGCTGCTGCACGGCACGGCCGGTTTCGAAGAGGTGGAAACCACGGCCGCAGGCCGCTCGGTGCGGCGTCTGAAGAGCCACCCACCGACGCCGGGCGACAAGCTCGTGCTCAGCATCGACATCAAGCTGCAGGCGCTGGTGGAAGAACTCTTCGGCGACCGCCGCGGGGCGCTGGTGGCGATGGACCCGCGTTCGGGCGAGATCCTGGCTTTCGTGAGCAAGCCCACCTTCGACCCCAACCTCTTCGTCGACGGCATCGACGTGGAGAGCTGGCGCGAACTGAACGAGAGCATCGACAAGCCGCTGCTGAACCGGGCCCTGCGCGGCACCTACCCGCCGGGCAGCACCTTCAAGCCCTTCATGGCCATGGCGGCGCTGAATTCCGGCAAGCGCACCGCGGGCACGGTGGTGCAGGACGGCGGCACCTTCCAGTTCGGCAACCACGTCTTCCGCAGCCACGGCGACAAGGGTCTGGGGCCGGTGGACATGCACCGCAGCATCGTCAAGAGCAGCAACGTCTACTACTACTCGCTGGCCAACGAGATGGGCGTCGACCTGATGCACGAGCAGCTGCAGCCCTTCGGCTTCGGCCTGAAGACCGGCATCGACATCGAGAACGAGGTGGCCGGCATCCTGCCTTCCACGGCCTGGAAAAAGCGCTTCTTCAAGAAGCCCGAGCAGCAGCGCTGGTACGCGGGTGAAACCATTTCCCTGGGCATCGGCCAGGGCTACAACAGCTTCACCATGCTGCAGCTGGCCAGCGCCACGGCCACGCTGGTCAGTGGCGGCCAGCGTTACGTGCCGCGCCTGGTGCGCGAGGTGGAGAACGTGCTCACCAGCCAGCGCAAGCCCTTGGCAGGCGAGGCGCTGCCGCCCTTGCCGCTGAAGCCCGAACATGTGGACGTCATCCGCAAGGCCCTGGCCGCGGTGACGACCGAGGGCACCTCCACGCGCAGCTTTCTGGGTGCACCCTACGCGAGTGGTGGCAAGACCGGCACGGCGCAGGCCGTGGGCATACGCCAGAACGAGAAGTACAACGCCGCCAAGCTGGAAGAGCACAAGCGCGACCACGCGCTCTACATGGCCGCCGCCCCCATCGACAACCCCACCGTGGCGCTGGCCGTGGTGGTGGAAAACGCCGGCTTCGGTGGTGAGGCCGCCGCGCCCATCGCCCGCCGCGTGTTCGACTACCTGCTGCTGGGCCTGTACCCCAGCGAAGAAGACCTGGCCGGCGTGCGCGAGGGCCGCATCATCACGCCCATCGGCACCCCGCGCCGCGCGGCCGACGTGCCGCTGCCGGGCCAGCAGGCGCTGCTGCCGCCGGTGGCGGCGGCCGGCGCCGCGGCTTCCGCACCCGGGCC
>LJHT01000047.1 GCA_001295905.1 beta proteobacterium AAP51 | reverse complement strand
TTGCCATCCGTGAAGGCGGCCGCACCGTCGGCGCCGGCGTCGTGGCCAAGATCATCGAGTGAGTTTTTCCGCAGGGGTGTAGCTCAATTGGTAGAGCGCCGGTTTCCAAAACCGAAGGTCGGGGGTTCGATTCCCTCCGCCCCTGCCACTTGGTAGCCCCAGGTGGCTTTCAACAGCCGGCCCGCAGCACCCATCGGTGCTGCGGGCCTTGCCTCTGATTCTGCCCACGGGCGCCATCGCTGAAACGCGATCTACACGCTGGAACCCATGTCCACCCAACCCCAAGTCGAAACCGTCTCCACGGGCGCCGACAAGGCCAAGCTGGCCGGTGCGGCGCTGCTCGTGCTGGCTTCGATCGTGGCCTTCTACTACCTCGGCAAGCAAGACCTGTGGGTTCGCGTGCTCGCCCTGCTGGCGCTGCTGGGCGCCGCCGTGGCCTTGTTCTTCACCTCCGAGTCGGGCAAGCAGCTCATCGGCTTCGGTGCGGATTCGGTACGCGAAACCAAGAAGGTGGTCTGGCCCACCCGCAAGGAAGCCATGCAGATGACGGGCTATGTGTTCGCCTTCGTCTTCGTGATGGCCTTGTTCATGTGGCTCACCGACAAGACGCTCGAGTGGGTCATCTTCGACCTGATCCTGGGTTGGCGCAGCTGAGGGACGACCGATGACCGAACAAGTTGACAGCGGCGCCGTGCCGGCAGCCGCGCCCTCCACCAAGCGCTGGTACATCGTGCATGCCTACTCGGGCATGGAAAAGGCGGTGGAGCGCAACCTGCGCGAGCGCATCGAGCGCGCCAGCATGCAGGACAAGTTCGGCCGCATCCTCGTGCCTACCGAAGAAGTGGTGGAGCTGAAGAACGGCAAGAAGAGCGTCACCGAGCGCCGCATCTACCCCGGCTATGTGCTGGTGGAGATGGACATGGCCGACGACACCTGGCACCTGGTGAAGCACACCAGCAAGGTGACGGGTTTCATCGGCGGTGCGCGCAACCGCCCGGCGCCCATCTCGGAGGCCGAAGTCGCCAAGATCGTCAACCAGATGCAAGAGGGCGTGGACAAGCCCCGGCCGAAGGTGGAGTGGATCGTCGGCGAGCTGGTGCGCGTGAAGGAAGGCCCGTTCACCGATTTCAACGGTGCCGTCGAAGACGTGAACTACGAGAAGAGCAAGGTGAAGGTCTCCGTCACCATCTTCGGCCGCGCCACGGGCGTGGAGCTCGACTTCGCGCAGGTCGAAAAGATTTGAGAGTGGGCGCTTCCCGACGCAGCCCCGGGAAGCGCTTTGAAACTGTCTGGGCTGAGTGACGAGGAGCTCGTCGAACCCTGGTGTTCGCGGGCGTTTGAACTCGATAGGAGTGCCGCATGGCAAAGAAGATCGTCGGCTTCATCAAGCTGCAAGTACCGGCCGGCAAGGCCAACCCCTCGCCCCCCATCGGCCCGGCTCTGGGTCAGCGCGGCCTGAACATCATGGAGTTCTGCAAGGCGTTCAACGCCCAGACCCAGCAAGGCTTCGAAATCGGCATGAAGCTTCCGGTGGTCATCACCGCCTTCGCCGACAAGAGCTTCACCTTCATCATCAAGTCGCCGCCCGCGACCGCGCTGCTGAAGAAGGCCGCCGGCATTACCAAGGGCTCGGGCAAGGCGCACCTGGACAAGGTGGGCAAGGTCACGCGCGCCCAGCTGGAAGAAATCGCCAAGATCAAGATGAAGGATCTGAACGCCGCTGACCTGGATGGCGCCGTGAAGATCATCGCCGGCTCGGCTCGTTCGATCGGCCTCGTGGTTGAAGGAGTCTGAACATGGCCAAGCTCACCAAAAAAGCCAAGGCCCTTCAGGGCAAGGTCGACAGCCTGAAGCTCTACCCGCTAGAAGCGGCGCTGAGCCTCGTGAAGGAACACGCCACCGCCAAGTTCGATGAGTCCATCGACGTGGCCGTGCAACTGGGCGTGGACGCCAAGAAGTCCGACCAGGTGGTGCGTGGCGCCGTCGTGATGCCCGCCGGCACCGGCAAGACCAAGCGCGTGGCCGTGTTCGCCCAGGGCGCCAAGGCCGAAGAAGCCAAGGCCGCCGGTGCCGACATCGTCGGCATGGACGACCTGGCCGCCGAGATCAAGGCCGGCAAGATGGACTTCGACGTCGTCATTGCCAGCCCCGACACGATGCGCATCGTCGGTACCCTGGGTCAGGTGCTGGGCCCGCGCGGCCTGATGCCGAACCCGAAGGTCGGCACCGTCACGCCCGACGTCGCCCAGGCCGTGCGTAACGCCAAGGCCGGCCAGGTGCAGTTCCGTGTCGACAAGGCCGGCATCATCCACGGCACCATCGGCCGCCGTTCTTTCGACGACAGCAAGCTGACCGAAAACCTGCGTGCACTGATCGACGCCCTGAACAAGGCCAAGCCGGCCAGCAGCAAGGGCATCTACCTGCGCAAGGTGGCGGTGTCTTCGACCATGGGCGTGGGCGTGCGTGTGGACACCTCGTCCATCAACGCCGCTGCGGCCTGATCACGTTCTGAATGAAGGTGGCGCGCGAGTCTGGCGCGCTGCCGTACGAATTGGTGGGCTGCCGGCCGCAAGGCTGGTGGGCCATCCAAGACCGCTGGTGGGGCAAGCGCGTGGGCGCCACCCCGTAATCGAGAGCACGGCCTTCGCTTCGCGGCGCAGGCCAGGTTCGAAGCCAGCGCAGATGGCGGTCCCGCTGCAAAGGTTCTCTGAAAGGGGTTCCGGCAACAGCCAAGGCTGCTGAATCCGGGTGTGCCCGAGCCGCGAGGCGAAGGCACGTATTTGTGTGAGGAACAGACTTTGAGTCTCAATAAAAGCGAGAAGGCTGCCGTGGTCACGGAGGTGTCGGCGCAAGCCGCACGTTCGCAGACGCTGGCGTTGGCCGAGTACCGTGGCCTCACCGTGGAAAGCCTGAACAAGCTGCGCGTCGATGCGCGGTCCAAGGGTGTGTACCTTCACGTGCTGAAGAACACCCTGGCCCGTCGCGCCGTTGCCGGCACGCCGTTCGAGGTGGCCCAAGGTGCCATGGTCGGTCCGCTGATCTACGGCTTTTCCGAGGATGCCGTGGCCGCGGCGAAGGTCATCACCGACTTCGCCAAGACCAACGACAAGCTCGTCATCAAGGGTGGCGCCTACGCCGGCAAGGAACTTTCGGTCGACGGCGTCAAAGCCCTGGCCGCCATTCCGAGCCGCGAAGTGCTCATCGCCCAGGTGGCCGGCCTGCTGAAGTCGCCGATCCAGCGCATGGCTGGCGTGCTGGCGGCAGTGGCCGAAAAGCGTGGTGGCGGTGCGCCGGCGGAAGCCGAAGCCGCTCCACCCGCGGCTTGATCCCGCATCCCAGTTTTCAGAATCAATCGTTTCGAGGAACCCCAAATGGCATTCGATAAAGACGCTTTCCTGTCCGCCATGGACAGCATGTCGGTGATGGAACTCAATGACCTGGTCAAGGCCATTGAAGAGAAGTTCGGCGTGTCGGCCGCAGCCATGGCTGCCCCGGCTGCCGGTGGTGGTGGCGCCGCCGCCGCCGTGGTGGAAGAGAAGACCGAGTTCAACGTCATCCTGCTGGACGCTGGCGCCCAGAAGGTGTCGGTCATCAAGGCCGTGCGCGAACTGACGGGCCTGGGCCTGAAGGAAGCCAAGGACCTGGTGGACGGTGCTCCGAAGCCCGTGAAGGAAGCCATCCCCAAGGCCGACGCCGAAGCAGCGCTGAAGAAGCTGACCGACGCTGGCGCCAAGGCAGAGATCAAGTAATGCAAGCGGGCGGGCGCCGCGAGGTGTCCGCCCCCTTCGCTGCAAGAGAGCAGCGAACGAAGTCCATCAAGGACTGCCGCGGAACCGGCTTCGCCGGGCCGCAGGCAGAGCCCCCTCGGGGGGTGGCGAGGACGCCGGCAAAGCCGGCACCGCAGCCTGGGGGCTTCGTTCAGTGTTTTCTGATCCGACTGCAGAGAACGGGTTTGGTCGGGCTGGGGTGCAACGCCCCGGTTGTCCGCCAGCGACGGGTAGTGGCCCGTCACCAGACCTCGGGCGCAAGGCCCGAGTCGGCGAGGGTCTCCCGAGACGACTCGCTCCCCTTGGGGGGGCGAGGCCGCGCAAGCGGTCTCAGGGGGCCTGAGCCAGCCAGTCGCCGCAGAGCATGCGCCTAGGCCAGGTGTGTGTTCTCGAAACGGAGAGTTCAATGGCGCAAGCAACCCCCTACACCTATACCGAGCGCAAGCGTATTCGCAAGAGCTTCGGCAAGCGTGAGAGTGTCCTCAACGTTCCTTATCTGCTGACCATGCAGAGCGACAGTTATGTCGCTTTCTTGCAGAAGGATGTACCGCCCCAGAAGCGCAAGCCGGAAGGCCTGCAGGCGGCTTTCATCTCCGCCTTTCCCATCGTCTCGCACAACGGGTTTGTCGAGATGAAGTTCACCGAATACAACATCGCCAAGCCGCCGTTCGACGTGCGCGAGTGCCAGCAGCGGGGCCTGACCTACGCCGCGGCCGTGCGGGCGAAGTTGCAGATGATCATCTACGACCGCGAGTCGCACCCGCAGAAGCTGGTGAAGGAGATCAAGGAGCAAGAGGTCTACATGGGCGAAGTGCCCCTGATGACCGACTACGGTTCCTTCATCGTCAACGGCACCGAGCGCGTCATCGTGAGCCAGTTGCACCGCAGCCCCGGCGTGTTCTTCGAGCACGACAAGGGCAAGACGCACAGCAGCGGCAAGCTGCTGTTCAGCGCACGCATCATTCCCTACCGTGGTTCCTGGCTCGACTTCGAGTTCGACCCCAAGGACATCCTGTACTTCCGCGTCGACCGCCGCCGCAAGATGCCGGTGACCATCCTGCTGAAGGCCATCGGCCTGACGCCGGAAACCATCTTGGCGCACTTCTTCCACAACGACAACTTCCGCCTGATGGACACGGGCGCGCAGATGGACTTCGTGCCTGAGCGCCTGAAGGGCGAGGTGGCCCGCTTCGACCTGACGGACAAGAACGGCAACGTCGTCGTCGAGAAGGACAAGCGCATCACCGCCCGCCATGTGCGCCAGCTGGAACAGGCCGGCACCGGTTTCGTGAGCGTCCCGGAAGACTTCCTGGTGGGCCGCGTCATCAGCAAGAACATGGTCGACGCCGACACCGGCGAGATCGTGGCCAAGGCCAACGAGGAAGTGACCGAGGCGCTGCTGAAGAAGCTGCGCGCGGCAGGCATCAAGGAAATCCAGTGCCTGTACACGAACGAACTGAACCAGGGCGCCTTTATCAGCCAGACCCTGGCTTCTGACGAAACGGCCGACCAGCTGGCCGCCCGCGTGGCCATCTACCGCATGATGCGCCCCGGCGAGCCGCCGACCGAAGATGCCGTGGAAGCCCTGTTCCACCGCTTGTTCTACAGCGAGGACACCTACGACCTCAGCCGCGTCGGCCGCATGAAGTTCAATGCCCGCGTGGGCCGGGACACGCCCGAAGGCAAGATGACGCTGAGCAATGACGACATCCTCGATGTCGTCAAGATCCTGGTCGACCTGCGCAACGGCAACGGCGATGTCGACGACATCGACCACCTGGGCAACCGCCGCGTGCGTTGCGTAGGTGAGCTGGCCGAGAACCAGTACCGCAGTGGTCTGGCGCGCATCGAGAAGGCCGTGAAGGAGCGTCTGGGCCAGGCCGAGACCGAAGCCCTGATGCCGCACGACCTGATCAACAGCAAGCCGATCAGTGCGGCGCTGAAGGAGTTCTTCGGCGCGAGCCAGCTCTCGCAGTTCATGGACCAGACCAACCCGCTGAGCGAAATCACGCACAAGCGGCGCGTCTCGGCCCTGGGCCCGGGTGGCTTGACGCGTGAGCGCGCCGGCTTCGAAGTGCGCGACGTGCACCCCACGCACTACGGCCGCGTCTGCCCGATCGAAACGCCGGAAGGCCCGAACATCGGCCTGATCAACTCGCTGTCTCTCTTCGCGCAGCTGAACGAGTACGGCTTCCTGGAAACGCCTTACCGCCGCGTCGTCGACGGCAAGGTGACGGACCAGATCGACTACCTCTCGGCCATCGAGGAGGGCAAGTACGTCATCGCCCAGGCCAACGCCGGCCTGGACAAGGAAGGCAAGCTCATCGACGAGCTGGTCAGCGCCCGTGAAAAGGGCGAATCGGTGCTGCTCAGCCCCGAGCGCGTGCAGTACATGGACGTGGCGCCGGCGCAGATCGTGTCGGTGGCGGCCTCGCTCGTGCCCTTCCTGGAGCACGACGACGCCAACCGCGCACTGATGGGCGCCAACATGCAGCGCCAGGCCGTGCCGGTGCTGCGCCCCGAAAAGGCGATGGTCGGCACGGGTGTCGAGCGCGTGGCCGCGGTCGACTCGGGCACGGTGGTCACGGCACGCCGCGGCGGTATCGTCGACTACGTCGACACGAACCGCATCGTGATCCGCGTGAACGACAACGAAACCGTCGCCGGTGAAGTGGGCGTAGACATCTACAACCTCATCAAGTACCAGCGTTCCAACCAGAACACCAACATCCACCAGCGCCCGATCGTCAAGCGCGGTGACCTGGTGGCGGCGAAGGACGTGGTGGCCGACGGTGCATCGACGGACCTGGGCGAGCTGGCCCTGGGCCAGAACATGCTGGTCGCCTTCATGCCCTGGAACGGCTACAACTTCGAGGACTCCATCCTCATCAGCGAACGCGTGGTGGCCGAAGACCGCTACACCAGCATCCACATCGAGGAACTGGTGGTGATGGCCCGCGACACCAAGCTGGGCAGCGAGGAAATCACCCGCGACATCCCGAACCTGAGCGAACAGCAGCTCAGCCGCCTGGACGAGAGCGGCATCGTCTACATCGGTGCCGAAGTGAACCCGGGCGACGTGCTGGTCGGCAAGGTCACGCCCAAGGGCGAGACCACGCTCACGCCGGAAGAGAAGCTGCTGCGTGCCATCTTCGGCGAGAAGGCCTCTGACGTGAAAGACACGTCGCTGCGTGTCGACCAGGGCACCAACGGCACCGTCATCGACGTGCAGGTCTTCACCCGTGAAGGCATCCAGCGCGACAAGCGTGCGCAGCAGATCATCGACGACGAACTGAAGCGCTTCCGCCTCGACCTGAACGACCAGCTGCGCATCGTCGAGGCCGACGCCTTCGACCGCATTGCCAAGCTGCTGAACGGCAAGGTGGCCAACGGCGGGCCGAACAAGATCGCCAAGGGCACCACCATCACCAAGGACTACCTGGCCTCGGTGGAGAAGTACCACTGGTTCGACATCCGCCCGGCGGATGACGACACGGCCAACCAGCTGGAAAGCATCAAGAACAGCCTGGACCAGACGCGCCACAGCTTCGACCTCGCGTTCGAAGAGAAGCGCAAGAAGCTCACCCAGGGCGACGAGCTGCCCGCGGGCGTGCTGAAGATGGTGAAGGTGTACCTGGCCGTCAAGCGCCGCCTGCAGCCGGGCGACAAGATGGCCGGCCGCCACGGCAACAAGGGTGTGGTGTCGAAGATCGTTGCGGTCGAAGACATGCCCTACATGGCCGACGGCACGCCTTGCGACATCGTGCTGAACCCGCTGGGCGTGCCTTCGCGCATGAACGTGGGCCAGGTGCTGGAAGTGCACCTGGGCTGGGCCGGCAAGGGCATCGGCCAGCGCATCGGCAACATGCTGCAAGAGCAGGCCAAGGTGGCCGAGATCCGCAAGTTCATGGACGAGCTCTACAACAAGAGCGGCGGCAAGAGCGAGCGGCTGGACGAGCTGAGCGACGAGCAGGTGCTGGAGATGGCGCACAACCTGCAGCACGGCGTGCCCTTCGCCACCCCGGTGTTCGACGGTGCCGCGGAAGAAGAAATCCGCGCCATGCTGAAGCTGGCCTACCCGGACGACATCGCCGCCAAGAAGGGCCTGACCGCTACGCGCACCCAGGCCATCCTGAGTGACGGCCGCACCGGTGAAGCCTTCGAGCGCCCGGTCACCGTGGGCTACATGCACGTGCTGAAGCTGCACCACCTGGTGGACGACAAGATGCACGCCCGCTCGACCGGCCCGTACTCGCTCGTCACCCAGCAGCCGCTGGGCGGCAAGGCGCAGTTCGGCGGCCAGCGTTTCGGCGAGATGGAAGTGTGGGCGCTGGAAGCCTACGGTGCTTCCTACATCCTGCAGGAAATGCTGACGGTGAAGTCCGACGACGTGAACGGCCGTACCAAGGTGTACGAGAGCATCGTCAAGGGCGAACACGCCATCGAAGCCGGCATGCCGGAATCCTTCAATGTGTTGGTCAAGGAAATTCGCTCCTTGGGCATCGACATTGAACTCGAACGCAATTAAGGAGCCGACGCATGAAGGGACTACTCGACCTTTTCAAGCAATTCACCCCCGATGAGCATTTCGATGCCATCAAGATCGGACTGGCCAGCCCGGAGAAGATCCGCAGCTGGTCGTTCGGCGAGGTGAAGAAGCCCGAGACCATCAACTACCGCACCTTCAAGCCGGAACGCGACGGCCTGTTCTGCGCCAAGATCTTCGGCCCGATCAAGGACTACGAGTGCCTGTGCGGCAAGTACAAGCGCCTGAAGCACCGCGGCGTGATCTGCGAGAAGTGCGGCGTTGAAGTCACGCAGACCAAGGTGCGCCGCGAGCGCATGGGTCACATCGACCTGGCCGCGCCCTGCGCGCACATCTGGTTCCTGAAGTCGCTGCCGTCGCGTCTGGGCCTGGTGCTCGACATGACGCTGCGCGACATCGAGCGCGTGCTGTACTTCGAAGCGTATGTCGTCGTCGACCCCGGCATGACCCCGCTGAAGAAGTTCAGCATCATGAGCGAGGACGATTTCGAGGCCAAGCACGCCGAATTCGGTGACGAGTTCGTGGCGCTGATGGGCGCCGAGGGCATCAAGAAGCTGCTCGAGGAAATGGACATCGATGCGGAGATCGACAAGATCCGCAACGACATGACCGGCTCCGAGCTGAAGATCAAGAAGAACTCCAAGCGCCTGAAGGTGCTGGAAGCCTTCAAGAAGAGCGGCATCCGTCCCCATTGGATGGTGATGGAAGTGCTGCCGGTGCTGCCGCCCGACCTGCGCCCGCTCGTTCCCCTGGACGGTGGCCGCTTCGCCACGTCGGACCTGAACGACCTCTACCGCCGCGTCATCAACCGCAACAACCGCCTGGCGCGGCTGCTGGAGCTGAAGGCGCCGGAAATCATCGTGCGCAACGAAAAGCGCATGCTGCAAGAGGCCGTGGACAGCCTGCTGGACAACGGCCGCCGCGGCAAGGCGATGACGGGCGCGAACAAGCGCGCGCTGAAGTCACTGGCCGACATGATCAAGGGCAAGAGCGGCCGCTTCCGCCAGAACCTGCTGGGCAAGCGCGTCGATTACTCCGGCCGTTCGGTCATCGTGGTGGGCCCGACGCTCAAGCTGCACCAGTGCGGCCTGCCCAAGCTGATGGCCATCGAGCTGTTCAAGCCTTTCATCTTCTCGCGCCTGGAGGCGATGGGTATCGCCACCACCATCAAGGCGGCGAAGAAGGAAGTCGAGAGCGGCACGCCGGTGGTGTGGGACATCCTGGAAGAGGTGATCAAAGAGCACCCGATCCTGCTGAACCGCGCGCCGACACTGCACCGCCTGGGCATCCAGGCTTTCGAGCCGGTGCTGATCGAAGGCAAGGCCATCCAGCTGCACCCGCTGGTGTGCTCGGCCTTCAACGCCGACTTCGACGGTGACCAGATGGCCGTGCACGTGCCGCTGTCCATCGAAGCGCAGATGGAAGCCCGCACGCTGATGCTGGCCTCCAACAACGTGCTGTTCCCGGCCAACGGCGAACCGTCGATCGTGCCGAGCCAGGACGTGGTGCTGGGCCTGTACTACGCCACGCGTGAGCGCATCAACGGCAAGGGCGAAGGCATGGTCTTCATGGACCTGCAAGAGCTGCAGCGCGCCCTTGACAACGGCGTGGTGGAGATCACCGCGAAGATCGCCGTGCGCCTGACCGAGTTCGTGAAGGACGCCGGCACGGGTGAATTCGTCGCAGAAACCAAGCTGGTGGACACCACCGTCGGCCGTGCGCTGCTGAGCGAAATCCTGCCCAAGGGCCTGCCCTTCGCCAACATCAACAAGGCGCTGAAGAAAAAGGAAATCTCGCGCCTGATCAACGTGTCTTTCCGCAAGTGCGGCCTGAAGGACACCGTGGTGTTTGCCGACAAGCTGCTGCAGAGCGGTTTCCGGCTGGCCACGCGCGCCGGCATCTCCATCGCCATCGACGACATGCTGGTGCCCAAGGAGAAGCCGGGCCTCATCGAGCGCGCCGAAAAGGAAGTCAAGGAGATCGAGCAGCAGTACGTCTCGGGCCTGGTCACTTCCGGCGAGCGCTACAACAAGGTCGTGGACATCTGGGGCAAGACTGGCGACGAAGTCGGCAAGGTCATGATGAGCCAACTGTCCAAGCAGAAGGTGCAAGACCGCCACGGCAAGGAAGTCGACCAGGAGTCCTTCAACTCCATCTACATGATGGCCGACTCGGGCGCGCGCGGTTCTGCCGCGCAGATCCGCCAGCTGGCTGGCATGCGCGGCCTGATGGCCAAGCCTGACGGCAGCATCATCGAGACGCCCATCACGGCCAACTTCCGCGAAGGCCTGAACGTTCTGCAGTACTTCATCTCCACCCACGGTGCTCGCAAGGGCCTGGCGGACACGGCGCTGAAGACCGCGAACTCGGGCTACCTCACGCGCCGCCTGGTGGACGTGACGCAAGACCTGGTGGTGACGGAAGTCGACTGCGGCACGCAGAACGGCATGAACCGCCGCGCGCTGGTGGAGGGTGGTGAAGTCATCGAAAGCCTGCGCGACCGCATCCTCGGCCGTGTGACGGCCACCGAGGTGCTGCACCCCGAGACGCAGGAGCTGATGGTCGCCGCCGGCACGATGCTGGACGAAGACCTGATCGACGTGCTGGAAGCTGCCGGCGTGGACGAAGTGAAGGTGCGCACGGCCCTGACCTGCGACACGCGCTTCGGCATCTGCGCCAAGTGCTACGGCCGCGACCTGGGCCGCGGTGGCCTGGTGAACGTGGGCGAGGCCATCGGCGTGATCGCCGCGCAGTCCATCGGTGAGCCCGGCACGCAGCTGACGATGCGCACCTTCCACATCGGTGGTGCGGCGTCGCGTGCGGCCGTGGCCAGCAGCGTGGATGCGAAGAGCGAAGGCATCATCGGCTTCAACGCCACGATGCGCTACGTGACCAACGCCAAGGGCTCCTTGGTGGTGATCTCGCGTTCCGGCGAAATCATCATCAGCGACCCGCACGGCCGCGAGCGCGAGCGCCACAAGCTGCCGTACGGCGCCACGCTGAACATCAAGCCCGACCAGCATGTGAAGGCCGGTACGGTGCTCGCGAACTGGGACCCGCTGACGCGCCCCATCATCACCGAGTTCGCCGGCAAGGCCCGCTTCGAGAACGTCGAAGAAGGCCAGACGGTGGCCAAGCAGGTGGACGAAGTGACGGGCCTGTCGACGCTGGTGGTCATCGACCCGAAGCGCCGCGGTGCTGCCAAGGTGGTGCGCCCGCAGGTCAAGCTGCTCGACGCCGCTGGCGTGGAAGTGAAGATCCCCGGCACCGACCACGCCGTGACCATCGGATTCCCGGTGGGCGCGCTGATCCAGATTCGCGACGGCCAAGACCTGGGCCCGGGCGAAGTGCTGGCGCGCATTCCGATGGAAGGCCAGAAGACCCGCGACATCACCGGCGGTCTGCCGCGTGTCGCCGAGCTCTTCGAAGCCCGCTCGCCCAAGGACGTCGGCATCCTCGCCGAGATCACCGGCACCATCAGCTTCGGCAAGGAGACCAAGGGCAAGAACCGCCTGCAGATCACCAGCCCCGAAGGCCAGGTGCACGAAGAGCTGGTGGCCAAGGAAAAGAACATCCTGGTGCACGAAGGCCAGGTGGTCAACCGCGGCGAACTGGTGGTGGACGGCAGCGCAGACCCGCAGGACATCCTGCGCCTCTTGGGCATCGAGGAACTGGCGCGCTACATCGTTGATGAAGTGCAGGACGTCTACCGTCTGCAGGGCGTGAAGATCAACGACAAGCACATCGAGGTGATCGTTCGCCAGATGCTGCGCCGCGTGCAGATCACCAACGCCGGCGATTCGTCGTACATCAACGGCGAGCAGGTGGAACGCAGCGAGCTGCTGAACACCAACGAGCGCCTGCGTGCCGAAGGCAAGGTGCCGGCGACGCACGCCGACGTGCTGCTGGGCATCACCAAGGCCAGCCTGTCGACCGACAGCTTCATCTCGGCAGCTTCCTTCCAGGAAACCACCCGCGTGCTCACCGAGGCTGCCATCATGGGCAAGCGCGACGAGCTGCGCGGCCTGAAGGAAAACGTGATCGTCGGCCGCCTGATTCCCGCGGGCACCGGCATGGCCTTCCACGAAGCCCGCAAGGCCAAGGAAGCCATGGACGAGAGCGAGCGTCGCGCCATTGCGCTGCAAGAAGCTGAAGAGCTGGCGGCGGTGCAGATGGCCAACGTCGATGCCGCCACGGCTGCTGCGGCGGGCGACGCGGCCGAGTAAGGCTGCGGCAGGCGCCGGTTCGCCGGCGCTGGAAGGCAAGAAGGGCGGCTCTCGGGCCGCCCTTTTTTCTTTTCCGTTCTTCTCAGGCCTGGGTGTCTTGGGCGGCGCGCGCTTCTGCCGCCGACCAGCGCCGGGGCGGCACGATCAACAGCCCCAGCGGCCGAACGCGCCGGGCCAGGCGCAGCAGGGCGCGGTCGTGCGTCAACAGCCAGCGCGCGCGGTGGGCCAGTGCGAGGTCGAGAAAAACCTGGTCGTCGGGGTCGCTGCAGCGCAGGTGCTGAGGGGCTGCTGCGGGCTCGGGCAGCAGGCGCGCGTGCTTGTCGAAGAAACTGAGCGTGCGCTCACTGTCTGGCTGCCACCGCGCCAGCGTGCGGTAGTTCAGGGTGCGTGCCAATTCATCGCGCATCTGCGCGCTGGCCAGCCAGGCCAACACACCTGCTTCCACGGCGGCCGCAACGGCGGCCATGCCGGCGTCTTCGAAGACCAGCCAATCCAGCACGGTGTTGGTGTCCAGCACCACAGCGGTGGTGCCAGAAGCAGATGAACCTGTCAGAACGAACCCCTGGCTTGCCGCTGGAGATGCGGGCGCATATACTAGAAGGCTTTTCGGCAGACTTTGCCGCGCATTTGCCTGGGCTGCAACGCCGAGGCTAGAGCCCCAGACCAACCGCTACGGGCGGTATTCGGGGTCGTGCGCCGGGCCCCACTTGCGCTTTGTGCCGTCCTTTTCATCAGAGGGCGGCGTACGCACCTGAAGCCCACGCTCCACCGAAAAGGTGCCGAGAAAACACGCGTCAGCTTCAAACGGGAACAAGCTACACATGCCAACCATCAACCAGCTCGTGCGCCACGGCCGTGAGGTCGAAGCCACGAAATCGAAGTCGCCTGCGATGCAGAACAGCCCGCAGCGCCGCGGCGTCTGCACGCGCGTCTACACCACCACCCCCAAGAAGCCGAACTCGGCCCTGCGGAAGGTCGCCAAGGTGCGCCTGACCAACGGTTTCGAGATCATCAGCTACATCGGCGGTGAAGGCCACAACCTGCAGGAGCACAGCGTCGTGCTCGTGCGCGGCGGCCGTGTGAAGGACCTGCCCGGTGTGCGTTACCACATCGTGCGCGGCTCCCTCGACCTCCAGGGCGTCAAGGACCGCAAGCAGTCGCGCTCGAAGTACGGCGCGAAGCGTCCGAAGAAGGCCTAACCGGCCGAGACATTGCGGCCTGCCCCAGGGTGGGCCGAGTAAGTGAAAGGCCCCGATGGCCTTTCGCGGCGCGCACCAGAAAGTGCGCGCCAACTGAAACGAGAAAAGGAAGAGTGTCATGCCACGTCGCCGCGAAGTACCCAAGCGCGAGATCCTGCCCGACCCGAAGTTCGGTTCGGTCGACCTGTCCAAGTTCATGAACGTCATCATGGAATCGGGCAAGAAGGCCATCGCCGAGCGCATCATCTACGGTGCGCTGGAGCAGGTGGAAACCAAGGCCAACAAAGACCCGCTGGAGGTCTTCATGGTCGCGCTGAACAACATCAAGCCGATGGTCGAAGTGAAGTCCCGCCGCGTGGGCGGTGCGAACTACCAAGTTCCCGTGGAAGTTCGCCCTGTCCGCCGGCAGGCCCTGGCCATGCGCTGGCTGAAGGAAAGCGCGCGCAAGCGTGGTGAGAAGAGCATGGCCGCGCGTCTGGCCAACGAACTGCTCGAGGCCAGCGAAGGCCGCGGCGGCGCCGTGAAGAAGCGCGACGAAGTTCACCGCATGGCCGAAGCGAACAAGGCGTTCTCGCACTTCCGCTTCTAAGCACAGCACGACGTAGCCCCCGGCCGCCTTTGCGGGTTAGCACTAACCCGCAGGCGGCCCCTGCATTTGGAGATAGACCATGGCCCGCAAGACCCCCATCGAGCGCTACCGCAACATCGGTATCAGCGCGCACATCGATGCCGGCAAGACCACCACCACCGAGCGCATCCTGTACTACACGGGTGTGAACCACAAGATCGGTGAAGTGCACGATGGCGCCGCCACGATGGACTGGATGGAGCAGGAGCAGGAGCGCGGCATCACGATCACGTCGGCCGCCACCACCTGCTTCTGGAAGGGCATGGACCTGTCCTACCCCGAGCACCGCTTCAACATCATCGACACCCCCGGGCACGTCGACTTCACCATCGAGGTGGAGCGTTCGATGCGCGTGCTGGACGGCGCCTGCATGGTGTATTGCGCCGTGGGCGGCGTGCAGCCGCAGAGCGAGACCGTCTGGCGCCAGGCCAACAAGTACCGCGTGCCCCGCCTGGCCTTCGTGAACAAGATGGACCGCACGGGCGCGAACTTCTTCAAGGTCTACGACCAGATGAAGGCCCGCCTGAAGGCCAACCCGGTGCCCATCGTCGTGCCTATCGGCGCTGAAGACAACTTCACTGGCGTGATCGACCTCATCAAGATGAAGGCGATCATCTGGGACGAGGCTTCCCAGGGCATGAAGTTCGAGTTCAAAGACATTCCCGCCGACCTGATGGCCGACGCGGTGAAGTGGCGCGAGAACATGATCGAAGCGGCCGCCGAAGCCAGCGAAGAGCTGATGAACAAGTACCTGGAAACGGGCGAGCTTTCCGAAACGGAAATCAAGGCCGGCATCCGCACGCGCACGCTGGGCGCCGAGATCCAGCCCATGTTCTGCGGCACCGCCTTCAAGAACAAGGGCGTGCAGCGCATGCTCGACGGCGTGATCGACTTCCTGCCTTCGCCCATCGACGTGCCGCCCGTGCCGGGCACCGACGAAGACGACAAGCCCGTCACCCGCCGCGCCGATGACACCGAGAAGTTCGCCGCGCTGGCATTCAAGCTGATGACCGACCCCTACGTCGGCCAGCTGACCTTCGTGCGCGTGTACTCGGGCGTGCTGAAGAGCGGCGATTCGGTCTACAACCCGATCCGTGGCAAGAAAGAGCGCATCGGCCGCATCCTGCAGATGCACGCCAACCAGCGCGAGGAGATCAAGGAAATCCTGGCCGGCGACATCGCCGCCTGCGTGGGCCTGAAGGACGTCACCACGGGCGAGACGCTGTGCGACCCCGACAGCACGATCACCCTGGAAAAGATGATCTTCCCCGAGCCGGTGATCAGCCAGGCTGTCGAGCCCAAGACCAAGGCCGACCAGGAAAAGATGGGCATCGCGCTGGGCCGCCTGGCCGCCGAAGACCCGTCGTTCCGCATGCGCACCGACGAAGAGAGTGGCCAGACCATCATCTCCGGCATGGGCGAGCTGCACCTGGAAATCATCGTCGACCGCATGAAGCGCGAGTTCGGCGTGGAAGCCAACGTCGGCAAGCCGCAGGTGGCCTACCGCGAAACCATCCGCAAGGCCGTGGCCGATGTGGAAGGCAAGTTCGTGCGCCAGTCGGGCGGCAAGGGCCAGTACGGCCACGTCGTGCTGAAGGTCGAGCCGCAAGAGCCGGGCAAGGGCTTCGAGTTCGTCGACGCCATCAAGGGTGGCGTGGTGCCGCGTGAATTCATTCCCGCGGTGCAGAAGGGCATCGAGGAAACGCTGCCCAACGGCGTGCTGGCCGGCTACCCGGTGGTGGATGTGAAGGTCACGCTGACCTTCGGTTCCTACCACGAGGTGGACTCGAACGAAAACGCCTTCAAGATGGCCGCTTCGATGGGCTTCAAGGATGGCTGCCGCAAGGCCAGCCCCGTGATCCTGGAGCCGATGATGGCCGTGGAAGTGGAAACGCCGGAAGACTACGCCGGTGGCGTGATGGGCGACCTGTCCAGCCGCCGCGGCATGGTGCAGGGCATGGACGACATGCCTGGCGGCGGCAAGGTCATCAAGGCCGAGGTGCCGCTGAGCGAGATGTTCGGCTACAGCACGACGCTGCGCTCGATGAGCCAGGGCCGCGCCACCTACACGATGGAGTTCAAGCACTATGCCGAAGCTCCGAAGAACGTCGCCGACGCCATCATCACCGCACGTGGCAAGTAACGGCGGCAGGTAAACATTCAGCTGGTCTTCGAGGGCTTGGCGCGCGCTGCCAGTGGCGTGCGAACCAGCAAGCCCCCGGAAACCTAAAACCGAAACACTGGCACTGCTCTTTTTTGGAGATTGAGAAATGGCAAAAGGTAAATTCGAACGCACGAAGCCGCACGTGAACGTGGGCACGATTGG
>LJHT01000046.1 GCA_001295905.1 beta proteobacterium AAP51 | reverse complement strand
CGCGCCGGCTGTGGCGCCGTGCGCAGCGGCGGGGGCGGTGCGGCCAGGCCCACGGGGGTGTCGCCGAAGAGGTCGGCAAAGGGGTCGTCGCTCTTGGGCGCGCCGGCCACTTCGGCCACCAGCAGGTAGCCGCCGATCTGCAGTTCGTCGCCGATCTTCAGCGGGTGTTCGCGCCCGGCACCGATGACCGCGCCGTTCACGCTGATGGGGTTGCTGCCGTTGTCCACCACCGCATAGCCGCCGCCGCGGAACACCACGCGGGCATGCACGCGCGAGATGGTGCGTTCGGGGTCGGGCAGCACGAGCTGGTTGTTGTCGGCGCGGCCGATGGTGCCGCCCAGTTCATCGAACTGGGCCTGCGGGCCCTCGGCGGGCGCGCCGTTGTAGCTGAGCACCCTCAGCACGATCATGCGGAGACTCCGTGTTTGCGCAAGACGCCCAGCATAGCGGGCCGGCGCGCCTGCACGCGGCGGCACAGGGCCTGTTCAGCGGATGACATAGAAGCGGCCTTCGATGACGGCCAGTCGCAGCGGCCACGCGATGCGCCCGCCGCCAGCCACCGGGCTGTGCAGCGCGGGCTGGCCGTCGGGCGCCAGGCACTCCAGCAGGCGGCCGCCGGCCAGCGGACGCAGGCGCAGGGTTTCGAGGGTGGGCATGGGCGGCTTCAGCGGGGCCTTGGCATGCCACTGCTGCACCTGCAGGCGCAGGCGGCCCACGTCATCGGCCATGGCGCGCTGGTAGGCCTGCGCCAGCTCTTCGAAACGCAGGCGCGCGGCCAGCACCAGGGGTTCGGGGTCGCCGCGGGCCAGGCCCAGGGCCAGGCCCTGCAGATAGCTGGCGGCCTGCGGCAGCAGGGTTTCGGGCTCGGGCACCAGGGGGGCATCGAACCAGCGCCAGCGCGGGAAGGCGATGGGCAGCTCGACCGTCTGGCGCAGCGTGGCCGGCATCTCCGTCACCTCACCGGCCGCAGGGGCCCAGTCGATCTGCGCCAGCGTGCGCGCGTTCTCGGGGTGGGCCAGCTGGCCGATGCGCGGCAGCAGCAGCCGCAGGCTGGCACCGCGCTGGCCGTCGCTGAGCAGCGGCGCCGGGGCCGCCGGCTTGCCCGGCAGCGGGGGCTGGATGACGAGCTGCAGGTCGTTGGCACCCGAGAGCGTGTACTCGTGGATGGGCACGGTGACGGCGCCGCCGCCCGGGCCGCAGCGCGCCAGCGGCACGCCGTTGAGCTGCGCCTCGGCGGTGACGCCGATGGTGTCGAGCCGCAGCACGAGCAGGCGTTCCATCAGGCCAGGCTCCAGTCGATCAGCGTCTGCGCCGGCCACAGGTCGTGGGTGTGGCGGCGCTGGCCCAGCACGGGGTCGGTCAGCACCAGCGGCAGCTGCGCCGCTTCCAGGCGCAGGTGGGCGAACCACTCCCAGCCGCTGCCGCCCGACATGCGCGGGCGCAGCCCGGCCTCGCCCACCAGCGCCCCGGTGCACGGCCCGCCCGGCAGCAAGAGCGTGCCGGTGTCGGTGGCCAGGGGCGTGAGCTCGGCCGTGAAGGGCAGGCGGAAGGCATGGCGGCAAGGCAGCAGCACGGGCAGCAGCGGCGGCTCGGCCGCCTCGCGGCGCAGCTGCAGTTGCAGGGCCGAGGCCCCTGCGCAGCGCAGCACCAGACGCGCGCGCGCGCCGTCCAGCGCCAGCTCGCCTTCGGCCTGCAGCTCGGCCTGGCAGGCCTGCAGGTCGAGCGCACCCACCAGCCGCATCAGCGCGCGGCCTTCCAGACCCGCCGCACCCAGCTGCCAGCCCCAGCTCAGCGCGGCACGGCCCGCCAGCAGGGCCAGCACCCCTTCGAGCTGCGGGCGCGACACACCTTCCACGGCCGCCAGCGCGGCCAGCAGCTTCTGCAGCGCCTGGCCGGTGGCGTGGTCCAGGCCCTGCTCGAAGCCGCGCTTCAGCGGCAGCGGGTCTTGCGCTTCGCCATCACGCTCAACCCGGCAGCGCGTGGCGGCACGCAGCGCGGGTTCACGCTGGGCCACCACGGGCTGTGCCGCCGGGGCCTGGCGTTCGAGCTCCACCCACCATTGCTCGGCCGGCCACACCCACAGCTGCGTGGCCTGGGTGCCGAGGGCATCACCCTCGTCGCGCAGGCCGCAGACCTGCAGTTCCAGCTTGAAGATGTCGGGCGAGGTTTCTTCGGCCACGGCCGTGCCGGGGCCGGCGCTCTGCACGGTTTGAGTAAGGGCTTGCACGGGCCAGCTCACGGCGCGCGTTTCGTGCCCCACCCAGCGCCACAGGCCGTGGCTGCCCGCAAAGGAAAGCGCGGGGTGCACATCGCCATCGCAGACGGCATGGCTGCGCGAACGCAGTTGCAGCCGCGTGGCCGGGCGCGGCTCGAAGGCACTGCCCGGGTGGGCCAGTGCCGCCACCAGGCGCGGCAAGGGGTTGGCCGCGTCCACCCGCACCGGCGCGGGCACCGGCAGCGCCACCCGCTGCCAGGCCTGGCCTTGCAGCTGGTAGTGCTCGGTGACGGCGGCTTCGGCCAGGCGGATTTCCAGGGCTTCCAGGTCGCAGGCCTGCAGCGCCAGGGGCGGCGGCTCGGGCGGGTGCAGCGCCCCGTGCCGGCCGAGATGGCCGAAACGCGCCATCAGCCTTTCATCGGCCGCCTGCAGGGCTTGCGGGGCGATCCGCGCCTCGGGCAGGCGCTGCAACTCTTGCAGCGAGCGCCGCACCAGCTGGTGCATGGTGGCCCATTCACGTTCACGCGGCGCAGCCAGCAGGCCCTGGGCCCATTCGAAGCCCGGCCGGTCGTGGAAATTGGGGCCCCACACGAAACACAGGTTGGCGTAGCGCGCCACGCTGGGCGCGCGCACGAGGCGCAGCTTCAGCGCCTGCTGCGCGGCCAGTTCCACGAAGGCGGGCAGCTTGTCGCCCAGGCGTTCCTGCATCGCGGGCCACTGGGCCAGCAGGTGCTCGGCCAGCAGCTGCACGAAGGCAGCCCAGGCCGCCGCTTCCCGGGCCTGGGTATCGGGCGGACGCAACGCGCTCAAGGGGCTCTCAGCGGTGCGTCAGCGGGTCTTCTGGCAGTTCCGGCTCTTCGGGGGCCTCGGGCGCCGTGGGGGCCACGGGGCTGGCGCCGCTGCCCGAGCCGGCCGAACCGCCGGAGTTGATCTTGACCATGGTGCCGGTGATGGACACCCCATCAGGACCCAGCACCACCGAAGAGCTGCCGGCCTTGATGCTGACCTGCGTGCCGCCTTCGATGACGATGTTGGTGCCACCCTTGATGTGCACGTTCTGCGCCGCTTCGGCGCCGATGTTGGCGCCGATCTTGAGGTGCAGGTCGCCGGTGGATTTCAGCGAGATGGCCGCACCCGATTCGGCGGTGATGTCGCTGGCGGCCTTCAGGCTCCAGATGTCGTCGGTCTTGAAGAGCATCGAGCCGACCACCTCGACACTGAGCTTGTCTTCGATCTTCTGACGCACTTCCTTCACCACCGTGAGGTGGTACTCGCCTTCGATCTTCTCTTTCCGATGGCGCTTGACGGTGCGGTGTTCGTCGCCTTCGCCATCGCCTATGCCGATGTGCGACTTCAGCGTGCCTTCCACGAACTCGAGCCGGTCCTTCTGGGCGTGCATCAGCACGTACTCTTCGCCGGCCTTGTCTTCGAAACGGATCTCGTTGAAGTCAGCCGCCGCGCCCAGCTTGCTGCGGCTCTTCACGGTGCTGACCGTGGCGTTAGCCGGCAGTTCGTAAGGCGGCAGCTGAGCGCCGTTGTAGACGCGGCCGGTGATCAGCGGCTGGTCGGGGTCGCCTTCGAGGAAGTCGACCACCACCTCCTGGCCCAGGCGCGGCAGGGAAATCATGCCCCAGCCGTTGCCCGCCCAGGGGCTGGCCACGCGCACCCAGCAGGAGCTGTCAGCGTTTTTCTCGCCGATGCGGTCCCAGTGGAACTGCACCTTCACGCGGGCGTGTTCGTCGGTGTAGATGTCGCCTTCGTCGCCCTCACCCACCACCACGGCCGTCTGCGGGCCGGCCACGGCGGGTTTGCGCGTGATGCGCGCAGGGCGGAAGGGCTCGGCGTAAGGCTGCGCAGTGAAGCTGCAGGAGAACTGCGTTTCGCCGCCCGCGCCCGATTCGTAGCCCGCCAGGTTCATCTGGATGCGGGTGGACAGCACCACGTAATCAACGTTCTGGTCGGCGCGCGGGTGCTGCACGAAGCTGAACTTGGCGCCCGCCGAAAGCCCCGGCGTGTTGCCGCTGCCGCTGAAGCGCGAGAACGCGCTTTCGGCTTCGGCCAGGCGCACCACGGCGCGCGCGTCGCCATCGGCCTTCACGGCATAGAGGCCGGGGTAGTCGTAGACCTCGCGTTCGTTCTCGGCGTGGCTGCGCGTGGAGGCCGCGGTGGTGGAGGTGAGGTCGGTGGCGGGGTTGATGAAGTCGTAGTCGCGCAGCGTGACCTTGCCGGTCTGGATTTCATGGCGCATGCGCCATTCGCTGATGACGGCCGCGCCCACGATCTGCCGGCGGTCGTCGTCGAAGGGAATGGTGGCGAAGCCCTCCAGCGGCTGGTGCGAGCTGGAAGCATCGGCCAGCACGAGCTCGTGCTTGTCTTCGGCGTGGCGGAAGAAGAAGAAGATGCCCTCTTCCTCCATCAGGCGGCAGACGAAGTTGAAATCGGTCTCGCGGTACTGCACGCAGTAGGTGCGCGTGGCGTAGGTGGCGCTGAGTTCATCGACGAAGGTGCTGGTGTACTCGCCGAAGATCTCCTTGATGATGTCGGGCGCCGTCATCTCCTGGAAGATGCGCACGTTGGCGCGCCGCGTCAGCAGCCACAGCCAGGGGCGCAGCGTGAGGCGGTAGCTGATGTCGCGGCCGTCGGCGCCTTCCACGCCGAAGGCTGCCACCACGCCGTGGAACCAGCGCTTCGCGCCTTCGGCCGCCACTTCCACCGACACCGCCGCGTTGGTGCCGAGCACGTCGTCGGCCGAGATGGCCACATCCTGGGAGATGGCCACCACCTGGAACTCGAACAGGCGCGAGACCTCTTCGTCCGCCACCATGCTGCGGAACTTCAGGCCGAGGTCGGCGCTGGTGACCAGTTCCATCTGCAGGGGTTCGGCTTCGGGCATGGCGGCTCTGCGGTTGGGTTCAGTGAGACGGTGCGCGGCTCGGCAGTGGCGCCACCGCGCGGCGACTATAGCGGCCACACCCCGCCGCACGGCGGGCGCCGGGCGCGGTATCGGCAAGCAAGCGTATGCGGCCGTGAATACCGGTTGCGCTGGTGGCGGACTCTGAAGCAAAGTACCCAGGGCGGCAAGACGCGCGGCCCCCTAGCCTGGGCGGACGGCCGATGCTGCTGCGGAGACCCCCATGCCAGGACGAATGCAGTTCGAGTTCAACCCCACGCCGCGCCCGCGCCCGCGCGACGGCCAGCAGCCCATGCGGCTGCTGCTGCTGGGCGACTTCAGCGCCCGCCCCAGCGCCGAGCGCGCCCCGCTGGCCGAACGCTCCACCCACCGCGTGGATGTGGACAGCCTCGACACCGTGATGCGGCGCCTGGCCCCGCGCTGCGCGGTGGCCAACCACGGCATCGGCTTCGAATCGCTGGACGATTTCCATCCCGACGCATTGTTCTCCCGCGTGCCCGTCTTCGCTTCCTTGCGCGAGATGAGGCAACGGCTGATGGACCCGGCGCGCTTCGCCCAGGCCGCGGCCGAACTGGGCGGTGCCGTGCCGGCTGCCGCGGCGGGCAGCCCGCCTGCCCCCGGCCCGGCGGGCGACAGCGGCGACCTGCTGGCCAGCCTGCTGGGCGGGCGGCCTGCCGCCGCGGCGCCAGCCACCGCTGCCGCACCTGCTGCGCCTGCTGCTCAGGCGGCTGCGGGGGTGGACGCCTTCATCCGCAGCATCGTGGCGCCGCACATCGTGCCCGACCACCGCGCACAGCAGGCGGCCCTGGTGGCTTCGGTGGACCGCGCCACCGCGGCCGAGATGCGTGCCCTGCTGCATGCCCCGGCCTTCCAGGCGCTGGAAGCCGCCTGGCGCGGCGTGCAGTGGCTCATCAGCAGCCTGGAGCTGGACGAGACGCTGGAGTTGCACGTGTTCGATGTGAGCCGCGAAGAACTGCTGGCCGACGTGGTGGCGGCGCAGGGCCGCCTTGCGGAAACCGGCCTGCACCGCGCCTTGGCCGACCGCTGGCGCAACGTGCCGGGGGCTTCAGGCTGGACGGTGCTGTGCTCGCTGGAAAGCTTCGGCCCGGTCGACACCGACATCGGCCTGCTGGCAGCCCTGGGCCTGCTGGCCGCGCAGGCCGGCGGGCCGCTGCTGGCCGCCGGCAGCCCCACGCTGGCCCTGGGCGATGCCTCCACCCTGGCCGGCTGGCAGGCGCTGCGGCACAGCGAAGCGGCCCCGTGGATAGGCCTGGCGGCCCCGCGGGTGCTGCTGCGCCTGCCCTACGGCAAGCGCAGCGACCCCTGCGGCGCTTTTGCCTTCGAAGAGTTTCCGGGCGCGCCCGAACACGCGCACTTCCTGTGGGGCGCCGGCTCGCTGGCCATCACCCTGCTGCTGGGCCGCGCCTACACGCAACGCGGCTGGACCTTCGAGCCGGGCGACGAACGCGAGATCGGCGACCTGCCGGCCTACCACTACACGCACGATGGCGAAAGCGAGATGCAGGCCTGCGCCGAAGACTACCTGGGCGAACAAGCCGGGCAGGCCTTGCTGGAAGCTGGCCTCATGCCGGTGCTGAGCCACAAGCACCGGAACGCGGTGACGGTGATGCGGTTTCAGTCGGTGGCGGAACCAGTGCAACCCTTGCAGGGAGCGTGGTCCACGGCTTGAGCCCTGGGGCGCGTCGAGCGCTTGTGCTCGGTTGAGCCCGGTTGAAGGTGCCTGGCCTTCAGCCGCCGGGCGGAGTCTCAGGCGTGCAAGGGGAAGCCCACCGGCCAGGCCACACTGGCCGAGGCCAAACCGTAACGCCCGGTGCCTACACCCACCTTGTAGGTGGGGTCGTCGACCAGAAGACCCTTGCTCATCAGCGAATTGCGCGTCGCCGGCCGGCTGGCCATGGCCGAGAACAGACCGATGTCCACCTTGGACAGCAGTTCCACGCCATGGCCATTGCTCTCGAAGATGGTTTGGTAGGCGTGTGGATAGGCCGCCTCGAAACAGGCGCGGTGATGCTCGTTGATCCAGTAGCTTTCCTTGCCGCCGCGCGTGTAGGTGTCCATCTTCGAGTGCTGGGCAAACTCGCGGCGGCGCAGTCCCATGCCAATGAGGCGACTCTTCGGGCCGGAGGTCTGGTAGCTGGCGTGTTCTGACAGCGACAGCACCAGGCGCCCATAGGCCTCGCACATGTCTTGCGGCGTGCACAGGAACGAGTAGGGTGTGCTGTCCAGAGGCGTGCCCCAGGCGCTCAGGCAGGCGGCAGCCAGGTTGCGCGTGATGTAGGCGGCATCGGCCGGGTTGCTGGGAATGACCTGGGCGTTGTGCACGCCGGGCATGGGCAGCAGGATGGCCGTGGTGGCGGCCGGGTCCATGGCCATGCGGCTCCAGTCCTGCGGCTTGAAGGTCCTGCGCATCTCGTGCATGGCCAGCACGGCCACATAGCGGCGGACGTTGGGGTGCAGCACACGCGTGTCCACCATCTTCAAGCCTGCGCCCTTGCCCGCCACCGGGTCGACGCCGAAGATGTTGCATTCGATCGAGGTGCCGAAGACCTCGTGCATCAGGTGCGCGATGCGGATGCAGGTGACGGCGCCGCGGCTCCAGCCCACCAGGTTCACGCGGTCGATGTCCTGACCTTGCTCGAACTTCAGATCCTGGATGATGTTCACCGTGCGCAGCACGTTTTCATCCCAGCCGTCGCCGCTGAAGTTGCCACGCAGGTCGGCCTTCACGCGCGTCGGCCCACCGGTATTGCCGCGCGCATGGTCAGCGAAGCTCGGCTTCTTGAAGGGATTGCGCGAGGTCTTCCTGTCGCCGGTCATGGGGTTGACCTGCTGCGGCAGCACCACATCGCCCACCCCGTGGTGGCCCGGCCCTTCGTTGATCAGATGGCTGCCGCCCGTCACTTGCGAGCCTGCGAAGGTCACCCGCCCGCCTGGGGTGTGGTTGTGAAACCAGGCCACCAGTTCGTTGTTTTCCGTGCCACTGACACTGTTGAAACCCGTGCCATGGCAGTAGACCGTGAAGGTGCTCATTCCAAACTCCTCTGGTGTTGCCCTGCCGTCCGGGGCCGTGGAAGAGAGACTGCGAGGACAACGGGCGTCGTCAGCCCGGCGAGGGGCCTGAAACGCAGCAAATGAACGAGCTTCGGCTAGGCGCCGTTGATGGGCCTCGCGCCGAGGGCGCCTTCGTCTCGGCGTGCTCGATCGCATCGCAGCCAGAATCAGCCGCGGATGATCGCCCAGCGGGATCGAATGCCGTCTTTCAAGGCGGCGAGGTTATCGCCCAGCTGATACTTCTTCCTCAGCGTGCTCTTGGCCGCAGAGATGCCCTTGTGGCAGGCTTTCGTGAGCTTGCTCTTGACCGATGCATTGGGCAGCGCGATCGGTCCGTGAGGGTCGAACGAGAACTCGATGAGCGTCTCGACTGCGGCGCGTGCAGCATCGTCGCGTTCTTTCTCGGCGCCCGGCGAAAGTATGCGACCGGGCCATTCACCGTAGCCAGCCAACTTGGCGCCGGGTTCAAGCTCCTCGATGGTCTTGTTCAGGTCTGACCAAATGTTGCCCGCATCGTAGGTGTCAATGCCAACCGCCTGAAAGCGCCCGTTCTGGATCTGGAAGAAGATGTTCTGGTCTCCCTTGATGGAGCCACGCGGGTACTTCATGCCCAGCTTCTCTTGATCCTCGAAACGGTCACCGTTGCCGATGAAGAAGTCCACGGCCATGATCTCGCCCACTTCGGCGAGCAACTCCTCGGCATCCGAGCCGCCTTGCGAAAGCAACTGGCACAGCTGTTGCCGCTCAACTGCCTTGTTCGCCAAGCCGCTGAGGTTCGCCAGCTGCTCGATGTAGCTGATCTTGATGACGGACTTCATCTCCTTCGAGTCGCCGATATGCAGCACCTTGTCATCGAGCAGCTTGTGCCACGATTGCTGGGTAAACGGGTTGGTGCCGTTGATCTTGCCAGGGCTGCACTTCTTGATGGCCTCGATCTCCGAGAGCGCGAGCTTCTCGGTTTCGAAAGGCAACGAGCGCAATTTCGAAAACAGGCCTGCGTGGAATTCGAGCATCGCGCCGATGTTGTTTCGCTCCCTGTTTTCTTCAGACTTCACCACGACAGGGCTGCTGCTGTTGAGCAGTTTGATGATGAGGACGATGTTCTTGGACTGATCTATCACCTGGATAGACTGAATTTCCCCGTGCAGAATTTTGGCAATGGTCATGGAAAGATCTCCACTTGGCTGAAGAAGGGCTTCTTCAGTCGAACACGTAAATCAAGACCGCGTCCTTGACGCCGATCTTCATACCTGCAACCGCCTAGTCACTTGAGGTGGGTCTTGCTTCTTGCCTAGGCAAAAGAAGTCATCTGAATGAAAAAAAGGAAGGCCTGCCCCAAAACGCCGAGGCGCTCAGTTCAGAACCTCGACCACGGAGTCCAGGCTGTAGGTGCGCGCCGGAACCCCGTGCTTCTTGGCGAACTCGCCTATCAGGTACTTCAAGGTTGACTCCGACTTCTTGGCCACCACCGCTTCCTTCGCCAACGTGGAATTGCCCGTTGTCGCGACGCGGATTTCTAGAAGGTCGCGCGTGAAGCGTACGCCGCCGAGCACCTGGGCCTCGACGTAGTTCGGCGGATGATCCGTCAGCGAATAAGTGCCGTCGGCCACTTCCAGCAAGGCCTTGAGCTGGTTATCGCTCATGTTTCCGATGAGGATGCCCATCTGTGCCCAGGTGCAGATCTTGTTGCGCTGCTTCTCCAGTTCGTCACCCACCGCCGATGCGAACTGGAACTCGTTGTCGAAGGTGTCCTTGTGGAGAAAGGTCGAACGGTGCAGAGCGTCGGACTTGTACACCAGCACCACCGAGCCGTAGGCTACCGCCGCACCGTAGGGATGGCGGCTGAAGTTAAGCCCGGCGTAGACGGGGCGCATCATGGCTGCCTTCTGCAGTGGCACGTTCCAGTCAACGGTCCAGCCGAAGGCGCGCTCTTCCACTTCCTGCCGCGTGTTGTGGTAATTGTTTCCCTTGCCAGTGTTGAAGGACCACACGGTCTTGACTTCGCTGCTATGGAAAAACTCCTCGACCGTGAACAGCTTGGCCGACACGTTGGTCGTGATCTCTGACTGCTGCAAAGTGCGCACAGCCTTCTGGTACAGGGCTTCACTTTGGCGCCGGATCTCCTTCTCGCTGACGCCCCCGAGCTTGGGAATGACGTAGCGCTCTGCGATGCGCTGCAGCGCGCGCTTCTCGGTGGATTTGACGGTCTTCGTCTCGCGGTAAGAGAAGTCGTCCAGGATCTTCTGCTGCTGCGGCGAAAGCGTTCGGTACAAAGCTGCCGCGTGCGGGTTGCGCTCCGCGTAGGTCTTCTTCTTGCCGCTGAATATGCCCATGTCTCACCTCAGTGATGGTGTGCTTCAGAAACGCCGCCGCAGGCTGCCAGGACAAGGTCGGAGGGCGGCCTGTGCGCTGCCGTCTTCGCCAGCCCTCACTGCAGCACGCTAGGCCGCCAGTGCGCCGAAATCGTACGAAAACGCCGCATCTGCGACGCCCACTCGAACCCGCTCAATGGCCTTGCCCTCCATCATCCGCGTCAAGAACTCGCGGCTGATGTCCGGCAGCATGGTGTTCGTCAAGATCGCATCGATCATCCGCCCGCCCGACTCGCTTTCGGTGCAGCGGCTCACCACGAGCTTGACGACATCGTCGCCATATTCGAACGGAATCTTGTAGCGCGCTTCCACCCGTTTCTTGATGCGGTTCAGCTGAAGCTTGACGATCTTTCCAAGCATCTCGTCCGACAAGGGGTAGTACGGAATCGTCACCAGCCGGCCCAGCAGCGCGGGCGGGAAGATCTTCAGCAGCGGCTCGCGCAGCGCCTTGGCCATGCCCTCGGGGTCGGGCATCAGCTCGGGGTCCTTGCACAGGCTGGCAATGAGGTCGGTGCCGGCGTTGGTGGTCAGCAGGATCAGCGTGTTCTTGAAGTCGATGAAGCGGCCTTCGCCGTCTTCCATGAAGCCCTTGTCGAAGACCTGGAAGAACATCTCGTGCACGTCGGGGTGGGCTTTTTCCACCTCGTCCAGCAGCACCACGCTGTAGGGCTTGCGGCGCACGGCTTCGGTCAGCACGCCGCCTTCGCCATAACCCACGTAGCCCGGAGGCGCGCCCTTGAGCGTGCTCACGGTGTGCGCTTCCTGGTACTCGCTCATGTTGATGGTGATGACGTTCTGCTCACCGCCGTACATGGCTTCGGCCAGGGCCAGCGCCGTTTCGGTCTTGCCCACGCCCGAGGTACCCGCCAGCATGAACACGCCGATGGGCTTGCTGGGGTTGTCCAGGCCGGCGCGGCTGGTCTGGATGCGCTTGGCGATCATCTCCATCGCGTGGTCCTGGCCGATGACGCGCTGCGCCAGGTGGTCGGCCACCTTGAGGATGGTCTCGATCTCGTTGCGCGCCATGCGGCCCACGGGAATGCCCGTCCAGTCGCCCACCACGGCAGCCACGGCCTGGTAGTCCACCGTCGGCAGGATGAGCGGGCTTTCGCCTTGCAGCGTGGTCAGCTTCTCCTGCACCGCGCGCAGCTGCGCCTGCAGGTCGGCACGCTCGCCGTCGGTCATGGGCGGGGTCACCGCCGCGTTGGCTTCGGCTTCCAGATTGCTGCCCGTGCCTTCCACGGGCTGGATGCCCGCGCGCAGCTTGGCCCGGAGCGCCAGCAGTTCGTCCACCAGCGTCTTCTCTTCGACCCAGCGCTGGTCCAGCGCGGCCAGGCGCGCGCGTTCGCCGGACAGCAGTTCGCTGGCTTCCACTTCACGCTTGCCGATGTCCACGCCGATGGCCTTCTCGCGGCCGATGATCTGCAGCTCGGTTTCCAGCGCCTCGATGCGCTTGCGGCAGTCGTCCACCTCGGCCGGCGTGGCGTGCAGGCTCACGGCCACGCGCGCGCAGGCGGTGTCGAGCAGGCTCACGCTCTTGTCGGGTAACTGGCGCGCCGGGATGTAGCGGTGGCTCAGCTTCACGGCGGCCTCCAAGGCCTCGTCGAGGATCTGCACCTTGTGGTGCTTCTCCATCGTGCTGGCCACGCCGCGCATCATCAGGATGGCCTTGGGCTCGTCGGGCTCGTCGACCTGCACGGTCTGGAAGCGGCGCGTGAGCGCCGGGTCTTTCTCGATGTGCTTCTTGTACTCGGCGAAGGTGGTGGCGCCGATGGTGCGCAGCGTGCCGCGAGCCAGCGCGGGCTTCAGCAGGTTCGCCGCATCGCCCGTGCCGGCCGCGCCGCCCGCACCCACCAGCGTGTGCGTCTCGTCGATGAACAGGATGATGGGCTTGGCGCTGGCCTGCACTTCATCGATGACGCTGCGCAGGCGCTGCTCGAACTCGCCCTTCATGCTGGCGCCGGCCTGCAGCAGGCCCACGTCCAGCGCGCGCAGTTCCACCTCTTTCAGCGAAGGCGGCACGTCGCCGCGGGCGATGCGCTGCGCGAAGCCTTCCACCACGGCCGTCTTGCCGACGCCGGCCTCGCCCACCAGGATGGGGTTGTTCTGGCGGCGGCGCATCAGGATGTCGACCACCTGGCGGATCTCGTCGTCGCGGCCGACGATGGGGTCCATCTTGCCGTCGCGCGCCTGCGCGGTGAGGTCGACCGTGAACTTCTTCAGCGCCTCTTGCTTGCCCATGGCCGCGGGCGCGATGGCGCCGCTGGCTTCGCCCGGCGCGGCGCCGCCGGCGCCACCCGAACCGTCGCTGGCGCCCTGCCCGTCTTCGGGGCTGCCGCCGATGATCTTCGCCAGCTGGTCGGACAGGTCGTCGACCTTGAGTTTCTCGAACTGCCGGCTGATGGCCACCAGCGCGTTGCGCAGGTTCTTGGTCTTCAGCATGCCCACCAGCATGTAGCCGCTGCGCACCACGCTGTCGCCATAGAGCAGCGTGCCGTAGACCCAGCCGCGCTCGATGGCGTCAGCAATGTTCTCGGCAATGCCGCTGATGCTGGTGGCACCGCGCGGCAGGCGGTCGAGCGCCGCCGTGAGGTCCTTGGCCAGCGCCGACATGTCGAGCTGCGTGTGCTTGATGACGCGGTGCCAGTCGCTGTCTTGCGACTGCAGCAGCTGCGCCAGGAAGTGCTCCAGCTCCACATAGGGGTTGCCGCGCAGCTTGCAGAAGACGGTGGCGCCCTCCACGGCCTTGTAGGTGGGCTGGTTCAGCTTGCCGAACAGCGTGACGCGGTTGATCTCCGCCATGGTGCACTTCCTTCGTTGGGTGTGTGGATGAGAAATCAGTCGATGAAGGCCACACGCTCTTCGTGCGCGCGAACGCGATGGCCTGTCTGGTCGTCGATGGCGTAACGGTGATGGCCGTCGCCGCTGTCGACAGAGGTCACGGTCTTCAGGTAGCCATAGACGATGGCATCGGCATAGCCGCCGTCGCGCAGCGCCTTGAGGAAGGTCTTCGCAAACGCACGGTCGCCCTTCGGGCTGTCGGCGCCACCGCTGCAGGCCCAGAGCTTGATGACCCGGTGGGACTTCGGCAAGCCGTCGGCGTTCAGCCGCGCCACCAGTTCCGTGGCGTCGATCTGGTTGCCGATGTTGTCCTGGATGACATTGAGCCCCGCCGCGCAGTGCGCCACGATGTAGAGCACCCGTTCGGCATGCAGATCGCTCAGCGGACGCTGGTTCCTGCCGTGGGGGTCAGGGTGGCGGCGCACCTCGAAACGGTCTTTCACCGCTTCCTGCTCGAAGCTGGTGCCCAGCAGCCTGAACACCTTCTCCGTGCGCGGGTCGGTGGCTTCGAACTTGGAGAAAGGCGAATAGACCACTGGCTTGCCGGCCTTGGCGGGCTTGCCACCGGGTACCACCGCCAGGTAGTCGCGCAGCCGCTGGAAAACGGGGTCCTTGAGGTCGATGTTCCAGCGCCGGCACTCGTTCACCAGCTCCGGCAGCATCGAACCCTCGAGCGGCGCACCTCGGTCGGCGTACTCTTTCAGGTGTTTGATTTTCCAACCTGCCAGCCGGTTGATGAGCGTGAGGAAATGGCTCAGGCTGGGGCTGGCGCAGTACAGCTGCACATCACTGACCACCTGTTTCAGCATGGGGCTGCGCATGCTGAAGGCGCCGCGCGAGATGGCGTTTTCGAAGCTGTTGTCGGTACCACGAAAGTAAGGCATGGCAAGAGCCTTTCAGTGTTGAGGCGCGCCAGCCCGGGGCTCCAGCAGCAGCACCGGCCGTTGACGCATGCGGCCGGTGTGTGGCAACCAACTCGTCCAGCCGAGCCGTCCGTGGCGCCCCAGGCTCATCGGGGTGACCTGGTCTTCCTTGAGTTCCAGCCTCAGGTCCCACCCGAACTCATGGCCGACGTACTGCCGTACCAGCGCCTGCACGGCCGGCAACGCACTGCCGACGGGCAGCAGGGACTCAAAGGCCGGCAGGTCCAGCGGACCGATATGGATGCGAACGTGGTGCTGGCGGTCGAATACGGCCCGCCCAAGCACCGCGCTGACTCCCAGCTGCGAGGTGGACATGCGGCGCGAAGCCGCGCGGCGGCCGATGCGGGAACGCTCGGCCTCGGGCAGCGGCATCCAGCGGCCGACGAACTGCTCGATCCGCACCTTCATGCCCAGGAAGCTGGACAGCAACTGCGCCAGACCATCGGCATGGCGCACCTGGCGCGACAGCAGCCCGGCGAAGGCGAGGCGGGCGTGGTCGGGGGCGGCGTCGCGCCCGCGCCATTCGGGCCCGCCCGTGCCCAGCAAGGAGCCCACGTAATCAGCGAAACGGTCTTCGTCCGGGCGGTCCATGTTCACCGCGGGCTGGCCCTGGGCCCAGGCGCGGTAGAACAGCAAGAGCAGGCGGTGGTGGAACCAGTCGGCAAAGCGCCCGAAGGTCTCGTCGCCCTTGTGCATGCGGCGCTCGCGTGCATAGGCCGTCATGTGCAGGGGCAGCGGGCCATTCGGGCCGAACAGGCCGAAGAAGCGCACCTCGATGCGGGGCTTGCCGCTGCGGTCGGCCGGGTCGACCTTGGAAAGGCTGGAAGGTGCGAAAGAAAGGTCGGCCGCCTGCCCCAGGCGCACCGGCTCATCGACCGGCCGGCGGGCCGTCCCCAGCCGCGGCTTGTCGGGGTGCATGGCCTCGATCAGGCGCAGCGTTTGATAGAAGTCGTAACGGTGCGGTTCTGCAGCCAGGGCCGCCAGCACCTGTGCGCGCCGCTCGGCTGACACGGGCGTGGCCGGCGGCTTCATGCGATGGGCCTCGTGCCGCAGCGCGGGCGGCCTTGCAGGATGTCGCCACGACCGGCCGAATGCATGCGCAGCTGGGTGAACCCGTTCAGCGACACATGGCGCGCCACGAAGCGCTCGAGCACGCAGCCCAGCAGGAAGGCACTGGCGCCTTCGAAGGAAAGGTCGTCCACCTCGATCTTCACCTCCACGCCGCGGCCGAAGGTGATGGGCCCGGGCATCGGCAGGCGGCGCACCACCTGCTGCAGCGCCACCGAACGCAGGCCGTCGATCTGGCGCTGCGCACCGGCATCGCCCGACTGCGCATACAGCCGCAAGATCTGGCGCAGCGCGGCGGCGCCCTGCTCGGCGTTGGTATCGCTCAGCGACAGGTGGTTCAGCGACAGCTGGTTGATGAGCTTCCAGGCCACGCTGCCCTCGCGCAGGGCCGACTGCGGGCGCGAGGGTCCCTTCAGCACGGTGATGAGCTTCACCGGCGCGGTCTGCGTGAGCGTGAGGTCGCCCTTGGCACCACCCAGCGGCATCAAGAGCGGCAGGTCGCGGTTGGTGCACAGCGCGCGCACACCGAGCTGGCGCAGTTCAGCGGGAAACGGCGCTTCGTTCGCGTCTACCAGCGAAAGGTAGAGCTCGGTGCCGATGTAGCTGGTGCGCGGCCCCTCGCGCTGCTGCACCTGCGACATCAGCCGCGGTTCGCGCTGCACGGTGTAGTAGGCCTTGTGCTGGCGGTCTTCGGCGTGAAAGGCGTTGTAGAAGGGCAGGAAGCGCCACTCGCTGTTCACCCCGGTGCCATAGCCCAGCACCTCCTGCACGCTGTGCACTTCGAAGTCTTGCGGCCGCGTGCGGTCGGGCACGACGTGGAACTCGGCGCTGTCGGCGCTGATGTGGATACGGTCGCAGCGCTTGTCCAGCAGGTTGATGGCGGGCACGCAATGCAGGGCCAGGCAACTGGCGTCCACGGCCTGCAGCAGCGCGTTGTCGGCGCGCGAGAAGAGGATGACGATGTCGACCTCGGTCTCGGCATGGCGGCGCAAGGCCTCGCCCAGGCCGCAGAGGTCGAAGAACAGGAAGCGCTGCGGAAACGCGAAGTACTCCTGCAGCAGCCGGTAGCCCTGCAGGCCTTGCAGGGTTTCGGGCAGCAGGGCTTCGTCGTCGCCATAACCGGCGGCTTCGACGATCTCGCCGTCCAGCGCTTCGTGCCAGGCCGCGGGGCGGCGTGTGGGCAGCACCAGCACGCCCAAGGCGTGGCCGCACACCATCTCGTGCAGGCGGTAGGCCACCTCGTCGACACCGGCGCAGTGCAGGCGCAGGTCTTGCAGCGCCATCTTCGAAAAATCAACCCCGGCGGTGGTGCGCAGGCGCAAGCGCAGGCCGGCGCGGTACTTGCGCCACTCGGGCACGGCGGCCATGGGCAGGTCGGCCGCATGGGTGAAGTACTCCACCTGCGTGAGTTCCAGCGGCCACATCGTCAGTTCATGCGCGGTGCGGAACTCGCAAGGCGTGGCCCCGGCCTTGCCGGGCTGGCTGGTCATGCTGCTGCCGCGGGCCAGCTTCAGGCCACCGGCGAGGCTGGGGTCGTTCAGGTCGGGTTGGAACTGCGCAATCAGCATGGCGGGCGTGGGCGCCAGGAACTGCGGGTAGACGATTTCCAGCAGCCGTTGCGTGAAGCGCGGGAACTCGGCGTCCAGCTTCAGCTGGATGCGGCCGGCCAGGAAGGCGAAGCCCTCGAGCAGGCGTTCGACATAGGGGTCGGTGACCTCCAGGCCTTCCATGCCCAGCCGCGAGGCGATCTTGGGAAACTGTTGGGCGAACTCGCCGCCCATCTCGCGCAGGTGGCGCAGTTCCTCGTTGTAGTAGCGCAGCAGCCGGGGGTCCATGGCCGCAGGCTCAGCGGTTCAGCTCGCGCACCGACACCCGCCCGGTTTCGAGGTCGATGTCGGTGTGCAGCAGCAACTCCAGCGGCACCGGCTGTGCCCAGAGCTGGCCCGTGATGCGAAAGCCGATCTGGTTGTGGTGGTCCATCTGCGCTTCAGACAGCAGGGCCTCGACCGTCAGCGTTTCGGGCAGGATGCGCGGCTCGTGGTCGAGGATGGCCTGCTTCACGCGGGCCGCCAGCGTCAGCGGGTCGATGGTGGAAGCGGTCTGGCCGGAAAGCGCCGGCAACCCGTAGTTCAGCACCGAATTGCGGGCGTGGGGTGCACGCGACCAATCGGCCGAGGCCCCCGGCGCGGTGGCATTGAACAACCACGCCAGGTCACGCAGCACCAGCTCGCGCAGGCGGCTGCGGTTGATGACGCGCGCTTCGCCGGTTTCGGTCTTGGCTTCGACGTCGTCGTCGGTCAGGCGGTCGAGCAGGGCAGGCTGCAGCCGGTCTTGAACGCGCAGTGTCGACATGGGCCGGCCCTGGCCATGCCTCAGGGGGCTTCGACTTCAGCCGCAGCGGCTTCGTCCAGGGTGACCGTGCGCACGTCCATCAGGCCGACTTCGTGCGTGTCAGTGACGAACAGCCGTTGGCCCAGGCCCGCGAAGACGCCAGGCAGGGCTTCGCGCCAGTCGGTGCGCCGGGCCAGGGCCAGGGCGTCGCCGGCAGCGAGGTTCGTGTCGGGGTAGCGCGTGGGAATGAGGCCCACGACCTCGCCACCGTTGGTGAATTCGAAGTGCGCCGGCATCCAGATGGCATCGCGCAGGTCTTGCGGCGGGTCGATCTCCACCTTGGAAAGGCGGTTCCACGGCAGCCAGTAGTAGCGGCCGTTGATCACGGCTTCCACGGTGGGGCCCAGGCGGCTGTCGGCATCGGCTATCCACGCGAAGGGCTGGCCGTCGAGCTGCCCGGAAGTGGCCGGTGCCTGCTCCAGTGCCTGCTCGCGCAGCTGCCGGGCGGCATCGGCTTCGCCGCGGCCTTCGCGCAGCAGCGCCTCGATCAACAGGGCGACCCAGGTCTCGGGCTCGCCGAAAAGCATGGGCACCTTCTGCCCGGCGAACACCTGCAGCCGCAGGGTTTCGCAGGCGATGGCCTCGCGGTAGGTCTGCACCATCGGCAGCGTGCTGCCGTCGAGTTCGAGCGAGACGTTCAGCTGGTTCAGTGCACGGTCCCACTGGCCCAGCACGCACAGCAGCTGGAACATGAAGACACGCAGCTTGGCTTCCTGCGGCTTGGCGCGAACCTGTTCGGTCAGCAGCTTCAGCGCGCGGGCGACGTCGCCTTCTTTGAGGGCCAGCTCGGCAGCACTCGGGTTGGACATGCAGGCTCCGGTCGGTTCTTCAGTGCAAGTTCATTCCGGGCCGGCCTGGCCCGTGAAGCTGGAAGTGCCGGTGGCACCGCCGGTGCTGGATTGCGGCGTGTAGTCGATGGTGATGGACTTGAAGCTCAGGCCGATGTGCTCCATCAGCACCGGCGAGCCGTCGGCGTCGTCGGTGGAGCTGACCTGGTAGCTGGTGATGCGTGCCATCTGCAGCGTCATCACGAAGTACACCAGCGACTGGGCAGCACTGCCTGATTTGCGCACCGTCAGCACCACCGACGACAGCACGTCGTTGGTGTTCAAGGTGGCCATCAGCGCCGTGGAAGCCTTGTCGACGCGCTTGACGATCTTCAGTTCGTCAAGCGAAACACGTCCCGTGCGCTGCCCCCCGGTGGTGGAGGGCGCCGACATGCCCCAGGACCAGTCGACGATATCGATCTGACCCGGAAAGTTCTTGTCGTTGGACTCGCCAGCCAGCACGCCCGAGCGCTGCGCGGTGGCTTTGAGGAACATGTCGGAACGGGCCATCTTGGTTCACCAGTCGAGTTCGGTTTCCGGTGCAGGGCGGCATTCCACCCTGACCGGAACCGTCTTCTTGCGGAGATGCGGGCGAAGGCCGATCAGACGGCGTTGCCGGCGATGTCGTAGGTCATCGCCTTGGCGGTGCTGCTGACCACGCCCTTCTCGTCCTGCTGGAAGTACTCGAACTTGACCTTGGCGAAGTTCAGCGACAGGTTTTCGGTCAGGCGGTCTTCACCACCCGAGCCACCGGTGCTGACCGAGGTGACCATCACTTCTTCCATGGTGATGGTGACGTACTTCTGCTGGGTCTTGCCGGCCTTGCGCACCGTCAGCACCGCGTTGGAGAAGTGCTCGCCCGTGGCACAGGCCAACAGAAGCGCGTGCGAAGCCGCATCGATGTACTTCGTGCAGCTGATGTCCTGGAAGTTGGCCTTGCCGCTGCCGCCGCCACCGCCCATGTGCGTGGTGCCGGAGTTCGACACGCCCCAGCTCCAGGCCAGGATGTCGATGGCCTTGGTCTTGACCATTTCCTTGTCGGTCGTCTCGCCATCGATCGTGTCGATCTTGAGGTACATGTCTACTGCCATGGTGATCTCCTATCTGCCCGGTGGCGGGCGTTTCACACTGCGATCAACGCCCGGTTGTCCGGGCGCCCTCCGCTGCGCAGCCAGTGAAGGAAATGAAAGAATGCCCGCAGGCGAAAGCCTCAACCAGCCTTCGCCGAGGGGAGCTTCGATACCAGACGCAAGGAAACCGTGAGGCCCTCGAGCTGGTAATGGGGACGCAGGAAGAACTTCGAGCTGTAGTAGCCCGGGTTGGCGGGGTCTTCCTCCACCACCACCTCGGCCGCGGCCAGGGGGTGGGTGGCCTTATAGGCCTCGGAAGAACGTGCCGGGTCACCGTCGACGTACTGCGCAATCCAGCCGCCGAGCCAGCGCTCGACTTCGGCACGCTCCTTGAACGAGCCGATCTTGTCGCGCACGATGCACTTCAGGTAGTGCGCAAAGCGGCAGGTGGCGAACAGGTAGGGCAGGCGCGCCGCCAGGTTCGCGTTGGCCGTGGCGTCGGGGTCGTCGTACTCGGCCGGCTTGTGCAGGCTCTGCGCGCCGATGAAGGCGGCGAAGTCGCTGTTCTTGCGGTGCACCAGCGGCATGAAGCCGTTCTTCGCCAATTCGGCCTCGCGCCGGTCCTCGATGGCGATTTCGGTGGGGCACTTCATGTCCACGCCGCCGTCGTCGGTGGGGAAGGTGTGCGTGGGCAGGTTCTGCACCGCGCCACCGCTTTCAATGCCGCGGATGCGCGTGCACCAGCCGTACTCCTTGAACGAACGGTTGATGTTCGTGGCCATGGCGTAGGCCGCGTTGGCCCAGGTGTACTTGCCGTGGTCGGCCGAGCCCGTGTCTTCCTCGAAATTGAAGGCTTCCACCGGGTTCGTCTTGCTGCCGTAGGGCATGCGCGACAGGAACCGCGGCATCGCCAGGCCGATGTACTTGCTGTCTTCGCTTTCGCGCAGCGAGCGCCAGGCGGCGTACTCGGGCGTGGTGAAGATCTTGGTCAGGTCGCGCGGGTTGGCCAGTTCCTGCCAGCTGTCCATCTGCATCAGCGTAGGCGCAGCGCCGGTGATGAAGGGGGCGTGCGAGGCGGCGGCGATCTTGGCCATTTCGGCCAGCAGTTCCACGTCGGGCGCGCTCTGGTCGAAGTGGTAGTCGCCCACGAGGCAACCGAAAGGCTCGCCACCGAACTGGCTGAATTCCTCGGCGTAGATCTTCTTGAAGATGGGGCTCTGGTCCCAGCTCGTGCCCTTGTAGCGCTTCAGCGTCTTGCCCAGCTCCTGCTTGGAGATGTTCATCACGCGGATCTTCAGCTGCTCGTCGGTCTCGGTGTTGTTCACCATGTAATGCAGACCGCGCCACGCGCCCTCGAGCTTCTGCATGTCTTCATGGTGCAGGATGAGGTTCACCTGGTCCGACAGCTTTTTGTCGATGGCGGCGATCATGGCTTCGATGGAAGCCACCACGTCGCTGCCGATGAGCTGGGTCTGGGCCAGCGCCTGCTGGGCCAGCGTCTGCACGGCCTGTTCAACGGCGCTCTTGGCATCGTCGGACTTGGGCTTGAATTCCTTCTGCAGCAGCGAAGCGAGGTCGCTGCCTTCCATGGTGACGCCCGACAGGGCTGCGGCGGCTTGTGTTTCGGCCATTGGGAGGCTCCTGGATGCTTGGCGGTAGGCGAGTGCGGAAAAGGCGGCGGGTGCGGGTCAGGCGTCGGCCGGCTTGGCCGACGAAGCCAGGGCGCCCAGCAGGGCCGGGTCGGCCATCAGCTTGCCGATGAGCTCTTCCGCGCCACCCTTGCCATCCATGTAGGTGACGAGGTTCTGCAGTTGCTGCCGGGCCTCGAGCAGCTTGTTGAGCGAATCGACCTTGCGCGCCACGGCGTCGGGGGCGAAGTCGTCCATGCTCTCGAAGGTGATGTCGACACTGAGGTTGCCTTCACCCGTCAGCGCGTTGGGCACGGCAAAAGCCACGCGGGGCTTCATGGCCTTCATGCGGGCGTCGAAGTTGTCGACGTCCACTTCCAGGAACTTGCGGTCGGCCACCGGCGCCAGGGGGTCGGCGGGCTTGCCCGACAGATCAGCCAGCACGCCCATCACGAAGGGCAGCTGCACTTTCTTCTCGGCGCCGTAGACCTCGACGTCGTATTCGATCTGGACCCGCGGTGCGCGGTTGCGGGCGATGAATTTCTGGCTGCTGCTCATCAAGAGACTCCTGTGCGGCGAGGGGTGGTGCGAAGGAAGGGCAGGTTTTCCGCGAACTGAACGCGTTCGTCAAGAGCTGGCGTTCGGGTCTTCGACGGAATCAGGGTCGACGCCCACGACCCGTGCGACTTCTGCCAGCGCATCGGGCGCCAGCACCTTCATCAGTTGCAAGAAGTTGTGGCTGACCAGCTGGCGCGCACGGCGCAGGAACAGCGGTGCCGGGTTGGTGGGTTCGGCGCGCTCGAGGTACTCGATGACGAGGTCGATGGCGCGCATGGCCTCTTCGCGCGAATTCACCGTGCCCGACAGGCCCTTGCTGCGGCCAGAGCCACCACCGCTGGCAGCACCCCCACCTTCACCGGCCTCGTCTTCAGCCTCTTCGGCCACTGCCTCGGCTGGCAGCAGGCCCAGCGTGCCGTTGACGAGGGCATGCAGGGGCCGCAGATCGGGGGCGTCGCTGCCCAGGCGGTCGCTGGTCAGCGAAATCGCCTGCTTCACCAGCGTCACGGCCGTCTGCAGGCCTTCGCGCAAGGCGGGGTTCTTGTCCAGCGCAGCAGACAACATGCGGGCCACCTGGTCCTTGCCGTACTCCGTTTGCCCGGGCATCAGCGGCGCCAGGCCCAGCGCCACCTCGACGTCACGCATCAGCAGCTGACCGATGGCGCGGTCTTCCACGAGACGGGCGTCGCGCAGCGCACCCAGCAGACCGGCCGGCTCGCGCAGCAGCGTGAGCGCGTTCACGCGGCCATAGGGGTCGCCGTCGTCAGGGTCGGGCAAGGGGTGCACGTGCTCCCAGTGCGCTTCGACCAGTCCGTTGACCAGCGTGAGGGCCGGCACCAGGGCCGCGTGCCCGTGCAACTGCAACACGCTGCGCCCCCATTCGATGGCGATGCGGAGGTCGCGCGTGCGCTCCAGCAGGCCGGCGGCGATGTCGACCGCCTTGCGCCATTCGGGCGGCTCGGCCGGGCCGAACTGAGACTCGGGCTTGCCTGCCACGGCCTGCATCAACGCCAGGAACTCGTTGTCGTATTCGAGGTCGGGGCCGCAAGGCGCGCCGTCATCGGGCAGCGGCTGCAGCCAAGAAGCCACGCTGGCCTGCAGTTCGTTGATGTCGCTCATGGGAGAAGGGCGCACTGCGCGCACGCTGCGTACAAACCCGCACCCAGCGCCCGCAGGCCAAAGTACCGGGGAGCCGGAGTGTCGCAAGAACCGGCGCCACTGCAAACCCCTAGCAAGCCCCGGGGTGCCGAGGTCACGCGCCTGTCATCCAGACAAAGCTGCGAAGGAGTTGGAGAGATCGCGGGTCGATGCGATGACATAGCGATATCTTGCAGCCGCTCCCGGCAGGCTGCGTCCCCCAGCCGGGGGACTGACTTTCGCGCCATCGCTTCAGGCTGCGCGTTAGCATCCGCCGCCACTCACCGAGCAGGAAACGAGGCCGACATGGGGATGCACAGGCGTGGCCTTGCACAAGGGCGGGCGCCGCAGGTTCTGGGCCGCAAGCCGGCTGCATATATTGAATGGTTCGCCGCGCGGCCCGCAGCGTGGCTGGCCCTGCTGGCCTTGTTCTGGGCATTCGCAGGAACGGGCGCCGCCTGGGCCCAGACGCCCCCGGCGGCCACGCCCGAGCCCGTGCGCACGCCCTCGGTGGTGCCACCCGCCAGCGAACTGGCGCCCCCCGCCCGCCCTGCCGAAAGCACGGCCACGGTGCCCGCACGCCCAGGCCCTCCGCGCGAGCTGGGCAAGCCCGAGGACGACCTGCGCCTGGACGTGGCCCGCTACGTCCTCGACGACACCGCCCCGGCGGCACTGCGCGCGGCGCTGCCGCGCATCACCGCGGCTTTCGTCGGGCCGCAGCGCAGCTTCGAAGATTTGGTCAACGCGGCGGCCGAGGTCACGCGCTACCTGCAGCGCGACCTGGGCTACTACCTGGGCTACGCCTACATCCCCGAACAGTCGCCGGAAACCCAGCCCGGTGGCAGCACCATCCGCATCGCGGTGCTGGAAGGCCGCCTCGACCGCGTGGTCCTGAACTGGCGCAACGGCATCCCGGTCGACCGCGAAGTGGTCGAGGCCTACCTGGCACGCCTGAAGCCGGGCAGCGTGCTGAAGGTGCGTGATGTCGAACGCGTGATCTTTCTCGTGAACGACCTGCGCGGCATGACCGCGCGTTTCGAAGTGAAGGCCGGTTCGCTGCCCGGCACCGCCACGCTGGTGGTGACGCCCAGCCCCGAGCAGCGTTACGCCGGCAAGATCGATGTCGACGCCAACGGCGCCAAGGCCCTGGGCGAATTCCGCATCGGCGGCCTGGCGCAGATGAACAGCCCCACCGGCCGCGGCGATGGCATCACCGCCAACGTGCTGGCCAGCACCACCGGCGGCCTGGGCTTCGCGCTGGTGGGCTACAACACCCCCATCGGCAGCGACGGCTTCAAGGTGGGAGCCTCTTTGTCGGCCGTGCGCTACCAGCTCGACAAGGAGCAGTTCCCGCTCGACCTCAACGGCACGGCCGCCACCTTCAACGCCTTCGCGCTGTACCCGGTGGTGCGGTCGCGCAACCTGAACCTCTTCACGCTGGGCTCTTTGGAGCACAAGGCCTACACCGACCGCCAGGGCCTGGTGGATGGCCGCACGCGCAAGACCGTGGACGCGCTGGCTCTGGGGGTCACTGGCGACTTCCGCGACAGCCTGCTGGGTGGCGCCGTGAACACCTTCGACCTGAACCTCAGCAGCGGCCAGCTGAAGTACCCCGAAGGCCGCAACCCGGCGCTGGACGACGACGAGCGCTACACCAAGCTGGTCTACAGCGCGTCGCGCCTGCAAGACTGGATCACCGGGCGCGCGCTCATCTACCTGAACGTACGCGGCCAGTACGCCGTCAACAACCTCGACACCACCGAGCAGTTCCGCCTGGGTGGCCCCGACGGCGTGCGCGCCTTCGCCACCGGCGAAGGCACCGGCGACCTGGGCGTGATGGCCAGCCTGGAACTGCGCCTGCTGCCGCCCGAGAGCTGGTTCGGCCGCGCCGCGCGCGACATGGTGTTCAGCCTGTTCGCCGATGGCGGCTACGTGCAGTACCGCTACCGGCAACGCATCGTGAATGAAACCAATGTGACGAAGAACAGCGGCGTCTTCAGCGGCGTCGGGCTGGGGCTGAGTTGGGTGCAACCCGGCGCTTACGCATTGCGGCTGTCGGTGGCGCAACCTACCGGGGGCACCACCCGCGGCGGCGAGAAGATCGACAAGACACGCGCCTACCTGCAGGCCACCATGTTCTTCAATTGAACCCGCCCCTGCGGCGCACCGAACCAAGGCCACAGCCATGAGCGCAACCAGCACCCCCT
>LJHT01000045.1 GCA_001295905.1 beta proteobacterium AAP51 | reverse complement strand
GCTCAGGCCGGGCTTACAGCGCCTGCCGTAGCGGGTCAGGTTGACCGAGGGGTTAGGCCTCACCTAGCTGCGTAGAGAGTGTTTGGCTTCAGCTTCTAGAAAATTGAGTATGTCGTCAAAGTTTGCCTCTACTCGGCATTTCTTGCAGGCTTCCGCCCACTTTGGAGCAGATGCCAAAAGGCGCTGAATAAGGGACTCATAGTGGTTTGCGGTGCCGGGCTCAAAAGTATTCATGTCAAATCTGACTGCTACAAGCAGAAGCGATAGCTTTCTCAGATGAGTGCACCACCTGCTCGGTTCATCCAGGTCCAGGGAATCAACCGAGAGGCGAAGAGTTCTTACTCTTGCAGAGTGCTCCGCTTGCAGCGGCAGCAAGGATGCCCTGCGATTCAGTTCGTAGACTGCCTGCATGTAAGCGTCGGAAGACGGGGTGCTCGTTATTGCAGCTACAACCTCAAGGCGCCTAGGAGTGTGCATGTGAGGCCTAACGTTCGAGTTCACCCGGGCCGCGGAGGCAGGTGTTGTAGGCCCGGAGTGTGACGATGCTACCGCTGGCACACGCCGGGCTTACGACGCCTGCCGTAGCGGGTCCGGGGTGCAACGAGTGGTTAGGCGTCATCGCGGAGCTGGTTCGATGTTTGCTTCAGAAGCCAGGAAGGCGATAAGCAGGAGCAGAAAGGTGAGCCAAATTAGCCTGATTGTGATGCGCCAGCTCTTGCTACGCGTAAATGCCGGCATGCACTTAGATTTAAGGTCGGACGCGAAGATGTCGGCTGCAATGACAGCGCTCGCGGCTATCGTTGTAAAGCCCAGGAAAGCAAGCTGCTAAGAGCTGAGCAAGACTGGTGATAGCGAAGACCTAAAGGTCAACAATTGCGGTTCGCTTCCGATCAGTTGACTGCCCAAGATCACACCTGCGAATACTGCGCCGAAGCCGCGTACGGCGGACATCGAGTCTATGGGTTCCTGATCGTCAGCATCTGATTGCAGGCTCTCGTTGAAAGACGAGTCGCGAACCTTCTTGCAGCTTTGGCATACCGATGTCACTGAGTCGTTCCCGGTGAAGCAGTGCCTGCAGATCCAAGGAGATTGTTCCATGACGCCTAACGTGTTTTAGCCAGCAGCGTTACAAAGCTGACATGACTGAATGGTACT
>LJHT01000044.1 GCA_001295905.1 beta proteobacterium AAP51 | reverse complement strand
CCCGCCGCAGGGCCAGCCCCTCGGGCCTTGAGGCTTTCGCGAGCCGGCGGTGCCGGCTCGCTCTTTTCCATGAAGCCCGCGCATGACTGAAGCGCGCCCCTTGTTCAGGCCGGAAGCGGTCGACGCCCAGCGCCTGCAATGGCTGGGCGGGGTGCAGCTCGTGCGCCCGCCCAGCCTCGCCTGGGTGACGGCTGGTGTGGTGTGCGTGGCGCTGGCGCTGCTGGCTTTCCTGTCGCTGGGGCAGTACACGCGCAAGGCCACGGCCAACGGCGTGGTGGTGCCCGACCGGGGCCTCATCCGCCTGGTGCCGGCCGCCGCAGGCACGGTGGTGGAACGCCGCGTCGCCGAAGGGCAGGTGGTGCAGGCGGGCGAGGTGCTGTTCGTGCTGGCGCTGGAGCGCCCGCTGCTGTCGCCCGTCGCGCAGGCCGAGGTGCGGCGCAGCCTGGATGAACGCCGGCGCAGCCTGGCCGATGCCGCGCTCGCACAGCAGGCCCTGGCCGCTTCGCGACGCACCGCGCTGGACCGCCGCATGGCCGCGCTGGAGGGCGAGCTGTCGCAGATCGACCTCGAGGCCGGGCTGCAGCAGCAGCGCCTGCGCATGGCCGAAGAAACGCTGGCGCGCTACCAGTCGCTGCAGGCGCAGCAGTTCACATCAGCGGCGCAAACCCAGGCCAAGCAGGAAGAGCTGCTGGGGCTGCGCGCGGCCGCCCAGGGCCTGGCCCGGCAGCGTGCGGCCCTGCAGGGCGAGAAGGCCGAGCTCGAGGGCGAACGCCGTGCCTTGCCGCTGCTTGCCGAAGCCACGCTGGGCGGCCTGGAGCGCGACCTCGCCCAGGCCAACCGCGACGCCGCCGAGCAGAACGCCGAGCAACGCCTGGTGGTGCGCGCGCCGCAACCGGGCACCGTGAGCACGGTGCTGGCCGAGCCAGGGCAGAGCGTGTCGCCGGCCTCGGCCTTGGCCACGCTGGTGCCGCAAGGTTCGCAGCTGCAGGCGCAGTTGTTCGCCCCTTCAAGGGCCATCGGTTTCGTGCAGCCGGGCCAGCCGGTGCGGCTGCGGTTCGAAGCCTTTCCGTACCAGAAGTTCGGCCAGCAGCCGGCGCGCGTGCTGCAGGTCTCGCGCACGCCGCTGGCGGCCAGCGAACTGGCGGCGCTGGCGTTGCCGGCCTCGGCCGGCCCGGGCACGGAGCCGCTGTTCCGCATCACCGTGGCGCTGGAGGGCGAACCGGTGGCCGTGCTCTCGGCCGGCATGCGCCTGCAGGCCGACGTGATGCTGGAAAAGCGCCGCCTCATCGAGTGGCTGTTCGAGCCCTTGCTGGGCCTCAAGGGCCGGCTCTGAGGCGGGCCGGCCCGCCCAGGCCTGCCGCCACAATGCCCGGATGAACCTGCACGGCCTGCACCTGGGCGCCCGCCGCAGCCACGTGCCGGTGGTGCTGCAAGCCGAAGCCGCCGAATGTGGCCTGGCCTGCCTGGCCATGGTGGCGGGCGCGCACGGCCTGGACACCGACCTGCCCACCTTGCGCCAGCGCTTTTCGCTGTCGCTCAAGGGCGTGACGCTGGCCGAGATGGTGCGCATGGCCGATGTGCTGCAGTTCAACAGCCGCGCCTTGCGCGCCGAGCCGCTGGAGCTGGCCCAGGTGCAGCTGCCTTGCGTGCTGCACTGGGACCTGAACCACTTCGTCGTGCTGGTGGCACTGAACCGTGACGAGGCCGTGATCCACGACCCTGCCCGCGGCCCCTGCGTGATGAAGCTGGCCGAGCTCTCGCGGCATTTCACCGGCGTGCTGCTCGAACTGCAGCCAGCGCCGGGCTTCCAGCCCGCGCAGCAGCGCCAGCACGTCACCGTGCGGCAGCTGCTGGGGCCGGTGCGCGGCCTCAAGCGTTCGCTGGCGCAGATCTTCGTGCTGGCGCTGGCGCTGGAAGTGTTCGTGCTGCTCAGCCCGTTTTTCATGCAGTGGGTGGTGGACGGCGCCGTGGTCAGCGCCGACCGCGACCTGGTGTTGACGCTGGGCCTGGGCTTCGGGCTGCTGGTGCTGATACAGGCAGCCACGGCGGCGGCCCGCAGCTGGGCGGTGCTGGCGCTCTCGGCCAGCCTGAACCTGCAGTGGCTGGTGAACGTGTTCGCGCACCTGCTGCGCCTGCCTGTGGCCTGGTTCGAAAAGCGGCATGCCGGCGACATCTGGAGCCGCTTCGGTGCCGTGCAGCACATCCAGCGCACGCTGACCACCAGCTTCATCGAGGCCGTGCTCGACGGCTGCCTGGTCTTGCTGACGCTGGTGATGATGCTGCTTTACAGCGTGCAGCTCACCGCCGTTGCGGTGGCTGCGGTGCTGGGCTATGCGTTGGTGCGCTGGGCGCTCTACCGCCCGCTGCGCGCGGCCAGCGAAGAAGCGCTGGTGTTCGAGGCGCGGCAGAGCAGCCATTTCCTGGAGTCGCTGCGTGGCGTGCAGGCCATCAAGCTCTTCAACGCCCAGGGCGACCGGCAGTCGCGCTTTGCCAGCCTGGTGGTGGAGACCATGAACGCCCAGCTCACGGTGCGCAAGCTCGAACTGGCGCTGGCCGTGGTGCACCGCCTGCTGTTCGGGCTGGAGCGCGTGGCCGTCATCTGGATGGGCGCGCTGCTGGTCATCGACCAGCAGCTGTCCCTAGGCATGCTCTTCGCGTTTTTTGCCTACAAGGAAACCTTTGCCGGCCGCGTGAGCGCGCTGGTGGACAAGGCGGTGGACCTGAAGATGCTGCGCCTGCAGGGCGAGCGCCTGGCCGACATCGTGCTCACGGCGCCCGAGGCCGACAGCGCCACTGCCCCGCGCGCCCTGGACGGCAGCCTGGAATTGCGCGAGCTGCGTTTTGCCTACGCCGATGGCGAAGCCGAGGTGCTGCGCGGCGTGAACCTGAAGATCGAACCCGGCGAAAGCGTGGCCATCGTAGGCCCTTCAGGCTGCGGCAAGACCACGCTGCTCAAGCTGATGCTGGGTGTGCATGCGCCAACTTCCGGAGAAGTGCTGGTCGGTGGTGTGCCGCTGGCCCGGGCCGGCCTGCGCGCCTGGCGCGAGCATGTGGGCGTGGTGATGCAGGACGAGCCGCTTTTTTCAGGCAGCATCCTCGACAACATCAGCTTCTTCGCCGCCGAACCCGACTTGGCCTGGGTGCAGGAATGTGCGCGCGTGGCGGCGGTGCACGACGAGATCGTGGCCATGCCCATGGGCTATCACACGCTCATCGGCGACATGGGCGCGGCCTTGTCGGGCGGCCAGAAGCAGCGCCTGCTGCTGGCGCGCGCGCTGTACAAGCGGCCCAAGATCCTGCTGCTGGACGAAGCCACCAGTGCGCTGGACGTCGAGCGTGAGCGCAGCGTGAACCAGGCCATCCGGCAGCTGGCGCTGACGCGCGTGATCGTGGCGCACCGGCCCGAAACCATCCAGTCGGCTGGGCGCGTGGTGGCCTTGTTCGAAGGCCGCGTGGCGCAAGACCTGCGCAGCGTGGCCACCGGGGCGGGCCCGGCGGCCTGAAGCCGGGCCGGAAGCGGCCCAGCAGGCTGAGAACAACCTAGTTCGACTTGCGCAGGCGCATGCCGAAGCCCAGCAGCGCGTACATGGGGCAGCGGGCTGCGCTGGCGGTGAGCAGCATGACCAGGCCCACCACCCACGCCCAGGTGCCCACCTGGCCGCTGATGGCAAAGGCGATGAGGAACAGGCCGAGCAGGATGCGGAAGATGCGGTCGTAGCCAGACATGTTCTTGGGGATCATGGCGTTCTCTCCGGGCTAGGGGGGGTGGGGGTACCGGCCCGCATTCTGCCGCGATGGCCCGCGTTTGTGCATGCGCAGGGCGGCCGTCGGGGCATCGGCCGTGGCAGGGCCCTCACCCCGCGAGCCGGGCTGCCGGCCCGGCCGCGAAGCTCAGGCCTTCTTCAGCGGGCAGGTGTTCATGCCCAGCAGCGGGTACACCGGGCAGAAGCGCAGCGTGCCGGTGGCCAGCGGCACCAGGCCCAGCCAGCCCCACAGGCCGATGGTGCCGGTGAGCGTGAGAGCAATCAGCACCAGGCCGACGGTGATGCGAAGGATGCGGTCGATGCCGCCAACGTTGGCTTTCATGGGGTGGCTCCTTGGGTGGTGGGTCGGCCAGAGCGCCGATGCGGTGCAGTCTGCGCGCCGCGCGCGCGACTTTCCGTGACCTGGGTCACACGGCGTGCAGGTCGCCTGCCAGCGGCTGCGTCACCGGGTCTGTTTTCAGCCGCCGCGCTGCGCGCCGCTGGCCAGTGCTCGCAGCGCCTGGCTGTCCAGCACCTCGATGCGCTCACGCGAGAGGCGTACCCAGCCCGAACGCTCGAAGCGGTTCAGGAGGCGCGAGACGATCTCGCGCACGGTGCCCAGGCCGTCCGCCAGCGCCTGATGGGTGGTGGCCAGTGCCGGGCCATGGCCCAGCAGGGCCTGGGCCAGGCGCTGGTCGAGCTGCTGGAAGGCCACGGCCTCCGCCAGCGCCATCAGGTCGGCCAGGCGGTCGGCCAGCACGCCAAAGACATAGCGCCTGAAAGGCGGGTGCTCGCACCAGGCTTCCAGCCCTGGGGGCTTGAGCAGCACGAGTTCGGTGTCTTCCACGGCCTGGCCGTGGGCGCTGAGCGCGGTCTGGCCGAAGAGGCAGGCCATCGACACCACGCACAGTTCGCCCGGCGTGACGCAGTAGAGCTCCAGTGCTCGGCCGCCGGGCGAGCCCCGCGCCACTCGCACGCCGCCGGCCAGCAGCATGGGGAAGCCCGGACAAGGCGCGCCTTCATCGAAGAGCAGGGTGCCCGCGGGGGCATGCAGGTGTGATGTGTGCTGGTCGAGCACGAACTCCAGCGCGCCGGCCGGCAGTTCGTTCAGCGCCGGGTACAGCGCCCGCAAACGTGCGGGCAGATCGGCCTGCAAGGCAGGCGAAGGCACGGCGTTGCTCATGGCGTGGCGGCAGGTTGCGTCTGAATCTCGAGCCGGCGCAGCCAGGCCAGGGCCTCGCTGCGCCGGGTGCCGCACATTTCGAGGCTCGGCCGCAGCGAGGCGCAAACGGCAGGCCGGCTGGGGTGCCCGAAGATGCGGCAGCGTTCGCTGTCATCAAGCTGCGCGCAGCGCACGCCGGCCGGCTTGCCTTGCGGCATGCCCGGGATGGGTGTGGTGATGGACGGCGCTGTGCAGCAAGCGCCGCAATGGGGCCGGCATTCCATGGGGCGCGATGCTATCGCCGCGATGGCGAGATGCGATGCAGACCGGGCTGTTCCGCAAGCGGAATACAAACAAGAATCATTCTTGATGGAGAGCCTCATGGCCAAGTCTGCGAGTTTCGGCGTGCTGCACCTGGGCATCGCTTTCAGCGTGAGCTACCTGCTGACGGACAGCGTGGCGATCGCGGGCGCCATCACGCTGGTGGAACCGGTGGTGAACACGGTGGCCCACTATTTCTTCGACCGTTGGTGGGCAGCGCGCGAAATGCGCCGCGCGGCGCGGGCGGGGGCGGCTGGCAGCAGGGCGCCCGGCTGGGCGGCAGCCTCGTAAAATCTGGCGCTTGACGCGCGGCCACAGGCTGCGCGCGCCACTTTTTGAGGCCCGCCATGCTGCACCCGCAGGAGTTCGATGTCATCGTGGTCGGTGGCGGCCACGCCGGCACCGAGGCGGCCCTGGCCGCCGCCCGCATGGGCTGCCGCACGCTGCTGCTCACGCACAACCTGGAAACGCTGGGGCAGATGAGCTGCAACCCCAGCATCGGCGGCATCGGCAAGGGCCACCTGGTCAAGGAGATCGACGCCCTGGGCGGCGCCATGGCCGCGGCCACCGACGAAGCCGGCATCCAGTTCCGCATCCTGAACGGCAGCAAGGGCCCGGCGGTGCGCGCCACGCGCGCGCAGGCCGACCGCGTGCTGTACCGCGCCGCCATCCGCCAACGCCTGGAGAACCAGCCGAACCTGTGGCTCTTCCAGCAACCCGTGGACGACCTGGTGGTGCAGGGCGACCGCGTGGTGGGCGCTGTCACGCAGATCGGCCTGCGCTTCAGCGCGCGGGCGGTGGTGCTGACGGCAGGCACCTTTCTGGACGGCCGCATCCACGTGGGCCTGCAGAACTACAGCGCCGGCCGCGCGGGCGACCCGCCGGCCGTCAGCCTCTCGGCGCGGCTGAAAGAGCTGAAGCTGGCGCAGGGCCGGTTGAAGACGGGCACGCCGCCGCGCATCGACGGGCGCAGCATCGATTTTTCGAAGCTGGTGGAGCAGCCGGGTGATCTCGACCCGGTGCCGGTGTTCAGCTTCCTCGGCCGGCCTGAACAGCACCCGCGCCAGGTGCCGTGCTGGATCACGCACACCAACGAGCGCACGCACGAGATCATAAAGAGCGGTTTCGACCGCAGCCCGATGTTCACGGGCGTGATCGAAGGCGTGGGGCCGCGCTACTGCCCGAGCATCGAGGACAAGGTGAACCGCTTTGCGGACAAGGGCAGCCACCAGATCTTCCTCGAGCCCGAGGGCCTGACGACGCACGAGTTCTACCCCAATGGCATCAGCACCTCGCTGCCCTTCGACGTGCAGCTGGGCGCGGTGCGCTCGATGCGGGGGCTGGAGAACGCGCACATCCTGCGCCCGGGCTACGCCATCGAGTACGACTACTTCGACCCGCGCGAGCTGAAGCCCAGCTTCGAGACGCGGGCCATCCAGGGCTTGTTCTTTGCCGGGCAGATCAACGGCACCACGGGCTATGAAGAAGCCGCCGCCCAAGGCCTGTACGCGGCGGTGAATGCCGCACTGCAGGTGCGTGGGCTGGAGCCCTGGCTGCCACGCCGCGACCAGGCCTACCTGGGTGTGCTGGTGGACGACCTCACCAGCAAGGGCGTGACCGAGCCCTACCGCATGTTCACCAGCCGCGCCGAGTACCGCTTGCAGCTGCGCGAAGACAACGCCGACCTGCGCCTCACCGAGCAGGGCCGTGCGCTGGGCCTGGTGGACGACGCCCGCTGGGCGGCCTTCGAGACCAAGCGCGAGCGCCTGGAGCAAGAGCGCCAGCGCCTGCGCAGCACCTGGGTGCGGCCGGCCACGGTGCCCGCGGCCGAGGCCGAGCGGTTGTTGGGCAAGGCGCTGGAGCACGAATACCCGCTGGAAGACCTGCTGCGCCGGCCCGGGGTGGATTTCGATGCCGTGTGCGCCGTGGCGCAGGTGGCGGGCAGCACCGAACACCACCGTGTTTCACGTGAAACACTGCGGGCCGCCTGGGGCGCGCGCGAGGCCGATGCCGTCATCGAGCAGGCCGAGATCGCCATCAAGTACGCCGGCTACATCGACAAGCAGAACGATGAGGTCGAGCGCGCGGCGACGCTGGAGAACCTGAAACTGCCCGAGCAGCTGGACTACGCCGCCGTCACGGCGCTCTCTTTCGAAGTGCGGCAAACCTTGGCCCGCCACCGCCCCGCCACGCTGGGGCAGGCCTCGCGCCTTTCGGGGGTGACGCCGGCGGCCATCTCGCTGCTGCTCGTGCACTTGAAGAAGAACCGCTTCGAGGGTTTCACGCGCACGAACCCTGTCTTGGGCGCAGTGCCGGGCTCGTCCAGCGACGCCCAGGCAGCATGAGCCCCGCGGCTGTGCGGGAGGCCATCGAGGGCTTGTGCGCGCAGTGCGGCTTGGAGGCTACGGCCACCCAGCTGCAAGCCTTGGCCGATTACCTGGCCTTGCTGCAGCGCTGGAACGCCACCTACAACCTCACCGCCGTGCGCGACCCCGAGGCCATGCTCACACAGCATCTGGCCGATTGCCTGGCGGTCGTTCCGCCCCTGCAGCGGCACGCAGCGCAGGGCCGCCTGCTCGACGTCGGTAGCGGGGGAGGACTGCCGGGTGTGGTGGTGGCCACTGTGCTGCCCGGCTGGCAAGTCACCTGCGTGGACGCCGTGGGCAAGAAGATGGCCTTCGTGCGCCAGGTCGCGGGCGCCTTGCCGCTGCCGAACCTGAAGGCCGAGCATGCGCGCATCGAGCAGCTGAAGCAGCCGGCTTTCGACCTGATCACCTCGCGCGCGTTTGCTTCGCTGGCCGACTTCACCCGCCTGACGCGGCCGCACCTGGCACCCGGAGGCGTATGGATGGCGATGAAAGGCAGGGTGCCCGATGACGAACTGGCCGCGCTGCCGCCCGATTTGCAGGTGTTTCACGTGGAACAGCTCTCGGTGCCCGGGCTGGAGGCGCAGCGCTGCCTGGTGTGGATGCGCCCGTTGGCCCCTGCCAGCAGCACGGGCGCCACAACACCGCCGTAAAAGTGGCTGGCCGCCGGCGCTGAACCCGGCAGCACGGTGAATCTAGGCTACGCTTCCCGGCAACCCCAACATCAGCTTTCCAGCCCTCTTTCATGCTCGGCATTGGCGACTACGGCGCGTTCTGTGCGGCCATCCTGCTTTTCCTCGCCCTGCCCGGGCCGGGCACCTTCGCCCTGTTGACCTCCACCGCCCAGGGCGGCCTTCGCGCCGGAGCCGCAGCGACCGCAGGCGTGATCGCCGGCGACCAGGTGCTGCTCTGGCTGGCCGTGGCCGGCGTGGCGGCGCTGCTGGCGGCCCACCCCTTGCTCTTTCAGGCGGTGCAGTACCTGGGCGCGGCCTACCTGGTGTGGATCGGCCTGCGGCTGGTGTTCGCCCGGCCCGGTGAGGCCTCTCCCATCCGCATCGAACCCCACCACTACGCGCGGCAGGCGTTCTTCATCACGCTGCTGAATCCCAAGGCCATCGTCTTCTACATGGCCTTCTTCCCGCTCTTCATCGACCCGGCCCAGCACCGCGGCGCCGTCACCTTCCTCGCCATGGCGGCCACCATCGCCGTGATCTCCGCCGTCTACTGCCTGACCTTGTGCTGCTTCGCCCACGCCATCACCACGCGCCTGCGTGCCCACGCGCGTGTGGGCCGCGCGCTGGAAAAGCTGGCCGGGGTGTTTCTGGTCGGCTTCGGCATCCGTCTGGGGGCGCAATGAGCACCGCCGCTTCGTCCCCGACGCCCGCAGCGCCTGCCGCCCTCCAGGCCGGCGGCCCCCGCATCTTCTGCGTGGCCAACCAGAAAGGTGGCGTCGGCAAGACCACCACCACGGTGAACCTGGCTGCCGGTCTGGCGCAGATCGGCCAGCGGGTCCTGGTGGTTGACCTCGACCCCCAAGGCAACGCCACCATGGGCTCGGGCATCGACAAGCGTGCCCTGGCGCTCAGCGTCTACGACGTGCTGCTGGAACAGGCTGGCATCGCCGAAGCCCGCCAGCCCAGCCCCAAGGGTGGCTACCAGGTGCTGGGCGCGAACCGCGACCTCGCCGGCGCCGAAGTGGAGCTGGTGCCGCTAGAGCGCCGCGAAAAGCGCCTGAAAGCCGCCATCGCCGCCGTGGCCGCCGACCACGACTTCGTACTCATCGACTGCCCGCCTTCCTTGAGCCTGCTCACGCTGAACGGCCTGTGCGCGGCCCATGGCGTGGTGGTGCCGATGCAGTGCGAGTACTTCGCGCTGGAAGGGCTGTCGGACCTGGTGAACACCATCAAGCAGGTGCACGCCAACCTCAACCCCGAGCTGCAGATCATCGGCCTGCTGCGCGTGATGTTCGACCCCCGCATCACCCTGCAGCAGCAGGTGAGTGACCAACTCAAGGCCCACTTTGGCGACAAGGTGTTCAACAGCGTCATCCCGCGCAACGTGCGCCTGGCCGAAGCGCCCAGCTACGGCCAGCCCGGCGTCACCTTCGACCCCGCCAGCAAGGGCGCGCAGGCGTTTGTCGAGTTCGCCAAGGAAATGGTGGCGCGGCTGGCCCAGCCCGCCATGGGCGCAGCCAGCGACCGTGCGAACGCCGGCCAGGCCGCTGCCAGCAGCTGAAGGCATGAACCCGCAGCTGCCCCGGGTGCTGCTTTCGCGCGTCGAAGACGCCAGCCTCAACGCCGCCGCCCCGCCCACCCAGTGGTGGGTGGATGGCTGGCTGGTGCGCGCCTGGCCCGGCAAGGCGCGGCGAGCGCGCTGCGTGCACGCCCTGCTGCCGGGCCTGATGAGCCTGCCCGAGCGCCTGGCCACTGCAGAAGCCCTCTGCGCCCGCCAGGGCGTGCCCTTGATCTTCCGCATCACCCCCTTCACCCAGCCGCCCGAGCTGGATGCGGCCCTGCAGGCTTGCGGCTTTGCGCCCGTCGACCCGACCTGGGTGCTGGTGCGGCCGGAAGCGGCGCTGCTGCCGCCGCCGCCAGCGCCTGCGGGTCTCGCGCTGCAGCCCTTGGACGGGGCTGAATTCGCCGAAGCCGTTGGCGCCTTGCGGGGCTCACCGCCGGCCCACCGGCAAGGCCTGGCCTTGCGCCTGCAGCACTCGCCCGTCCCCTTCCGCGGCCTGGCGCTGCGCCGTGTGGCAGATGGCAGCGTGCTGGCTTGTGGCCAGGTGGCCGTGGAGCCCCCCTGGGCCGGCCTGTACGACGTGTATACCCACCCCGAAGCGCGCAACCGGGGCCTGGCGCGGATGCTGTGTGAGCACCTGCTAGCGCTGGGCGCCTCGCTGGGCGGCGATAGGGCCTATCTGCAGGTGGATGCTGCCAACGGGCCCGCCCTGGCGGTGTACCGCCGCCTGGGCTTCATCGAAGGCTACGGCTACCACTATCTGGAGCGCCCGGCGTAGGGGCACGGCGCTCGCGCATGCGGCCTGCCGGGCCTGCCCGGCCCCTCAAAGCCCCAGCGCTTCGTCCACCCCCAGGTGCACGTTCATGGCCTGCACGGCCGCGCCGCTGGCGCCCTTGCCCAGGTTGTCCAGCCGCGCCATCACCACGGCCTGGGTGTCGCTGGCGAAGACGAACAGGTCCACCCGGTTGGTGTCGTTGCAGGCCTGCACGTCGAAGAAGCCGCCTTCCAGCGTGGCCGCGTCGCGCAGCGGCATCACGCGGATGAAACGCTCGCCGGCGTAATGGCGCTCGTAGGCCTGCTGCAAGGCCTCGGCCTTGGTGCCCAGCGCGGCCAGCGACAGCGGCACGCTCACGGCCAGGCCCTTGTAGAAGTTGGCGACCACGGGCTGGAAGATGGGCGGCTGCGCTAGGCCCGTGTGCGCCGCCATCTCGGGCAGGTGCTTGTGCGCCAGCGTCAGGCCGTAGGGGCGGGGTGATGTAAGCGCCGGCTCCGTCGGCAGCGCTTGATATTGCTCGATCATCTTCTTTCCGCCGCCCGAGTAGCCGGTGATGGAGGTGGCCGACACCGCGGTGCTGGCCGGCACCAGCCCGGCATCCACCAGCGGCCGCAGCAGCAGGATGAAGGCGCTGGCGTGGCAGCCCGGGTTGGCGATGCGCTTGCTCTGGCGGATGGCGTCGCGCTGGCCCGGCGCCAGTTCGGGCAAGCCGTAGGCCCAGCCCGGCACGGTGCGGTGGGCGGTGCTGGCGTCGATGAGGCATGTGCGCGGGTTGTCCACCATGGCCGCTGCCTCGCGCGAAGCGGCATCGGGCAGGCACAGGAAAGCCACGTCGGCAGCGTTCAGCAGGCGGGCGCGTTCGGCGGCGTCCTTGCGCTTGTCGGCGGCGATGCGCAGCACCTCGATGTCGGGCCGGGCGGCCAGGTACTCGTGGATGCGCAGGCCGGTGGTGCCTTCCTGGCCGTCGACGAAGACTTTGGTGCTCATGCAGAACCTCTCGCACACAATGGGGCGGTGATCTGCCGAGGATACAGGCCATGAATGACGCCGCGCCGCGCGTGCTGCTGCTGCCGGGCTGGCTGGATTCCGACGCCGCGCACTGGCAAAGCCGCTGGGAGGCGCTGCACGGCTTCCAGCGTGTGCAGCAGGCCGACTGGCACTGGCCCCGCCGCGGCGACTGGATGGCCCACCTGGAAGAAGTGCTGCTGCAAGAACCCGACGCCCGCCCCGCGCTGCTGGTGGCGCACAGCCTGGGCTGCCAGCTGGTGGCCGCCTGGGCCGCGCACAGCCAGCACACGGCCCGCGTGCGCGGTGCGCTGCTGGTGGCCCCGCCCGACACCGAACGAGCCGACATGCCCCCGCAACTTCACAACTGGCGCCCCATGCGCCGCCAGCGGCTGCCCTTTGCCGCCACCGTGCTGTACAGCGAAGACGACCCCTATGCCAGCCCCGCATGCAGCCGCGGCCTGGCGGCCGACTGGGGTGCCGCCGCCCACAGTCTGGGCGCGGTCGGGCACCTGAATGGCGATTCGGGCCTGGGCGACTGGCCCGCCGGCGTGGCCTGGCTGCGGGCCCTGGACGAAGCCACGCGATGAACAGCCGGCTGGGCCGCGCCATCCTGGTGGGCTTGCTCATCGCCACCGTGCTGGGCTGGAGCAGCGTGCTCGGTTCGGGCCTGGGCCTCACGGTGCTGGTGGTCGTGGCCTTGTGCGTGGCTGCGGTAGGCGGCCTTTGGTGGCTGACCCAGCGCGCCGGCGATGCCCACGCTGCCGTGCGTGAACGCCTGGGCCGCGCCGAAGAAGGCCACCACCACGCCTTCGCGGGCGTGCGCCTGCAGGTGGAAGACGACGGCCGCCACGTCTGGGTGGGCGGCGCCGGGCTGCAGAAGGTGCTGGGCCAGCGTGAACCCGAAGAAGCCCAGGCCGCCCGGCACGCCGGGGCCTGGCGACGCAACGAGCGCGGCCTGCTGATGCTGCGCGTGGATGTCGCCATCCAGCACCTGGCCACCATGCCCGGCCGCGATGAACCGCGCGTGCAGCGGCTGCGCCGCTACCTCGAACGCGACGTGCTCTATCCGGCGCAGCGCCGCCACGAGGCCGCGCGGCCCTCGCGTGCCGCAAGTGCAGCAGGGTCTGCCGCACCCACGCCGCCTGCCTCCCGGCCGCTGCCGGAAGACCCTGCATGACAATCCACCCATGGTGACGAAAAAACAGAAAGGCCTGGGCATGGGCCTGGAGGCCCTGCTCGGCCCCAAGGTGGCCGAGGTGCCGGCCGATGCGGCCGCGCTGCCCAACAGCCTGCCGCTGGCGCGCCTGCGTGCCGGCAAGTACCAGCCGCGCACGCGCATGGACGAAGGCTCGCTCTACGAGCTGGCCGAAAGCATCAAGAGCCAGGGCGTGATGCAGCCCATCCTGGTGCGGCCTTTGGCCGAGGCGGGGCAGTTCGAGATCATCGCCGGCGAACGCCGCTACCGCGCTGCGAAGCTGGCCGGCCTGGCCGAGGTGCCGGTGCTGGTGAAGGCCGTGCCCGACGAAGCCGCCGCAGTGATGGCGCTCATCGAGAACATCCAGCGCGAAGACCTCAACCCGCTGGAAGAAGCCCAGGGCCTGCAGCGCCTGGTGAACGAGTTCCAGCTCACGCACGAGCAGGCGGCGCAGGCCGTGGGCCGTTCACGCAGCGCCGCCAGCAACCTGCTGCGCCTGCTGCAGCTGGCCGAACCGGTGCAGCAGATGCTGCTGGCCGGCGACCTGGACATGGGCCACGCCCGGGCACTGCTGGCGCTGCCCGCGGCCGAGCAGGTGATGGCCGCGCACGAGATCAGCGCCAGGAAGCTCAGCGTGCGCGAAGCCGAACGGCTGGTGACGCGGCAGCTGCCCGGCCGCGCTGGCACCGGCACAGGCGGCCGCAGCAAGCCCGGCAAACCGCGCGACCTGCAGCGCCTGGAAGAACGCCTGGCCGACCGGCTGACCGCCAGCGTCGACATCCGCGTGCTCAAGCGCACGTCGCGCGGAGAGCAGGGTGAAATCGCCATCGGCTTCGGCTCGCTGGAAGAGCTGAACGGCCTGCTGGAGAAGCTGGGCGCGGGCGAGGCTCAGGGCGAAGCCTGAAGCGCCGGTTCAACCGCTGCGCTGCAACGCGCGCTGGCCCCACATCAGCCACACCACGGCCGCCATCACCGCCGCGATGGGCAGCAAGGAGCCCAGGTTCAGCCAGGTCCAGCCCTGGGTGGTGATGAGCGCGCCCGAGGCGAAGGAACTCAGCGCCATGGTCCAGAACACCGCCGTGTCCATCACGCCCTGGGCGCGGTTCTTTTCTTCCGGCCGGTAGGCCTGCGTGAGCAGGGTGCTGCCCCCGGTGTACAGGAAGTTCCAGCCCACGCCCAGGGCGAACAGCGCCACCAGGAACTGCATCACGTCCACGCCCGAAAGCGCCACCGCCACGCACACCAGGTTGAGCACGCCGCCCACGAACATGATGGGCAGCGCGCCGAAACGCTTGATGAGGTGGCCGGTGAAGAAGCTGGGCACGAACATGCCCAGCACATGCCACTCCAGCACCAACGCCGCGCTGCTGAAGGGGTGCTGGCATTGCTGCATGGCGATGGGCGTGGCCGCCATCAGCAGGTTCATGACGCCATAGCCCAGCGCCGCGCCAATGACGGCCACCGCAAACACCGGCTGGCGCAGCAATTCGGCCGTCGGCCGCCCGGCCGCCGCGCCCGGCACGGGCGGCACATGCGCGGGAAACTGAATGAAGCCCAGCACCACCAGCGCCAGCGCCGCGACGCCCACCAGCGCGAGGTAGGCGCCGGCGAAGGGCAGCGGCAGCCACTCGCGCGTGGCGCTGGCCAGGTTGGGCCCGATGAAGGCACCGGCAATGCCGCCGGCCAGCACCATCGACAGCGCGCGTTCGCGGTAGGCCGGCGCCACCAGTTCGGCCCCTGCAAAGCGGTACAGCGCGCCGTTGGCGCTGTAGAAGCCGGCCACCACGGTGGCCAGCACCAGCAGCCAGAAGTTCTGCAAAGACACCGCCAAGGCGCAGGCCGCGCAAGAGACGATGGCCACCAACAGCCCCACCTGGAAGGAGCGCCGCCGCCCCACACGGGCCTGCAGCCGCGACACCGGCATGGCCGACAGCGCCGCGCCGACCACGTAGCCCGTGACCGGCAGCGTGGCCATCCAGCCCACCGGGGCCAGCGCCAGGCCCACCAGGCCGTTGATGGCGATGAAGGTGACGTTGTTGACCAGGAAGAGCGCCTGACAGACCGTCAGCAGCCAGAGATTGCGGTTCATCAGCAGCGGGGCCGGGGGCGATGGCTAGGGGCAAGGGCACGCACACCGCGCATCGGGGCCCGGCGGGCGCATCATCGCACCCGGCGGAACCTTCAGCGGGCACGCAAGCTCCATGACGGTGCGTGTCAGCGGTGGGCAGCGCCACGGCGTTGATGCAACGTCCCACCATGTGGGCCAACCGCACCTGAGGGGGCGGCAGGGCATGCGTCTTGCGAAGGGTGGCGCGGTGGCAGCAAAAACCGGCTGGCGTGAATTGGCATCGGAAACAGGCTGTTCTTCGCGCACAAGCCGGGCGCAGAATGTTCGAAGCTGACACGCAAGCTGCACGGTGCCCCAGGCGCCGGTGAAAGGAAAGCTCTGATGGCGCCCGGGCCTGTGCAGCCGGGACTTCATCAGAACTTCCCGGGTGCGGTTGGGGGTGGATATGGGTCCACCTCGGCTACGCCTGCGAACACCGGAGGCCGCATGGACGTGATCAGCCACTTTGCCGCTCGCTACGAGCGCACGCGTGAAGAAGAGCTCTCGCTCGAGGACTACCTCGCCGAGTGCAAGCGCAACCCCCTGGCCTACGCCACCGCCGCCGAGCGCATGCTCAGGGCCATCGGCGAGCCCACCACGGTGGACACGCGCAACGACCCGCGCCTCTCGCGGCTGTTCGCGAACAAGGTCATCAAGGTCTACCCGGCCTTCGCCGAGTTCTACGGCATGGAAGACGCCATCGAGCAGGTGGTGAGCTACTTCCGCCACGCCGCGCAGGGGCTGGAAGAGAAGAAGCAGATCCTCTATCTGCTGGGCCCGGTGGGCGGTGGCAAGAGCAGCATCGCCGAGCGGCTGAAGCAGCTGATGCAGGAAGTGCCCTTCTACGCGATCAAGGGCAGCCCGGTGAACGAAAGCCCGCTCGGGCTCTTCGATGCTGTGGAAGACGGGCCCATTCTCGAAAGCGAATACGGCATTCCGCGCCGCTACCTCAACCGCATCCTCAGCCCCTGGGCCGTCAAGCGGCTGGAAGAGTTCGGCGGCGACATCCGCAAGTTCAAGGTGGTCAAGCGCCACCCCAGCATCCTCAAGCAGGTGGGCATCAGCAAGACCGAGCCCGGCGACGAGAACAACCAGGACATCTCTTCGCTGGTGGGCAAGGTCGACATCCGCAAGCTGGAAAGCTACAGCCAGGACGACCCCGACGCCTACAGCTACAGCGGCGGCCTGTGCCTGGCCAACCAGGGCTTGCTGGAATTCGTGGAGATGTTCAAGGCGCCCATCAAGGTGCTGCACCCGCTGCTGACGGCCACGCAGGAAGGCAACTTCAAGGGCACCGAAGGTTTCGGCGCCATTCCCTTCGACGGCGTGGTGCTGGCACACAGCAACGAAAGCGAGTGGAAGGCCTTCCGCAACAACAAGAACAACGAAGCCTTCCTCGACCGCATCTACATCGTGAAGGTGCCTTATTGCCTGCGCGTGAGCGAAGAGATCAAGATCTACGAGAAGCTGCTGAAGAACAGCTCGCTGGCCGCGGCCACCTGCGCGCCAGGCACGCTGAAGATGATGAGCCAGTTCGCCATCCTCACGCGCCTGAAGGAGCCTGAGAACTCGTCGCTGTATTCCAAGATGCTGGTCTACGACGGCGAGAACCTGAAGGACACCGACCCGCGCGCCAAGAGCTACCAGGAGTACCGCGACTACGCCGGTGTCGACGAGGGCATGAACGGCATCAGCACGCGCTTCGCCTACAAGATCATCAGCAAGGTCTTCAACTTCGACAGCACCGAGGTGGCGGCCAACCCCGTGCACCTGATGTACGTGCTGGAGCAGCAGATCGAGCGCGAGCAGTTCGCGAAAGAGCTGGAAGACAAGTATGTCGGCTACATCAAGGAGCTGCTGGCGCCGCGTTATGCCGAGTTCATCGGCAAGGAGATCCAGACCGCGTATCTCGAGAGTTATTCCGAGTACGGGCAGAACATCTTCGACCGCTACGTCACCTACGCCGATTACTGGATCCAGGACCACGAGTACCGCGACACCGACACCGGCGAGGTCTTCGACCGCGGTTCGCTGAATGCCGAGCTGGAAAAGATCGAGAAGCCTGCGGGCATTGCCAACCCTAAGGACTTCCGCAACGAGATCGTCAACTTCGTGCTGCGCGCACGTGCCAGCCACCAGGGCAAGAACCCGGTCTGGACGAGCTACGAGAAGCTGCGCACGGTGATCGAGAAGAAGATGTTCTCGAACACCGAGGAGTTGCTGCCGGTGATCAGCTTCAACGCCAAGGCCAGCGCCGACGAGGCCAAGAAGCACGAAGACTTCGTCACGCGCATGGTGGCCAAGGGCTATACGCAGAAGCAGGTGCGGCTGCTGTGCGAGTGGTATCTCAGAGTTCGCAAGTCGAGCTGATCTAGCGAAAGGCCGCCGTGCAGCAGATCATCGACCGAAGACTGGCTGGCAAGAACAAGTCCATCGGCAACCGCGAGCGTTTCCTGCGCCGGCACAAGGAGCAGATCCGCGAAGCGGTCAAGCGCGCCATCGATGGCCGCAGCATCAGCGATGTCGAGCGCGGCGAAGACATCCACATCCCGAAAAAGGACCTGAGCGAACCCGTCTTCGGCCACGGCCCGGGCGGTGTGCGCGAGGTGGTGCACCCGGGCAACAAGGACTTCGTGCAGGGTGACCGCATCGAACGCCCGAAAGGCGGGCAGGGCGGTGGGGGCTCCGGCAAGGGGCAGGCCAGCGACAGCGGCGAGGGTGAAGACGACTTCGTCTTCGCGCTGAGCAAGGAAGAGTTCATGCAGGTCTTCTTCGAAGACCTGGCCTTGCCGCACCTGGTGCGCACGCAACTCGCCGACATGCCGGAATGGAAAAGCCAGCGCGCCGGCTTCTCCAGCGACGGCACGCCCAACAACCTGCACGTCGTGCGCAGCATGCGCGGCGCTTTAGGTCGGCGTATCGCCCTGGGCAACGGGCCGCGGCGCGAACTGCACGCAATGGAAGCCCGCCTGGCCGAGATGCAGGCCGCGCTGCAGCCCGGCGACTTGCTGGCCGAAGCTGCCATCAAGACCCTGGCCGAAGAGATACGCGTGCTGCGTGTACGCATCGAGCGCATTCCCTACCTCGACCCCATCGACCTGCGCTACCGCAGCCGCATCAAGGTGCCGGTGCCCACCAGCAAGGCGGTGATGTTCTGCCTGATGGACGTCAGCGGCAGCATGGACGAAGCGCGCAAAGAGCTGAGCAAGCGCTTCTTCATCCTGCTGTACCTCTTTCTCACGCGCCACTACGAAAAGATCGACCTCGTCTTCATCCGCCACCACACGCAGGCGCAAGAGGTGGACGAGCAGAACTTCTTCCACGCGCGCGAAACCGGCGGCACGGTGGTCAGCAGCGCGCTGGTGCTGATGGAAGAGATCATCAAGGCGCGCTACGACCCCAGCCAGTGGAACATCTACGGCGCGCAGGCCAGCGACGGCGACAACTGGCACCACGACAGCGGGCGCTGCCGCGAAATCCTCAGCGAGAAGATCCTGCCCCTGGTGCGTTACTTCGCCTATGTGCAGGTGGCCGAGGAAGAGCAGAACCTCTGGGACGAATACACCCAGCTGCAGGAAGCGCACCGCCACTTCGCGATGCGCAAGGCGGTGGAAGCCAGCCAGATCTACCCGGTGTTCCGCGATCTGTTCAAGAAGGAAGGCGCGAAAGCCGCATGAGGACCGCCGCATGAAAGCCCGACCCCTTGCGCTTGAACAACCACTGCCGCTGGCCCAGCGCCCTGGCGAGCCCTTGCCCGCCACCAGCGACTGGAGCTTCGACCTCATCGAGCAATACCACCGCGTCATCAAGGCCACGGCCGAGCGCTTCGGCCTGGACACCTATCCGAACCAGTTGGAGATCATCACCGCCGAGCAGATGATGGACGCCTACGCCAGCGTGGGCATGCCGGTGAATTACCGCCACTGGAGTTACGGCAAGGAATTCATCGCGACAGAGAAGAACTACAAGCGCGGCCACATGGGCCTGGCCTACGAGATCGTCATCAACAGCAACCCCTGCATCAGCTACCTGATGGAAGAGAACACGCTGGCGATGCAGGCCCTCGTCATCGCGCATGCGGCCTACGGCCACAACAGCTTCTTCAAGGGCAACTACCTCTTCCGCATGTGGACCGACGCGGCGTCCATCATCGACTACCTCGTCTACGCGAAGAACTACGTGGCCCAGTGCGAAGAGAAACACGGCCTGGATGCCGTGGAGAGTTTCCTCGACAGCTGCCACGCGCTACAGAACCACGGCGTCGACCGCTACCGCCGCCCCAGCCGCAAGAGCCTGGCGCAGGAGCTCAGCGAACGCATCGACCGCGAGGCCTATGCCCAGCGCCAGGTGAACGACCTCTGGCGCACGCTGCCGCGCATGGCCGCCAAGGAAGACGCCGCGCCCGAGGCGAAACGCTTTCCCGATGAACCGCAGGAGAACCTGCTGTATTTCATCGAGAAGAATGCGCCGCTGCTGGAACCCTGGCAGCGCGAGATCGTGCGCATCGTGCGCAAGGTGGCGCAGTACTTCTACCCACAGCGCCAGACGCAGGTGATGAACGAAGGCTGGGCCACCTTCTGGCACCACCGCCTGCTCAACACGATGTACGACGACGGCTTCCTCACCGACGGCGTGATGATGGAGTGGCTGACGTCGCACACCAACGTCATCTACCAGCCCCCGGTGGGCCACCGGGCCTACAGCGGCATCAACCCGTATGCGCTGGGTTTTGCGATGTACACCGACATCCAGCGCATCTGCGAAAACCCCACCGAGGAAGACCGCCAGTGGTTCCCCGACATCGCCGGCAAGCCCTGGCTGCCGGTGCTGGACCACGCCATGCGCAACTTCAAGGATGAAAGCTTCATCGGCCAGTACCTCAGCCCCAAGCTGATGCGCGAGCTGCGCTTGTTCGCCATCACCGACGACGAAAAGCAGAAGGAGCTGGAGGTCAGCGCCATCCACGACGACGCCGGCTACAAGCGCGTGCGTGAATCACTCAGCCGCCAGTACGACCTGGGTCAACGTGAACCGAACATCCAGATCTGGAACGTGAACCTCCGAGGCGACCGCAGCCTCACGCTGCGGCATTTCCAGCATCAAGACCGCCCGCTGCACGACAGCGGCCAGGAAGTGCTGAAGCACGTGGCCCGGCTGTGGGGCTTCGGCGTGCACCTGGAAAGCACCAACGGCAAGGGCGAGGTGACCAAGCGCTTCAGCGTGCCGGCGCCAGCGGCGGGCTGAGCCGCTGCGCACGCCCACGCTGTCGAGCGCCTTTACAGCGCGCCGCGAGGCGCTGGCGGCCAGGGTGTGAAGTTTGGCCGGCGACCGGTTGCAAGCCGCTGCTGTGGCTGGACGAGGGTGAAGGTCGCCGTGGCGGGGCACGCAACTTGCGGCCCTGGCCGTACGCGTACCTGGGCCTCAGCCTTTGTGCATTTCCGACAGGCCCACCCGGAACTTCTCATCATGTCTACCCGCATCAGAAATCTCGGCATCCTTGCTTGCGCCTTGGGCGTGGCCGGCATCGCCACGGCTGCGCCGATCACGGCCACCTTCACCACTTTCGGCGCACTGCCCGGTGCCACTTTTGGCGGCACGGGCATTCCGAACAATGCCGTCGCCATCACCACCAGCGGCGAATTGACGCTGGGCCTCACCGCCACGCAGCGTTTCGGTGCCCCTGCGCTCACGAACAACGGCGCAGGCGTCTTCACTGCCCAGGCCGGTGTATCTGCCGACGCGCCTTCGCCGGCCGACCCCTACGCCTTGTGGAACTTCGGCTTCTACATCGCTGGCAGCACCGCGGCGCAGTACAGCTTCCGCCTCTTCTACGACTTCGACCCCGCCGCTGACACCGAGCAGGCCGAGCACGGCCGTACCCTCGCGCCCGCAGGCGCTGTCACCAGCACTTCTCAGGGTTCGTGGAACCTGGGCATGAACTTCCTCGAGTTGGGTGCGCCCATCGTCGAAGACACGCCGCTGGTGCCGAGCTTCGACCCCCGCGTGGCCGGCCAGTACAGCTTTGCCCTCGTGGCCTACAGCAGCGACGAAGAACTGGCTCGCACGGCCATCGTCGTCAACGTGAACGCGGTGCCGGTGCCTGAGCCCACCAGCCTCGCCCTGGCTGGGCTGGCTTTGGCGGCCTTGGGCCTCGGGCGCCGCCGCGCGCGCTGAGCGCAGCCCCTGCTGCCATTGAAAAGAGCCCGCGTGAGCGGGCTTTTTGCGTCTGGGGGCGCGGGCCTTTCAGCCCTCACGCGTGAAATCGCGCTCGGGCCTTCGCCAGCAGTGCAAGGCCTTCCGGCCTTGCACGCGCGGGCTCAGCTGTCGACCTTCACGTTGCCGTCCTTCACCACCTTGGCCCACTTGGCCTGTTCGCTGAGGATGAACTGACCGAACTTCTCGCGGCTGCCGCCGCCGTCTTCGGCGCCGAAGGTGTCCAGCTGCGTCATCACGTCGGGCATGGCCAGCACGGTGTTGGTGTCGCGGTTGATCTTGTCGGCAATGGCCGCGGGCAGGCCCTTGGGGCCCACCAAGCCGTACCAGGTGGTGGCCTCGAAGCCTTCGAAGCCCTGCTCCTGCATCGTGGGCACCGTGGGGTGGCCCTTGGCGCGCTGCAGGCGCGTCTGCGCGATGGCGACGATCTTGCCGCCGCGCACGTGCGGCGTGGCCGAGGTCATGGTCTCGAAGCAGTACTGCACCTGCCCGCCCATCAGGTCGGTGAGCGCCGGGCCGCTGCCCTTGTAGGGCACGTGGATGGCGTCGACCTTCGCACGCACCTTGAACATCTCCAGCGCCAGGTGCTGGGCCGAACCCTGGCCCGCCGAGGCGAAGGCCACGCGGCCCGGCTCGGCCTTGCAGCGCGCCACCACGTCGGCCACGCTCTTGTTCGGCACGTTGAGGTTGGCCACCAGCAGGTTGGGCGTCACGCCCACCAGGCAGACGGGCACGAAGTCCTTCTCGGCGTTGTAGCGCAGCTTCGCACCCTGCAGCGCCGGGCCGAGCGCATGGCTGTTGATGTGGGCCATCAGCAGCACGCTGCCGTCACCCGGCTGCTGCGCCACGTGTTCTGCCGCGATGAGCCCGGCCGCACCGGCCTTGGTTTCGATGATGACCTGCTGGCCCCACATCTGCGTGAGCTTGGCGCCGACCACGCGTGCCAGTGCGTCGGTGCCGCCGCCGGGCGGGAAGCCCACGACGATCTTCACCGGGCCGCTGGGCCAGCCGCTTTGCGCGAACGCGGCGCTGGGCACGGCCAGTGCCGCCGCGGCGCCTTGGATCAGGGTGCGTCTCTTCATCATCGTGTCTCCTGCTTGTAGGTTGTGAACAGTCGGGGGGCCTCAGCCGTGAGGTGCGCTGAATGCATCCATCAGGGCCTGCACGCCGCTGCCGGCCAGCTTCACGCCGGCCTGCTTCAGGCCCATCTCGCAGCCGGCCACGGTGGCCACCAGCGTGAGGTCGTTGCAGTCGCCCAGGTGGCCGATGCGGAACATGCGGCCCTTGACCTTGCCCAGGCCGGTGCCCAGGCTCATGTCGTAGCGCGTGTGGATGAGCTTGCGCACCGCGTCGGCATCCACGCCCGCGGGCGTGACCACGCCGGTGAGCACCGGCGAGTACACCGCCGGGTCGGCGCACTGGATGGGCAGGCCCCAGGCCGTGACGGCCGCGCGCACGCCGGCGGCCCAGCGCTGGTGGCGCGCCAACACCGTGGGCAGGCCTTGTTCCAGCAGCATGTCCAGCGCCTCGTGCAGGCCGTAGAGCAGGTTGGTGCTGGGGGTGTAGGGCCAGTAGCCGCCCTTGTTCATCTCCACGATCTCGTCCCAGGCCCAGAAGCTCTTGGGCAGTTTCGCGGTCTTGCTGACCTCCAGCGCGCGCGGGCTTAAAGCGTTGAAGCTGATGCCCGGCGGCAGCATCAGGCCCTTCTGCGAACCGCTGATGGCCACGTCCACGCCCCACTCGTCGTGGCGGTAGTCGGCGCTGGCCAGGCCCGAGATGGTGTCCACCATCAGCAGCGCCGGGTGCCGGGCGCTGTCGATGGCGCGGCGCACGGCGGCGATGTCGCTGGTGACGCCGGTGCTGGTTTCGTTGTGCACCACGCACACGGCCTTGATCTGGTGGCCGGCATCAGAACGCAAGCGCTCTTCGATCAGCCCCGCGTTCACGCCGCGCCGCCAGCTCGCCGGCAGGCCGGTCTCAGAACAGGTGCCGGGCTCGCTGAGGAACTCGGTCTGCAGGCCCAGGCGCGTGGCCATCTTCTGCCACAGCGTGGCGAACTGGCCGGTCTCCACCATCAGCACCAGGTCGCCCGGGCTCATGGTGTTGGCCAGTGCCGCTTCCCAGGCGCCGGTGCCGCTGGCGGGGTAGATGGCCACCGGGTGCCGCGTCTGGAAGATCTGCTGGATGCCGGCCAGCACCTTCAGCCCCAGGCGGCCGAACTCTGGGCCGCGGTGGTCGATGGTGGGCAGGCTCATCGCGCGCAGGATGCGGTCGGGTACCGGGCTGGGCCCGGGGATCTGCAGGAAGTGCCGGCCGGAAGGGTGCTGGTTCAGCGTGAGCATGGGAACTCCTTTCGCGCCGAAGTTTTGCATGCAAACTGGCGGTCAGCTTCCTGGATTACCCGGAAGACCTGCAGTGTGCGGGCCTCGCCTTTGCATGCAAAATGCCACCACCATGGCAGACATCCTCTCCCTCAGCCCCGCGGGGCTGCACGAGCAAGCCGCCGCGCGGCTGCGCACCTGGCTGGTGGAAGGCCGCATCGCGCCGGGCGCCAAGCTGAACGAACGTGAACTCGCCGAGGCGCTGCACATCAGCCGCACACCGCTGCGCGAGGCCATCAAGATGCTGGCCGCCGAGGGCCTGGTGGACCTGCTCCCCAACCGCGGTGCCGTGGCCGTGAAGCTGACCGAGGCCGACGTCATGCACAGCTTCGAGCTCGTGGCCGAGCTGGAAGGCCTGGCCGGCGAGCTGGCCGCGCAACGCATCGGCGATGCCGCGCGCCTCGAGCTGCGCGCCAAGCACTACGAGATGCTGGCCTGCCATGCGCGGCAAGACCTTTCGGGCTACTACCGGCTGAACGCGCTGATCCACGCCGGCATCGCAGAGGCCGCCGCCAACCCGGTGCTGAGCAGCACGCTGCAGAAGGTGAACGCGCGGGTGCAGAGCCTGCGCTTCCGCACCAACCAGAACGAAGCCAAGTGGCAGCGCGCGATGCAAGAACACACGCAGATGCTCGAAGCGCTGGACGCGCGCGACGGCGCGGCGCTGCGGCAGATCCTGAAGACCCACCTCGCGCACAAGCGCGACACCGTGCTGGAGTTGATGCGCGCCGGCACGCTGGTGTCAGGCCTCCCGAGCTGGCAGGGGCAGCAGGCATGAACGCCCTCACCCGCGAAGAAACCGCGCGCCTGGGCCCGCCGGCCGAGCACCCGCACACCGCGCTGCCGCCCAACGAGGTGTGCGAGGCCCTGGCCCGCCGCCTGCGTGCCGAAACACGCGGCGAGGTGATGTTCGACGCCGCTTCGCGCGGGCGCTATGCCACCGATGCGTCGATCTACCAGATCACCCCCGTGGGCGTGTTCGTGCCCACCACGCCGGAAGACGTGGCCACCGCGCTGGCCGTGGCGCGCGAACTGAAGGTGCCCGTGCTGCCGCGTGGCGGCGGCACCAGCCAGTGCGGCCAGACCACGGGCGCGGCGCTGGTCATCGATTGCAGCAAGCACCTGCGCCGCGTGCTGGACGTGAACCCCGAGGCCCGCACCGCCACGGTGGAGCCCGGCCTGGTGCTGGACCACCTCAACGCCGCGCTGAAGAAACACGGCCTCTGGTACCCGGTGGACGTGTCCACCAGCGCGCAGGCCACTTTAGGCGGCATGGCGGGCAACAACTCTTGCGGCAGCCGCAGCCTCTACTACGGCAACATGGTGCACAACGTGGCCGGCGCGCAGGCCTGGCTGGCCGATGGCGAGGTGGTGGACTTCGGCCGCGTTGACCAGGCCAGCGGCCGCGCGGCGCAGATCGCGAACTTCGTACGCAGCCTCGCCGAGCAGCACCGCGGCGAGATCGAGGCGCACTGGCCGCAGGTGATGCGCAGGGTCGCGGGCTACAACCTCGACATCTTCCACCCCCGCAGCGAGCGCCCGTACACGGCCGACGGCAGCGTGAACCTCGCGCACCTGCTGGTGGGCAGTGAAGGCACGCTGGCCTTCACGAAGAGCCTCACGCTGAACCTGGCCGAGCTGCCCCGGCACAAGGCCCTGGGCATCGTCAATTTCACGAGCTTCCACCGTGCGATGGACAGCGCGCAGCACCTCGTGAAGCTGGGCCCCACGGCCGTGGAGCTGGTCGACCGCACGATGGTGGAACTGGCGCTGGCCAACCCCGCCTTCGCGCCGACCATGCGCACGGCCCTCATCACGAAAGACGGCGTCAAGCCCGAGGCCATCCTGCTGGTGGAATTCGCCGGTGCCGACAAGGCCGCGCTGCTGCACAAGCTGCGCGACCTGGAAGCCCTGATGGGCGACCTGGGCCTGCCCGGCACCGTGGTGGCCATGCCCGACGAAGCCGCGCAGAAGAACCTGTGGGAGGTGCGCAAGGCCGGCCTGAACATCATGATGAGCCTGAAGGGCGACGGCAAACCGGTGAGCTTCATCGAAGACTGCGCGGTGCCGCTGGTGCACCTGGCCGAGTACACCGACGCCCTGACCGAGGTGTTCGCGCGCCACGGCAGCCGCGGCACCTGGTACGCCCATGCCAGCGTCGGCACGCTGCACGTGCGGCCCATCCTCGACATGCGCCGGGACGGCGCGCAGAAGATGCGCGCCATCGCCGAAGAAGCCGCCGCGCTGGTGCGCAAGTACAAGGGCGCCTTCAGCGGTGAACACGGCGACGGCCTGTGCCGTGGCGAGTGGATCGAATGGCAGTTCGGCCCGAAGCTCAATGAAGCCTTCCGCGCCATCAAGCACGAGCTCGACCCCAGCCGCCTCTTCAACCCCGGCAAGATCGTCGACACGCCCAAGATGGACGAGGGCGCGCTCTTCCGCTTTCCGCCGGCCGATGCACCTAAGCCGTACCGCCGAATCACACTGACACCGGTGCTGGACTGGAGCGCCTGGAATGTGCAGGCCGACCCCGTCACCGAAGAAACCACTGCGCCCGGCACGGGTGGCGACAGCACCCACGGCCTGGCCATGGCCGTGGAGATGTGCAACAACAACGGCCACTGCCGCAAGTTCGACGCCGGCACCATGTGCCCGAGCTACCGCGTCACGCGCGACGAGCAGCACCTCACGCGCGGCCGCGCCAACACGCTGCGGCTGGCGCTGAGCGGGCAGCTCGGGCCCGACGCCTTCACCTCCGAAGCGGTGGCCGAGGTCATGGACCTCTGCGTCAGCTGCAAGGGCTGCAAGCGCGACTGCCCCACGGGCGTGGACATGGCGCGTTTGAAGGTGGAGTTCACCGCGCAGTACAAGGCGCGCCACGGCTTCACCTTGAAGGACAAACTGCTCGCCGGCCTGCCGCAGCAGGTGCAGCGCGCCGCGCGCGTGCCGGGCCTGGCCGCGCTGCTGAACCTGCGCAACCGCAGCCCGCTGGCGCGCCGGCTGGGCGAACGCTGGCTGGGCATCGCGGCCGGCCGCAAGCTGCCGGCCTTCCGGCGCGACACCTTCTGGGCGCGCCGCGCGCGCAGCGGCACGCCCTTCGTCAGCGCCGAAGCGGCCATTGCCGCCGCGCGCGCCGGCGAGAAGGTGGCCGTGCTCTTCGTCGACACCTTCAACGGCGGCTTCGAGACCGAAAACGCGCTCGATGCCGCGCGCGTGCTGCACGCCGCGGGTTATGCGCTGCACACCGTGGCCAAGGACGGCGGCCACCACTGCTGCGGCCGCACCATGCTGGCCGCCGGGCAGGTGGAGGCGGCGCGGGCCTCTCTTTCAGCCTTGCTGGACGCGCTGCTGCCCCTGGCCACCGCCGGCATCGCCGTGGTGGGCCTGGAGCCCAGCTGCCTGCTCACGCTGCGCGACGAAGCGCTGGCGCTGAAGCTCGGCCCCAAGGCCGAGGCCGTGGCTGCGCAGGCGCTGCTGTTCGAGGAGTTCATCGCCCGCGAGATGAAAGCCGGACGTTTCGCCTTGAAGCTGAAACCGCTCGACCAAGCGCTGCTGGTGCACGGCCACTGCCACCAGAAAGCCTTCGGCGCCATCAGCCCGGTGCTGGAGGTGCTGAAGCTCATCCCCGGCGCGCAGCCGCAGCTCATCGAGAGCAGCTGCTGCGGCATGGCCGGCAACTTCGGCTTCGAGGCGCGGCACCAGGCGGTGTCGATGCAGATGGCCGAACTCAGCCTGCTGCCCGCCATCCGCCAGCAGCCCAGCGCCGTGGTGGTGGCCGACGGCACCAGCTGCCGCCACCAGATCGAGCATGGCGCGCAGCGCCAGGCCGTGCACGCGGCGCAGCTGCTGGCTTCCTTGCTGTAGCGGGCGGCTGCTTCAGCCCAGGCTGAAGACCTTGCCCGGGTTCATCAGGTTCTGCGGGTCCAGGGCCTGCTTGATGGCGCGCATGGCGGCCACGGCCGGTGCGCCGGCTTCCTCCAGCAGGTAGCCCATCTTGTGCAGGCCGATGCCGTGTTCGCCCGTGCAGGTGCCCTCCAGGCGCAGCGCGCGCCGCACCATCTGCACGTTCAGCTGCTCCACCATCGCCACCTCGTTCGCATCGTTGGGGTCCATCAGGTAGCTGAGGTGGAAATTGCCGTCGCCCACGTGGCCGACGATCCAGTACGGAATGCCGGAGCCTTCAGCCTCGGCCACGCTTTCGTTGATGCTCTCGGCCAGCCGTGAGATGGGCACACAGGTGTCGCTGCTCTGGCAGCGGCAGCCGGGGCGCAGCTGCAGCGCGGCGAAGTAGGCCTGGTGGCGCGCCGTCCACAGCTTCGTTCGCTCTTCCGGCGTCCTGGCCCACTGGAAGGCTTCGCCACCGTGCTCGGCGGCCAGGGCCTGCACGGTCTCGGCCTGCTCCTGCACGCCGGCTTCGCTGCCGTGGAATTCCATCAGCAGCATGGGCGCCTCGCGCAACCCCAGCTTGCTGTGCAGGTTCACGGCGCGGATGGCGTGGGCATCCAGCAGCTCGCAACGAGCGATGGGCACGCCCATCTGGATGATCTGGATGGTGGTCTGCACCGCGGCGTCGATGCTGGGGAAGTGGCAGATGGCCGCGCTCACGGCTTCGGGCAGCGGGTAGAGCTTGAGCGTGATCTCGGTCATCACGCCCAGGGTGCCTTCGCTGCCGACGAACAGCCGCGTGAGGTCGTAGCCGGCGCTGCTTTTTCTGGCGCGCGTGCCGGTGGGCATCAGTTCGCCGCTGGCAGTGACCACCGTCAGGCCCAGCACGTTCTCGCGCATGGTGCCGTAGCGCACGGCGTTCGTGCCGCTGGCGCGCGTGGCGGCCATGCCGCCCAGGCTGGCATTGGCCCCGGGGTCGATGGGGAAAAAGAGGCCGGCATCGCGCAGCTCGCGGTTCAGCTGCTCGCGCGTCACGCCGGCCTGCACGGTGGCCGTCAGGTCTTCGGCGTTGATGCGCAGCACGCGGTTCATGCGGCTCAGGTCGATGCTGACGCCGCCCTGCACCGCCAGCAGGTGGCCTTCCAGCGAGGTGCCGGTGCCGTAGGGGATGACGGGCACGCCGTGCGTCGCGGCCAGGCGCACCACGGCCTGCACGTCTTCGTTGCTTTCGCAGAAGACCACGGCTTCCGGCGGCGCGGCGTCGTAGACGCTTTCGCCGCGGCCGTGCTCTTCACGCACGCTCAGCGCCGTGCTGCAGCGTTCACCGAAGGCCTGGCGCAGGGCGGTCAGCATCGCTGGCGGCACGGGGCGTTGCAGGTGCTGGGCGGGCGTGGGTGCATTCATGGGGGGCGTGCGGGTTGACGCGCGAAGGCGGGTCCGGCATCTTGCCTGCAAGCAGCGCCCACCCCCATCCCGATGCACCCCAGCCCCGACGGCCCGCCCCCCTTGCGTTTATGGGGCGTTCCCGAATGGCAGGGCGCCGGGGGCGCCGCGCTGCTGTTCAGCGCCGAAAGGCGCTGCCAGCTGCTGGCGGTGCTGGCTCTGGCAGGCGGCGCCTGGGTGGAGCGCGACTTTCTCGCCGGGCTGCTGTGGCCCGAGCGCAGCAGCGCCGATGCCCGCCGCAACCTGCGCAAGGTGGTGCACGACACCCACGCCCTGGCCGGCCTGCAGGGCCTGGAGGCCCGTGCCCACGCCCTGCGCTGGGTGGTGCACAGCGACGTGGCGGCCTTCCGCGCCCAGCGCGACACCGAAGCCGGCCGGGCCGCCGCGCTGGCCTGGCGCCGCGGCCCACCGCTGCAAGGCCTGGACGACCCGCGCAACGGCGCCTTCACCGACTGGCTGCAGGCCGAACGCACGAGGCTGGAAGCCGCCTGGCGCGACACCGCCCTGGCCCACGCGCGGGCGCAGGCCGCGCCTGGCGACCGCGCCGACGTGGCGCGCCGCCTGCTCGACATCGACCCGCTGGACGAGGCCGCGGTGACGCTGCTGCTGCAGGCCGAGGCTGCGCAGGGGCGCCTGGCCGAGCTGCGCGCCGAGTACCAGCGCTACGCCCGGCGCCTGGCGGAAGAGCTGGGCGTGGAGCCCGCCGCGGCGCTGCGCGCGCTGGTGCACGGCGCTGCAGCGCCCACGGCACCGGCGGCACCGTCGCCCGATGCGCCAGGCGCAGCAGCGGCCCCACCCGCAGCAGGCGCCGCCTCCACGCCCGACGACGGCTTCGTCGGCCGCCGTGCCGAGCTGGCGGCGCTGCAGGCGCTGTGGGACGAGCCCGGCCTGCGCAGCGTCACGCTGATGGGCCCCGGCGGCGTGGGCAAGAGCCGGTTGGCCCAGCAGCTGCTGCCGCGGCTGGCTGCGCGCTTCCCGGGGGCGCGGCACTGGGTCGAGCTGCAGGACCTGCGCACCCCCGGCGAGGCACTGGCGCGCATCGCGCAGGCGCTGGGTGCGGCGCCGAGCGACACCGTCGACGCCATCCCGCTGCTGGCGCGCGCCTTGCCCGCCGCCCCCTGCCTGCTGGTGCTGGACAACGCCGAGCACCTCACGCCGCTGGCCGCGCCCTTGCAGCGCCTGCTGCAGGCGGCGCCGCAGCTGGCGCTGCTGCTCACCTCGCGCCAGCGCCTGCCCTGGCCCGACGACACGCTGCGCCATGCCGTGCACCCGCTGCCCGGCCTGGCCGTGCCCGACGCCGACAGCCGCGACCTCGAGGCCGCCAGCAGCTACGACGCCGTGCGCCTGTTCGAGCGTTGCGCGCAGGCCGTGCAGCGCGACTTCCAGCTCGCCCGCCACCTGGACGCCGTGCTGTCCATCGTCGAGGCCGTGGGCGGCCTGCCGCTGGCCATCACGCTGGCGGCGCGCTGGGTGCGCCTGCTGCCACCCGAGCAGGTGGCGCAAGACCTGCGCGGCTCCATCGACCTGCTGGAACGCGACCCCGCCGCCGCCGAGCCGCTGGCCCGCCCCGAGCACGCCAGCCTGCGCGCCGTGCTCGACGGCACCTGGGCCCTGCTGGCGCCGCAGGAGCGCGCGGCGCTGATGGCGCTGTCGGTCTTCGAGGGCGGCTTCACCACGGCGGCGGCGCGCGCGGTGGCGGGCTGCTCGATGCCGATGCTCTCGTCGCTGGTCGACAAGAGCCTGCTGGCCGTGGACGAGCAAGGCCGCTTCGGGCTGCACCCGGTGGTGGCCACCGACGCCGCGGCGCGCCTTTCGGCGCCGGTGGCCGGAGACGGCGGGGCCGATACCGCGCAGGCCGCCGTGGCCGCGCTGCGGCTGCGCCATGCCGAGCACTACGCGCGCTGGCTCGAAGGGCTCTCGCCGCTGCTGCGCACGGCCAAGGGCCGGCTGGCGCTGGCCGTCTCGGAAGAAGAAGCCAACGTGCGCGCGGCCTGGCGCAGGGCCATCACCGCCGGGCGCCACGACCTGGTGGCCGTGATGGTGCAGGCCTTGCGGTGGTTCTTCGAAGTGCGCGGCCGGCTGCTGGAAGGCGGCGCCGAACTGCGCCTGGCGCTGCAGCACCCGGTGCCGGCGGGTGAGCCCGGCTGGGCACCGCGTGCGCTGGCCCGCACGCGGCACGCGGTGGCCATGCTCTGCTACCGCGCCGGCGAGCTGGCCCAGGCGCACGAGCTGGCGCAGGCCGCCGTGGCGCCGGCACAGGCCTGCGGCGAGCACGCGGCGGCGGCCGGTTGCCTGAACGTGCTGGGCAACATTGCCGCGTCCTCGGGCGACTTCGCGGGTGCCCGCGACCTGTTCCAGCGCGCACTGCGCCTGGCGCGGCGCCATGGCCAGCGCCAGGAAGAGGCCGTGGTGCTGGGCAACCTGGCCATCGCCGAGAAGCGCCTGGGCCGCCTGCAGCTGTCCTTGCAGCACTACCTTGGCGCGCTGGCGCTGGCCCGCGAGCTGGGCGACACCAACGCCACCGTCGTGCACCTGAACAACCTCGGGTCTTTGCACCGCGTCATGGGCGACTGGGAAGCAGCACAGCGCGTGCTGGAAGAGGGCTTGGCGCTCAGCCGCCAGCACGGCCTGACGAACATGCTGCCCTTCCTGCACCTGGGGCTGGGGCTGCTGGTCAACCAGCGCCAGGCCTCGGCCGAGGCCGCGGCCTCGCTGCAGCAGGCGTTGGTGCTGGCACAGGCCAGCGGACTGCACCAGGTGACGCAGGTGGCCGAGCTGGAGCTGGTGCTGGTGGAGGTGGCGCAGGGCACGGCCGCCGCCTTCGAGCAGGCTTGGCTGCGGCTGCAGCGGGTGGCGCGCGCGGTGCGCCAGATGAATTACGCCACCAGCTTCATCACCGAGCTGCCCTACTACCTGGCCCGGCTGCTGGTGGCCACCGGCCACCGCGGCCGTGCGGCGGCACTGCTGGCAGCCTGCGCGGCCCACCCGCGCGCCGACGCCGAGCGCCAGAAGCAGGCCGGCGCGGCCTTGCAGGCCTTGCTGGACGCCGGCGAACCCCGGCCACCGGCTGCCGACCCCGACGCCACCTTGCGGGCGGCCATCGACGAGCTGCTGCTCGCGCGTTGAGGCGCTGCCGGGCGGCGCCGTAACGCCGGGAAGGCGCCGAAAGCGCCAAAGACGCCGGAGAAACGCCAGCGAAACGCCCGCGCCCGAGCATGCACCGCAGCCGGAAGCTCCGGGGCGGCCGCCCTGGCCCCGGCCGGAGGTGCGCGCCATGGAAGAAGCCCGGCTGTACACGCTGCAGGTGTGGCGGCACGCCCGCGGGTTCCGCGCCGTGCTGCGTGCCGTGGGCGACGAGCACGCCGAACTCTTCACCGAGCCTGCGGCGGTGGCCGCCTACCTGCAGCGGGCCGTGGCCGGCGCTGCCGCAGCGCCGCGAAACGCCGGCGAAACGCCGGCTGCCAACCATGACGCTGCCCACCCGCCCTCGGGTCGGCTTGGCCTCCCTTGACGCATGCAGCCCAGGACCGAGAAACCCATGAACGCCAGCACTTCCAGCCGCAAGGCCCCAGCAACCGCGCCTGCCGCCTGCATGAGCGCCTGCGCCAGCCCGACGGCACTGCCGAAGCATGGTCACCGGCGTGTGCGCTGGGCCGCCATCACGGGCGCCTTGCTTGGCCTGGCCGCGCAGATGCAGGCGCAGGCGCAGACCGCCGCGCCCCGTGCCACCGTGCAGGTGCTGCCGACGCTGGGCGGCAACTTCAGCGCGGCGCGGGGCGTCAACGACCTCGGGCAGGTGGTGGGCAGCAGCTCCGACGGCGCCGTGACACGCGGCTTCCTGTGGCAGGCCGGCAGCGGCATGCAGGCGCTCACGCCGGCAGGCGGCTTCGGCGACGCGATGGCCATCAACAACGCGGGGCAGGTGGCAGGGCGCTACTTGGTGGGCAACCGTTCTGCGCCCTTCCTGTGGTCAGCGAGCACCGGGCTGCGCGTGCTGCCCGTGCCGTCGGGCGAGCCCCGCGGTGCGGCCCTGGCCTTGAACGAGGCCGGGGTGGCCGCCGGCTACTGGTCAGGGCCCTTCGTCGACCGTGGCATGCGCTGGGGCAACGACGGCAGCCTGCTGGAGCTGCAGCCACAGAACCTCCAGGTCACGGGCATCAACGACGCCGGGCAGATGGTGGGCGGCCTATTCGGCGGGGGCCAGCTGTGGCAAGCCGACGGCAGCGTCATGGCGCTGCCTTCGCTCGCGCCGCGGGACATCAACAACCTGGGCGTCGTGGTTGGCATGGGCGTGATCACCAACCCCAACACGCCGCAGACCACGGTGCAGGCCTTCATCTGGCAGGCTACCACGGGCACGCGCAGCCTGGGCCACCTGGGCGCCGGCACCAGCGCGGCGCTGGCCCTCAACGACTTCGGCCAGGTGGTGGGCAGTTCGCGCCTGGCCGGCGCCAGCGCCGACGTGGCCATGCTGTGGCGCGAAGGCGCGGGCATGAGCAACCTGTCGGCGCTGGCAGGCGCGGGCGTGAACCCCGTCGAGGCCACCGGCATCAACAGCTTCGCGCAGGTGGTGGGCACGGCCAGCACCAGCGCCGGCAGCCGCGCCTTCCTGATGACCCTGCACCCCGACTGGAACGGCGGCGACGGTGCCTGGGACGACAGCACCGGCCAGCGCTGGAACTGGGCCGGCACCGGCACCGCGGCCGCCCGGGTGGGCGCGATGCACGATGTCGTCATCGACCCCGGCCGCAGCGCCACCGTGCGGGGCAGCGCCGATGGCCAGGCGCGTTCGCTGCGCATTGGCGGCACGGCCGGCCATCTCGTCACGCTGGACCTGAACGGCGGCACCACGCGGCTGAACGATGGCAACGCGCTCAGCTTCACCGAATCGGCCATCGGCAACGGCGGCGTGCTGCGCGGCAGCGGGCGGCTGGAGAGCAGCGACGACCTGCGCGTACGCGCCGGGGGCCGCATCGAGGTGGGTGCCGGTGAACAGCAGCAGCTGGCCATGGCCTATCTCGACAACCAGGGCACCGTGCGGGCGCCGGGCACGGCCTTCGCACCGGCGCGGCTGCAGGTGACGGGCGGCGCCTTCTACACCCAGGCCGGCGCCCGGCTGCAGCTGCAGCATGCCGACGCGGTGCTGGCCAGCGGCCTGTCGAATTTCGGCGAGGTCAGCCTGCAGGCCGCCCAGATCAGCATGCCCGAAGGCGCGGGCGCCCCGCAGCTGTTCAACGCCGGCACGCTGGCCTTCAGCTTTGGCGACAGCAGCATCACCGGCAAGGTCACCAACAACAACCTGCTGGTGGTGTCCAACGGCGCGCGGGCCAGTTTCTTTGGCGGTGTGGTGCACCGCGGCGAGCTGCGGGTGTCGGCCGGCGGCGCGGCCAGCTTCTTCGGGCGCCTGGAAGGCACGGGCGTGCTCACCGGCACCGGCGAAGTGCGGTTCGAAGGCGGCCTGGCGCTGGGCGGCACGCCCACCGCGCTGCAGGTGAACCCGCGCGCCGTGGTCGCGTCCGAAGTGACGCTGAAGCTGGGGGGCAGTTCGGCCAGCACTGCGGGCGCCCCTGCTCACGACCGCATCGTCTTCAACGGCGCCGTGCTGCTGGAAGGCGCCACGCTGTCATTGGCCGATGGCAGCGCCTTCGTCTCCGGCCTGGCCGCCGGCAGCAGCTTCGACCTCTTCGACTGGAACGGCGGCGTCAGCGGCAGCTTCACCGCGCTGGCCCTGCCCGCGCTGGCCGAAGGCCTGGCCTGGGACACCCGTGATCTGTACGCCGGCGGCGCGCTGTCGGTGACCGCCGTGCCCGAGCCGGCCACCTGGGCGCTGATGGCAGGCGGCATCGCCTGCGGTTTCTTCTGCAGACGCAAGCGCGCCGGGCTGGCTGCCCGGCAGACAGGTAACGCCGACGAAACGCCCGGCGCGAACCATGGCAGGGCTGGGCCGCAAGGCGGCGGCGCGGCCCCATTCGCTGCTTCAAGCACTTGAACCACCTCAACCAGGAGAGCCCCATGAATCTGAAGACCTCGCTGCGCGCGCCGCTAGCCGCCCTTTTCGTCACCGGCCTGTGCGCCAGCCTGCCGGCCGCCGCCCAGCAGGCCCAGTTCATCACCTGGGGGCTGGCCGACGGCTGGCCCCGCAGCCAGATGTCGGCCGGTGCCGACTGGTCTTCCGACCTCGGCCCCGACTGGGGCTACGGCGCCACGTCGGCCCCCGACGGCTCTTCGGTGAGCTGGAGCGGGCAGGGGCGCAACTGGAGCAGCCGGCCGGGCTACGGCAACGCCGAAGCCAACCTCACCGTCGGCTGGGAACTGCTGGCTCGCGGCGGCGCGGTGGGCAACACCTTTTCGGGCGGCCAGGTGAGCATCGGCCCGCAGCAGGTGCTGGACAACGGCGGCGTGTCCAGCACCTTCATCCACCTGTGGAACGTGCTGGGCGAGAACGAGCCCGGCTACGGCATCAGCACCAATGCGAACCACGACAGCGTTGCCTCGATCTGGCTCGGCCCGCAGCCCCTCACGCTGCACTGGCGGCTGGACTGGCACATCGCCACCACCGGCAATGCCATCGCCAGCAACAACGTGTACTTCGCGGGCGCCTTCAACCAGGCCATCAGCGGCACCGGCTCAGCCACCGGCTCGTGGGCCTACGGCGGTTCGCCCAACGGCACGTGGAGCCGGCCCGACATCCAGATCAGAACCTGGCTCGGCGACAACGCCGGCGACCCGCGCAGCGGCCGCCAGGACAGCTGGGTGACGGTGAGCTTCTCCACCCAGCCCATCACCTCGGCCGTGCCCGAACCGGCCACCTGGGCGCTGATGCTGGCCGGTGTGGCCCTGCTCTGTGCGCGGCGCCAGGCGGCCCGCGCTGCGGCAGACCCGCTGCGCGGCGCTTGAGGCGCGGCGGGCTTCGCGTGTAAAACGGCCCCGGAATCCCCCGTGTTTCGGCGGCTGTGCAGGCTTGGCATGTGCCGAAATCAAGGTACGCCCTGCCTTGCCACCGGAGCCCGCCATGCACCCACCGCAGCCCATCATTCCCGACCGTGCCGAGTTCGTGGACGTGCTCAGCCTCATGCGCCGCGGCCACCTGCTGGTGCAGAACGGCGACACCGACAGCTGCTGCCTGCTGAGCGGCGCGCCCATCTACCACTCGATGCCCACGCTGCGCGCCTACGGCCTCATCGACCCCGTGAGCGTGCCCGACCAGCGCCCGCGCACGAAATGCTGGCGGCTTTCGCCACGCGGGCGCGACTTTGCGGACCGTGCCACGCGCGAATGGCGCCGCAAGCCGCTGCTGCAGCGCGTGGCCGTGCGCCTGCTGGGCTGAAGACCGGCAGCAGCCCCAGGCCGGCTGGAAGGCGGCGCCGGTGGTCCAATACGCGGCTTCGCCCACTTGCCCGCCGCGCCCATGTCGAACCGCCTCACGCAGATAGCCACCCGCACCGGAGACGACGGCAGCACCGGCCTGGGCGATGGCAGCCGCACCCGCAAGGATGCGCTGCGCGTGCAGGCCATGGGCGACGTGGACGAGCTGAACTCGGGCCTGGGCGTGCTGCTGTCCGAGCCGCTGCCCGGCGACGTGCGCGAGCTGCTGGTGACCATCCAGCACGAGCTCTTCAACCTGGGTGGCGAGCTCAGCATTCCGGGCTACACGCTGCTGAAGGCCGAGGCCGTGCTGCGGCTGGACGAGGCGCTGGAGCACTACAACGCGCAGCTGCCGCGGCTGAAGGAATTCATCCTGCCGGCCGGCACGCGCAGCGCCGCGCTGGCGCACGTCAGCCGCACGGTGGCGCGACGCGCCGAGCGCGCCGTGGTGGCGCTGGCCACCGCCGAGGCCGTGAACGTGGCCCCGCAGCAGTACCTGAACCGGCTCAGCGACCTGCTGTTCGTGCTTGCCCGCGTGCTGAACCGCGCCAACCTCGACGGCCTGGGCGGCGACGACGTCTACTGGCGCAGCGAGCGCCTGGCGCGCGAGGGCGGCTGAAGCCACACGCCTGCCCCGCGCGGTTCAGCGCGAGGCCGCGCGCCGCGCCTTCACCGCCGCGGCCAGGCCTTCCAGCACGCCCATGGTGTCGTCCCAGTGGATGCAGGCATCGGTGATGCTCTGCCCGTAGACCAGCTTCGCCGCGTCGTCCTTGCCCGGGGTGAACTTCTGTGCGCCGCCTTGCAGGTGGCTCTCCACCATCACGCCGAAGATGCAGCGCGTCCCGGCGGCGATCTGCCCGCCCACGTCCTTCATCACCTCGATCTGCCGCTGGTGCTGCTTGCTGCTGTTGGCGTGGCTGGCGTCCACCATCAGGCGGCAGGGCAGCTTGCTGGCCTCGATCTCGGCGCAGGCTGCGGCCACGCTGGCGGCGTCGTAATTGGGCGCCTTGCCGCCCCTCAGGATGACGTGGCAGTCCTTGTTGCCCTTGGTCTCGACGATGGCCACCTGGCCGTTCTTGTGCACGCTCATGAAGTGGTGCGGGCGGCTGGCGGCCTGGATGGCGTCGATGGCGATCTTCACGTTGCCGTCGGTGCCGTTCTTGAAGCCCACGGGGGCGGAGAGGCCGCTGGCCAGCTCGCGGTGCACCTGGCTCTCGGTGGTGCGCGCGCCGATGGCGCCCCAGCTGATGAGGTCGCCGATGTACTGGGGGCTGATGACGTCCAGGAACTCGCTGCCCGCCGGCACGCCCAGGCGGTTGATGTCCACCAGCAGCTGCCGCGCGATGCGCAGGCCTTCGTGGATGCGGAAGCTCTCGTCGAGGTAGGGGTCGTTGATCAGGCCCTTCCAGCCCACCGTGGTGCGCGGCTTCTCGAAGTAGACGCGCATCACCACCTCCAGCTCGCCGGCGTGCTGCTCGCGCACGGTCTTCAGGCGGCGCGCGTACTCCAGCGCGGCCGCGGGGTCGTGGATGCTGCAGGGGCCGATGATGACGAGCAGGCGGTCATCCTCACCCTGCATGATCTGGCGGATGCGGTTGCGCGTGTTGCTGACCAGCGTTTCCACCGGCGTGCCGGCAATCGGAAAGAAGCGGATCAGGTGCTCGGGCGGCGGCAGCGGCGTGACGTCGCGGATGCGCTGGTCGTCGGTCTGGCTGGTCTTCTCCGACAGCGCGAGGCGCTCGTCGGTGGTGGGGGCGTGTTTCGGGCTCATCGGCTTCTTTCGGGTGTGGTGCCTGTGCTGTGCGCCGGACAAGAAAAAACCGCCGGGGCTGCCGGCGGTTTCTGGGGTGCGGTGCGGGTGTTCAACCTACGCGTTTGCCTCTCCAGCCGCCAAGCGGTGCGAGAACCAAAAGTACGAAAAGTAGAACGCTGCGGGACGCATGGGCGCGAATGTAGCACGCGTTTCAGGGCGGCTGGGTCAGCGCTGCGGCCGCGGGGGGCGCGGCTGGCGTGGTCGGTGCTGCAGGTGCTGCAGGCGAAGAAGGCACTGAAGGCACGGCCGGTGCCACCGGCAGGTGCTGCGAAGCCGTGACGCCCATCGACACGTACAGGCTGGTGACGGCCTCGACGCTGAGCGAAGCCGGGCTCACCCAGTCTTCGGGCACGAAGAGCAGGCCGCCGCCCACGGGCACGGGTGCCGTGGGCACCAGCACCGGCACGCAGCGGCGGCCCTGCACCAGCAGCACCTCGGCTGCGGTCTGCAGCGCCAGCACCACGGCCCCGCCTTCCACGCCGCCGAAGCGCACCCACACCGCCTGCATGGCGCGCGCGGCGCCGGGGTCGCGCTGCGAGAACAGGGCCACCAGCTTCTGCGCCATCTCGTAGACCTGGCGCACCAGCGGGATGCGGCGCATCACGCCGTCCACCAGCCGGTTCAGGCCGCGCTGCAGGCCGGCTTCCACCAGGGCGCCCAGGGCCACCAGGGCCAGCAGCACCAGGCCCACACCCATCAGGTAGCCCACGATCTCGGAGCCGGTGACCCCCAGGCCCACCGCCACCAGCACCGAGCCCACCGCGCTGTTCGGTCCCAGCCAGCGCACCAGCACGCTGCCGGCCCAGGCGAAGATGGCGATGGTGGCGGCCAGCGGCAGCGCGGCCAGCGAGCCGGTGACGAACAGCCGCAGCAGGTGGGCGTGGGCGCGTTTCATGGGCATGGTGGGGGCCCGGGCTTCAATGCGCGCGCGCGTCCAGGCCGGCGGTAGCCAGGCGCTGCACCACGTCCTGCACATGGGCGGCGTTGCGGGTCTGCAGCACCAGCTCCACTTCCACGTTCTGCGCGCTCAGCGAGCTGAAGGCGCGCTGGTGGTGCACCTCGTCGATGTTGGCACCGGCCTCGGCCACCACGGCGGTGATGCGCGCCAGCACGCCAGGCGTGTCGCGCGCGTTGACGCGGATGCGCGCGAGCCGGCCGGCACGCACCATGCCGCGCTCGATCAGGGCCGAGAGCATCAGCGGGTCGATGTTGCCGCCGCACAGCACCAGGCCCACGTTCCTGCCGGCGAAACGCCCGGGGTCTTTCAGCAGCGCCGCCAGGCCGGCCGCGCCGGCGCCTTCGACCACGGTCTTCTCGATCTCCAGCAGCATCAGCACGGCTTGTTCGATGTCGCCTTCGTCCACCAGCACGAGGTCGTCCACGCGTTGCCGGATGAGTTCACGCGTCAGCTGCCCGGGCTGGCCCACCGCTATGCCTTCGGCGATGGTGCTGGCGCCCTGCGGGTGCGTGGTGCCCTTGATGGCGTTGACCATCGCCGGGAAGCGGCTGGTCTGCACGCCCACGATGTGCACCGAAGGCTTGAGCTCGCGCACTGCCGTGGCAATGCCGCTGATGAGGCCGCCGCCGCCCACGGCGATGACCAGCGTGTCGAGCTCGGGCTGCGCGCGCAGCATCTCGGCGCCGATGGTGCCCTGGCCGGCGATGACGGCGGCATCGTCGAAGGGGTGCACGAAGCTCAGGCCTTCGCGCTCGGCCAGCATCAGCGCGTGGCCGCGGGCTTCGTCGAAGTTGTCGCCGAACAGCAGCACCTCGGCGCCGAAGCCGCGCGTGCGTTCCACCTTCACGGTGGGTGTGGCCACCGGCATCACGATGACGGCGCGCAGCCCCAGGCGCTGCGCATGGTGGGCCACGCCCTGGGCGTGGTTGCCGGCGCTGGCGGCGATGACGCCGCGGATGGGCTGGCCGCTTTCCACCATCGAGGCCAGCTTGTTCAGCGCGCCGCGCTCCTTGAACGAGGCCGTGAACTGCAGGTTCTCGAACTTCAGGAAGACGCGGCAGCCGACGATCTCGCCCAGCGTGCGGCTTTCGACGCAAGGCGTGTCGAGCACCTGCCCGGCCAGACGGGCGGCGGCGTGTTCGATGTCGGCATAGCGGACGGGCATGGCTTCAGGCCGTGCCGCCCACGGTCAGGCGCTCGATGCGCAGCGTGGGCTGGCCCACGCCCACGGGCACGCTCTGGCCGTCCTTGCCGCACACGCCCACGCCGGTGTCGAGTTCCATGTCGTTGCCGATCATGCTCACGCGCGTCATCGCCTCGGGGCCGTTGCCCACCAGCGTGGCGCCTTTCACCGGGTAGAGGATCTTGCCGTTCTCCACCCAGAAGGCCTCGCTGGCGCTGAAGACGAACTTGCCGCTGGTGATGTCGACTTGGCCGCCGCCGAAATTGGTGGCGTACAGGCCGCGCTTCATGCTGGCGATGATCTCTTCCTTGGTCTTGTCGCCGCCCAGCATGTAGGTGTTGGTCATGCGCGGCATGGGCAGGCTGGCGTAGCTTTCGCGGCGGCCGTTGCCGGTGGGCTTCACGCCCATCAGGCGCGCGTTGAGGCTGTCCTGGATGTAGCCGCGCAGGATGCCGTCTTCGATGAGCACGTTGCGCTGGCTGGCATGGCCTTCGTCGTCGACGTTCAGGCTGCCGCGGCGGTCGGCCAGCGTGCCGTCGTCGAGCACGGTCACACCCTTGGCCGCCACGCGCTGGCCGATGCGGCCGGCGAAGGTGCTGCTGCCCTTGCGGTTGAAGTCGCCTTCCAGGCCGTGGCCCACGGCCTCGTGCAGCAGCACGCCGGGCCAGCCCGGGCCCAGCACCACGGTCATCTCGCCGGCGGGGGCGGGGCGGCTGTCCAGGTTGGTGAGGGCAGCGCGCACGGCGTGGTCGACATAAGCCTGCATCACCGCGTCGGTGAAATAGCCCAGGCCGAAGCGGCCGCCGCCCCCGGCGCTGCCCATCTCGCGGCGCACCTCGCCGCCCACGGTCTGCTCGGCAATGACGGTGAGGTTCAGGCGCACCAGCGGGCGCACGTCGGCCGCGCGCGTGCCGTCGGCGCGGGCCACCAGCACCACGTCGTATTCGGCCGACAGGCTGGCCATCACCTGCGCGATGCGCGGGTCCTTGGCGCGGGCCATCTTCTCCATGCGTTCGAGCAGCGCCACCTTCTGCACGCTGTCCAGCGTGGCTATGGGGTCGGTGGGTGCATACAGCACGCGGCTGCCGGCCACCTTGGGCGGGCGCGCGAGCTTCACGCGCTTGTTCTGGCCGGCCGCGGCAATGGTGCGCACGGTGCGCGCGGCGTCCAGCAGCGAAGCCACGCTGAGGTCGTCGCTGTAGGCGAAGGCGGTCTTTTCGCCGGCCACGGCGCGCACGCCCACGCCCTGGTCGATGCTGAAGCTGCCGCTCTTGACGATGCCTTCTTCCAGGCTCCAGCCCTCGTGGCGCGTGGTCTGGAAGTAAAGGTCGGCGTCGTCCACGCGGTGCTCGCGGATGGTGGCCAGCGCCTGCTGCAGCGTGGCCTCGCTGATGCCGAAGGGCTCCAGCATCAGGCCCTGTGCGATGGCCAGGCGTTCGAGCGTGGGTTCACGGGTGATCATGGCAGGCGCCTTGCAGGCTGAAAGGGAAAAACCATTGTAGGAGCGGCCGTCTGGCGGGCTTCGTCCTGTGAGGCCTGGGGCCAGGGGCACTGCCGAGCGCACATGCCGTGTTCACGGGCCGGTACAGCCCTTCGCAGTTCTTTACCCCGCCTTGACGGGGCGATGTGAACGCGATGCAGGGCCCGCGCATTGTGTAGCCACGCCCCACCGGGGCGCCGGTTTCCAAGCCGACCTCCACCCTGACACCAAGGACCACCGACCATGAAACACCTTCGCATCACCGCCGCCACGCTGCTGGCCCTGCTGGCCGGCGCCGCCCTGGCACAGAACAACGATGCCAGCCCGGCCACCGCACCGGCCACCCCGCGCGTGGACGCGCGCCAGGCGGTGCAAGACCAGCGCATCGAAGCCGGCGAGCAGAAAGGCACGCTCACGCGCCGCGAGCAGCGCCGGCTGGAACTGGAGCAGAAGGGCATTGCCCGCGCCGAGACCGCGGCCAAGGCCGACGGCACCGTTACCGCGCAGGAGCGCCAGCGCCTGCACCGGCTGCAGAACCAGGCCAGCCGCGACATCCGCCGCCAGAAGCACGACGCGCAGCACTCGAAGCCGGCGGCCGCCACGGCGCCCTGAACGCTGAGCCGGCGCGGGCCCGGGGCGCGGCTTCAGCCCGCAGCCGGGTCGGCCTCGGCGTCGGGGGCGGGGGCGCTCATGGCGTCGCGCTCGGCCAGCGCGCGCTGGTACAGCGCCTTGCGCGGCGCGCCGCTCAGCTCGGCCGCCAGCGCCACGGCCTGCTTCAGCGGCAGTTCGCGCAGCAGCACCTGCAGCGTGCGCAGGGCCGCAGGCGGCAGGGCCGCTTCGTCCACCACCGCTGGCGGCAGCGCATGCAGCACGACGACGAATTCGCCCCGTTCGTGGTGTTTGTCGGCGGCCAGCCAGGCGGGCAAGGCGGCGGCCGGGCGGGTGACGATGCTCTCGAACTGCTTCGTGAGTTCGCGGCACAACGTCACCGTACGCTGCGGCGCGGCTTCGGCCAGGGCGGCGCAGAGCTCGCCGATGCGGTGCGGCGCTTCGAAGAGCAGCTGCGTGCGCGTGTCGGCCAGCGCCGCGGCCAACGCGCTGCGGCGTTCACCACCCTTGGCGGGCAGAAAGCCAATGAAGCAGAAGGCGCTGGCTTGCGTGTCGCCCGCAGCGCTGAGCGCCGCCAGCGCGCTGCTGGGCCCGGGCAAGGGCACCACCGCATGGCCGGCGGCGCGTGCTGCGGCCACCAGCACGGCTCCGGGGTCGCTGACTGCCGGCGTGCCGGCGTCGCTGACATAGGCCACGCGCTGGCCCTGGGCCAGCAAAGCCAGCACGCCCTGGGCGGCTTCGTGCTCGTTATGGGCGTGCAGGGCGCGCAGCGGCTTGTGCAGGCCCAGGTGGGTGAGCAGCTGCGCGGCCACGCGCGTGTCTTCGCAGGCCACGGCGTCCACCAGGCCCAGCACATGGATAGCGCGCAACGTCAGGTCGGCCAGGTTGCCGATGGGCGTGGCCACCACGTAGAGTGTGCCGCCGGGGTGTTGCTGGTGGCCGGTGGCCACGCGCGCGGCGTGCAGCAGGGGGGCGGGGTCGGTGGTCACGAAGGCTCGGGTGAAGGCGGCGGGCGCAACAGGCGCGACGGGTGCAACCACAGGCACTGCCGCCGAAGACCGCGCGGCCGCCTGGCTGCAGGCGCGCGGGCTGGTGCTGGTGCAGCGCAATTATCGGGTGGCGCGTGGCCCCTCGGCGCGCGGCGGCGAGATCGACCTCGTCATGCGCGACCGCGACGGCACCCTGGTCTTCGTCGAGGTGCGCCAGCGTCGCGGCAGCGCACACGGGGGCGCTGCCGCCAGCGTCACCACGGCCAAGCAGCGCCGTCTGGTGCTGGCCGCCAGGCACTACCTGTTGCGCTTCGCCGCCCCGCCGCCCTGCCGCTTCGATGTGCTGGCCATCGATGGCGACAGCCTCACCTGGCTGCAGGCGGCCTTCGACGCCTGAGGCCTGCTGCTGAGGCGGGCGCTCACTTGGGCTGTAAGCAAGCCGACTTGAAAAAGAAAACGGCCCGCCGAAGCGGGCCGTTGCAGCCTGAAAGACTCCAAGGGGAGCCGGTCAGGGGCTGGTCAGGCGATCAGGCCTGCTGGCGGCGGCGGCGGGCCACCGCACCGATGCCGATCAGGCCCAGACCCATCATCAGGTAGGTCGAGGCTTCCGGCACCAGCGAAGCGTTGATGAAGTCAGCGTGGATGAAGGTGGGCACGTAGCCGCTGAACTCGCCGAAGCTGCTGTTCAGGGCGCCGTCGACGTCACCGTAGGCCGTGCCGAAGCTCAGGCCGTAGCTGTTCACGCCCGAGACCAGGCCGTTGATGAAGTTCGGGCCGCCGGAGTCGCCACCGGCCACGCCCACTTCACGGATGCCACGGCCCGTGTTGCACCACTTCGGGCCGCTGAGGTTGAAGTCAGGGTCGGCCGCCAGACGGCAGGAAGCGTCGTTGGTGGCGTTGCCGTTGTCGAAATCAGACACGTACGAGAACGCGATCTGGGCAGCGGGCAGGGCGGGGTTGTCGAAGGCGCCATCCCAGTAGCCCGGGCCGAAGTCGCTGTCGCCGAAGCGGAAGTCGTAGCGGTTGTCGCCCGTGCGCAGGCGGCCCGTGGCGGTGTTGGTGCCGGCGCCGCTGCCCAGGCGGCCGTAACCGGCAACAGTGAAGTTCTGGCCGGTGAGGTCACCGCCGGTGTAGATGCCATGCGAAGGCGCCCAGTCCGGGGCCAGCGTGTTCATGCGCAGCACGGCGATGTCGTTCTGGTCGATCACCTGGCCGGTGTAGCCCGGGTTCACGAAGTAGGCCGTGACGGTGCGCGAGGTGGCGGCCGGGTTGTTGTAGATGGAAGCCGTGGGCGTCAGGCCGGCGGGCGGCTGGAAGAACACGGTGGTGCTCAGCGGGCCGGCGGTGCCGAAGCCGTCGCTCACGCAGTGCGCGGCCGTCAGGATGGACTGGCGGTCAGGCAGCAGGGTGCCCGAGCAGATGAAGCCGCCCTGGGCATAGGTCATGAGCAGGCCGACCACGCCACCGTTGCCGGGAAAGCTGGGCAGGTAGGAAGCGTCGCCAGGCGTGCTGGCGGTGCCGGTGCCGGCAAAGCCGGTCAGCATGCTCTGCGCCGTCCACTGGACGCCGTTCAGGACGCCGGTCGCCGACTTGTTGCGGTTCAGGTCGTCTGCCGAGGCGGCCATCGATGCGGCCAGGGCCAGCAGCGTGACCGTGGTCTTCAGAAATCGTGTGCTCATGGATGTTGCTCTCTACGAAAGGTTGTGTGCGGACGGGCGCAATGGCCGCCAGCCGCAGCGCAGACGCAAGCGGCATGCCCCATCCTAATGAGCGCCAGGCGTCCGTAGGGGGCTGCATCCCCGACCCGGGGGGGTGTGCAAGCCCCCGCGACCGGGTGGCGCGCAGCGCACGGCGCTTGCCGGGTGGTGGCCGGGGGAGCCCCGGAACCGCTGTCATATGATGCGCCGCCATGCTCGAACAGCGCATCCAACAGCAGTTCTTCGAAAGCGCTGACCTGCAGTACCAGGCTGCCGAGGTGCTGGCCCGCCCGATTGCCGAAGCCGCCTCGGCCCTGCTGGCCGCCCTGACCGGCGGCGGCAAGGTGATGGTGGCCGGCAGTGGTGCCGGTGCCGCGCTGGCACCGCATTTCGCCCGCCTCTTTGCCGGGCGCTTCGAACGTCAGCGCCCGCCGCTGGCCGCGCTGGCGCTGGTGGCCGGCCCCGAGGCCGCGCAGCAGGTGCGCGCCCTGGGCCTGCCGGGCGACGTGCTGCTCTACATCGACGATGGCGAAGGCCACAGCACCATGGTCATCTCGGCCGCCCAGGGCAAGGACATGACCATCGTCGTGCTCGCCGGCCGCGGCGCGCAGGCCTTTGGGGAACTGCTGGCCGAAACCGATGTCTTGGTAGCCGTGCCCCACGAACGCGCGGCGCGTGTGGCCGAGCTGCAGTTGCTCGTGCTGCACTGCCTGTGCGATGCCGTTGACTTTCAATTGATGGGAGACCAGGCGCCATGAGCCCTGCCCGCTTCACCCGTTTGACCCGTGTTTCCCTGGCCGTGCTGCTGGCCGGCGCCACCCTGGCCGGCTGCGCGCCGCTGCTGGTGGGCGGTGCCGTCGTCGGCGGTGGCCTGGTGGCCACCGACCGGCGCACCACCGGCATCCAGCTGGAAGACGAAGGCATCGAGTTCCGCGCCGCTGCGCGCGTGCGTGAACTGGCCACGCTGGGCCGCGTGAACGTCAGCAGCTACAACCGCACCGTGCTCATCACCGGCGAGGTGCCGGGTGCCACCGAGAAGCAGGCGGTGGAGCAGGCCGTGGCCAGGGTGGAAAACGTCAAGGCCGTGCTCAACGAACTGGGCGTGGGCCCCAACAGCCCGCTGGGTTCGCGCACCACCGACACCTTCATCGCCGGCAAAGTGAAGGCCACGCTGGTGGACGCCAAGGACGTGCAGGCCAACGCCTTCAAGGTGGTGGTGGAGCGAGGCATCGTCTACCTGATGGGACGCGTCACCGAGCGCGAGGCCGAACGCGGCACCGAGCTGGCGCGTTCGGTCAAGGGCGTGGAAAAAGTGGTGCGCGCCTTCGAGCTGATGACCGAGGAAGAACTGGCCCAGCTCGGCCGCGCCAGCCGCACTGGCGGCGCCGGCGCGCCAGTGGTGCCCGCCGTGCCGGCCGTGCCTGCGGGGGCCACCGCGCCGGCAACCCCGGCCAGCCCGGCACCCTCGGCCCCGGCCCGCTGAGGCGGCGCCGGCCTTACTTCTTCAGCCTGCGGATGAGGCTGGAGGTGTCCCAGCGCTGCCCGCCGAGCGCCTGCACTTCGCCGTAGAACTGGTCGACCAGCGCCGTCACCGGCAGCTGGGCGCCGTTGCGGCGGGCTTCGTCCAGCACGAGGCCGAGGTCCTTGCGCATCCAGTCGACGGCGAAGCCGAAGTTGAACTGGTCGGCCACCATGGTCTTGCCGCGGTTGTCCAGCTGCCAGCTCTGCGCCGCACCCTTGCCGATGACGTCCAGCACCAGCGGCATGTCCAGGCCCGCGCGCTGGCCGAAGGCGATGGCCTCGGCCAGGCCCTGCACCAGCCCGGCAATGCAGACCTGGTTCACCATCTTGGCCAGCTGGCCGGCGCCGCTGTCGCCGATGCGCGTGACGGCCTTGGCGTAGTTCATCGCCACCGGCTTCATGGCTTCGAAGGCGGCGGCGTCGCCGCCGCACATCACCGTGAGCGCACCGTTCACGGCGCCCGCCTGGCCGCCGGAGACGGGTGCATCGACAAAGTGCAGGCCGCGGCCCTGCGCGGCGGCGAAAAGCTCGCGCGCCACTTCGGCCGAGGCCGTGGTGTGGTCGACGAACACCGCGCCGGCTTTCATGCCGGCGAAGGCGCCGTCGGGACCCACCGTCACCGCGCGCAGGTCATCGTCGTTGCCAACGCAGGCGAAGACGAAGTCGGCGCCGTCGGCCGCGGCGCGGGGCGTGGCGGCAAAGCCGCCGCCGTACTCGGCCGCCCAGGCCTGCGCCTTGGCCGGCGTGCGGTTGTAGACGGTGACGTTGTGCCCGGCGCGCGCCAGGTGCCCGGCCATCGGGTGGCCCATCACGCCCAGGCCGATGAAGGCGCAGCGGCGCGGTGCTTGTGTCTCGTAGATGCGGGTGTTCATGCCCGCAATGCTGCCACGAGGTGCGGCTACACGACTTTCATGTGCTCGGTGCCCACCGAGAGGTCGGAGCTGCGCGCGCGCTGGCTTTGCAGCTTGATCTGCAGCCGCAGGTCGTTCACGCTGTCGGCGTTGCGCAAGGCGTCTTCGTAGCTCACGGCGCCGCTCTCGTACAGGTCGAAGAGCGACTGGTCGAAGGTCTGCATGCCGAGCTCGCGGCTGCGCTTCATCAGTTCCTTGATCTCGCTGACCTCGCCGCGGAAGATGAGGTCGCTGACCAGCGGCGTGTTCAGCAGAATCTCCACCGCCGCCACGCGCCCGCGCCCTTGTTCGCGCGGCAGCAGGCGCTGGCTGACCAGCGCCTTCAGGTTCAGCGACAGGTCCATCAGCAGCTGCTGGCGCCGCTCTTCCGGGAAGAAGTTGATGATGCGGTCGAGCGCCTGGTTCGAGCTGTTGGCGTGCAGCGTGGCCAGGCAGAGGTGGCCGGTTTCGGCGAAGGCCACGGCGTGCTCCATGGTCTCGCGGTCGCGGATCTCGCCCATCAGGATGACATCGGGCGCCTGGCGCAGCGTGTTCTTCAGCGCGGCTTCCCAGCTGTCGGTGTCGATGCCCAGCTCACGCTGCGTGACGATGCAGTTCTTGTGCGGGTGCACGAACTCCACCGGGTCCTCCACGGTGATGATGTGGCCGTAGCTGTGTTCGTTGCGGTGGTCGACGATGGCCGCCAGCGAGGTGCTTTTGCCGCTGCCGGTGGAGCCCACGAAGATGACCAGCCCGCGCTTGGACAGACTCACTTCCTTCAGTACCTTGGGCAGCGCCAGCCCGTCGATGGTGGGCAGCGTGGCCGGGATGGTGCGGAACACCAGGCCCACCTGGCCCTGCTGGACGAAGGCATTCACGCGGAAGCGCCCCACGCCCTGGGGGCTGATGGCGAAGTTGCACTCCTTGGTGCGCTCGAACTCGGCGCCCTGCTTGTCGTTCATCACCGCGCGCGTCAGCGCCAGCGTGTGCTGCCCGGTCAAGGGCTGCGGGCTGACCTTCGTGACCTTGCCGTCCACCTTGATGGCGGGCGGGAAATCTGCCGTGAGAAACAGGTCAGAACCGTTGCGGCTGATCATCAGCCGCAGCAGGTCGTTGACGAACTTGGATGCCTGGTCTCTTTCCATGGTCCTAGCCTGGGAAGTTTTCCGGGATCTTGGCCTTCGAACGGGCCTCGGCCGGCGAGATGATGTTGCGCCGCACCAGGTCGGCCAGGTTCTGGTCCAGCGTCTGCATGCCCAGGCTCTGGCCGGTTTGAATGGCGCTGTACATCTGGGCGATCTTGTTCTCGCGGATCAGGTTCTTGATGGCGCTGGTGGCCACCATGATCTCGTGGCTGGCCACGCGGCCGCTGCCGTCCTTCAGCTTGCACAGGCTCTGCGAGATGACGGCCACCAGCGATTCGCTGAGCATGGCGCGCACCATTTCCTTCTCGGCGGCGGGGAAGACATCCACCACGCGGTCGATGGTCTTGGCCGCGCTGCTGGTGTGCAGCGTGCCGAAGACAAGGTGGCCGGTTTCCGCGGCGGTGAGTGCCAGGCGGATGGTTTCCAGGTCGCGCATCTCGCCCACCAGGATGGCGTCGGGGTCTTCGCGCAGCGCGCTGCGCAGCGCATTGGCGAAGCTCAGCGTGTGCGGGCCCACCTCGCGCTGGTTCACCAGGCACTTCTTGCTCTCGTGCACGAACTCGATGGGGTCTTCCACCGTCAGCACGTGGCCGTATTCGTTTTCGTTGAGGTGGTTCACCATCGCGGCCAGCGTGGTGCTCTTGCCCGAGCCGGTGGGGCCTGTGACCAGCACCATGCCGCGCGGGCGCAGCGCCAGTTCCGCGAAGATCTTGGGTGCGCCCAGCTGTTCCAGCGAGAGGATCTTGCTCGGGATGGTGCGGAACACCGCGCCCGCGCCGCGGTTCTGGTTGAAGGCATTGACGCGAAAGCGCGCCAGGCCCTGGATCTCGAAGGAGAAGTCGCACTCCAGCGTGTCTTCGTAGTGCTTGCGCTGCGAGTCGTTCATGATGTCGTACACCATGTCGTGGACCGCCTTGTGGTCCAGCGCTTCGACGTTGATGCGGCGCACGTCGCCGTGCACGCGGATCATGGGCGGCAGCCCGGCAGAGAGGTGCAGGTCGGAGGCCTTGTTCTTGACCGAGAAGGCCAGCAGCTGCGTGATATCCATGGGTTTATTGGGCCTGGCGTGATGCCCGGCGTTCAAGCCAGGCTGGGGGCGTGCACCGCGACGCCCAAGCACCAGCGCTTAAGCTCTCGCAAAGATTATGAGCAGCATCGGAAGCAACCTGCAAGAAGTGAAGCGGCGCATGGCAACCGCATGTACCGGGGCCGGGCGCAGTGCGCAAATACTCACAAGCGCGCCGCCGCTGGCAGCGCCCTGGGCGGCGGAGTCTTCACCCGTCGCCCTGCTGGCGGTGAGCAAGACCTTTCCCGCCGAGGCCGTGCGCCAGGCCTACGCCGCCGGCCAGCAGGCCTTCGGCGAGAACTACGTGCAGGAGGCGCTGGCCAAGATCGAAGCCCTGGCCGAACTGCGCCAGGGCCCCGCCCCGCTGCAATGGCACCTCATCGGCCCGCTGCAGAGCAACAAGACGCGGCCGGTGGCCGAAGCCTTCGACTGGGTGCATTCGGTCGACCGGCTGAAGGTCGCGCAGCGCCTGAGCGAGCAGCGCCCGCCGCAGCTGCCGCCGCTGCAGGTGTGCCTGCAGGTGAACATCAGCCAGGAAGCCAGCAAGAGCGGCTTTGCACCCGCCGAGGTGCTGGCCGCGGCGCAGGCCTTGGCGGCCCTGCCGCGCCTGCAGCTGCGCGGCCTGATGGCCATCCCCGAGCCGGCGGCCACCCTGCAGGCGCAGCGCCAGCCCCACCAGGCGCTGCGTGAACTGCTGCTGGCGCTGAACGCCCAGGGCCTGGGGCTGGACACGCTGTCGATGGGCATGAGCGCCGACCTCGAAGCGGCCGTGGCCGAGGGGGCCACGCTGGTGCGCGTGGGCACCGCCATCTTCGGCCACCGCTGAACAGCGACCTCACGCCGCGCGCCTGAGCCCGCGAAAAAAAGGTCTCAAGTTCGGCCACTGCAGGCCGTAAACCCGGCGATGCGGGGCCTTGCGCCCAGGTTCCCGGGCTGGTTTTCGCCTGAGAAAAAGCACCGGGAATACCGCGCATCTTCTCGTGTCGACATGTTCCAAAGTGTTTGCGGGCTCCTAGAGTGCGACCACCTGTTCGAGGGGGTTGCCCCCTCCGAAGCCTCAAGCCCGACGGAGCCCGCGAAGAAAATGAAGACGCAGACCCGATTCACGGTATTGATCGAGCGCCGTGCCCAGCGTGCCTGGTGGCACCTGGCCAGTGCGCTGCTGACGCTGACGGCGCTGGCCGTCCTGTTTGCCGCCCAGGCCCAGGCGCAGGTGGGTCTGCGCACGGCCCAGCGCGCCGACCTGGCGGGCCTGCAGGGCGTGATGACGCCACCCTCGAAAGTGGCGCGTGACCTCGACCGCGAACTGCGTTCGGTGCGCAAGGGCCAGCACCGCTGGGCGCGCGACATCGGCGGCCGCCGCCACGTGCAGCTCATCGTCATCGGCAAGGGCAGCGACCGCAACCTGGGCGCCCTGCGTGCCGAGGTGCGCCGCCTGGGCGGCGTCACGCGCAAGCGCCTGGACCTGGTCAACGGCCTCAGCATCCGCCTGCCGGCGGCGCAGGTGCAGGCGCTGGCCGCGCACCCCGATGTGCTGAGCATTTCGCCGAACCGCGACGTGCGCCGCACCGCCAGCGTGCTGGAATCCGCCACCGGCGCCCAGGCCAGCAGTGTGCGCACCTTCGGCGCGGGCCAGTTCACGGGCCTGGACGGCAGAGGCATCGGCATCGCCGTGCTGGACTCGGGCGTGATGCGCAGCCACCGCAGCTTCCGCGGCACCGACGGCACCTCGCGCGTGGTGCGCAACGTCGACATGCTGAAGGCCAACCTCAGCGACTGGCTCGATGACGACGACGGCGCCAACGCCTTCACGCTGGAGCCCGGCAGCGACGCCCTGGCCGGCTACGAGGCCGCCATTGCCGCCGACACCGCCGTGCTGCAAGACCCCTATGGCCATGGCACCCACGTCGCCTCGGTGGCGGCGGGCAGCGGCTTCTACCAGGCGCCCAACAGCACCGGCATCGCGCCCGGGGCGAACATCTTCGACGTGAAGGTGCTGGGCGCCGACGGCACGGGCACGTTGAGCGATGTGCTCGAAGGCCTGCAGTGGGTGGTGTTCAACGCCAAGGTGCACAACATCCGCGTGATGAACCTGAGCCTGGCGGCTTCGTCCAGCGAGAGCTGGCTGACCGACCCGCTGTGCATCGCCGTGCGCGCGGCCTCGGCCGCCGGCATCACCGTGGTGGTGGCGGCCGGCAACTTCGGCCTGAGCGACAGCAACCGCGAGGTCTACGGCACCATCAGCTCGCCCGGCAACGACCCCAGCGTCATCACCGTCGGCTCGGTGAACTTCCGCGGCACGGCCACGCGCGGCGACGACGTCATCAACCACTTCAGCTCGCGCGGCCCCACGCGCAGCGCCCGCATGGTCAACGGCGTGCGCGTCGTCGACAACCTGCTCAAGCCCGACCTCGTGGCGCCTGGCAACCGCGTCTTCGGCGCGGCGGCCACGCGCGCCTCGGCCCAGACGCCCAGCTGGAACGCGCTGGCGCAAACCACGCCCGGCCTGGTAACGGCCACCGGCGCCAGCCAGACCTACCAGCAGACGCTGATGGCGCTGAGCGGCACCTCCATCGCCGCACCGGCCGTGGCCGGCACCGTGGCCCTGATGTTGCAGGCCAACCCGGGCCTCACGCCGCCGCTGATCAAGGCCATCCTGCAGTACTCGGCCCAGCCCCTGCCCAACGCCAACCTGCTGCAGCAGGGCGCCGGCATGCTGAACGTGCAAGGCGCCGTGGCGCTGGCCCGCGTGCTGCGCACCGATCTGGCCAGCCGCATCGAGGCCGGCACCATCAGCCCCGGGCAGTCGATGCTGGCTGCCGGCCGCGTCATGCCGGCGCTGCGCCGTTCCACCATTGCCGGCGTGGCCAGCAACTGGTCGCAGATGGTCTACGTCGGCGGCAACCAGGTGGTCAGCGGCGACGCCCTGTTCACCCGCTACCAGCCCATCTGGGACCCGCGCATCACCTGGGCGGGTGGCGAGGTGCGCCGCATGAGCCTGAGCTTCTGGGCCAACGACGGCATCCCCGCCAACACCTACGTCAGCGGTTTCAGCGAGGTGTCGCTGCGCGGCCAGCCGCTGCTGACCTCCGGGGTGGTGAACGCACGTTCGCTGGCGGGCAGCAGCTCGCTGGCGGGCCGCACCGGTGCCTTCACGCCCAGCGCCACGCTGGCCAGCTGGCTGGCCAGCGGCAGCGGCCTGATCCTCAGCGAGGGCCTCATCCTCAGCGAAGGGCTCATCCTGAGCGAAGGTCTGATCCTCAGCGAGGGCCTGATCCTGAGCGAAGGCCTGATCCTCAGCGAGGGGCTCATCCTGAGCGAGGGCCTGATCCTCAGCGAAGGCCTCATCCTGAGCGAGACAGGTGCCACGCGCCAGGGCTTCAACACCGAAGGTGCGCTCAAGGGCGAGAACTGATCGGCCGATAGGGCTTCGAGGTTCGAGATTCCCTCGACGGAGCCCCATCCACCATGAACCCCGCCCCCGGCGGTGCGCCGGCACCCACAGCGCCGACCGTATGGCAGCGCCTGCACGCGGCGCTGATGCCCGACTACAACCGCCGCGCCACCGTGTACTGGTGGACGGTGGTGCTGCTGGGCGTGTTCACCCTGCTGTGGTCGGTGTGGACGCTGGCGCAGCAGCCGCCTCAGGCCTGGCTGCAGACGGCCGCCGGCATGGCCATCGCGATGCTGGCGGACTGTTTCCCGGTGCGCGTGCCGCATTCGAAGAATTCCTTCGCGGCGGGCGAGATCTTCATCTTCCTGCTGCTGCTCATCCACGGCCCGGCCGCGGCCGCGCTGGCGGCGGCGGGCGAAGCGGGCGTGGGCGCGCTGCGCACGTCCAAGCGCTGGACCAGCCGCATCGCCAGCCCGGCCATGGCCGCGCTGGCCATGTTTTCTGCCGGCTCGCTGGCCGAACTGGCGCTGGCTGGCGCTAACGCCGGGGCCGGCCTGCTGGTGCTGGCCACGGTGGTGTTCGCGCTGGCCTACTTTGTCATCAACACGGTGCTGGTGTCGGCGGTGCCGCGCCTGAAGCGCGGCGAGCGCCTGCAGTGGGCCGATCTCATTGGCGTCTTCGGCTGGATCGGCATTGCCTACAGCGGCAGTGCCACCGTGGCGGCGCTGCTCTACCTCACCTACCTCAGTTCGGGCGTGGGCGTGCTGGCGGCCACGCTGCCGCTGCTGGCCATGATGCTGGCCACGCTGCACTACTTCTTCCGCCAGCAAGAGGCGGCCGAGGCCGTGCGCCAGGCCGGCGCCGAAGCGGCCGAGCGCGAGAAGGATCTGGCTGCGCGCCATGTGCGCGAGCTGGAAGCCAGCGAGCGCCGCTTCCACAGCGCCTTCACGCACGCCAGCATCGGCATGGCGCTGCTGGCTTTCGACGGCCGCATCCTGCAGGCCAACCCGGCGCTGCGCGCGCTGCTGGGGCGGCCGGGCGAGGTCTTGCTGGGGCTGGCTTTCCAGGACGTGGTGTTCGATGCCGACCGCCAGACCCTGGCCGAGCAGATGGGCCTGGTCAACGGCCGCGAGTTCGAAGGTTTCGCCCAGGAACTGCGCTGCCTGCACAGCGACGGCGAGGCCGTGTGGGTGGTGGCGCACTGCAGCTTCTTCAGCGAACCCGGTGCCAGCTCGCCCTGCCTCATCCTGCAGGTGCAGGACATCACCGCCCGGCGCAGGGCCGAGCAGGACCTGCACCACATCGCCTTCCACGACGCGCTCACCGGCCTGCCCAACCGCCGCCGCTTCCATGAACACCTGGCGCAGGCCGTGGCGGCTGCGCAGGCGCACCCGGGTGATGCGCAGCATGCCTACGCGGTGATGTTCCTCGACTTCGACCGCTTCAAGCTCATCAACGACAGCCTGGGCCACAACGCCGGCGACGCCTTCCTGGAGCAGGTGGCCCAGCGCATCCAGGCCAGCCTGCGCCCGCAGGACATCGTCGCGCGCCTGGGTGGCGACGAGTTCGCGGTGCTGGTGCGCCATCTGGAGCACGAGCGCGCTGCGGTGGCCCTGGCCGAGCGGCTGATGGAAGGCCTGCGCCAGCCCTTCTTCGTGGCCGGCACCGAGCTGATGACCAGCGCCAGCATCGGCATCACCTTCAGCGCCCTGGGCTACACCAGCTCCGAAGACGTGCTGCGCGATGCCGACACCGCCATGTACAAGGCCAAGGGCGCGGGCAAGGCGCGCTACGCGCTGTTCGATGCCAGCCTGCACACCGAGGTGGCCGATCGGCTGCGCCTGGAAGGCGACCTGCGCCACGCCATCGACGACGGACGGCTCGGCGTGGTCTACCAGCCGGTCTACGACATCGCCAGCGCGCGCGTGGCCGGTTTCGAGGCGCTGGTGCGCTGGCAGCACCCGCGTGACGGCGCCATCAGCCCGGCGGCCTTCCTGCCCATTGCCGAAGAAAGCGGCCTGATGCTGCGGCTGACCGATTTCGTGCTGCACTGCGCCTGCCGCCAGCTGGGCGAGTGGCACCGGCGCGGCCCCGAGTTCGCCCACCTGACGATGAACGTGAACGTCTCGGGCCACGACATCGCGCATGCGGCCTTCGTGGCCCGCGTCACGCGCGCCATCGTCGAAGCCGGGCTGCAGCCGCGCCACCTGTGCATCGAGCTCACCGAGAACATCCTGATGTCGCGGCTGGAAGGTGCCCTGCCGGTGCTGGGCGAGCTGCGCCAGCTGGGCGTGCAACTGGCCATCGACGATTTCGGCACGGGCTATTCCAGCCTCAGCCACCTGAGCACCTTGCCCATCGACTGCCTGAAGATCGACCGCAGCTTCGTCAGCCGCCTGGAGACCAGTGCCAACGAAGCGGCGGTGGTGCGCAGCATCCTGCTGCTGGGCAGCAGCCTGGGCAAGGCCGTGGTGGCCGAGGGCATAGAGACCGAAGGCCAGCTGGCGCTGCTGCGCGGCATGGGCTGCCGCCTGGGCCAGGGTTACCTGATGGCCCGGCCGCTGCTGGCCGAAGAGGTGCCGGCCCACCTGGCCAGCGCTCTGCGCTGGCCTGCCCCGGCGGCTGCGGCCCTGGCGCCGCCTGGGCCGCAAGCCGTGCAGGAACCGGCATCGGGGGCCCCCCCGGTGCCGGGGCACGGTGCGGTCTTGCACTAGATTAGTCACCTTCGCCCTCACAAACCATGTCGGCGCTGACTGCGCCCCGTCCGACGGTGACAGGTAGCCCCAGCGCCCTGGTGGAGATGCACGCGTGAGCACCCCCTCGCCGTTTCCGACCCCCGACCCCGGCCCTGGTGGTGGCACCTGGTGGGTGCGCCTGCCTGCGCGATTGCACGCCGGCCTGATGCCCGACTACAACCGCCGCGCGGCCAGCTTCTGGTGGCTGGCGGTGGGAGCGGGCGCGCTGGTGCTGGGCGCCAGCCTGCTGTGGTTGTGGCAGCAGCCGGGTCTGGTGCAGCTGCAGGTGCTGGGCGCCTTCGTGCTGGCGGTGGGCTCGGGGCTCTTCCCCATCCGGCTGCCGGGCACCATCAACTCCTTCGCCGTCGGCGAGATCTTCATCTTCCTGGTGCTGCTGGCCCTGGGCTGGCAGGCCGCGGCGCTGGTGGCGGCAGGCGAGGTGGCGGTGGGTGCAATCCGCACCTCGAAGCGCTGGACGAGCCGGCTGCTCTCGCCCGCCGTGGGCGCGGTGTCGCTGGCGGCCTGCGGCGCCTTGCTGCAGGCGGCGCTGGGCCTGCTCGCCGAAGGCGGACCGCCCGGGGCCGCGGCGCTGCTGGCCACGATGCTGGCGTTTGCGCTGGCCTACTTCATCGTCAATGCCACGCTGCTGTCGGGCGTGCAGCGCCTGAAGCGGCGCGAAAGCCTGGTGAACCTGCGGGCGCTGTTCGGCGACTACCGCTGGATAGGCCTGGCCTACGCCGGCAGCGCCAGCGTGGCCACGCTGCTGTTCATCACCTGGCGCGACCAGGGCGCCACCGTGCTGCTGGTGATGCTGCCGCTGCTGCTGATGCTGCTGGTGACGCTGCACCTCTATTTCCGCCAGCAGGAAGCCGGCCTCGCGCTGCACCGCGCCAACGCCGACGCCGCCTTGCGCGAGGCCGCGGCCGCGCAGCGCGAAAGCGAGGCCGCCGCGCGCCACCTGCGTGAACTGGCGGCCAGCGAAAGACGCTTCCAGGGCGCCTTCATGCATGCTGGCATCGGCATGGCGCTGCTGGGCTTCGACGGCCGCATCCTGCAGGCCAACCCGGCGCTGTGCGAGTTGATGGCGCGCACGGAAGCCGAACTGCAGGCCAGCACCTTCCAGGCCCTGGTGGACGAGGCCGACCGCGCGCCGCTGGAGCGGCAGCTGGGCCTGGCCGCCGGGCGCGACTTCGAGACCTTCGCCGCCGAGGTGCGCTGCCTGCAGCCCGACGGCAGCCCGGTGTGGCTGGCGCTGAACTGCAGCTTCTTCACCGAACTCGAGCCGGCTGCGGAAGAAACCGGCGCGGGCCGGCCCTGCCTCATCCTGCAGGCGCAGGACGTGAGCGCGCGTCGCCGCGCCGAGGCCGGCCTGCAGCACCTGGCCTTCCACGACCCGCTGACCGGCCTGCCCAACCGCCGTCGCTTCCATGAATGCCTGGTCAGCGCGCTGGCGCGCTACCAGGCCGACCCGCGCCACCCCTGGGCGGTGATGTTCATCGACTTCGACCGCTTCAAGCTCGTGAACGACAGCCTGGGCCACCAGGCCGGCGACGAACTGCTGCAGCAGGTGGCGCGGCGCATGCAGGAGCGGCTGCGCCCCAGCGACATCGTGGCGCGGCTGGGCGGCGACGAATTCGCCATCCTGGCCACCGACATCGAACACGAGCGCGACGCCGTGCACCTGGCTGAGCGCCTGATGGAGGCGCTGCGCCAGCCCTTCCAGCTGGGTGACGTGGAGCTCATCGCCACGGCCAGCATCGGCATCACCTTCAGCGCCATCGGCTACAGCGATGCCGACGCCGTGCTGCGCGACGCCGACATCGCCATGTACAAGGCCAAGGCCGGCGGCAAGGCGCGCTACGAGCTTTTCGACACCAGCCTGCACACGGCCGTGTCGGGCCGGCTGCGGCTGGAAGGCGAGCTGCGCCAGGCCATCGCCCAAGGCCAGCTGAAGGTGGTGTACCAGCCGGTCTTCGACCTGCGCCCGTCCGCCGACGGCAGCGGCCCGGGCCGGCTGGCCGGTTTCGAGGCGCTGCTGCGCTGGCAGCACCCGCAAAGCGGCACGCTGGCGCCGGCCGAGTTCCTGCCCATGGCCGAAGAAAGCGGGCAGATGCTGCGCCTGTCTGACTTCGTGCTGCACTGCGCCTGCCAGCAGCTGCGCCAATGGCAGCTGAGCGACCCCCGCCTGGCGGGGCTGACGATGAGCATCAACCTCTCGGCGCAAGACCTGGCGCACCCGGGCCTGGTGGCGCGCGTCAGCCGCGCGCTGGTGGAAGCGCAACTGCGCCCGGAGCACCTGACGCTGGAGCTCACCGAGAACATCCTGATGTCGCAGATCGAAGGCGTGCTGCCCACGCTGGCGGCGCTGCGCGAACTGGGCGCGCGGCTGGCGGTGGACGATTTCGGCACCGGCTACAGCAGCCTCAGCCACCTGAGCCGGCTGCCCATCGACAGCCTGAAGATCGACCGCAGCTTCGTCCACCAGCTGCAGCCCGGCAGCGACGACGCCGCGGTGGTCAGCGCCATCATCCAGCTGGGCAGCACGCTGCGCAAGGAAGTGGTGGCCGAGGGCATCGAGTCGGCCGCGCAGATGGCCCAGCTGCGCGCGCTGGGCTGCGGCTACGGGCAGGGCTTTCACATGGCGCAGCCGCTGGGCGGGCCGGAGACCGGTGAATGGCTGCGTGCGCAGCGATCGGCGCTTCATTGAGCGCCGGGCCGAGCGGCTACACCGGCAGCAGGCTGCTGTTCTTCACTTCCTCCATCACCACGTAGGTGCGCGTCTCGCGCACGCCGGGCAGCGTCCAGATCACGCTGCCGATGAACTCGCGGTAGGCGGCCATGTCGGCCACGCGCGTTTTCAGCAGGTAGTCGAAGCCGCCGGCCACGAGGTGGGCTTCCAGGATCTCGGGGCGCACCTGCACCGCGGCCTTGAAGATGTCCATCACGTCGTGCACGGTGCGGTCTAGCAGGATCTCCACGAACACCAGCAGGCCCGCACCGAGCTTGGCCGGGTTCAGCCGCGCCTCGTAGCCGAGCACATAACCGTCGCGGTGCAGGCGCTTCACGCGCTCCAGCACGGCGGTGGGCGAGAGGTGCACCTCCTCGGCGAGCTTCAGGTTGCTGATGCGGCCGTCGGCCTGCAGCACGCGCAGGATGCGGCGGTCGATCTTGTCGAGCTCGCGCTCGCTGCGGGGGCTGTCGGGGTCGTTCATGCCGAAGGATTCTCCGCCGAGCGCATGGTTTTCCGAATCCGGTGCGGCCCGAGCCCGCATAAGCTGCGCAGCTATTCAGCCCACCACCCCTTGTCGCCACGTTCTGCCCCGAGGTCCGCATGAGCCCCAGCCCCGCCCGCCTGCCCTTCCCCTACCGCCCCGAGCACGAGGTGCTGTCGCAGATGCTCGGCGCGCTGCAGGGCCAGCTCGACTGGCCGGCCGTGGTGGCCAGCGCCAAGCCCTGGGTGCAGGCCGTGCGCGACAAGCCGGCGCCCTTCTGGGCCATGGAAAGCCTGCTGCGCGAGTACCCCATCAGCAGCGCCGAAGGCCTGGCGCTGATGCGCCTGGCCGAAGCACTGCTGCGCGTGCCCGATGCCGAAACGGCCATCGCGCTGACGGCCGACCAACTCGGCCGCGGTGATTTCGACGGTGCCGCGGAAGGCAGCGCCCACAAGATGCTGGCGCAGATCAGCGCCAGCGCCATCTCGCTGAGCAAGAAGTTTTTGCCCGACAGCGAGAACCCGCCCGGCCTGATGCAGCGCCTGGGCGCCCGCACCGTGGTGGCGGCCACCGTGCGCGCCATCCAGCTGCTGGGCCGGCAGTTCGTGCTGGGCCGCACCATCCAGGAAGCCATGGCCGAGGCCGACAGCCAGCGCAAGGCGCAGGCGCGGCTGCGTTTCAGCTACGACATGCTGGGCGAAGGCGCACGCACCGAGCGCGATGCCGAGCGTTACCTGGCCAGCTACCGCAATGCGATCACCGCCATCGCCCAGGGCCGCGTGGCGAGTTCGCCGATGGCCGCCGACGGCATCTCCATCAAGCTGAGCGCACTGTTCTCGCGCTACGAAGATGCGCAGCACGCGCGGGTGTTCGCCGAACTGCTGCCGCGGGTGCAGGGCCTGGTGGACCAGGCCGCGCAGGCCAACCTGAACCTCACCATCGACGCCGAAGAGAGCGACCGCCTGGAGCTCTCGCTCGAACTCTTCGAGGCCCTGGCCCGCCACATCGCCGCGAAACACCCGCAGTGGCAGGGCTTCGGCCTGGCCGTGCAGGCCTACCAGACGCGCGCGCTGGCCGTGGTGGACGAGGTGGCGCGCATCGCGAAGGCTCACGGCCTGCGTTTCATGGTGCGGCTGGTGAAGGGTGCCTACTGGGACGGCGAGGTGAAACGCGCGCAGGAAAGCGGCCTGCCCGGTTACCCCGTGTTCACGCACAAGCACCACACCGACATCAGCTACCTGGCCTGCGCCGAGCGCCTGATCAGCCACCACGCGCTGATCTACCCGCAGTTCGCCACGCACAACGCCGGCACCATCGCCGCCATCCTGCAGCTGGCGCGCAAGCAGGGCGCGGCCTTCGAGATGCAGCGCCTGCACGGCATGGGCGACGGCGTCTACCGCGAGGTGCTGGCCAGCGGGCAGGGCGGGGACGAGGCGGCGCCGGTTCGCATCTACGCGCCCGTGGGCGAACACCGCGACCTGCTGGCTTATCTCGTGCGCCGGCTGCTGGAGAACGGCGCCAACTCGTCCTTCGTGCACCAGCTGGCCGACGAACACGTGAGCGCCGAGCAGCTGCTGGCCAGCCCCTTGGGCCTGGTCTCGCCCAGCACCGACGAAGCGCTGCCATTGCCCCTGGCCCTGTATGGCAGCGGGCCTGGCGCGCGCGCCAACTCGGTGGGCGTGGACCTCGCCTGCCTGGCCATGCGTGCCCCGCTGGACGCCGCCGTGGCCACCACCACGCTGAGCCCGCTGCCCATGCACAGCGCCGCCGATGCCGATGCCGCCATGCAGCGCCTGCATGCCGGCTTCGACGCCTGGGCCGCGCGCCCGCTGGCCGAACGCGCCGCGCTGCTGCGCAAGGCTGCCGATCTGCTGGAAGCCCGCCTGCCGGCCTACTGCGGCTTGCTGGTGAAGGAAGCGCACAAGACCCTGGGCGACACCGTGGCCGAGGTGCGCGAGGCGGTGGACTTCTGCCGCTACTACGCGGATCAAGCCGAAGCCCGGCTGATGGACCAGCCGCTGCCCGGCCCCACCGGCGAGAGCAACCTCCTGCGCCTGCACGGCCGCGGCGTCTTCGTCTGCATCAGCCCGTGGAACTTCCCGCTGGCCATCTTTGCGGGCCAGGTGGTGGCCGCACTCGTGGCCGGCAACACCGTGGCCGCCAAACCGGCCGAGCAGACGCCGCTGGTGGCACAGCACTTCGTGGCGCTCTTGCACGAGGTGGGCGTGCCGCAAGACGCCGTGGCCCTGCTGCACGGCCTGGGCGAAACCGTCGGCGCCGCGCTGGTGGCGCACCCGCTGACGGCGGGCGTGTGTTTCACCGGCAGCACGCAGGTGGCGCGCCTGATCAACCGCACGCTGGCCGCGAAAGACGGCCCCATCGTGCCGCTGATCGCCGAGACCGGCGGCCTGAACGCGATGGTGGTGGACAGCACCGCGCTGCCCGAGCAGGTGGTGGACGCCGTGGTGCAGAGCGCCTTCCGCAGCGCCGGCCAGCGCTGCAGCGCCCTGCGCCTGCTGTGCGTGCACGAAGGCATTGCCGACGGCGTGATCGAGATGCTGCGCGGCGCGATGGCCGAGTTGCGCGTGGGCGACCCGGCCGAACTCGCCACCGACGTGGGCCCGCTGATCGACGACGAAGCCTTCACCAGCATCAGCGCCCAGGTGCGCCGCCTGCGCGGTGAAGCGAAGCTGCTGGGCGAGACGCCCGTGCGCAGCGACTTCCCGCGTTTGCTGGCGCCGGTGGCTTTCGAGATCGGCCGCATCGCCGACCTGAAGACCGAAATCTTCGGCCCCGTCCTGCACGTCGTGCGCTGGGGGGGCGATGTGAACGACGTGGTGCGCCAGATCAACAAGCTGGGCTACGGCCTCACCTTGGGCGTGCAGACGCGCATCGACAGCCGCGCGCAGCGCATCGCCGACATGGCGAAGATCGGCAACGTCTACGTCAACCGCAACATGATCGGCGCCGTGGTGGGCGTGCAGCCCTTCGGCGGCGAAGGCCTGAGCGGTACCGGCCCCAAGGCCGGCGGGCCGCACTACCTGTACCGCTTCTGCGCCGAGCAAACGGTGACGGTGAACACGGCTGCGGCGGGGGGGAATGCGGAGTTGCTGGCTGGGTTGAGCTGAAGATTTTCAGGTGGCTGCATCGCGAGCCTCGGCGGTGGGGTGGCCCCTTGCGCTCATGTCCCCCGGCCCTGGCCTGAACGGCCCGGCCTCCTCCTTGACTTCGCTCCAGGGGCCACCCCACCCCCGAGGCCCCCGACACCGTGGTGTGCCGCCGTTGGCGCGCTGCCGTGTTCGCAGGTGCTGCCGTCAGGGGTGCCCTGCGGAGCGAAGTAAAGGGGGAGCCCTTGGCCGCAGGCCAAGGGCGGAGGACATGAGCGCAGCAGGGCACCCCTGACGGCAGCACCCGAGACCGAACAGGCGCGCGGAACGTGCAAGCCCCGCGCCGCCCGACAATCTCAGTTCAAGTACATCCCGAGATAACGGCGCCCGCGGCTCACCACCGCCGGGTCCGGGCACACCTCGAACCACTGCACCAGCTGCAGCCGGGCCTTCTCGCGGTCGGGCTTGCCTTCGGCCTTGTCGCGCAGCACCACTTCCAGCAGCTGGTCGAAGGCGGCGTTGAAGTCGCCGGCATGGGCCAGCAGCGCGGCCAGCGCGTGGCGGGCCTCGAAGTCGCGCGGGTTGGCGGCGATGCGTGCGGCCAGCTCGGCCGGGTTGCCTTCGGGCTGCTCGCTGGCCAGCGCCAGGCGCTTGCTCAGGCGGGCATGCTCTTCATCGCGTTCGGCAGGCGGAATGCTGTCCAGCACAGCCTGCGCCTGCGCCAGCTCGCCGGCGGCCAGCAGCTCGGCGGCCTGGTCCAGCGGGCCGAACACCTGCTCGGCCTCGCCTTCCACCACATCGGCCGGCAGGTGCTTGTCGAGGAAAGCCTTGATCTGGCCTTCGGGCAGCGCGCCGGTGAACTGGTCCACCGGCCGGCCGCCGATGAACAGCATCACCAGCGGAATGCTGCGTACCCGCAGCAGCGCGCTGATCTGCGGCGCTTCGTCGGTGTTCAGCTTGGCCAGCACGAAACGCCCGCCGTAGGCCTTCACCAGCTTTTCCAGCACCGGCCCCAGCTGGCGGCACGGCCCGCACCAGGGCGCCCAGCAGTCCAGCAGCACCGGCACCTGCATCGAAAGCTCGAGCACCTGGGCTTCGAAATCGGCCTCGGTGGTGTCGAAGGACAAGGGCACTTCGCCGGGCATGGCTTCGAGGTTCTGCGGGTTCATCATGGAATGAAAAAGGGGGTTCGATCGAACCCCCTGATGGTAGCGGTGCAGGGCCGCGCGGCCCGGTGCGCCCCTGGGCTGGAATCAGCGGTCGCGGCTCAGACGGCCGGCCGGGTTGCTCTGGCCACCCAGCATGAACACCGTGTACACGCCTTGCGGCTGGAACAGGTTCGCACCCGATGCTGCGGTCAGCGAGAACAGCGGGTCGGCCGAGGTGGGTGCGGTGATGTCCAGGCGGTTGGAGCCGGCCGCAGCCGTGGTGGCATAGGCCGAGCCCGTGCCGGCCACGATGTCGGAGGTGGCGGTCTGCGTCAGGAAGTCGATCTGCATGGTGATCGGCTCGCCGAGCGTCAGGCCGTTGACGAGGCGGATCTTGGCGCGCGTGTTCTGCCCCGGCAGGCGGTTGTCGTCGGTGATGAGCGACACCGTGCCGGCGTTCTCGGCGCCGTAGGCCAGCACCGTGTAGTCGGCGCCCGGCGCGAAATTGCGGGTGGCGTTGGAGATGACGGCACCGTTGACGCGCACGGTCAGGTTCTGGTCACCCGCCGGCACCAGCGTGTAGGGGCCCACGCCCGGCGAGCGCAGCGCGCCCACCAGCGTGCTGGTGCCCAGGCTGGCGCTGATGTTGCCGGCGTTGGCCACGCTGGCCACCATGCGCACGCGGGCGTTGGCGTTCTTCAGCGTGGTGACCGGGCCGCGCTGCTCGATCAGCGTGCCGTTCACCAGGATGCCGCCGGCGCCAGCGGTGAGCACCAGCGTGGCGATCTTGCGGCCCCCGAGGTTGAAGTTCGGGATGTCCAGGCGCACGTCGTTGGGGTCGCCGGCACCCGTCACGCGCAGGCGCTGCGGGCCCGAGGGGATGTCGCGGAAGCCGCTGAGGCCGCCGCTGTTCAGCGCGCCCTGGATGGGCTGGGCCGAACCGAGGTCGATGTTGGCGGCGCCGATGTAGATGTCCAGCGCGCCGGTATCGGTGGTGGCGTTGAAGAAACGCAAGCGGGCCGTCGAGGTAGGCACGCTGTCGGCCAGCGGTTCGTCTTCCGACAGGGCGCTGATGTTGGGCGCGGTTTCGCGGCCCCACACCACGGCGGTGTAGTTCTGGTCCTTGGACAGCGAGAACTCGCGCGTCAGCAGCGTCTGCGGGTTGCCCGTCCTCGACAGCTGCATCGAATAGGTGTTGGCTTCCAGCGTGATGGCAGGCGCCACGGTGTCGACGGCCAGCGCCGTGAAGCGGCTCGTGCCGCTGGTGGAGATGTCGACGCTGGGCAGATCGGTGGTGAGGTTGATCGCACGCAGGCTGGTGTTGCCGGGGCCGTCGCCACCGCCGCCGCCACAGGCGGCCAGCAGCACGGTCGAGGCCAGGGCGGCCAGCAGGGCCAGCCGGCGCGAAGAGAAGGCAGGGGTCATCGGGTGTCCTAGGGTTTGCCGAAGCGGGGGTGGCGTGCAGGGCAGTGCCGCAAGGCCACCGGGCGCAGATTATGACTTGCCGGGGAAACCCTCCCCGGCGGGGCCCCGCCCCTGGAAAACAGCCCCCGCGGGGGCTGCGTTGCGGGGCGTCAGGGGCAGGTCACGGGTACAGGCCGCGCTCTTCGCGCGCGATCAGGATGCGCTCGCAGGCCACCGCGAAAGTGGCGGTGCGCAGCGTGATCCGGTGCTTGTCGGCCGTGTCCCAGATGTGCTTCAGCGCGCCGGCCATGATCTTGTCCAGCCGCAGGTTGATCTCGTCTTCGCTCCAGAAGAAGCTGCTGAAGTCCTGCACCCACTCGAAGTAGCTCACGGTCACGCCGCCGGCGTTGCAGATGACGTCGGGTACCACCAGCACGCCGCGCTCGGCCAGGATGTCGTCGGCCGTGGGCAGCGTGGGTCCGTTGGCGCCTTCCAGCACCAGCCGGGCCTTGATGCGCTGGGCGCGTTCGGCGGTGATCTGCCCTTCCAGCGCGGCGGGAATGAGGATGTCGCAGGCCACGTCCCAGAAGGCCTCGCCGTCCATCGCCTCGGCACCCTTGAAGCCGCCCACGCCGCCCGTGGCCTTCACGTGGGCGGTGATGTCGGCCATGTCGAAGCCGCTGGGGTTGTAGATGGTGCCGGTGTGGTCTTGCGCGGCGACGATCTTCGCGCCGGCCTGCGCGAACAGCTCGGCGGCCGAAGAACCCACGTTGCCGAAGCCCTGCACCGCGACGCGGGCGCCGTCCAGCTTCATGTTCAGGCGCCGCGCGGCTTCGCGGCCGGTGACGAACACGCCACGCCCGGTGGCCTTCACGCGGCCCAGGCTGCCGCCCAGGTGGATGGGCTTGCCCGTGACGACACCGGTGGCCGTGGTGCCGGTGTTCATCGAGTAGGTGTCCATCATCCAGGCCATGATCTGCCCGTTGGTGTTGACGTCGGGCGCGGGAATGTCGCGCTGCGGGCCGATGATGATGCCGATCTCGCTGGTGTAGCGCCGCGTCATGCGCTCCAGTTCCTTGTGGCTGAGCTTCTTCGGGTCGACGCGGATGCCGCCCTTGGCGCCGCCGTAGGGCAGGTTCACGGCCGCGCACTTCACCGTCATCCAGGCACTCAGCGCCATCACCTCTTCCAGCGTCACTTCGGGGTGGTAGCGCACGCCGCCCTTGCCCGGGCCGCGGCTCAGGTTGTGCTGCACGCGGTAGCCCTCGAAGTGCGCGACCTCGCCATTGTCCAGCTCGATGGGCACGTCGACGATCAGCGCGCGCTTGGGGCGCTTCAGCGTCTCGGCCCACTTCGCCAGGTGGCCCAGGTAGGGCACCACGCGATCGACCTGGCTGATGTAGGTGCCCCAGGGGCTGTCGGCGGTGGGTTGAACGAAGGACAGGGGGTTGTTGTTCACGGGCTTGTCTTCCTTGGGTTTCCTGTGATGAAGGCCGCCGCTGCGGCCCGGCCGCGCCGCCTTGTGGGCGCGCGGCCGGGGCCGCCACGGTGTGGCTGCGCACTGTAGGCGGGGTGCCGCCGAATGTTTCACCAAAGCCCATGCATGATTTGCATGAGGCCTGCGGTGGCGGCTCATTGCCCTTTCGTCGACCGAGGTGCTGACTACACTGCCGCGCCATGACTGCCACTTCTCCCCGCATTGCGTTCATCGGCGGCGGCCACATGGCCAGCGCCCTCATCGGCGGCCTGCTGCGCGCCGGCCATGCCCCGGCCGCCATCACCGTGGTGGAGCCCTTGCCGGCGCAGCGCGAGAAGCTGGCACAGCAGTTCGGCCTGCAGCCCCAGGCCGTGGCCGATGCGCGCCTGGCCCAGGCCGCCACCGTGGTGTGGGCCGTGAAGCCCCAGCTCTTTGCCGAGGCCGCCGCCCCGTGCGCGGCGCACGTGGGCGGCGCGCTGCAGGTCAGCGTGATGGCCGGCGTGCGCTGCGCCACGCTGGCGCAGGCCCTGGGCCTGAACCTTGACCCGGGTGCCGATAGCGCCCGCGTGGTGCGCGCCATGCCCAACACGCCGGCGCTCATCGGCCAGGGCGTGGCCGGCCTCTACGCCACGGCCGGCGTGGAAGCCACGGCCCGTGCCGAGGTGGAAGCGCTCTTCGCCCCCACGGGCGCCACGCTGTGGCTGGATGAGGAAGCCCAGCTCGACGCGGTGACGGCGCTGTCGGGCAGCGGCCCGGCCTATGTCTTCTACTTTCTCGAAGCCATGATGCAGGCCGCCCGCGAGATGGGCCTCACCGAAGCCCAGGGCCGGCTGCTCGCCCAGCACACCTTCGCCGGGGCCACGGCGCTGGCACAGCAAAGCCCGCTGCCGCCGCAGGAACTGCGCGCGCAGGTGACGAGCAAGGGCGGCACCACGTTCGCGGCCATCACTTCGCTGGACGAAAGCGGCGTGAAAGCCGCCTTCGTGCAGGCCCTGCACGCGGCGCGCCAGCGCGCCCAGGAGCTGGGCCGCGCCTGAGCCTTCATGTGGAAGTGTTCCATGCGCCGGGGCGTTGCCCCGCATCATGAAACTTAGCGCAAGGCCAGGTCGAGCACCACGCCGGCGAACACCGTGGCGCCCAGCCAGTGGTTCTGGCGGAAGGCCTTGAAGCAGCCTTCGCGCGTGCGCCCGCGGATCAGCGTGTAGTGCCACGCGGCCTGCGCCGCCGCCAGCGCGATGCCCGCCAGGAACCAGCCCCCCAGCCCCAGCGAACGGCCCAGCCAGGCCCAGCTGGCCAGGTAGACGGCGTAGAAGGCCATCACGGCCGCCACGTCCCAGCGGCCCAGCGTGATGGCGCTGGTCTTCATGCCGATGCGCAAGTCGTCGTCGCGGTCGACCATGGCGTACTCGGTGTCGTAGGCCAGCACCCAGAACAGGTTGCCCAGCAGCAGCCACAAGGCCTGCGGCGGCACGGCGTCGGTGACCGCCGCCCAGCCCCAATCGGCACTGCCCTGCACCGCCGCGAAGGCCATGGGAATGCCGAAGCTGAAGGCCACCCCCAGCACCGCCTGCGGCATGGACAGCACGCGCTTGGCATAGGGGTAGGCCAGCGTCACCGCCAGCGCCAGGAAGCTGAGCTGGATGGCCGCCGGGTTGGTGCTGAGCACCAGACCGAAGGCCAGCAGCGCCAGCACCGCGCCCAGGGCCAGCGCCTCCAGCGGCGAGATGGCGCCGCGTGTCACGGGCCTTTGTGCGGTGCGTTTGACGTGCTTGTCGAACTCGCGGTCGGCCACGTCGTTGGCACAGCAGCCCGCACTGCGCATGAGGATGGTGCCGGCCGTGAACACCAGCAGCAGGTGCCAGCCCGGCCAGCCGTCGGCCGCCATCCACAGCGCGCTGAGCGTGGGCCACAGCAGCAGCAGCCAGCCGGCCGGGCGGTTCCAGCGGATGAGGTCGAGGTAGAGCGCCAGGCGCTGCGGGGCGGGGGCCAGGGTGTTCACAGGGGAATTATCAAACCCGCGCCGGCCTTGGCTAGACTGAGCCCGCGCGTGCGAGGCCGGAAGGCCTCGCACGGCTGGCGAAGGCCGAGCGGCGATTTCACGCCGCGAGGCTGAGCCCGCAC
>LJHT01000043.1 GCA_001295905.1 beta proteobacterium AAP51 | reverse complement strand
ACCCGCCCGGCCCCTGGTGCTGGTACTGGGCGCCCAGCCCGAGACCCAGCCGCTGCTGCAGGCCGCGCTGCAGGCCACGTGTGAACTGCAGCTGGGCCCCGATGTCGAGGCCGGCCTGACGGTGGCGCGCAGCGGCACGCCACCGGCCCTGCTGCTGCTGGACGCCGCGGCCCCGGGCCTGGACGCACCCGCGCTGTGCCAGCGCCTGCAGGCCGACGCGGTGCTGCGCGAGCTGCCCGCCATCGTGCTGGGCGCCCCGCACCTCGGCGGTGGCGGCGCGGGCGGCGAACACGCCCCCGACTGCGACGCCGGCGCAGCCGCCGTGGCCGCGCTGCAGCAAGGCGCCGCCGACCACGTGGCCCGCCCCTGCAGCCCGGCGCTGCTGCAGGCGCGCGTGATGGCCTGCCTGCGCAGCCGTCAGGCCGGCGAGCGCGCGCGCGCCGAAAGCCAGCGCCTGCGCGACGAACTGACGCAGCGCACCGCACAGCTCACTGCCATCCAGGACGTGACGACGCTGGTGATGGCCTCGATGGCCGAAACCCGCGGCAGCGAGACCAGCAACCACATCCGCCGCACGCAGTACTACGTGAAGGCGCTGGGCTGGCGGCTGTGCACGCACCCCAAGTTCGCCGCCACGCTGACGCCCACCACCATCGAGCTGCTGTTCCGCTCGGCCGCGCTGCACGACATCGGCAAGGCCGGCATCCCCGACCGCATCCTGCTCAAGCCCGGCAAGCTCAGCCCGGAAGAGTTCGAGATCATGAAGACCCACACCACGCTGGGCCGCGATGCGCTGACCAACGCCAAGCGCGCATTGGGCGTGGAGGTGGACTACCTGCACCACGCGCGCGAGATCGCCTACTCGCACCACGAGAAGTGGGACGGCAGCGGCTACCCCGAAGGCCTGGCCGGCGACGCCATACCCATCTCGGGCCGGCTGATGGCGCTGGCCGACGTGTACGACGCGCTGATCAGCCGCCGCCTGCACAAGGAAGCCATGAGCCACGAGCAGGCCATCGCCATCATCCGGCAGACGCGCGGCCGCCACTTCGACCCCGACGTGGTGGACGCCTTCCTGGCCATCGAAGACCACTTCAAGGCCATCGCCATCGCCTACGCTGACAGCCCGGACGACCTGCGCAAGAAGGAAGACTATCTGGGCATCGCCCGCGTGTGAGAGCGCGCCGGCCGCGCCGGGCCGGGCCCTTCAGCCCCCGCTGACGAACCACACCTGGCTGATGCCGGCGGGCGTGACCTCGTAGATGGCCGCCACCTCCATGGGCGTGGGCTGCACGCCGGTGACCCGTTCCTGGTCGATGACCTTGTTGCCGAAGACCATGCGCTGCACCAGCTCGGCATGCAGCGCGGGCAGGTTGAAGCGGTGCTGGCGGTAGTGCTCGGCCAGCGCCGCGCGGCCCACCAGCACGGGCTCGGTGCCGGGCAGGCGCCAGACGCGCACGTCTTCGGTGTACTCGGCCACGAAGCGGGCGAGGTCGCGCGCGTTGTAGGCGTCGAGCTGGCGCTGGGCGAAGGCGGCGGGGTCGAAGGCGGTGGTCATGGGCGGAGTCATGGGCGGAGTCATGGGCGGAGTCATGGGCGCGGAACGGCAGTCCAGGGGGCAGGCGTGCACGGCGGGGCGCGCCGATGCAGGCGCACAGCTTGCCACGCCCTGCGGCTGCTACGCTTGGCAGCATGCACCCGGGCACATCATGGAACGCCTTCGCGGTTTCGCGCCGGGCGATGACACTGGTCATGACCTTGGTGATGACTTTCGCCGCCATGCTGGCGGCGACCGCCGCGCAGGCCAACCCTCCGTCGCTGGCCGTGCAGCCGTCGAGGGGAGCATCCGCATCACCCGAATCGCTCGCCCTCAGCACCGAAGCACGCTTCGCCGCCACGCGCTGGCAGGACATCGAAGCCACCACGCTGCGGCTGGCCGAGCGCACGGTCGGCAGTTTCGAGGGTGAACCCACCGGCTGGCGCCGCCACCCGGTGAAGCTGCACTACCGCTTCTACCGCCACCGCGAGGAAACGCGCGGCGGCATCGTCATCGTGGCGGGCTTCACCGAAGGCCTGGCGATGTACCAGGAGCTCATCCACGACCTCGTGGCCCAGGGCTACAGCGTCTACCTGCACGACCACCGCGGCCAGGGCTTCTCCACGCGCCTGCTGCAGGACGCGGCCGTGAGCCTGGGCGAAAGCGAAGACGCCAGCCAGCGCGGCCACATCGACCAGTTCGAGCACCTCGTCAGCGACCTGCAGCGCTTCGTGGCGCTGGTGCGTGCCAGCCGCGCTGCGCCCGACACTCACGCCGGCGGCCGCCCGCTGATGCTGCTGGCGCATTCGATGGGCGGCGCGGTGAGCGCGCTCTACCTGGCGCGGGCGGGCGGCGCGGCGGGGGGCGAGAGCGTGGCATCGACCCCATCCACCGAGGCCGCACCACGGGGGGCAGCCATCAGCGCCGCCGCCTTCGTCACGCCGATGTTCGAGCCCCGCGTGGCCACGCCCGGCCGCGCGGGCGAGAAGCCCGTGCTGGGCCGCTGGTGCGAAGACGCGGCGGTGGGCCTGCCCTTCCAGCTGCCGGGTGTCTCGGCGCAGCGCGTGCAGGGCGAGGGTTTCGATGCCGAGCGCGCGGCCTGGCTGGCCCAGCCCGACCTGGCCGACAACGATCTCAGCCACAGCGTGCCGCGCCTGCTGCGGCGCTGGGCCGACCGCCTGGCGCGCTGCGAAGGCGAACACTGCGGCCATGGCGATGCCCGCGTGGCCGGCCCCACGCTGCGCTGGGTGGCGCAGGCCTGCGCCGCTTCACGCCAGGCGCGCGAGGTGGCGCCCGCGCGCATCCAGGTGCCCGTGCTGCTGCTGCAGGCCGGGCAGGACACGGTGGTGGAGAACGCCGCGCAGAACAGCTTCTGCGCGGCGCTGAACGCGGCGGCACCCGGCCGCTGCGTGGCGCAGGTGCTGCCGCAGGCGCGGCATTCACTGCTGGTTGAGGCCGATGCCTTCCGCGTGCCAGCGCTGCAGCGGGTGCTGCGGTTCTTCGCCGAAACCGCAGCCCCGGCTGCAAAGAGCGCCGAGGCTCAAAGCGCCGAGCACTGATCCTGCTTGGTGGCCGCCCGGTCGCCGCTGCCGCCGCGCGCGGGCGCTTGCCGTTCTCAGGGGCAGCTGGGGTCGGGCGGCTGCGTGTCGCTCACCGCTGCGGCGGCGTCGATCTGCTTCACCGAGGCACCGCAGACCGGCTTGGCGCGGTCTTCCAGGCGCTTCATCACGTCTTCGGCGCGCCATTGCCGCAGGCCGGTGGCACCAGGCAACGGGTTGAGGGTGGACGTGGTCATCACCAGCGCGGCGGTGCCGGCGGCCAGCGGTGCGGCCATCGAGGTGCCCGACCACGTGCCCCAGGCGCCGCCCGGCACGGCGCTGACGATCTGCTCGCCAGGCGCGGCCAGCTTGATCCAGCCGCCGCTGTTGGCGAACGGCGCCAGGCGCTGGGCCTGCGTGGTGGCCGTCACTGCACGCGCACCGGGCTCGCCTTCGGCGGCAGGAAAGATCTGCACGTCAGGACTGCCGTCGTTGCCGGCAGCGGAGATCACGGCGGCGCCGAAGCCGCGGCCGCAGCGGGCGCGGTCGTCGTCGAAGCCAGGGTGGTTGAACTCGTCGTCGTCCTCACCCAGCTCGCAGCTGGCCAGCTGCGTGGCCAGCGTCAGCAGGCGTGTGGGGCGGGTGCTGCCCAGGCTCATGTTGATGACGTGGGCGCCGTCGTCGGTGGCGGGGTTGGCATCGGGGTCCACGGCCCAGGCCAGGGCCTCGGCCAGCACCCAGGCATTGCCTTCGCCGGCGGGTGTGAGCACACGCAGCGGCATGATCTGGGCGCCCGGCGCGGCCAGCGCCACCAGGCCGGCGACGTGGGTGCCGTGGCCGTAGCCCAGGTCGGTGCGGCTGCCTTCTTCGGCGGGGTTCTCGTCGTCGTCGACGAAGTCGCGGCCCAGCAGGCTGCCGTCGCTGCGGCGGGCCAGGCGGCCGGCAAAGGCGGGGTGGCTGGCCTCAATGCCGGTGTCCAGCACCGCCACGCGCACGCCGCTGCCGGTGGTGGTGGCGTGGGCCTGGGCCAGGCGCAGCGTGCCGGGGGCCCATTGCGCGGCGTAGGTGCCGCTGTCGCCGCCGATGACCCAGATGACGGCCCGCTTGCTTTCCGGCGTTTCGCTGACGGTATTGGGTTCGGCAAAGACCACGCCGGGCACACCGGTCAGCTGCGCGGCCACGGCGGTGGCGTCACCACCCGAGCGCAGCTGCAGCCGGTAGATGGGGCGCCGGCCGAACTGGCCGCTGACGGTGAGGCCGCGCGCGCTGGCCAGTGCGTTGATGTCGGTACCCAGCGCCACCTGCACCAGCACCTGCGAGCCGGCGGCCGTGGGCGGCGGCGCAGGCGGTGTGGGGGCCGGGGCAGGGGGCGTCGGGGCCGGGGGGTTGGCCG
>LJHT01000042.1 GCA_001295905.1 beta proteobacterium AAP51 | reverse complement strand
TGGCGGGGGTGGTGGTGGTGGGGGTGGGGAGGGCAGAGGCGAGGGCGCCGGTGTGCCGGCAACCGGGCTCTCGGTGCCGCCGCCGCCACTGCCTGCCCCACCAGCACTGCCTGCCCCACCACCACCGCCGCCGCAAGCTGCCAGCAGCGCAGCCGCGCATGCCGTCATGAAGGCCAGGCGCAGGCCAGACCCGATGGTGTGTTCCATGGTTCGCTCCCTGACGATCCGCCATGCGCAACCTGGGTCGGCACCGCCTTCGGTACCAAGGCCCGGTCGGGGCGTCGTTCAGGCGACTGTAGCGGCCCGTCTGGCCGCGGGGCGGCTGGTACTAACCCGCCGCCGCGTCTGCCACGGCCAGCGCCGTCATGTTGACGATGCGACGCACCGTGGCACTCGGCGTGAGGATGTGCACCGGCTTGGCCGCCCCCAGCAGGATGGGCCCGACCGTCACGCCCTGCCCGCCCGTCATCTTCAGCACGTTGAAGAGGATGTTGGCGGCATCCAGGTTGGGCAGCACCAGCAGGTTGGCGCTGCCGCTGAGCGTGGTCTCGGGCAGGTAGCCGCGGCGCACGCTCTCGCTGAGTGCGGCATCGCCCTGCATCTCGCCATCGCTTTCCACGCCAGCCGGGGCGCGCTCGCGGAACAGCGCGTGGGCCTGCCGCATGCGCTGCGCCGAGGGCCGGCTGGACGAGCCGAAGATCGAGTGCGACAGGAAGGCCACCTTGGGCGGCACGCCGAAACGCTGCACTTCGGCCGCAGCCATCAGCGCGATGTCGGCCAGTTCTTCGGCGCTGGGCTCTTCGTTGACGAAGGTGTCGGTGATGAAGAGCGTGCGGTCTTCCAGCATCAGTGCGTTCATCGCCGCCATCGTGTGGGCGCCAGGCTTGCGGCCGATGACGGCGCGCACGTGCTCCAGGTGGCTGTCGTAGCGGCCTACCAGGCCGCAGACCATCGCGTCGGCCTCGCCGCGGCGCAGCATCAGCGCGCTGATCAGCGTGTTGCTGCGGCGCACGGCCGCCTTGGCCACCTCGGGCGTGACGCCATCGCGCGCCATCAGGCCGCGGTAGGCTTCCCAGTACTCGCGGAAACGCGGGTCGTTCTCGGGGTCGCAGATCTCGAAATCGCGCCCGGCCTGCAGGCGCAGCCCGGCGCGTTCGATGCGCATCTTCACCACCTCGGGCCGGCCCACCAGGATGGGCTGGGCCAGGCCCTCTTCCTTCACCACCTGCAGCGCGCGCAGCACGCGTTCGTCTTCACCTTCGGCATACACCACGCGCGCGCCGCCCTGCGCCTGGCGGGCCTGTGCGGCCGCGAAGACCGGGCGCATGAACATGCCGGTCTGGTAGACAAAACGCTCCAGGCCCTGGCGGTAGGCCTCCAGGTCGTGGATGGGGCGCTTGGCCACGCCGCTTTCGGCCGCCGCGCGCGCCACGGCCGGGGCGATGCGCAGGATCAGCCGCACGTCGAAAGGCGTGGGGATGAGGTAGTCAGGCCCGAACTTCAGTTCCTTGCCCTGGTAGGCGGCAGCCACCTCGTCGCTGGCTTCGGCCTTGGCCAGCGCGGCTATCTCGCGCACGCAGGCCAGCTTCATGGCTTCGGTGATCTTGGTCGCGCCGCAGTCCAGCGCGCCGCGGAATATGTAGGGGAAACACAGGACGTTGTTGACCTGGTTCGGGTAGTCGCTGCGGCCGGTGGCGATGATGCAGTCGGGCCGCGCCGCCTTGGCCAGTTCAGGGCGGATCTCGGGCTCGGGGTTGGCCAGCGCCAGGATGATGGGCTGGCGCGCCATGCTCATCACCATCTCCACGCCCAGCACGCCGGCGGCGCTGCAGCCCAGGAAGACATCGGCGCCCTTCACCACGTCGGCCAGCGTGCGAGCGCTGGTCTTCTGGCAGTAGCGCTGCTTGCTCTCGTCCAGCTTGCCGGCACGCACGTCGTCGCGTTCGCTCTGTATCAGCCCCTTGCTGTCGCACACGTAGATGTGCTCGCGCTTCACGCCCAGGCCCACCATCACGTCCAGGCAGGCGATGGCCGCCGCGCCGGCGCCGCTGACCGCGACCTTGATCTCGCCGATGTGCTTGCCCACCAGTTCCAGCCCATTGAGCAAGGCGGCGCTGCTGATGATGGCGGTGCCGTGCTGGTCGTCGTGGAAGACGGGGATGTTCATGCGCTCGCGCAGCTTCTTCTCGATGTAGAAGCACTCGGGCGCCTTGATGTCTTCCAGGTTCACGCCACCGAGCGTGGGCTCGAGCGCGGCGATGATGTCGATGAGCTTGTCGGGGTCGCGCTCGGCCAGCTCCAGGTCGAAGACATCGATGCCGGCGAACTTCTTGAACAGGCAGCCCTTGCCTTCCATCACCGGCTTGCCGGCCAGCGGGCCGATGTCGCCCAGGCCGAGCACGGCGGTGCCGTTGGTGACCACGCCCACCAGGTTGCCGCGGCTGGTGTACTCGTGCGCCAGCGCGGGGTTCTCCTCGATGGCCAGACAGGCGTAGGCCACGCCCGGCGAATACGCCAGGCTCAGGTCGCGCTGGTTGCTCAGTGGCTTGGTCGGCGTGACCGAAATCTTGCCGCGCGTCGGGGCGCGGTGGTATTCGAGTGCGGCGTCGCGCAGCAGGCTTTCGGCGTCGGAAAGCTTCTTGGCCATGCTTGTCTCCGTGGCGTTCTTGGAATGCCGCAGAGATTACTGCCCTTCGTCACGCGGCGCAGCCGCGATGGCCCCGAAAGCGCTGCGCGATTACCGCCGATTCAGGTGCATCAGCCCTGCGCGGCGCGGCGGCTCAGAATCTCGAAGGCCGGCAGCGTCTTGCCTTCAAGCACTTCCAGGAAGGCGCCGCCGCCGGTGCTGATGTAGCCCACGTCAGCCTCGATGCCGTACTTGGCAATGGCCGCCAGCGTGTCGCCGCCACCGGCAATGCTGAAGGCGCTGCTCTCGGCAATGGCACGCGCCACGGCCTCGGTGCCATGGCTGAAGGCCTCGAACTCGAACACGCCCACCGGGCCGTTCCAGACGATGGTGCCGGCGGCCTTCAGCTGCGCGGCCAGCACGGCGGCGGTGTCCGGGCCGATGTCGAGGATGAGGTCGTCGGAGCCGACGTCGGCCACGGCCTTGACGGCGGCCGGCGCGTCGGCGGCGAAGCGCTGCGCCACTACCACGTCGGTGGGAATGGGCACCGCAGCGCCGCGTGCCTGCATGGCGTCGATCACGGCCTTGGCCTCGGCCACCAGGTCGGGCTCGGCCAGGCTCTTGCCGATGGGCAGGCCCATGGCCAGCAGGAAGGTGTTGGCGATGCCGCCGCCGACGATGAGGCCGTCCACCTTCTCGGCCAGCGCCTTCAGGATGGTGAGCTTGGTGCTCACCTTGCTGCCCGCCACGATGGCCAGCAGCGGGCGCTTCGGTTGCGCCAGGGCCTTGGTGATGGCGTCGATCTCGGCGGCCAGCAGCGGGCCGGCGCAAGCGATGGGCGCGAACTGCGCAATGCCGTAGGTGCTGGCCTCGGCGCGGTGCGCGGTGCCGAAGGCGTCGTGCACGAAGATGTCGCAAAGCGCGGCCATCTTCTTCGCGAGTTCCTCGTTGTTCTTCTTCTCGCCCTTGTTCAGGCGGCAGTTTTCCAGCAGCACCACGTGGCCCGGGGCCACGGTCACGCCATCCACCCAGTTCGAGATGAGCGGCACCGTGAAGCCGAGCAGCTCGCCCAGGCGCTGCGCCACCGGCGCCAGGCTGTCCTCGGGCTTGAACTCGCCCTCGGTGGGGCGGCCCAGGTGGCTGGTGACCATCACCGCGGCGCCGGCGTCCAGCGCCATGCGGATGGCCGGCACGCTGGCGCGGATGCGCGTGTCTTCGGTGATGCGGCCGGCGTCATCCTGCGGCACGTTGAGGTCGGCGCGGATGAACACGCGCTTGCCGGTGACGGCGCCTTGGGCGATGAGGTCGGCCAGTCGAAGAACGTTCATGGGGGTCTCCTGCGGTGAACCCGCGATTCTAGGAAGCCCCGGCTACCAGCCCAGCGCCAGCCGCAGCGGCAGGAACACCGCCATGCCCGCGATGATGGTGCCCAGGATGCCGCGCTGCCACCAGAACCAGGCCGCGCCGGCCGCCACGCCGAAAAGCCGGGCGTCCTGCCAGGTGCCGATGAGCTGGCCGTCGAGCATCACCACCTCGGGCACCACCACCGCGGCCATGGCCGCCAGCGGCGCATAGCGCAGGCCCTGGCGCAGCCAGGCAGGCAGCGGCATCTCGCGCTGGCTGAGCAGGAAAAAGCCGCGCGTGAGCACGGTGATGACGGTCAGGCCGATGACGGCGATGAGGGCTTCGGTGGTGTGCATGGCGGGGTGCGGCTTGGGGGGCTCAGGTCTGGCCGCGGGCCGGTGGGCTGCCCGCGGTGCGCTCCATCAGCAGGCCCATGGCCACGGCCGCGGCGATGGCCACCACGATGTTCAGCTTGAAGGGCAGCGCAAAGGCCGCCACCGCCGCGCAGGCGGCCACGCCAGCGGCCACGCTGGTGGCGCGGTCGCTCACCAGCGAGAGGCCCACCCCCAGCAGCGCCAGCGTGCCGGCAAAGCCGAAGCCCCAGTGCACGGGCACGGCCTCGGCCAGGAAGAGGCCAGCCATGGCCGGCACCTGCCAGGCCGTCCAGTTGCAGGCCACGCCGCCCCAGTAGTAGGGCAGCTGCTCGGGCGCGGGCCGGGGCTCGGGGAAGCGCCGCATGAACAGCACGTAGTTCAGGTCGGCCGCGAAGTACGCCAGCCACAGGCGCCGGCGCAGCGGGAAGTGGCCGAAATAGGGCCGCCAGCCAGCGCTGAAGATGACGAAGCGCAGGTTCACGCACAGCGCCGTGGCCCACACCACCCACAGCGGCGCGCCGCTGCTCATCAGGGGCAGCACGGCCAGCTGCGCACTGCCGGCAAACACCAGCAGCGACATCATCACCATGGCCGCCATCGGCAGGCCGCTGTTGCCCATGGCCACGCCGGTGATCAGGCCCCAGGCACCGATGCCGATGGCCGTGCCCAGCATCTCGCGCGCGCCGCGGCTGAACTCGGGGTGCCGCCAGGTGGGCAGCGTGGAAGGGGGTGTGGGAAGAGGGGCCGGGGTGGGTGTCACCCCGGCATTGTCACGAGATGCGGGCGCTGGCGCCGAAGGTCACGGCTTGCGGCGCACGCTGCCGCTGCCGGCCACCGAGCTCTTCACCTGCGGCTCGCCGGTATAGCTGACATCACCGCTGCCGGCGATGCTGACCGACAGCGCCTTCTGCGCGTTCACCGCCGCGTCGCCGCTGCCGGCAATGGACACCGACACCTCGTCGGAACGCATCTCGGCCAGCCGCACGTCGCCGCTGCCGGCGATGCTGATCTTCAGCCGCGTGGCGCTGCCCTGGCCGGCGACATCGCCGCTGCCCGAGACGCGCACGGACAGGTCTTCGGTGTTCAGGCCCTGCAGGCGTGCGTCGCCCGAGCCCGAGAGCGAAAGCTGGAAGCTCGGCGTGTTCAGCGTTTCCACGCGCACATCGCCCGAGCCCGCCACGGCCACCGAGGTGAGCGTGGGCACGACCACCGTCACCAGCACCTTGGTGCGCGGTTGCACGCGGTTCCAGCCGCTGTTCCAGCTGCCGCCCCAGCCGCCTTCGCGCTTCCAGCGCACCTTCAGCGTGCTGCCGCCGTTGCGGGCCGGCTCGACCACGGTTTCCAGCAGTGGCAGCAGGTTGTCGTCGGCCTGCACCTGCACCGACTGCTGGGCACCCTGGCGCACCACGAGGTCGAGCGAACCGCTCAGGGCGATGCCGTCGAAGGCGGCCACGGTGCGTGTTTCGGTGACGGGCGTGCCCGAGCCTTCCAGCGGGCTGGCCTGCGCGGCCTGGGGCGCCAGCAGGGGCATCAGCGCCAGCGCGGCGATGAAGGTGGTGGCCAGCACGGCGCGGCGCGGCGGGCTGAAGGGGGCGATGGCGGCTGGGGTGGCGGGCATGGCGGGCTCCGTGTGTCTGATGCCTGCACTGTGCCGGGCGGGGCGCTGCGAACCCAGCACGAAGCGACGCGGTGCGGTTGGCAGCGATGAAATGCAGCCCGGCGGTGCCTGATGCGATGACGCTGTCCGAACGTCCGCCCCGCCTGCACCGCCCGCACCCTCCGCACGTTTTGCGGCCCAGGCCGCCGCGGTGGCTTCAGTTCTTGCTGGGCGCCTTGGCCGGCTCTGCCTCTTCGCCTTCGCCCTCGGCCACGGCCACCGGCGGGGGCGCGGGCATGGCCTCGATGTTGTTCTCGCGCATGTAGTCGTTCATCTCGCGCCAGCCGGCGAAGATGGCGGCCTTGTCGGCGCGCTTGTTCATCTCGTAGCAGGCTTCCACCGAACGCGCGGCATGGCGGCAGCCGCCGCCGATGGCCTTGCCCTCGGCCTCGCGCTTGGCGGCCTCGGCAGCCGGGTTGGGCAGGCCGAGCTGGTCGCAGGCGGCCAGGCCCAGCAAGGCGGCCAGCAGGGTGGCGGTGCGCAGGCGGCGGAGGGCGGGCTTGTTCATGGCCCTAGGGGTATCGGCAAACCCGGCGCGGGCTTGAGGCGCTGCAGGAATTCACGCGCCGTGGTGCGCCGCCCGCCGGGCGCCTGCACTTCCAGCAACTCCAGCGCACCGCTGCCGCAGGCCACCACCAGCCGGCCTTCACCCAGGGCCTGCCAGGTGCCCGGCGGCGCGCCGGTGGCTGGCAGCACGCGGGCCCGCCACACCTTCAGCGGTTGGCCCTGCAGTTCGGTGCTGCCGCCGGGAAAGGGGTCGAAGGCGCGCAGTCGGCGTTCCAGCACTTCGGCAGGCTGCTGCCAGTCCAGCACCGCTTCTTCCTTGGCAATCTTCTTCGCGTAACAGGCCCCGGCTTCGGGCTGGGCCTGGGGCTGCAGCCGGCCCTGCTGCAGCGCGTGCAGGGCCTGCACCATCAGCCGCGCGCCCAGGGCGGCCAGGCGGTCGTGCACTGTGGTGGTGGTGTCGTCAGGGCCGATGGGCGTGGCCTCCATCAGCAGCATCGCGCCGGTGTCCAGGCCTTCGTCCATCTGCATCACCGTGATGCCGGTCTCCAGATCACCGGCTTCGATGGCGCGCTGGATGGGCGCCGCGCCGCGCCAGCGCGGCAGCAGCGAGCCGTGGATGTTCAGGCAGCCGTGGCACGGCGTTGCCAGCACCCAGGCCGGCAAGATGAGGCCGTAGGCCGCCACCACCAGCACGTCGAGTGCGGCGTCTTGCAGCGCCTGCCGCGCAGCGGCGGCGTCTTCGGGAAACTTGCCGTCCAGGCGCAGGCTGCGCGGCTGCGCCAGCGGCAGGCCGTGCTGCAGCGCCAGCTGCTTCACGGGCGAGGCCTGCAACTTCAGGCCGCGGCCGGCGGGCCGGTCGGGCTGGGTCAGCACCAGCGGCACCTGCGCACCCGCCGCCACGATGGCGGCCAGCGCCACCTGCGCGAACTCGGGCGTGCCTGCGAAGCCTACCCGCAGGGCTTGCAGGTCTGGCGCAGGCAGGGCGCCGCCGCCCTCAGCGGACACGCTGTTCTTCGCGCTGCTTCTTCAACATGCGCGTCTTGATGCGGTCGCGCTTGAGGAAGCTGAGGTATTCGACGAACACCTTGCCCATCAGGTGGTCCATCTCGTGCTGCACGCACACGGCCGAAAGCCCCTCGGCTTCCATCTCGAAAGCCTGGCCTTCGCGGTTGAGCGCCTGCACCTTCACGCGCGCATGGCGTTCCACGCGGTCGTAGGTTTGCGGCACCGACAGGCAGCCTTCTTCGGCCAGCGACATCTCTTCGCTCATCCAGGTGAGCGTGGGGTTGATCAGCACCACCGGGCGGTTGTGCTCTTCGCTGGTGTCCATGACGATCACGCGTTCGTGCACGTCCACCTGCGTGGCGGCCAGGCCCACGCCCTCGGCGTCGTACATGGTCTCGAGCATGTCGTCGACCAGTTGCTGGATGCGCGCGTCGACCACCGCCACGGGCTTGGCCACGAGGTGCAGACGGGGGTCGGGGTAGCGCAGGATGTTCAGGCGGGCCATGGCAGCTGGGGCACTGGGTGCAGGTTCAAGGGCGGGGATGGTGCGCTGGGGAATCAGCAGGGGAAACAGCTCGCAACAGCTGTGGAAGGGGCACAACGCACACCCGGCGCGGCCTGGGCGGGACCAGACGCGGTCGGGAAGTTTGTTTGCGGCATCAAGGGTTTACGGGCAGAATCTACCAAACCATATGAGGATTTACTGCGGCTGTACAGGCTTGCAATTGCAGTGCAACTTGTCGCCACTTCCTGCACCTGCACGCAGGGTTTTCGCGCCATCATCCGATGGCAACCCCCCACGCGCGGCCGCCATCATTTTCGCACCGGCCGCAGCCTCAGCACCTGCCCGGAGACACCCCGCGCCATGACCACCCGCATCCGCCGCCACGTTGCCCTGGGTCTGCGCCACACCGCCGTGCACGGCCTGTGCCTGTTGGCCCTGGGCGGCGCTACCACGGCCGCGCTGGCGCAGGCCAGCCGCCTGCCCATCACCAACGAGATGCGCAGCACCGCCGAACGCGTGGCCCAGGCCGGCGTGCCGCTGGAAGACCTGGCGCCCAACGCCCCTGATTCCCACACCGTGCAGCCCGGCGACACGCTCTGGGCCATCTCGGGCCTGTTCCTGAAGACGCCCTGGCGCTGGCCCGAGCTGTGGGGCATGAACCTGCAGCAGATCCGCAACCCGCACCTCATCTACCCCGGCCAGGTGCTGGTGCTCGAAAAGCTCGACGGCCGCGCCACGCTGCGCGTGGCCAACGGCGAAGCCGGCGTGCCCACGAACACCGTGCGCCTATCGCCGCGCGTGCGCAGCGAACTGCTGGACAACGGCGCCATCGCCGCCATCCCGCTGAACCTGATCGGGCCCTTCCTGAACGAGGCCGTGGTGTTCAACACCAACGAACTCGATACCGCGCCGCGCATCGTGGCCGCCCAGGAAGACCGCGTGATGATGGGCCGCGGCGACACCGCCTATGTGCGCGGCGACCTCGGCGGCGCGCGCGATTTCCGCATCTTCCGCCAGCTGGTGCCGCTGCGCGACCCCATCACCCGCGAGGTGCTGGGCTTCGAGGGCCGCTACGTCGGCACGGCCGAGTTCACCCGCGCCGGCGAAACCCAGCTCGCCAGCGCGGGCGGCGCCGGTGTGGTGGTGCCCGACACCTTCCGCATCAGCAGTGCGCGCATGGAAGCGCAGGTGGGTGACCGCCTGAGCCCTGTACCCATGCAGGAGCTGGTGGCCTACGTGCCGCGCCCGCCGGCCTCACCGGTGGACGGCCGCATCGTCGCCATCTACGGCGACGGCCTGCGCGCCGGCCAGAACCAGGTGGTCAGCATCAACAAGGGCGCACGCGACGGCATGGAGCGCGGCCACGTGCTGGCGCTCTGGCGCGCCGGCGCGGCGGCGGTCGACACCACCGGCCCCACGCGCCAGAACATCCGCCTGCCGGATGAAAAGCACGGCATGCTCTTCGTCTTCCGCACCTTCGAACGCGTGTCCTACGCGCTCATCCTGAACGTGCAGGAACCGGTGCGCGCGGGCGACCGCTTCACCCAGCCCTGAACGCGGGCGGGGCGCCGTGCCTGGGCACGCCGCGGCCCCTTCCGCGCAAGGCGCGGCCGTGCCACCCACGGTGGGCGATGACGACTTCGCCGCCTGGTTCAGGCTGCTGGAAACACCCGGCCTGGGCCGCGAGACCGCGCGCCGCCTGCTGGCGGCCTGCGGCAGCCCCGGCGCCGTGCTGGCCGCACCCGCGGCCACGCTGCGTGAACTGGTGGGCCGGCCGCTAGCCGATGCGCTGGCTGCCGTGCCGCCCGCTTTCGAAGCCCGCCTGGCCGCCGCGCAACACTGGCTGCAAGGCGGGCCCCAGCGCCATGTGCTGACGCTGGGCCACCCGGCCTGGCCCACTCTGCTGCTGCAGACGGCCGACCCGCCCCTGCTGCTTTACCTGGAAGGCGACCTGGCCTGCCTGGCGGAACCGGCCGTGGCCGTGGTGGGCAGCCGCCACCCCACGGCGCAAGGGCGCGACAACGCGCAGGCCTTCGCCACCGACCTGGCGCGCGCCGGCTGGCTGGTGGTGTCCGGCCTGGCCCAGGGCATCGACGCCGCCGCGCACGAAGGCGCGCTGACCGCCGGCGGCCGCACGCTGGCGGTGGTGGGCACGGGGCTGGACACCACCTACCCGCCGCGCCACCGCGCGCTGGCCCAGCGCATCGCGGCGCAGGGCGCCGTGCTCAGCGAATACGCCCCTGGCACACCGCCGCTGCGCGAGCACTTTCCGCAGCGCAACCGGCTCATCGCCGGCCTGACGCGAGGCACGCTGGTGGTGGAAGCGGCGCTGCGCTCGGGCTCGCTCATCACCGCGCGCCTGGCCAACGAAGCCGGGCGTGACGTCTGGGCCGTGCCCGGTTCCATCCACGCGCCGCAGTCACGCGGCTGCCATGCGCTCATCAAGCAGGGCGCCAAGCTGGTGGAGTGCGCGCAGGACGTGCTGGACGAGTTGCAAGAGCCCGGCCTGCGCCAGGCCTCTTTGCCCCTGGAAGACGCGGCCGAGGCCCCGGAAGCGCTTGAGGCCGACCCCCTGCTGGCCGCGCTGGGCGAAGACCCCGTGACGCTGGACGCCCTGCTCGCACGCACCGGCGACAGCACCGCCACCCTCAGCGCCCGGCTGCTGGAGCTTGAACTTGCCGGCACCGTGGCCCGTCTGCCGGGCGGGCTTTACCAGCGCCGGCACAGCGGCTGAAAGCCCCCTCGGCCAGGTGATTCGCGCCAGACCTGCTCGGGTATAGTGGGTCGATGTTCGAAGTACTGGTCTATCTCTACGAGAACTACTGGCGCCCCGACGCCTGCCCCGAGCCGAAGCAGCTGTCGCGCAAGCTCTCGGCCGTCGGTTTCGAGCCCGATGAAATTCAAGACGCGCTGCGCTGGCTGGATGGCCTGGCCGACAGCGCCGAGGCCGTCACCGGCCAGCCGGTGCCCGGCAGCATGCGCATCTACACCGACGCCGAGCGCGAGGTGCTGGACGAAACCGCTGTGGGCTTCATCACCTTCCTTGAATCAGCCGGCGTGCTGGCCGCGCCCATGCGCGAGATGGTGGTCGACCGCGCGGTGGCGGCCGGCGGCGGCCCCATGGCGCTGGAAGACCTGAAGATCATCGTGCTGATGGTGTTCTGGAGCCTGGGCGAAGAGCCCGATGCGCTGGTGCTCGACGAGTTGTTCGTCGACCCAGACGACAGAATCATCCATTAACCCCGAAGTTCGCTGGCGCTCGCTACCCCCCGAGGGGGCCGTTCGCCAGCGGCCCGGCAAAGCCGGTTCCGCAGCTTCTGCTTGATGGGGCCCCGCCTGCGGCAGGGGCCGTCAGTTCAATAACCGCGAGGCGTCGACGTCCAGCTTGGCCAGCGCGCTGCGCGTGGCGCGCACGGTGAGCGCTTCGTCCTGCGCCGGCAGCATCAGGCCCGCCTGCAGGTAGCTGGCCAGCCGGTGCTGCTGGAAGAGCACGCAGCGCCCCTGCGGCGTGACGAACAGGCTCAGCTGCTTGCGCAGGCCGTGCCAGGCCAGCTGCACCGCTTCGCTGTGGCCGCCACGGTCCAGCATGTACCAGCTGCCCACCTGCAGCTCGCGCGCCCAGGCCACCATGGCCGGCGTGGGCATGCTGCCGCCGTCCAGCACCACTTCCAGTTCGCTGTTCTGGTGGCCCGAGAGGTCGAGCACCATCGACTCGTCGATATCGACGTCGGCCGTCTCCGGCAAGAGCTCTTCCAGGGTTTCCAGGCGCTCCATCAGCTCGCGCAGGCGTTCGTCGGGAATGACGGCGGCCTTGGCCGTGAAGGCAGCGGCCAGCGAGTTGTTCAGCTGCTGGATGTGCTCGTCCTGCTTGGCGGTGTCCATGCCCGCCGAGGCCATGCCTTCGCGCAGGCTCTTCAGCAGCACCGGCAAGCGGCGGATGACCTCGGCGCGCTCTTCGCGCGTGACCTTGGCGCTGGCGCTCCAGATGAGATCGGCCGCGGCGCGCTTCATCTGCTTGGTGGGCGCACCCTGGGGGCCGTAGCGCACGCCAGTGGTGGCCAGCACGTCGGCCCACACGTGGAAGAGGAACTGGCGCACGCCTTCCTGCACCGGCACCTCGTTGAGCATCTTGCGCAGCTCGATGGTGTACTGGATGGCCATGGTCTCGCGCTGCTCGACCTGCTGGGCCAGCGACACGCCGCGCTTGGTGGCCTCGTTCTCGTTCTTGAAGTAGTGCTCGAGAAACTTCTCGAACTCGGTGAGCACGGTCTGGAAGACGCGCCGGCCGGTGTCGGGGTAGGCCTCGACCACCTGCACGATGCGCTTGATCTCCTTCTCCAGCGCCTCGTTGGGCTTGCCCGCCACGGCCGCACTGGCGGCGCTGTCGAAACCCATCACGCAGGCGCCCATGCGGTCGATCAGGCGGCGCGCGGGGTGGTCGATGGTGGCGAAGAAGTCGGGCTCGGTCACGGCCACACGCAGCACCGGCATCTGCAGGCGCGCGAACCACACGCGCACGGACGCGGGAATGCGGTCTTCGGTGAGGATGCTCTGGAACAGCAGCGCCACGATCTCGATGGTGGCGCGCTCTTCCGGCCCCGCCGCGGCCTTCTTCAGCACCTGCTTGCGCTGGTGCATTTCCTCCAGCATCACCGGTGCGGTGACGAAGGCCTCGCCGCCGCCCTGCAGCGTGGTGCTCAGGCGCTGGCGTATGCCCTGCTGGGCGGTTTCGATGGCGCGGGCCAGGCCGGGCGACATGGGGTGGGCGCCGCCGCCATGGCCGACAGCTTCGCCGCCCGCACCGCCAGCCCCGCCAGCCCCGCCGCCGGGCAAGCCGGCCGAACGCGTGGAATGCCCGAACTCGGGCACATGCCGGCCGATCAACCGGTTCAGCCGCCCCAGCACGGCCTCAGCGTGTTCGCGGCTGCGCGCCAGCGGCGCGCCGCGTGTCATCAGGCGGGTTTCTTCGCCCACGCCACCCCGGCCGCTGGAGTGCCCGCTGCCCTGCGCGCTGTAGCCGCTGGGGCCACTGTGCCCGCTGGCCGGGTAGCCCGGCGCACCGCCGCCGCCACTGGCCGACCCCAGGCCGCGCCCGGTGTCGCTGCGCGAATCGGCAAAGCCGGTGCCCGGTTGCCAGCCCGTTGCCGTGCCCGGATTCGTGCGGGCGCGACGGATGAAGGGCCGCAGGTCCACCTCGGGCAGCACGCTGTGGTTCATCAGCCAGCGGTTGGTCTCGTGGTAAGCCTCTTCCACCAGCAGCGCGAACTCGTCGTGCAGCACGGGCTGCAGCTCGCGCCAGCCTTCCAGCGTCTGCCCGGCCGCGCGCCAGGCGTCGAAGACGATGCGCGCCAGCACGTGGGCGCGCAGCATGTCGTGGGGGTCGATCTCGTTGCGCCCTTCCAGGTGGGCGATGCGCGAGCGCAGGTCGGCGAACTCCCACGAAGCGCGGTCCATCACCGCCAGCGCCAGCCGCGAGGTGACGATCTCCAGTTCGATGGCGTCGTCGCTCACCAGCGAGAGCGACTCACGCCCGGTGCTCGGCAGCACGAAATCGAGGTTGCGGCTGGCCGCCGAGGCCGAGGCCGGGGCCAGCGCCTGGCGCAGGCCGGTGACGATGCCGCGGTGCCAGGCCTGCGCCCCGGCCGTCAGGCTTTGCAGCAGGTCGCGCCGGCGCGCGAAGACGGCGTGTTCACAGGGCTTCTCGAACAGGTTGCGCGCGTTGTCCAGTGCGCTTTGCACCAGCGGCACCAAGCCCTTGACCAGCTCTTCCGTGTAGAGCCTGCGCGCCTGGCCAGCAAGTGAATCGGGCGAGGCACCTGTGGCCATGTCAGCGTGGGACCTGAAGCTCTGTGAGAAGCGTCACACTCTACACGACCGCCCCGGCATTCGGGTCGTTCGGGTCCTGCTCCTTGCCGGTCGTCTTGATGAGGTCTTCGCGCTTCACGCCCAGCCACATCGCAATGCCGGCGGCCACGAAGATGGAAGAGTAGATGCCGAAGAGAATGCCGATGGTCAGCGCCACCGCGAAGTAGTGCAGCGTGGGGCCGCCGAAGATCAGCATGCTCAGCACCATGATCTGCGTGCTGCCATGCGTGATGACGGTGCGGCTGATGGTGCTGGTGATGGCGTTGTCGATGGCCTGCGGCGGCGTGAGCTTCCGGTATTTTCGGAACACCTCGCGGATGCGGTCGAAGATGACCACCGACTCGTTCACCGAGTACCCCAGCACCGCCAGGATGGCCGCCAGCACCGCCAGTGAGAACTCCCACTGGAAGAAGGCGAAGAAGCCCATGATGATGATGACGTCGTGCAGGTTGGCGATGATGCCGGCCACCGCGAACTTCCACTCGAAGCGCACCGCCAAGTAGGCCATGATGCCCAGGATGGTGAAGCCCAGGGCCCAGGCACCGTTGGTGTAAAGCTCTTCACCCACCGAGGAGCTCACGGCCTCGCTGCGCTTGCGCACCAGCGGTTCCTGCCCGTCGGGCTTCACGCAGCTGGGCCGGCTGACCTGCTCGCCCTCGGGCGTGGTGTATTCGCGGCGCGTCACCTGGCCTTGCTCGGCGGTGCACAGCGCCTCGAACACCTTGTCGGCGGTGTCGGCCTGCTTCTCGCCGTCGCGAAGCGGCACGCGGATGAGCACGTCGCGCGAGGTGCCGAAGCTCTGCACCTGCACTTCACCGTAGCCCAGCTTCTCTACCGTGGTGCGCGTGCGGTCAATGTCGGCCGACTGGCTGTACTGCACCTCCACCAGCGTGCCGCCCACGAATTCGATGGACAGGTGCAGCCCGCGCGTGGCCAGGAAGTACACCGCCAGCAGGAAAGTGACGAAGGACACCGCGTTGAGCACCAGCACGTGGCGCATGAACGGGATGTCTTTGCGAATGCGAAAGAACTCCATCTTGTCTACTCCCGTTCAGGCTTCGGTGCGGGCTTCGGCCACGTCGGTGCCGGGCTTGGCCTTGGTGCCGTCGGGCCGCCACACGGTCCCGATCGACACCGACTTCAGGCGCTTCTGCCGCCCGTACCACAGGTTCACCAGCCCGCGCGAGAACATCACGGCACTGAACATGCTGGTCAGGATGCCGATGCAGTGCACCACCGCAAAGCCGCGCACCGGGCCCGAGCCGAAGGTGAGCAGCGCAATGCCGGCGATCAGCGTGGTGACGTTGCTGTCGAAGATGGTGCCCCAGGCCATTTCATAGCCCTTGTGGATGGCCAGCTGCGGCGGTGCGCCGTTGCGCAGCTCTTCGCGCACGCGCTCGTTGATGAGCACGTTGGCGTCGATGGCCATCCCCAGCGTCAGTGCGATGGCGGCCATGCCCGGCAGCGTCAGCGTGGCCTGCAGCAGGCTGAGCACCGCCACCAGGCAAAGCAGGTTGAAGGCCAGCGCGATGGTGCTGAACACGCCGAACAGCAGGTAGTAGGCGCACATGAACACTGCAATCGCGATGAAGCCGTACAGCACGCTGTTGAAGCCCTTGGCGATGTTCTCGGCGCCGAGGCTCGGGCCGATGGTGCCTTCTTCGATGATCTCCATCGGCGCGGCCAGCGCACCGGCGCGCGTGAGCAGTGCGAGGTCGGCGGTTTCCTGGGGCGTGAAGTTGCCGGTGATCTGGAAATCGGTGCCGAACTCGCCCTGGATGGTGGCCACCGAGAGCGCCTCGCCCTTGCCCTTCTCGTACAGCACGATGGCCATGGGCTTGCCCAGGTTCTCACGCGTGACGTTGCGCATGTTGCGGCCGGCCACGTCGTCCAGCTTCACGCTCACGGCGGGGCGCTGGTCCTGGTCGATGGTGGCGGCGGCCTGCTTGAGCTGTTCACCGGTGGCGATGACGTCGCGCTTCAGGCCCACGTTGCCGCCGCCGCGCGTGGGCACCACTTCGGCGGCCGTGGCGGTGTCGGGCTCGACCAGGCGGAACTGCAGCGTGGCCGTGCGGCCCAGGATGTCTTTGGCACGGGCCGGGTCTTGCACGCCGGGCAGTTGCACCACCACGCGGTCGAGGCCCTGGCGCTGGATGACGGGTTCGGACACGCCCAGTTCGTTCACGCGCTTGTGCAGCGTTTCCACGTTCTGCGTGACGGCCTGGTTCTGGATCTCGGTGATGGCCTGCTGCGAAAGGCGGCCGATGATGCGCACGGTGCCTTCGGCGTCGTCACGCGTCCAGGTCATCGAGGGCATGCGCTCGAAGAGCAGGTCGCGGGCCTTGGCGGCCTCGGCGGCGTCGGGCAGCGTGACGGTGAGGCCGTTGGTCTCGCGCACGATGCCGGTGAAGCGGATGCGCTTTTCACGCAGCGCGGTGCGGGCATCGCTGCTGTAGGTGTCGATGGCCTGGCGCAGCGCGCCGCGCATGTCCACCTCCATCAGGAAGTGCACGCCGCCGCGCAGGTCCAGCCCCAAGTACATGGGCAGGGCGCGCAGGCCGGCCATCCACTCGGGCGTGCGCGACACCAGGTTCAGCGCCACGATGTAGCGCGGGTCGGCCGGGTCGGTGTTCAGCGCCTTCAGCAGCGCGTCACGCGCCTTGATCTGGGTGTCGATGTTGTCGAAGCGGGCGCGCACCGAGTTGCCGTCGAAACGCACGTAGTCGGGCGTGATCTGCACCGACTGCAGGGTCTGCTCGACCAGCTTCGTGACTTCGGCATCCACCTTCACGGTGGCGCGGGCGCCGCTGATCTGCACCGCCGGGGCCTCGCCGTAGAAGTTGGGCAGGGTGTAGAGCAAACCAGCCAGCAGCGTGAAGCCGAGGATGAGGTACTTCCACAAGGGGTAGCGGTTCATGGAGATGTCCTTGGGCGAACCCGCGAGGTGGTGGCCGCGGTGGTAGGCGAGGTGGTGGCGCCACCGAAAAAGCAAAGGGGCCGGCAGACGCGCGGCCCCGCAAGCAGGTGGCCGCAGCGGCGGCGCACCCCCTGCCTGTTACTTGAAGGTGCCCTTGGGCAGCACCTGCACCACGGCGCCACGCTGCACCTGCAGTTCAACGCCGTTGGCCACTTCCACGTTCAGGTAGTTGTCGCCCAGCTTGGCCACCTTGCCCAGCAGGCCCCCGGCGATGACGACCTCGTCGCCCTTGGCCAGCGCCTCGATCATGGCCTTGTGCTCTTTCTGCTTCTTCATCTGCGGGCGGATCATGATGAAGTACAGCACCACGAACATCAGCACCAGCGGCAGCAGGCTGAAGAGGGTGTCGGTGCCGCTGGGTGCGGCAGCGGGGGCGGCTTGGGCGTAGGCTACAGAGATGAACACGGTAAAGGTCCTTGATTCAGTCGGCCGGCCAGCCACGGCAGGCCGTGGTTCAGCCAAACCCTGTAGTTTACGGCGTGGGCAAGACAGGCCGTACAGCCGCACCGCGGCGGGGCCCACTGCCGGCGCCCTGGCCCCGGCATGAGCCGTTTGCGGCGGCGCCTTTTCATCCTGGCGGCCGTGGTGGCGCTGGGCCTGGTGCTGCTGCTGGCCGCAGCGCTGGCCGTGGCCGCGCGTGCCCCCGGTGGCCTGGGCGGCGCCTGGCAGGCCTGGCAGGAACGCCACCCCACCGAGATGGTGCGCCACGCCCGCCGCCGCCTGGAAGGCCACCCCAACCTGGAAACCCTGGCCCTGCCGGTGCTGGCACGCATCGAAGCGCACTACGTGCGCGAACCCGAGGCACCGGTGCCTGACCTGGGCAAGGGCATGCGCCCGCAAGGCCTGCTGCCGCAGGTCTACGACACTGCCGGCCGCCCCCTGCCCACCCTGCCCGCCCCGGCGCTGGCGGCCCGCGCGGCAAGCCGCGTGCTGGTGTCCACCGAGGCCCTGGCCGAAGCCCTGCGCGACGCCCGTGCCGGCGAGGTGCTGGAACTCGCCCCCGGCACCTACCGCGTGCGCAACCGCCTGAACACCGGCCAGCCCGGGCAGCCCGGCCTGCCCATCACGCTGCGCGCCGCGCGACCGGGCAGCGTGACGCTGGAGGTGGACACCGTGCAGGCCGTGGTGGCCTCGCAGCCGCATTGGGTATTCGAGAACCTGGTGTGGCGCGGCGTCTGCGCCAGCGACGACCGCTGCGAGCACGCCCTGCACGTGGTGGGCGGCGCGGTAGGCGTGGTGCTGCGCAACAACCGCTTCGAAGACTTCAACGCCGCCATCAAGGTGAACGGCGAGAACGGCCTCTGGCCCGATGCCGGCCTGCTGCAGTTCAACACCTTCAGCAACCAGCGGGCGCGCCGCACTGACAAGCCGGTGACGCCCTTCGACCTGGTGGGCGCCAGCCACTGGCAGGTGCTGGACAACCACTTCGAACGCTTCATCAAGCTGGGCGGCAACGGCATTGCCTTCGGCGTGTTCCTGAAGGGCGGCGGCGAAGGCGGCCGCATCGAGCGCAACCTGGTGGTGTGCACGCCCGAGGCCGTGGCCCAGCGCGGGCAGCGCGTGGGTATCTCATTGGGCGGCGGCGGCACCGATGCCGGCTCTTGCCGGCGCCAGCCCTGCGACGCCGAGCACCTGGGCGGCGTGGTGGCCAACAACGTGGTGGCGCATTGCAACGACTCGGGCATCGACGTCTACCGCAGCCCCGGCGCCCTGGTGGCCCACAACACGCTGGTGAACACGCTGGGCGTGACGCTGCGCGAAGCCCCGGCCCAGGCGCGGCTGCAGGGCAATGTGGTGGAAGGCAGCCTGCAGCAACGCCGCGGCGCCCGGCTGGAGAGCGTGGACAACGTGGAAACAAGCCGGCTGGCCGCCCTGATGGCGCAACCCGACGCGCTGGACCTGCGGTGGCACGAGCTGCCCGCCCTGGTGGCCCGGCCCGAGGGCATCACCACCGACTTCTGCGCCCGGCCGCGCGCCGCGGCCAGCCCGCCGGGTGCCACGCAGGCGGCGCGCTGCGAAGGGCCCTGAACGCCGCGCGTTCAGGCCGTGATGGGCGTTGCCCCTAAACCAGCACTTCCACGCAGGCCGGGTGCCCCAGGAAGCCCTGCGGGCTGGCGCTGGGACCGTAGGCGCCGCTCTGGTACACGGCCACCAGGTCACCCACCTGGGCCACAGGCAGTTCCATGCGGTCGCCCAGCAGATCGAGCGGGGTGCACAGCGGGCCCACCACGCTGGCCACTTCGCGGTCATCGGCACCGGCCGCGCCCACCGCCCGCCAGGCCACCGCCACCGGGTAGTTCTTGCGCACCACCTGGCCGAAGTTGCCGCTGGCCGCCAGCGCGTGGTGCAGGCCGCCGTCGGTGACCAGGTAGACATGCCCGCGCGAGACCTTGCGGTCGACCACGCGCGCGATGTAAACGCCTGCCTCGCCCACCAGATAGCGGCCCAGCTCGATGACGATGTGCGCCTGCGGCAACTCGGTCTGCGCACGTTCGCACAGCGCGGCCAGGTTGGCACCGATGGGTGCAAGATCGAGCCGCTGCTCGCCGGGGAAGTAAGGAATGCCGAAGCCCCCGCCCAGGTTCAGGAACTTCACCGGCGTGTGCGCCAGCTGCGCCAGCCGCAGCGCCAGTTCGTAGCTTTTCTGCTGCGCCTCGCAAATACTCTCGGCGCGCAGGTTCTGCGAACCGGCGTAGAGGTGGAAACCTTCGAAGGCCAGGCTCTCACGGGCGGCGAAATTCAGCAGCTCGGGCACCACGTCCACGTCCACGCCGAACTGCTTGGGCCCGCCGCCCATCTTCATGCCCGAGCCCTTCAGCTCGAAATCGGGGTTCACGCGCACAGCCACGCGCGCCGGCAGGCCCAGCGCCTGCGAAGCGGCGGCCAGCACCGGCAGTTCGCGCAGGCTTTCCACGTTCACCAGCACCCCGGCGGCCACGGCCTGCACCAGCTCGGGGTCGCGCTTGCCGGGGCCGGCGAAGCTGATCTCGGCCGGGTTCGCGCCCGCATCCAGCGCCACCTTCAGCTCGCCGGCCGAAGCCACGTCGATGCCTTCCACCAGCGTGGCCATGTGCTGCACCACGGCCGGCATGGGGTTGGCCTTCATCGCGTAATGCAGCTTCACGGCCGCCGGCAGCGCGGCGCGCAGCTCGGCCACGCGGGCCTGCAGCAGGCTGCGGCTGTAGGCATAGAAGGGCGTCTGGCCCACGCGCGCGGCCAGGCGCGAGACGGGGGTGTTGCCGACCATCAGCTCGCCGTTGTTCACGGCGAACTGGCTCATCGGCGCATGCCTGGGCTTGGTGACGGGCGTGTCCATGATCGTCAGACGACGGCCCGCACACCGCGGCCGATGCCCACGTACTCCAGGCCCATGGCCTGCATCAGCTCGGGTTCGTAGAGGTTGCGGCCGTCCAGCACCAGCGGCTGCTTCAGCGTGGCCTTGATGTGTTCGAAATCGGGCGTGCGGAACTCGCGCCATTCGGTGACGATGAGCAGCGCGTCGGCCCCTTCCAGCGCCGCCTGCGCCGAAGGCACGGTGGTGAAGCCGGCCACGGCGCCCAGCACACGCTGCGCCTCGGGCATGGCCACGGGGTCGTAGGCCTGCACGCGCGCGCCGCGGCGGGTGAGCTCTTCCACCACCACGCGGCTGGGCGCTTCGCGCATGTCGTCGGTGTTGGGCTTGAAGGCCAGCCCCCACACGGCGAAGGTGCGGCCCTTCAGGTCTTCGCCGAAACGCTGCACCACGCGCTGCACCAGCACCTGCTTCTGTACGTCGTTGGCGGCTTCCACGGCGTCCAGCACGCGCAGCTGCACGCCGTTGTCGCGCCCGGTGCGGATGAGCGCCTTCACGTCCTTCGGGAAACACGAACCGCCGTAGCCCGTGCCGGGGTAGAGGAAGTGCGTGCCGATGCGGGGGTCGGAACCGATGCCCTTGCGCACCCACTCGATGTCGGCGCCCACGGCGTCGGCCAGGTGGGCCAGCTCGTTCATGAAGCTGATGCGCGTGGCCAGCATGGCGTTGGCGGCGTACTTGGTGAACTCGGCGCTGCGCACGTCCATCACCACCAGGCGGTCGCTGTTGCGCATGAAGGGCGAGTACACGGCGCGCATCAAGAGCGTGGCGCGGTCGTCGTCACTGCCGATGACGATGCGGTCGGGCTTCATGAAGTCGTCGATGGCCGCGCCTTCCTTCAGGAATTCGGGGTTGCTCACCACGGCATAGCTCATGGGCGTGCCGCGCGCGGCCAGCTGCTCGGCGATGGCGGCGCGCACCTTGTCGGCGGTGCCCACGGGCACGGTGCTCTTGTCCACCACCACCTTGTAGTCGGTCATGTGCTGGCCGATGGTGCGGGCCACGGCCAGCACGTACTGAAGGTCGGCCGAGCCGTCTTCATCGGGCGGCGTGCCGACGCCGATGAACTGCAGCGTGCCATGCGCCACCGCGGCGGCGGCGTCGGTGGTGAACTGCAGACGGCCTGCGGCGGCGTTGCGCTCGATCAGCTTGTCGAGCCCCGGCTCGTGGATGGGCACCTCGCCGCGCTTGAGCATCTCGATCTTGCGCGGGTCGACATCGACGCACAGCACGTGGTTGCCCATTTCGGCCAGGCAGGCGCCGGTGACCAGGCCGACATAGCCGGCACCGAAGACGGTGATTTTCATTTCTCGTTATCTCTGTATGACACTCAGCCCGCGGCTGCGGACACTTGTTTGGCAAGCACATCAGGGCGCAACTTCAGCGTCACGCGCTGGTTTGGGCCCAAGGTGATGCCGATGAACGGGCGCACACTGGCCAGCATGAACTCAAGACGCCACGCTTGAAGGAACAGGCCCGAAGCCACGCGTTTCCAGCCCAACTTCGCATGCGCCCTGCGCGACGCGACGTTGAAGACCGTCACCCGACTGAACGTGTAGCGAACGCCCGCACTTCCAAGCACCTCGTTGGCGACATGCCACAGCCCGACGAAGCCCAGCCCCAAACGGTGCTTCGGCAACACGTAAAGGTCGAAGTCGAACACCGAATCGGAAGGTTCGGCAAGAACGTAGTCGCACCGCACCTCATCTTCGCGGTATCGCTCCCTGGCGTACCAAAGGTACCCGATCAACTCGCCTTTGCGGTAAGCGCCCAGGCACTGGGCGCCTTGGGCAAAGCGCTGCGCCTTGATCTCCTCACGCGCCGGCATCTCCGCCACCGCTGGGTGCCCAGGCTCAATCGCTTGCGCAGAGAGGTTCTTGCTTAGGTTCACTGGCAACAGCGGTTTGCCGCCAATGGGCTGCACCATGAAGTGATAGACCTGCAAGCCGACACTCGGCGACAAGGCGCGCAGTGCGCGGTCCAACAGGTACAGCCCGCCTGCCCCTAAACCGAACTCGCGGAAGGGGCTGGCCAGTTTCTGCAGCAGGCTAGTGGGCACGGCCTTCTTCCTGCTGCTCGTGCCACTGCGTAGACAGCAGTTTGCGGTCGATCTTGCCGTTCGGATTGCGAGGCAACGGAGCCACCTGGCATTGCACTTGAGCAGGCACCATGTAGGCAGGCAAGCGTTCTTTGCAGGCCGCCAACAAAGCAGGCACATCCACTGCCGCGCTGCCATCGGGCGCGGTAGCAACCACCTGAATCGCCTGGCCGAGCATGGGGTGCTCCACGCCAAAGGCCGCGCACTCCCCCACCAACTGGGTCGCGTACAAGGCTTCTTCTACCTCGGTGGGACTGACGCGATAGCCCGAGGTCTTGATCATCTCGTCGCGGCGGCCGATGAAGTACAGGAAGCCCTCGGCGTCTCGTCTGACGGTGTCGCCGGAGAACACCGCGTATTCGGGCAGCTGCAGTCCGGCTTCCCGACCGCCCACCCCCGGTGGCAAGAGGCGGTAGCGCTCAGCCGTCTTCTCGGCATCGCCCCAATAGCCCTGACCCACCAGTGCGCCCCGGTGCACCAGCTCTCCAGGTTCATCGGGCGCGCATTCCGTCCCGTCTTCACGCAGCACAAGGATCTCTGCGTTGGGAATGGCCTTGCCTATGCTGTCAGGGCGGCGGTCAACCTCCTCGGGCGGCAGAAAGGTGCTGCGGAACGCCTCGGTCAGCCCGTACATCAGAAATGGCCGGGCCGCAGGCACCTTCTGCCGCAAGGCATTCAGGGTCTCGCGCGGCATCCGCCCTCCGGTATTGGCGAAGTAGCGCAAGTGCGTACGGATGGCTTCGGGCCATTCCAGGGTGCACAGCTGCATGTACAGCGGCGGCACCGCAGTCAAGCCAGTCACCTGCTCGCGTTCCATGGCGCGCAGCACATCGCGAGGCATCAAGTAGTTGAGCAACACCACGCGCGCGCCCGTGTAGAAGCCCGTGGTCAGCTGGCTGAAGCCAGCGTCGAAACTGAGCGGCAGTGCGGCCAGCAGGGTGTCTTGCGGGCCATTTTCCAGGTAGCTGGCAACGCTCTTGGCGCCAGCCACCATGTTGCGATGGCTGAGCACCACACCCTTGGGCCGGCCGGTACTGCCACTGGTGTACAGAATGGCGGCAATGTCGGTGTCTATGACCCGGTGCCCCGACCGAGGCGCCGTTGAAGTGAATTCGGCCCAGGACGTGCAAGGCAGCGGCGCCGTGCTTGCCGGGGCGTCAGTGAGCACCAGGTGGCGCAGTGTCGGGCACTCCTGCAGCACGGGCATCAGCGAGAGAAGGCGCTCAGGCGACGTCACCAGCACTTGAACCTGGCAATCTCGAAGGATGTAGCCCACCTGGTCAGGCTTGAGCATGGGGTTCATGGGCACGAACACTGCGCCCGCCTGGGTGGTGCCGAAGCTCGCCACCACAGTCTCCACCCGCTTTTCAAGGTAGACCGCCACCCGCTGCCCACGCTGCACACCCAAGGCAAGCAGCCCGCCAGCAAATCCTCGGCATTGCCCGGCCAGCTCACTGAAAGACGTATGCACAGCGCCGTGGGTCAACGCCTTCGCTTCGGGCGTGCGCTGTGCTGACGCTTCGATCAACTCGAACAAGAGGCAAGCTTCGGGCATGGGAAGTGTGCGCCGGCCAGAACCGGCCGAGTGCGGGCAATCACTAAGTAGCCGGTCAGTATTGCATAGGGAAACTGGGGCTAAACCGGTGGCTCCGGGCGCAGACGCGGCGCCCGTGACTTTGTCGCACCCGGCCTGCAGGTATGGACGGTCAACCCTGGGCCCCAGAACTAGAATCCGCCGCTGGTTCACCTCTCGCCTGGCCCAGAAGGCGCTACCCCCATGAATGTGCAAAAGGAAGTCCTGCAGGTGCTGGACGAAGTGTTGAGTCTGGGGGGCCGAAGCGCCGGTTTCGATCGCAACACCCATTTGCTGGGCGCGGTGCCTGAGCTTGATTCGATGGCGGTCGTGACGCTCATCACCACCCTCGAGGAAAGATTGGGCGTGACTGTCGACGATGACATTGACGGCTCCGCCTTCGAGACCGTGGGTAGCTTGGTCGATTTCGTCGAGCGCCTGTTGCCCCGCTGACGCCATGGCCGCGCACTTCGACGCATTCTTTGCGCAGGTGCAGCCAGGTGGGCTAGGCCAAAGGATGTGCTTGTGGCACGCGCCCGCGGGGCCCGCCCCACGCGCTTTGCTGGTACACGTTCACGCTTTTGGCGAAGAAATGAACAAGTCGCGACGCATGGTCGCGACGACTAGCCGAGCCCTGGCCGAATCTGGCGCGGCTGCCGTGCTGCAGTGGGACTTGCTAGGCTGCGGCGACAGTGCGGGCGAATCAGAAGACGCCACTTGGTCTCTTTGGCTTTCGGATGTGAAGGAGGCAGCGCGACTGGCGAGGCATCGTGCTTCTCAGCTCTGGCCCGACAGCCCTGCCCCCGAGCTTTGGCTGTGGGGTCAACGAGCAGGCTGCCTGCTGGCTGCACAAGCCTTGGCCGAGCTTGACGGAGACCCTTGGAATCTGATGTTCTGGCAACCTGTTGCGCAAGGGCGGACGGTGATGCAGCAACTGCTGCGCATGGATGCCGCCGCTGCAATGATGGGCAAGCCTGGCGGCGGATCGGGCCCGAACGCCAAAGCCAAGTTGGCCGCAGGCCAGGTGGCCGAGATTGCCGGCTATCGCCTGCAACCCGCAATGGCGCAAGGACTGGAAGCCGCGACGCTGCGCGCGCCGGCTCAAGGCCGCCGTCTCGAATGGCTGGACGTGGCACTGCAGCCCGACACCCTGCCCTCGCCCGCGGCGCAAAGCGTGCTGCAACAGTGGCGAAGCCAGGGGTGGGCTGTTCGTCACCACGCCGTAGCCGGACCCGCGTTTTGGCAAACCACTGAAATCGAAGATGCGCCTGATCTCGTGGGGGCCACCTTAGCCGCCCTGCAGCCCCTGGCAAGCTACACGGGCCCAGCCTTGGCCGACGCCGAGATCGTGTGATGTTCGAAGAGCAGCCCTTGGTATTCGATTGCGCGGGTGATCGCCTTCTCGGGGTGCTGAGCCGTCCCCAAGCGGCGGCCCAGGCCAGCCAACTGGCCGTGCTGGTGGTGGTGGGAGGGCCGCAATATCGTGCCGGATCTCACCGTCAGTTCGTGCAGTTGGCCCGCGCCCTGGCCAGCGCAGGCCACAGCTGCCTGCGCTTTGACGTCCGTGGCATGGGTGACAGCACCGGTGAGCCCCGCCACTTCGAAAACCTGGACGAAGATCTGCGCGCAGCGATTGACGCTCTGATGCAGCACGCACCGCATGTCCGCGGTGTGGCGCTGGCCGGCCTGTGTGATGGCGCCTCTGCAGCCTTGATGTACGTAGAGCGCCAACGCGACAGCCGTGTGGCAGCCCTGTGCCTCTTGAACCCCTGGCTTCGCTCTGAAGAAGGTCTGGCACGGGCACAGTTGAAGCACTACTACTGGCAGCGGGCATTGAGCCCTGAGTTCTGGCGCAAAGCCCTCAGCGGCGGCTTGAGCCGCAGTGCGCTCTCCGGGTTTCTGCAAACCATGGGCAAAGGTCTGAAACGGGGTTCGGGCCAACGCCAAGAAGGCAGCAATGCGGGCGCTGATTTCAAGGAAACCATGCGGTCGGGTTGCGCCCGCTTCGGCGGCCCCATTCTGGTTGCGCTCAGCGAAAGCGACCTGACGGCCCGCGAGTTCGCGGAGCAAGCAGCGTCCGACCCAGGTTGGCTGCAGGCTCTAGCGCGCGGAAGCGTGCAGAAACTTCACCTTGCCGACGCTGACCACACTCTCTCAACTGCCGAGCACCGCGTCACCTTCGAAGAAGCCTTGATCGGTTTTCTTCGGGGCTGCACTGCGCAGACCAGCCCATGGGCCACACCATCGCGATGAATAACCAAGCAGCGAAAGCCCCTCAGGACCGATTGCTTGCCGTGGCAGGTGCCGCGCTGGCTGCTTTGGGTTTGGTTGTAGCGTGCGGGAGCGCTTCCGCACAAAGCGGCAACCGCTGCGGTAACTTGGTCATTCCCGGCCACTATGGGCCCTTCGATTACCGCACCAGTCGCCAAGCGCTTGAGATCGTGGAGCGCCATCACTTCACGCCCATCGTCGAAGCCTTGATCGGCGGCAGCACGGGCGACTTGGCGGCCGACATGAACTATATGCTCAAGTCGTCACCGAACCATCACCGCGCGCTCGTATCGCTGTCGCGGCTGGCTGACAAGACCGCGGCGCCGCAAATGCGGAACTTCGAATGGCCCTTCGATTGCTACTTTGAGAGAGCCGTCCGCTTCCGCCCTGACGATCAGGTGGTGCGCATGATCTACGCGCAGTATCTGGGCAAGCGTAAACGCGTCAGCGAAGCGGTCGTGCATCTCAACGCCGCAATTGCGATCGAGCCCGAAAATCCCTTCACGCAATACAACGCGGGGCTCATTTTTCTGGAGATTGGGGAACATGCTCGTGCACTGGAGCAGGCGCACAAAGCCAAGAAGCTGGGTTTTCCCAGAACAGAGCTTCAGGACTCGTTGAAAAAATCAGGTCATTGGACTGATCCTGCACAGTGAGGCTCTGAATAGGCGCGCGCTGGTTCTGTGGCCCCAGCGCCGTAGGTCAGAAGTGTTCTGAGAGTGCTTTCGCGATGACTCGGGCTCCTGCCATGCTGAGATGGTTGTCATCGAAGTAGAGAGGCGCTCCTTCGTCGGAGATCACCCGGCACTTGATATCCCCACAAAGAACCTTAGATGTACTGAAGACTTGAACATTAGGCATGAGGCCTAGCCGCCCGATCTGCTGGAGAGCTTCAGACTGAGTACGCTGATACTCATTAGCTGTCTGACCGAAGCGCGAATCTTCAACATTGTCGCGACGACTGAGCGCACCAAGCGCTGACGGAACCGGGTACTTGTATTCAGGGAATGGCTCAATCAAGAGGACCGTCTTGCCTGCTTGCGCGAGCAGGGCCACGCTTTGCTCCAGACCTGCTTTGAATGCGCTCGCATCATCCCGCATGTACCAACCCCAGCGTGCAGCAATCACAACGGTGTGAACGCGCGGGTCGGCGATCAGCGCCTGGGCTGTCCGATCATTATGCTCCCGGCAGTTCTTCACACCATGCGGCGTAAAGCCCATGGCAGGCGGGCAAGAAGACGCCGTTATCTGCGCGACTGAGATTCCCCGCCCGCCGAGAGTTTCCCCCAATGCGGCTGCGATCTCGACGCCATGGCTGTCTGCCCAGACTGCAATCTCAGAACTTGCGGATGAGGCACCCAATCGACACCTTTCGGTGTACGAAATTGACTCTCCCATTCGCGCGTGGCATTCACGTCTGTACTTGCTGATGTCGGAGGCACCGAAATACAAAGCAGCAGATTTCGACTCTAGGTTCTGCACATCCAACTTGGGTGCCGCCAGCGCCCATGCGACAAGTATGGCTCCTGACATGGCAGTGGCGCCCATCATCAGCAGCCGCCGATCTGAAAGCTGAGCGCGCCGCACGGGCGCTTCCACCCACCTCAACGAAGCCCAGGCCA
>LJHT01000041.1 GCA_001295905.1 beta proteobacterium AAP51 | reverse complement strand
GTGGCCGCACCCGCCGCGCCGGCGGCCTTCGCGCCGCTGGCCAGCCGGCCGGCGCCGGCACCCACACCGCGCGCGCGCAAGCCGCGCAGCACGGGCCCGGCCAAGCTCTTCGTGCTGGACACCAACGTGCTGATGCACGACCCGATGTCGCTCTTCCGCTTCGAAGAGCACGACGTCTTCCTGCCCATGATCACGCTGGAAGAGCTCGACGGCCACAAGAAGGGCATGAGCGAGGTCGCGCGCAGCGTGCGCCAGGTGAGCCGCGAACTCGACGCGCTGGCCGCGCTGGCCGTCAAGGGCGGCCAGATGGACGCCCAGGCCGGCATCCCCCTGGCCGGCACCGGCCACCGCGAGGCTGGCGGCAAGCTCTACTTCCAGACCACCTTCCTCGACTTCAAGTTGCCCCCCGGCCTGCCGCAGGGCAAGGCCGACAACCAGATCCTGGGCGTGGTGCAGAGCCTGCGCGAACAGCAGCCGGGGCGCGACATCGTGCTGGTGTCCAAGGACATCAACATGCGCGTGAAGGCGCGCGCCTTGGGTCTGCCCGCCGAAGACTATTTCAACGACAAGACGCTGGAAGACGGCGACCTGCTCTACACCGGCGTGCTGCCGCTGCCCGCTGATTTCTGGGACCGCCATGGCAAGACCATGGAAAGCTGGCAGCAGGCCGGCCACACCTACTACCGCATCAGCGGGCCGCTGGTGCCGGCGCTGATGATCAACCAGTTCGTCTACCTCGAGGTGCCCGGGGCCGCGGCGCTGTACGCCCGTGTGGCCGAGATCACCGGCAAGACCGCGGTGCTGAAGACCCTGCGCGACTACACCCACACCAAGAACGCCGTGTGGGGCGTGACGGCACGCAACCGCGAACAGAACTTCGCGCTGAACCTGCTGATGGACCCCGAGTGCGACTTCATCACCCTCACCGGCACGGCCGGCACGGGCAAGACGCTGATGACGCTGGCCGCCGGGCTGAGCCAGGTGCTGGACGACCGCCGCTACAGCGAGATCATCGTCACGCGCGTGACCGTGCCCGTGGGTGACGACATCGGCTTCCTGCCCGGCAACGAGGAAGAGAAGATGGGCCCGTGGATGGGCGCGCTGGACGACAACCTGGAAGTGCTGGCGCGCAGCGACAGCAGCGCCGGCGAGTGGGGCCGCGCGGCCACCAACGACCTGGTGCGCAGCAAGATCAAGATCAAGAGCCTGAACTTCATGCGCGGGCGCACTTTCCTGAACAAGTTCGTGCTCATCGACGAGGCGCAGAACCTCACGCCCAAGCAGATGAAGACGCTCATCACGCGCGCCGGCCCGGGCACGAAGATCGTCTGCCTGGGCAACCTGGCGCAGATCGACACGCCCTACCTCACCGAAGGCAGCAGCGGCCTGACCTATGCGGTGGACCGCTTCAAGGGCTGGCCGCACGGGGGGCATGTGACGCTGGCGCGCGGCGAACGCTCGCGGCTGGCAGACTTCGCTTCCGAGGTGCTCTAGAAGGAAGAAGCCATGCCTGCCACCGCTGCTGCCCAGGCTGTTCGCGCCCCGCTCGGGGCCCTGGTGCTGGCGGCGGCGCTCAGCGGCTGCGCCGTGGCACCGCCGGGGCCGGGCACGCCGCGCGCCCAGGTACTGCAGGCCTGGGGCCAGCCCAGCGCCGAACATGCGCTCCCTGGCGGGGCCCAGCGCCTGGAATACGCCAGCGGCCCTTACGGCCGTACCACCTGGATGGTCGACCTCGACGCCAGCGGCCGCGTGCTGCAGGCGCGGCAGGTGCTGAACGAGGCCGAGTTCCAGGCCGTGATGTCCACGCCAGACCTGCGCCGCGCCGAGGTGCTGCAGCGCCTGGGCGCCCCGGGCGAAGTGCGCCGCTTTGGCGGCGCCTGGGGCACGAACACGGGGCTGATCTGGTCCTGGCGCTACCCCACGCACGACTGCTTGTGGTTCGAGGTGACGCTGGCCGACGACGGCCGCGTCACCGGCGGCGGCTACGGCCCCGACCCGCGCTGCGACTCGCCTGCCGACAAGGATTGAGCCGCCTGCGCCGGGCCTGGCGCGGGCCGGTGCACACGCAGGAAGGTGGCGAAGCGCGGCAGGCCGGCTTCGGTGTGGCCGCGGTGGCGGTAGGTGACGATGCTGCCTGGCGCAGGCGGGTTTTCGCGCTCGGCGTCGCTGAAGCCGCTGCCCAGCAGGAAAACCTGGCCGCCTGGCGTCGCCACGCGCAGCGCGCCCATGCGCCCCAGGTGCCGCCCCCGGCCCGGCACGCTGCCCAGCACGCGCGCTTCGGCATCGTGTTCGCGCTTCAGCTTCTGCAGCACCGCGCTGCGGCCGGTGGTGGCCAGCGCGTCGGCGCGGTGCAGCATCAGGCCTTCGCCGCCACCGGCCAGCACCTCGTCCAGCCAGCGCTGCAGCGCGGCGCGGCTGGGCACGCTGCGCTGCTCCACGGCCTGGAAGCCCGGCCACGGGGTCTGCCGGGCCAGCGAGGCCAGGCGCTCGGCACGCGCGCTGAAGGGCCCGGGCGCGCCCGGCAGGTCGAAGGCCATGTAGGTGATGCGCTGCCATTCTTCGTCGCGCGGGCTGCTCCGGCGCACGGCGCCCGACAAGGCCTGGAAGCGCCCGCGGCCGCCCCAGAGTTCACCGTCCAGCGCCACCCGGGGCAGGCGCTCCGTGAACCAGTCCGGCGCCGCGATGGCGTTGCCGCCGCGCGTGCGCAGGCGCTGGCCGTCCCAGTGGGCGCGCACGCCGTCGTACTTCTCGCTGACCAGGAAGCCGGCGGGGTCGATGTCCTCGCGGGCCTCGGTGGCCAGCAGCAAGGCCGGCGGGCCGCTTCGCGGCGCTGAGGTCTCCTCGGTGCGCGCTGCCGCAGATGCGCTGGCGCACCAAGGCGTGGAGACCAAGGCGCCCAAGGCGGCCAGCAAGCCGCGGCGCTGAAGGGAGACGGTGGCGTTCATGGCAGGCCCGTGAGGTGCGACGAAGCCTGCAGTCTTCTGCGCCCCGCCCCGGCACGCCATCGCCCTGCGGCAGGGCCGCGGCGGGCCCCCGGCCGGGCGCCCCCGTCTTTGGGGGAGGCACCGGGGCACAGCCCGGTGCCCGCAGGTTCACGCGGCGTGGTTCACCCCGCGCTGAACAGCTCGCGGATCTGCTGCACCGCGCCCGGGTCTTCCACCGTGGAAAGATCGCCCGCGTCGCGCCCTTCGCACAGCGCCTGGATCACGCGGCGCAGCGTCTTGCCCGAGCGCGTCTTGGGCAGCGCCGTCACGAAGCGCACGCGCGCAGGCCGCGCCACCGCGCCCAGTTGCGTGTCCACCACCTTCATCAGCTCACCTTCCAGCGCCAGCGCGCCGGCCGGCGTGGCGGCCAGGCCCGGGTCTTTCAGCACCACGAAGGCCATCGCCACCTGGCCCTTGAGCGTGTCGGCCACGCCCACCACGGCCACCTCGGCCACGGCGGCGTGGCTGCTCAGGCTTTCCTCGATCTCGCGCGTGCCCAGGCGGTGGCCGGCCACATTGATGACGTCGTCGGTGCGGCCCAGGATGAAGTAATAGCCGTCCGCATCGCGTATGCCCCAGTCGAAGGTGCTGTAGACCATCTTCCCCGGCACGCTCTTCCAGTAGGTGTTGACGAAACGCGCGTCGTCACGCCACACCGTCTGCATGAAGCCGGGCGGCAAGGGCCCCTCGATGACCAGCACGCCCTTCTGGTTGGGCTGCGTCAGTGCTTCGCCTGTCTGTTCGTCGAGCAGCTTCACGTCGTAGCCGGGCATGGGAATGCCGGGGCTGCCGAAGCGGCTTTCCTTGCGCTCCACGCCGTTGGCGATGGTGAGGATGGGCCAGCCGCTTTCGGTCTGCCAGTAGTTGTCGATGATGGGCACGCCCAGGGCGTCGGCAATCCAGCGGCCCGTGGGCTCGTCCAGCGGTTCTCCGGCCAGGAACAGCGCGCGCAGGCTGGAGAGGTCGTGCTGCTTCAGCGCCGCCGGGTCCTGCTTCTTCAGCACGCGCACGGCCGTGGGCGCGCTGAACATCGCCGTCACCTTGTACTTCTCGACCAGGCGCCACCAGATGGCCGGGTCGGGCTCGCCGTTCAGCCCGCGCGTGGGCAGGCCTTCGTACAGGATGGTGGCCATGCCGTGGATGAGCGGGCCGTAGACGATGTAGCTGTGGCCCACCACCCAGCCGATGTCGCTGGTGCTGAAGTAGGTTTCGCCGGGCTTGCCGAGGAAGATCTGCTCCATGCTGGCGGCCAGCGCCACGGCGTAGCCGCCGGTGTCGCGCTGCACGCCCTTGGGGCGGCCGGTGGTGCCGCTGGTGTAGATGGTGTAGCTGATGGCGGTGCTTTCCAGCCACACCACGGGCACCTGCGCGCCCTGGTGCTGTTCGCGCAGCGGCGCGTAGTCCACGTCACGACCTTCGGTGCGCGGCATCGGGGCCAGGCCGCGGTCGACCAGCAGCACCTTGGGCACCTTGTGCGCCGAGAGCCGCAGCGCTTCGTCCAGCAGCGGCTTGTAGGCCACCACCTTGCCGCTGCGGCTGCCGGCGTCGGCACTGACCACCAGCGTGGGCTGCGCGTCTTCGATGCGCTGCGCCAGGCTCACGCTGGCGAAGCCGCCGAACACCACCGAGTGGATGGCGCCGATGCGCGTGCAGGCCAGCATGGCGAACACGGCCTCGGGGATCATGGGCATGTAGATCAGCACGCGGTCGCCCTGCTGCACGCCCTGGGCCTGCAGGATGGCGGCCATGGTCATCACCTCGGCCTGCAGCTCGCGGAAGCTGTAGGCCTTCTCGATGCCGACCTCGGTGCTCACCCACACCAGCGCGTTCTGTTCGCCGCGCGTGGCCACGTGGCGGTCGACCGCGTTGTGGCACAAGTTGGTGGTGCCGCCCTCGAACCAGCGCGTGAAGGGCGGGTTGTCGTGGTTGCACACGCGCGTGAAGGGCGTGTGCCAGTCGATGCGGCGGGCTTGCTCGGCCCAGTAGGTGTCGCGGTCGACCAGCGACTGGTGATGCAGTTCGGCGTAGCCCATGGTTTGTCTCCGTGATGGCAAGGCAGCTGCGGGGTGGCTCCCCGTCGTGCCCCCATTTTCGGCCGCGTGCTTGCGCTGCGCTGACGCCGCCCTGGGCGCCTGCAAGGCTCAGGGCGAGGCTGGCGTCTTCAGATCTTCACGACGATGCGCCCGCGCACCTGGCCGGCCATCAGGCGCTGCGCCGCGGCCACGGCACCTTCCAGCGGCACTTCTTCGACCATGCTTTCCAGCAGCGCAGGGTCGAGGTCGCGCGCCAGGCGCGCCCAGGCGGTCTCGCGGCGCGCGCGCGGGGCCATCACGCTGTCGATGCCGGCGAGCGTGACGCCGCGCAGGATGAAAGGCATCACCGTGCCCGGCAGGTCATGGCCTTGCGCCAGGCCGCAGGCGGCCACCACGCCGCCATAGCGCGTCTGCGCCAGCGCATTGGCCAGCGTGTGGCTGCCCACGGCGTCCACGACGGCGGCCCAGCGTTCCTTCTGCAGCGGTTTGCCGGGGGCGGCGAGTTCGGCGCGGTCGATGACGCCGGCGGCGCCCAGGCGCTGCAGGTAGCTGGCTTCGGCCGTCTTGCCGGTGGCGGCGATGACACGAAAGCCCAGCCGCGCCAGCACGGCCACGGCCACGCTGCCCACGCCGCCCGTGGCACCCGTGACCAGCACCTCGCCCGCGTCGGGTTGCAGGCCGTGTTGTTCCAGCGCCAACACGCACAGCATGGCGGTGTAACCGGCGGTGCCGATGGCCATGGCCTGCCGGGGCGTGAAGGCGGCGGGCAGCTTCACCAGCCAGTCGCCCTTCAGCCGCGCGCGCTCGGCCAGGCAGCCCCAGTGGGTTTCACCCACGCCCCAGCCGTTGTGGATGAAGGCATCGCCGGGCTGCCAGTTCGGGTGGCTGCTTTCCAGCACGGTACCGGCGCCGTCGATGCCCGGCACCATGGGCCACAGGCGCACCACGGGCGACTTGTTCGTCAGCGCCAGGCCGTCCTTGTAGTTCAGCGTCGAGTACGCCGGCTGCACCAGCACATCGCCGGCCGGCAAGCGGCTTTCGTCGAGCATGGTCAGGCCAGCGCGAAAGCCGGCGTCGTCTTTTTCGAGCAGCAGGGCCTTGAACATTTCGTAGCAGCAGGGGTGGTGAAAGCGGCGATGCTGCCACGAGTGGTGGGCCGGCGAAGCCTGCCACCCTGCCCCCGGGCCCGCCCCGGCCCGCCACGCCTTCGGGTTGACGCCCGCCCTCCCGCTGCTATCCTGCCGCGCCAATGCCCCAGAGCCGCCCCCGATTCCTGTTGCAGACCCTGCTTGCCGCGCTGCTGAGCATGGCGCTGCACGCGCAGGCCGCACCCGAGGCACCGCCGCCCCCCCAGGCCGCCCCGGCCGCCCCCGCCACGGGCGATGCCGTGCTCACGCTGCTGCAGGACAAAGGCCTCGTGCCTGCGCCCGAGAAGATGGAAGCGCGCATCGAGAACAGCCCCCTGGTGCGCCAGATGCGCGACAGCGCCACCGAGATGGTGCTCACCGCGATGAACTTCCTGGGCGTGCGCTACGTGCGCGGCGGCAACAGCGCCGAGCAGGGCTTCGACTGCAGCGGCTTCACGCGCTATGTCTTCGAGAACAGCCTGGGCCTGGTGCTGCCCCGCCGCGCCGACGAGCAGGCGAAGAATGCCGGCCTGCTGAGCGTGAAGCGCGATGAGCTCAAGCCCGGCGACCTGGTCTTCTTCAACACCATGCGCCGCGCCTTCTCGCACGTGGGCATCTACGTGGGCGAGGGCAAGTTCATCCACGCCCCGCGTGCCGGCGCCGAGGTGCGCATCGAAGACATGCGCCAGGCCTACTGGGCCAAGCGCTTCAACGGCGCGCGACGCGCCGAGCTGCCGCAGCCCGAAGCCCAGGCCGCGCAGTAGGCGGCCGCCCGACAAGCGGCTGCGACAGCAGCCACAATCGCGCCCATGGGCGAGAACGTGATTCCCTTGGCAGACCTGCGCTACGCCGCAGCCCTGCCCCGCATACCCGAGACCGGCTTCGACACCGGCGGCCTGCTGGCCGACCGCCTGGGCCGCCCGCTGCGCGACCTGCGCATCAGCGTGACGGACCGCTGCAACTTCCGCTGCAGCTACTGCATGCCGAAGGACGTGTTCGACAGCCAGTACAAGTTCCTGCCGCAGAGCAGCCTGCTCAGCTTCGAAGAGATCACGCGCACGGCGCGCCTCTTCGTGGCGCACGGCGTGGTGAAGCTGCGCCTGACCGGCGGCGAGCCGCTGCTGCGCAAGCACATCGAGGTGCTGATTGCGCAACTGGCGGCCTTGCGGACGCCGGAGGGCCAGGCGCTCGACATCACGCTCACCACCAACGGCTCGCTGCTCGAGCGCAAGGCCGCGGCGCTGCGCGAAGCCGGGCTGCAGCGCGTGACGGTGAGCCTGGACGCGCTGGACGACGGCATCTTCCGCGCCATGAACGACGTCGATTTCCCGGTGGCCGACGTGCTGCGCGGCATCGACGCCGCGCTGAAGGCGGGGCTGGCGCCGATCAAGATCAACATGGTCGTCAAGCGGGGCACCAACGACCAGGAAATCGTGCCGCTGGCTCGCCACGTGCGCGAGCATTGCGGCCCCGGCGTGGTGCTGCGCTTCATCGAGTACATGGACGTGGGCGCCACCAACGGCTGGCGCATGAACGAGGTGCTGCCCTCGGCCCAGGTGGTGCAGCAGCTGCACGAGGCCTTTCCGCTGGAAGCGCTGGAAGCCAGCGCGCCGGGCGAAACGGCACAGCGCTGGCGCTACCGCGATGGCGGCGGCGAAATCGGCGTCATCAGCAGCGTCACCCAGGCCTTCTGCGGTGATTGCAACCGCGCCCGCCTGTCCACCGAAGGCAAGCTCTTCCTGTGCCTGTTCGCCAGCCGCGGCCACGACCTGCGCGCGCTGCTGCGCGGCACGCAAGCCGATGGCAGCCCCTACAGCGACGAACAGATCGCGCGCGCCATCGGCCTGATCTGGAGCGAGCGCGAAGACCGCTATTCGCAGCTGCGCGGCGCGCAGGCGGCCGAGCCCGGCAGCGGCGAGCGCCGCGTTGAAATGCATTACATCGGCGGCTGAAGACGGCCGGGCCTGTTGTGTCTGCGGGAACTCAGGGCGAACCCTGATGCGTGGCGCTAGGGGCTATCCCGTATAACGCGCTGAACCACCCTCTGGCCCCCAGGGGGCGCACGCGATTCGAAACCCATGCGAACCCGGTTCGTGCCCGATTCGCGCCCATGCCGCCCCGGCCTTTTGCAGGCCTCACCGAACCGGAACCCCGATGGACCCTTCCCTGCTTCGCATGCTGTCCACCGCCGCCGACGAAGCGGTGGCCATCACCGCCCCCGGGCGCGCCGCCCTCAGCTATGGCGGCCTGCGCGCGCTGGTGCAGCGCACGCTGGCCACGCTGAACGGCCTGGGCCTGGGCCGCAACGATGGCGTGGCCATCGTGCTGGCCAACGGCCCGGAGATGGCCACCTGTTTCATCAGCGCCGCCTGCGGCGTGACCACGGCGCCGCTGAACCCGGCCTACCGCGCCGACGAGTTCGAGTTCTACCTGGCCGACCTGAACGCCAAGGCGCTGATCGTCGAACACGACAGCAACTCGCCGGCCATCGAAGTGGCGCAGAAACTCGGTGTGCGCCTCATCGACCTGCACCCCGGCGGCGCCGCGGGCGACTTCACGCTGCAGCCGCGTGAAGGCCGGGGCCCAGGCCCGGGCGTGGCGGCGGCGGCCGGCATCTCGCACGGCGGCCCGGCGCAGCCCGACGACATCTCCATGGTGCTGCATACCAGCGGCACCACCTCGCGGCCAAAGATCGTGCCGCTGAGCCAGCGCAACCTCTGCGCCTCGGCCCGCAACATCGCCGCCACGCTGCAGTTCACGGCGGCCGACCGCGGGCTGAACATCATGCCGCTCTTCCACATCCACGGCCTGATCGCCGGCGTGCTGGCGCCACTGGCTGCGGGCTCGCAGGTGTACTGCACGCCGGGCTTCAACGCGCTGAAGTTCTTCGGCTGGATGGACGAGGCCAAGCCCACCTGGTACACGGCCGTGCCCACCATGCACCAGGCCATCCTCAGCCGCGCCAGCAAGAACGCCGAGGTCATCGCGCGCCACCCGCTGCGCTTCATCCGCAGCAGCAGCAGCAGCATGCCGCCGCAGGTGATCCGCGAACTCGAGGAGGTGTTCAAGGCGCCGCTGATCGAGAGCTACGGCATGACCGAGGCCTGCCACCAGATGGCCAGCAACCCGCTGCCACCGGGCGTGCGCAAGCCCGGCAGCGTGGGCCTGGCCGCCGGCCCCGAGGTGGCCATCATGGGCGAAGACGGCAGCCTGCTGCCGCGCGGCACGGGGCTTGAGAACACGGGCGAGATCGTCATCCGCGGCGACAACGTCACCGCCGGCTACCTGAACAACCCCAAGGCCAATGCCGAGGCCTACATCAACGGCTGGTTCCTGACCGGCGACCAGGGCGTGATGGATGCCGAGGGCTATGTCAGCCTGACCGGGCGGCTGAAGGAAATCATCAACCGCGGCGGCGAGAAGGTCAGCCCGCGCGAGGTGGACGAGATCCTGATGGACCACGCCGCCGTCGCCCAGGTGGTGTGCTTCGGCATGCCCCACCCCAAGCTGGGCGAGGAAGTGGCCGCGGCCGTGGTGCTGCGCGAAGGCCAGGCTGCCACCGAGCGCGAATTGCAAGACTTCGTGAGCCAGCGCGCCGCCGAATTCAAGGTGCCCAAGAAGATTCTGTTCATGGAAGAGATTCCCAAGGGCGCCACGGGCAAGCTGCAGCGCATCGGCCTGGCGGCCAAGCTCGGCTTGGGCTGAAGCGCCCGGATCTGCCTGCGCATTCAAGCAGGCCGTGCGCTGCGCTGTACGGCCGACACTAGGGTTTCCATTAACCTGAGAGGTGTTTGATTAAGGAAAAGCTGAGCAACGGCCGTACAACTTGTGAATAGCCGACGCAACTGCGGGCGGCTACATTCACTTCAGGCCTTATGCATCGGCAAGACCCGGAACTTGTTTTGCCCGCGTTCTTTTTCGCACCAGAGCCCCCGCCTGCCCCACAGCCGCAGGCCCCCGGGGCCGTGCCACTGCATGTGACTTCCCTCTGAATCTAGGAGACGACATGAGCTGGACCCTGAAGAAGACCCTGCCCGCCCTGACACGCAGCGCCGCTGCGTTGCTCACGGGCCTTGCGGCCCTGGCCACCACCACGGCGGCCCAGGCCTGGGAACCCACGAAACCGGTGGAATTCGTCGTGCCGGCAGGCACCGGCGGCGGCGCCGACCAGATGGCGCGCTTCATCCAGGGCGTGGTGTCGAAGAACAACCTGATGAAGCAGCCCATTGTGGTGGTGAACCGCGCGGGCGGCGCGGGCGCCGAAGGTTTCCTCGACGTCAAGGGCGACAAGGGCAACCCGCACAAGATCGCCATCACGCTGAGCAACCTGTTCACCACGCCGCTGGCCACGGGCGTGCCTTTCAACTGGCGCGACCTCACGCCCGTTTCGATGCTGGCTCTCGACCAGTTCATCCTGTGGGTGCATGCCGAGTCGCCCCACAAGACCGCGGCCGAGTTTCTGGCCGCCATGAAGGCCGCCCCCGACCGCACGATGAAGGTGGCCGGCACCGGCTCGCGCCAGGAAGACCACATCATCACCGTGATGCTCGAGAAGACCTCGGGCAAGCGCGCCACCTACATCCCCTTCCGGGGTGGTGGCGACGTGGCGGTGCAGCTCGTGGGCAAGCACGTCGACGCCACGGTGAACAACCCCATCGAGGCCGAAAGCCACTGGCGTGCCGGCACGCTGCGTGCGCTGTGCGTGATGGACGCCAAGCCCATGCCGTACACCAAGAAGATCACCGCCACGCAGGCCTGGAGCGACATCCCCACCTGCAAGTCGGCCGGGCTGCCCGTGGAATACCAGATGCTGCGCGGCATCTTCATGACGCCCGGCGCCACGCCCGAGCAGGTGAAGTTCTATGTCGACCTCTTCGACAAGGTGCGCGCCCTGCCCGAGTGGAAAGAGTTCATGGAAAAGGGCGCCTTCAACCAGACCTCGATGACGGGCCAGGCCTATTTCGACTGGGTGGCACGCACCGAGCAGCAGCACCGGGTGCTGATGCGCGAAGCCGGCTTCCTGGCCAAGTAAGGCGGGCACCCCGGGATGAACCAGGACCAGGAAGCCGCAGCGCCCGAAACCGGCGAAGAAGCGCCCATGGTGGGCAGCCGCTGGCCCGAACTGCTGCTGGGCCTGGCCCTGCTGGCGGTGGCCGTCGTGGTCATCGTCGATGCCCGGCGCGTGGGCACCGGTTGGGACGAATTCGAAGGCCCGCGCGCCGGCTACTTTCCGTTCTACATCGGCTGCATGCTCTTCGCTGCGGCGGGTTGGATCGTGCTCAAGCAGTTGCTGGGCTGGAAAAGCCGGAACCCCGACTTCGCCACCACCACGCAGCTGGGCAGCGTGTGGTCCATCACCTGGCCCATGAGCGTGTACGTGGCGCTGGTGGCGCCGCTGGGCATCTATCTGGCTTCGGCCTTGCTCATCGCCTTCTTCATGCGGCGGCACGGCAAGTACGGCGTGCTGCCCATCTCGGCGGTGGCGCTGGGCGTGCCGCTGTTCTTCTTCCTGGTGTTCGAACGCTGGTTCCTGGTCGCCTTGCCCAAGGGTCCCATCGAAGCCTGGCTCGGTTTCTAGACGGAAAGCGCTCGATGGAAGAACTTGCTGCCCTGGGCCAGGGCTTCAGCGTCGCGCTGACGCCGGCCAACATCGTGCTGATGTTCGCCGGCATCATCCTCGGCGTGCTCATCGGTGTGCTGCCCGGCCTGGGCGGTGCCAACGGCGTGGCCATCCTGCTGCCGCTGACGTTCACGATGAACCCCACCTCGGCCATCATCCTGCTGAGCTGCATCTACTGGGGCGCGCTGTTCGGGGGGGCCATCACGTCCATCCTGTTCAACATTCCCGGCGAGCCCTGGAGCGTGGCCACCACCTTCGACGGCTATCCCATGGCCCAGCAGGGCAAGGCAGCCGAGGCGCTGACGGCGGCCTTCACGGCCTCGTTCTTCGGCGCGCTGGTGGCGGTGCTCATCATCACCTTCCTGGCGCCGGTGCTGGCCAAGTTCGCACTCGAATTCGGGCCGGCCGAGTTCTTCGCGGTGCAGCTGCTCACCTTTGCCAGCTTCGTGGGGCTGAGCAAGGAGCCGCCGGCCAAGACACTGGCCTCGATGATGCTGGGCTTCTCGCTCGCCGCCGTGGGCCTGGACAGCGTCACGGGCCAGCTGCGCATGACCTTCGAGCAGCCGCAGCTGCTGAAAGGCTTCAGCTTCCTGGTGGCGGTGATCGGCCTGTTCGGTATCGGCGAGATCCTGCAGACCATGGAAGAAGGCCTGGCCTTCCGCGGCAAGAGCGCGCGCATCACGCTGGGCGTGGTGCTGCAGACCTGGGGCCGCATGTTCAGCTACTGGCGCACCTTCCTGCGCTCGGCCTTCGTGGGCTGCTGGATGGGCATCACGCCCGGCGGCGCCACGCCGGCCAGCTTCATGAGCTACGGCCTGGCGCGCCGCGCCTCGAAGAACCCGCAGAACTACGGCAAGGGCGAGATCGACGGCGTCATCGCCCCCGAAACCGCCAACAATGCCGCCGGCACCGCCGCCCTGCTGCCCATGCTGACGCTGGGCATCCCGGGTTCGCCCACGGCCGCCGTGCTGCTGGGCGGCCTGCTCATCTGGGGCCTGCAGCCCGGGCCCATGCTCTTCGTCGAGCAGAAAGACTTCGTCTGGGGCCTGATCGCCAGCATGTACCTGGGCAACATCGTCGGCCTCATCGTCGTGCTGACCACCGTGCCCTGGTGGGCGGCCATCCTGCGCATACCGTTCACCATCATCGGGCCGGTGATCATCGTCATCTGCGCCATCGGCGCCTACACGGTGAACAACGCGATGTTCGACGTGTGGACGATGCTGTTCTTCGGCCTGCTGGGCTACCTGTTCAAGAAGCTGAAGTACCCGCTGGCGCCGCTGGTGCTGGCGCTGGTGCTGGGCGACATGGCCGAAAGCAGCTTCCGCCAGGCCATGCTGATCAGCCAGGGCTCGCTGGCCATCCTGTGGAGCAACCCGCTGGTGGGCGGCATTTCCACCATCGCGCTGGGCCTGCTGCTGTGGCCTCTTTGGGGCGCGGCGAAGAACTGGGCGCGGCAGCGCGAATTGAGGGCAGGCGGATGAAGATCGCTGTGGTGGGGGCCGGCGCGATAGGCGGCTATCTCGGTGCGAAGCTGGCGCGTTCGGGCCAGGAGGTGACCTTCATCGCCCGCAACCGCAACCTGGAAGCCATCAACGCCCACGGCTTCAAGCTCATCCTGGAAGACGGCAGCGAAGAGCACACGCCGGCCGGCCCGAACCTGCGCGCGCTGCAGCGCTATGCCGATGCCGGCCCGCAGGACGTGGTGCTGCTCACCGTGAAAGCCCACCAGGTGCCCGACCTCCTGCCCGACCTGCGCGGCCTCTTCGGCCCGCAGACGATGGTGGTCACCATGATCAACGGCGTGCCCTGGTGGTACTTCCACAAGCTGGCCGGCCCTTACGAAGGCCGCAGCCTGCAGAGCCTGGACCCCGAGGGCCTGATCGCTGCGAACATCGAGCCCGAACGCGTCATCGGCAGCGTGGTCTACCCCGCCAGCGAACTGGTGGCGCCGGGCGTGGTGAAGCTCATCGAGGGCAACCGCTTCAGCCTTGGTGAACTCGACGGCAGCCGCAGCGAGCGCATCGAGGCCCTGAGCAAGGTGATGATGACCGCCGGCTTCAAGAGCCCGGTGTCGCGCGACATCCGCAGCGAGATCTGGGTGAAGCTCTGGGGCAACCTCTGCTTCAACCCGCTGTCGGCCTTGACGCACGCCACGCTGGAAGACATCTGCCGCTTCCCGGCCACGCGCGAGCTGGCCACGCAGATGATGGCCGAGGGCAAGGCCGTGGCCGAGAAGCTGGGCGTGGCCTTCAAGATCAGCCTGGAACAACGCATCGCCGGCGCCGAAGCCGTGGGCGCCCACAAGACCAGCATGCTGCAGGACGTGGAAGCCGGCCGCGCGCTGGAACTGCAGGCGCTGGTGGGCGCGGTGGTGGAACTCGGGCGCATCACCGACACGCCGACGCCGCATGTCAGCGCCATCTACGCCGCCACCAGCCTGCTGGCCAAGACGCTCGCCTCGCAGCAGGGGCGGCTGCAGGTGCAGCGGGGCTGAAGCGACGCCAGGCAGGGCCCGCCTCGGCAAGACGCGCGCGAGCCGGCAGCGTTCAAGCCGCCGGCAGTGAACCGTCGGCCCGCAGCAGCGTTTCCAGGCACTGCTCGCGCAGGCCGTAGAAGCGCTTCACCCCGGCCAGCTGGGCCAGCAGTTCCTGCTGGCGGGTGTCGGCGCCAGATGCGGCGTCGGCCCCACCGCGCCGCACCGCCAGGATCATCTTGTTCTTGCTGGTGTGTTCCAGCGCCACGAACTCGAACACCTGCGTCTCGTAGCCCATCGCCTCGAGCAGCAGCGCGCGCAGCGAGTCGGTCACCATCTCGGCCTCTTGCCCGAGGTGGATGCCGTGCTGCAGCAGCGGGCGCAGCGCCGCGGGCGCGCGCATCTGCGGACGCAGTTGCTTGTGGCAGCAGGGCGAGCACAGGATGACGGCCGCCCCAGCGCGCAGGCCCAGGTGGATGGCGTGGTCGGTGGCGGTGTCGCAGGCGTGCAGCGCGATCATCACGTCCAGCGGCGCGGGCGGGTAGCTGCGCACATCGCCCGCGTCGAAGCGCAGGCCGGCATCGCCTGCCAGGCCATGGCGCTGCGCGGCGGCATTGCACAGCCGCACCAGGTCTTCTCGCAGCTCCACGCCCGTCACCTGCGGCTGCAGGCCCTGCGCGCGCAGCCAATCGTGCACGGCGAAGGTGAGGTAGCCCTTGCCCGAGCCGAAATCAGCCACGCGCACCGTGCCGCCCTCGGCCAGCCCCGCGCGCTGCAGCGCGGCGCCGAAGATCTCGATGAACTTGTTGATCTGCTTCCACTTGCGCGACATCGCCAGCACCAGCTGCAGCTCGTCACGCACCCGGTGGGTGACGCCCAGGTCTTCCCAGAACGGGCGCTGCAGTTCCAGCGGGCGCTGCTTGGCCTTGTCGTGTCCGGCATCACCCGCGGGCAGCGTTGCGGCAGGCGGGTGGGAGGGCTTGCCCACGCGCAGGCTGGGCCGGCCCTTGCGGCTGTAGGCCAGCTGCACCTCGGCCGTGTGCGTCAGCAGGTGGGCGTTGCGAAAGCGCGTGCCCAGCAGTTCGCCGATGAGCTGCAAGCCTTCGGCCGGCGTGTGGTTCTTCGTGATGTCGCGCGTGGCATGCCGCCACAGCAAACTCAATTGCCGTTCACCGCGCAGCACGACTTCGCGCACCAGCAGCCGTTCCGGCCGGTCCTCGGCGTCTTCACCCGGCACCGCCTGCGTCAGCAGCAGCTTGACGAAGCTGCCGGCCGACAACGCTGCGGCCAGCAGGCCCAGAAAACGCTGCGCCGCATCGGCCTGCGCCGCCGGCACGGGCGCGGCGTCGGGGTCGGGCACCAGGTGGGTGAACATGTAAGGTGCCAGCCTTGAGCGCTGTCTTCCGCGCGCTTCAGTCGACCCCGGCCGAGGCCGGCTTGTCGTCCAGCGCCGGCGTGGTGATCTCGCCCGGGATGCCCTTGCGCGCCAGCAGCGTGTAGACCGTGGGCACGACGAAGATGGTGAGCAGCGTGCCCACCGTCATGCCGCCCACGATGACCCAGCCGATCTGCTGCCGGCTCTCGGCCCCCGCCCCGCTGGCCAGCGCCAGCGGCAGCGCGCCCAACACCATCGCACCCGTGGTCATCAGGATGGGGCGCAAGCGCAGCGCGCTGGCCTGCACCACGGCGTCCATCACGCTCTGGCCCTGCTGGCGCAGCTGGTTGCTGAACTCCACGATGAGGATGCCGTGCTTGGTGATGAGGCCGATCAAGGTGATGAGCCCGATCTGCGAATACACGTTCAGCGTGCCACCCGTCAGCTGCATGGCGCCGAGTGCGCCGACCATGCTCAAGGGCACGGCCAGCAGGATGACGAAGGGGTCGATGAAGCTCTCGAACTGCGCCGCCAACACCAGGAAGATGAACATCAACGCCAGCACGAACACCAGGCCCAGGGCGCCCGAGCTGGCCTTGTATTCGCGGCTGACGCCATTCAGCTCGGTGGCATAACCCGCCGGCAGCACGCGGGCGGCGGTCTCGTCCATGAACTTGAGCGCCTCGCCTTGCGTGTAGCCGGGTGCCAGATCGGCCGTGAGGCTGACGCTGCGGCGCTGGTTGAAGTGGTTCAGCTCGCGCGGGCTCACGGCCTCGCGCACCTGCACCAAGCTGGACAGCGGCACCATGGTGTCGTTGCGGCCGCGCACGAAGATCTTCTCGATGTCTTCCGGCGTGGTGCGGCCCACGGCCTCGGTCTGCACCAGCACGTCGTACTGCTCGGCGTCGCGCTTGTAGCGCGTGACCACGCGCCCGCCGAGCATGGTTTCCACCGTGCGCGCCACCGTGTCCACGCCGATACCCAGGTCGGCCGCGCGCGCGCGGTCCACGTCCATGAAGACCTCGGGCTTGTTCAGCTGCAGGTCGCTGTCGGGCTGCACGATGCCGGGGTTCTTCTGCATCTCGGCGATGAACTGCTGCGCCACGCGGGCCATGTTCTCGTAGCTGTCGCCGCTGACCAGCACCACGTTCAGGCCGCGGTCGCGGAAGCCCTGGCCCAGGCTGGCCGGTGTCACGGGGAAGGCGGTCACGCCCGGCAGCGCCTGCAGCTTGGGCAGCAGCTCGCGCTGGATGTCACGCGTGGTGCGGGTGCGGTCTGCCCAGTCCACCGTGCGCATCACGCTGAAGGCCGTGCTGACCTGGCCGCCGCCCACGAAGAGGAAGCGGCGGTCGAATTCGGGCACCTGGGCCGCGATGTCTTCGATGGCATCGAGGTAGCGCGCGGTGTATTCCAGCGTGGCGCCGTCAGGGGCGCGGATGGGCATGGCGATCACGCCGCGGTCCTCATACGGCGCCAGCTCGCTCTTGGTGATGGTGAAGAGCCACCAGCTGCCCGCCGCGCTGGCCAGCATCACGCCCACGACGAACCAGCGCCGCTGCAGCGTCCACGCCAGCGTACGTGCATAACCCGCCGACAGTGCCGTGAGCAGCCGCTCCATCGTGCGGTCGAAGCGCGTGGGCTGCTCCACGTGCTTCAGCAGCTTGCTGCACATCATGGGCGTGAGGGTCAGCGCCACGAAGCCGCTCACCAGCACCGCGCCGGCCAGCGTCAGCGCGAACTCGCCGAACAGCCGCCCGGTGCGGCCGGGCGTGAAGGCCAGCGGTGCAAACACCGCCGCCAGCGTGAGCGTCATCGCGATGACGGCAAAGCTGATCTCGCGGATGCCCTTGATGGCGGCCTGGAAGGGCTGCATGCCTTCTTCGATGTGGCGGTAGATGTTCTCCAGCACCACGATGGCGTCGTCCACCACCAGGCCGATGGCCAGCACCAGTGCCAGCAGCGTGAGCGTGTTGACGGTGAAGCCCGCCAGCGCGATGAGCGAGAACGCGCCGATCAGGCTGACCGGAATCGTCACCAGCGGAATGATGGAAGCACGGAAGGTGCGCAGGAACACGAAGACCACCAGCGCCACCAGCACCACCGCCTCGATGACGGTGGTGTAGACGGCCTTGATGCTGCGGTCGATGAAGACCGAGTTGTCGTTGGCCTGCACCACCGTCACGCTGGGCGGCAGGTCGCGCTGGATCTGCGGCATCAGCGCCTTCACGCCGGCGGCCACTTCCAGCGGGTTGGCGGTGGCGTTGCGTATCACGCCGGTGCTGATGCTGGGCACGCCGTTCAGGCGCACGCGGCTGCGTTCGTTCTGCGCCGCTTCTTCCACGCGCGCCACGTCGCGCAGGCGGACGGTGTAGCCGCCCACGGTGCGCAAGGCCACCTGGTTGAACTCGGCCACGGTGTTGAGGTCGGTGCGCGCGGTGACGCTGAATTCGCGCTGCGCGCTTTCGATGCGGCCGGCCGGCACTTCCAGGTTCTGACGGCGCAGCGCGTCTTCCACGTCCTGCACGGTCAACTTGTAGGCGGCCAGCTTGTCGGGGTCGAGCCACACGCGCATCGCGAAGCGGCGGTCGCCGCCCACCTGCACGTCGGCCACGCCGGGCACGGTCTGCAGCCGCGGCTTCACGACGCGGTTGATGAGGTCGGTGAGCTCCAGCGGGCCCATGGTCTCGCTGGTGTAGGCCAGCCAGATGGTGGGCGTGGCGTCGGCTTCCACCTTGCTGATGATGGGTTCGTCGGCGGCCTCGGGCAGGCGGCCGCGCACGCGGGCGACGCGGTCGCGCACCTCGGCGGCGGCGGTGTCGGGGTCCTTGCTGAGGCGGAAGCGCACCGTGATCTGGCTGCTTTCGGTGCGCGAGATGGAAGTGAGGATGTCCACGCCATCGATGCCGGCGATGCTGTCTTCCAGCGGCTTGGTGACCTGGCTCTCGATGACTTCGCTGGAGGCGCCCTGCAGCCGCGTGCTGACATTGACCAGCGGCTCGTCGATGCGCGGGTACTCGCGCACGCTCAGTTCCTGGAAGGACACCAGCCCCACCAGCACCAGCAGCAGCGACATCACGCAGGCCAGCACCGGCCGGCGGATGGAGGTTTCTGAGAGCGTCATCGCGCGGGCCTCGGCTTCAACGGGCGGCCGAGGCCGGGCGGCCGGGGGCGGCGCCTGAACCTGGGCCGCCCGGCGGGCGGGCGAGGTCGATCACGCGCACCGGCACGTCGTTGCCGCGCAGCAGCCGCGCGTGGCCGGCCGTCACCACGCTGTCGCCGGCCTGCAGGCCTTGCAGCACTTCCACGCGGCCGGGCAGGCGCAGGCCCAGCTTCGCATCCACGCGGCGCGCCACCTTCTTGCCATCGGCCCCCTCCGCCAGCTTGAAGATGAGCTGCCTGCCGCCCACCGGCACCAGCGCTTCCTCAGGCACCACCAGCGCACCTTCACGCACCGCGAACACCACGCGCGGCCGCGCGAACATGCCGGGCTTGAGCAGCGCGCCGGGGTTGTTGACCTGGGCCACCACCTGCAGCGCGCGGCCATTGGCGTCGACCATGGAATCGATGGCCTGCACGCGGCCCTTGAAGCTGCGGCCGGGCAAAGCATCCACCGCCACTTCCACGGCCTGGCCAACGCGCAGCCGGTCGACCACCCGTTCGGGCAGCGCGAACTGCACCTTCATCGAACGCAGGTCTTCCAGGTTCACGATGTCGGCGCCGTCCTTGATGTAGTCGCCCACGTCCACCAGGCTGATGCCGGCGGTGCCGTCGAAAGGCGCCAGCACCTTCATGCGCGCGGCCTGGGCGCGGGCCAGCGCCACCTGGGCCTCGGCCACATCCAGCGCGGCCTGGTTCTGGTCGACGGCGCTCTGGCTCACGAAGCCCTGGCCCAGCAGCTCGCGGCTGCGCTGCAGGTTGGTGCGGGCAATGGCGGCCTGGGCCTCGGCCTGCTTCAGCTGCGCCTGCTGCAAGGTATCGTCCAGCTGCACGAGCAACTGGCCACGGCGCACGAGATGGCCGTCCTTGAAACCCAGCTTGACGATGCGCCCGCTGACCTCGGGCCTCAGCATCACGCCCTGGTTCGAGCGCAGCGAGCCCACGGCCTGCACGTCGTCGGTGATCTGCAGGCTTTGCACGCGGGCCACTTCCACGGCCGCCGGGCCCGAAGGTCCACCGGGGCCACCACGGCCGGCCGGGGCACCAGGAGCGCCAGCCCCACCGGGGCCACCTGCCGCGCCCTGCCGGGCCGCCCCCGGCCCCGCCGCGGCGCTGCTGGCAGCCACCGGCTTTGCCGGCTGGTTCTGCCACCACCAGGCCAGGCCCCCGGCCAGCGCCAGGCCCACCACGGCCACGGCCGTATGCAAAGTCTTCAAGGTCTTGTTCTCACGGGCTGCCGGCAACCCATGACTGTAGCTTTTCTGGGGTTATGGCGCCCGCCGCTCAGGCGGCCAGTGCGTCCACGCCCCTGTTGGCCAGGCGGTCGGCGCGCTCGTTGCCGGGGTCGCCGGCGTGGCCCTTCACCCAGCGCCAGGTCACCTGGTGCGCGGCATTCAGCGCATCGAGGCGTTGCCAGAGCTCGACGTTCTTCACCGGCTTCTTGTCGGCCGTGGTCCAGCCGCGTTTCTTCCAGCCATGGATCCAGGTGGTGATGCCGTCCTTCACGTAGCTGCTGTCGGTGTAGATGGTGACGGCGCAGCGCTGCTTCAGCGAGGCCAGGGCCTCGATGACGGCGGTGAGCTCCATGCGGTTGTTGGTGGTGAGCTTCTCGCCCCCGAAGATTTCCTTTTCGTGCGTGCCGCTCTTCAACCACGCACCCCAGCCCCCGGGGCCCGGGTTGCCGCGGCAGGCACCGTCGGCGTAGATCACCACTTCAGTCATTGCACGCTGTTCCATCGGTTCGCGGGTTCCACGCTGTTCTTCTGCTTCACACGTCCATCTCGGACTTCATCTCGGCCGGCTCGCGGCGCGCCACCACGGCCGTTGCCGCCTGCTTCTTGCGCTGGTTCTGCTTGGCCAGGCCCACCAGGCGCATGCCGCGCACGCGCTTGACGGCCACCACGAAGTACACGCTGCCCAGCACCGGCCACCAGCGGTCGCCCACGCGGTCCATCCAGGCGAAGCGGTCCAGCCACTTCTGGCTGTGGAATGGCGGGCGCCAGCAGCCGAAGCGGCCGGCCTCGACCTCGAACCCCAGCAGGCGCAGCCAGTCGCGCAGGCGCCAGTAGCCGATGAACTCACCCGCGCGCGGCAGGTACAGGCTGCCCTGCCGGCCGAGGCCCAGGCCGCGCTTCATGCGGCCCGCACGCTGGCGCAGGCCCCACAGGCTGGCCGGGTTGAAGCCGGCGATGACCACGCGCCCTTCGGGCACCAGCACACGCTCCACCTCGCGCAGCGTGTGGTGGGGGTCGCGCGCCAGTTCCAGCGCATGGGGCAGCACCACGAGGTCGATGCTGTTGTCAGGAAAGGGCAGCGCGTCGAACTCGCAGTGCAGCGCCACCGGTTCGTGCCCGGCCTGCGTGCTGAGCAGGCTGTCGTCCAGCGGCGGCAGCGACAGCGAGAAGTCTTCGGGCACATGCATGGAATCGCTGGCCACCCAGCGGTGCGGCATGCGGTTGGCACGCAGGCCGTCCAGTTCGGGCAGGCCCAGTTGCAGTGCGTGGAAACCGAAGGCGTCGGTCACCGCGTGGTCCAATCGGTCTTGTTCCCACGCCAGCAGGTAGTGGCCCGGCGCGGTGCGCAGCCAGGCCCCCAGTTCCAGTATCGACTCGTCTCGCGTCATGAATCTTTCTGCGCTGCCCGCCTTCGCCGACAACTACATCTGGATGCTTCACGACGGCACGCAGGCCGTGGTGGTGGACCCGGGTGATGCCGCGCCCGTGCTGCAGGCGCTGAAGGCCCAGGGCTTGCAGCTCGCGGGCATTCTAGTGACGCACCACCACCCCGACCACGTGGGCGGCATCGCCGCGCTGCGCCCGCACCTGCGCGGGCCCGTGTGGGGCCCGGCGCGCGAGCGCATCCCGGCCCCCTTCACGCCGCTGGCCGATGGCGACACGGTGGCCGTGCTCGGCCAGGCGTTCGAGGTGCTGGACGTGCCCGGCCACACCGCCGGGCACATTGCCTACCTGCAGCAGCAGGGTGGGACCGCGCCTTTGCTGTTCTGCGGCGACACCCTCTTCTCCGCTGGCTGCGGGCGCCTCTTCGAAGGCACGCCGGCGCAGATGCACCGCTCGCTCTCGCGCCTGGCGGCGCTGCCCTCGGGCACGCGGGTGTGCTGCACCCACGAATACACGCTGTCGAACCTGAAATTTGCGGCCGCCGTGGAACCTGGCAACCTGCAAAGGGCTCAGTACCAGGCGCAGTGCGAAGAACGGCGAGCCCAGGGCCTGCCCACCCTGCCCTCCAGCATCGGGCTGGAGCGCCAGATCAACCCATTTCTGCGCTGCGAGACCCCTGAAGTGATGGCCGCCGCCCGTGCCCAGGGGGCGGTGGGCGAAGACGCGGTCAGCGTGCTGGCCGCCTTGCGTGAATGGAAGAACCGTTTTTGATGATGACACCCCCTCGTTCCCTGGGCCGCACATGGGCCCGCACCTCGGGCCGCACATGGGGCCGCACACGGGCCCGCACCCTCGCTTTCTGGAGTGGCCTTCTGCTGCTGGTCTCGGGCTGCAGCACCTTGCCTGCCCCCGACGCCACGCCCCCGCTCGTGGCCAGCCCCACCGCGCCCGCCGCCCCGCTGGCCGAAGCCCCCGCCGCCCCGGCCGCCGCGGCTTCGGCGGCTGCCGACGCAGCCACCGCATCAACCCCAGGCGATGCAGCCGCCCCGCCGCCGGCCGCCTCCATCAGCCGCGTCGACCTGGGCGATGTGGGCGACCGCAGCGACCTCTGGGAACGTGTGCGCAGCGGCTTTGCCATGCCCGATCTGGACAGCGAACTCGTGCGCAAGTGGGAGCGCTGGTACGCCCGCGACCCCGCCTACGTGCAGCGCATGACCGAGCGCGGCGGCCGCTACCTCTTCCACATCGTCGAGGAAGTGAACCGCCGTGGCCTGCCGGCGGAGCTGGCGCTGCTGCCCTTCATCGAGAGTGCGTTCAACCCGCAGGCCAAGTCGCACGCCGCGGCCATGGGCATGTGGCAGTTCATGCCGGCCACGGGCAAGGATTTCGAGCTGCGCCAGAACCTCTTCCGCGACGACCGCCGCGACGTGCTGGCCAGCACACGCGCCGCGCTCGATTACCTGCAGCGCCTGCACGGCCTATTCAACGACTGGCACCTCGCGCTGGCCGCCTACAACTGGGGCCAGGGGAATGTGTCGCGCGCGCTCGAGCGCAACCGCCGCGCCGGCAAGCCGCTGGTGTACGAAGCCTTGCGCATGCCGCAGGAAACGCGCGAGTACGTGCCCAAGCTGCAGGCGGTGAAGAACATCGTGCTGCGGCCTGAAGCTTTTGCGCTGACGCTGCCGCCGCTGGAGAACCACCCCTTCTTCCTCAGCGTGCCGATAGACCGCGACATCGACGTCGCGCTGGCCGCCTCGCTGGCCGGCCTGGGCCAGGACGAGTTCGAGCAGCTCAACCCGCAGATGAACAAGCCGGTGATCCTGGCCGCCGGCACGCCCCAGGTGCTGCTGCCCTACGACAACGCCAACCGCTTCGTGCGCGCGCTGGAAGCGCACAGCGGCGCGCTGGCCACGTGGACGGCTTGGGTGGCCCCGCGCACGCTGAAGCCGGCCGAAGCGGCCCGCCTCATCGGCATGAGCGAGGAAGAGCTGCGATCCGCCAACCGCATACCGAAGGGCATGCTGGTGCGGGCAGGCTCGACGCTGCTGGTACCGCGCGACGAAGACGACGCCGACGTGGCCGAACACATCGCCCACCACGGCCTGCTGGCCCTGACGCCCGAAAGCCGCCCCACGCGCAAGCTGCGCTTCAAGGCCGGCCGCAAGGGCGACAGCGTGGCGGCAGTGGCGCGGCGTTACCGCGTCAGCGCCGCGCAGGTGGCGCAGTGGAACGGCGTCAGCCCGAAGGCGCGTTTCAAGGCCGGCCAGACCATCGTGGTGGAAGTGCGCGCCACGCCGCAGCGCCGCGCGGCAGCCCCTGCCCGCAAGCGCGCGGCCGCGGCGCAGCCCAAGCGCGCCAGCGCCAGCGCTAGCGCCAAAGCCAAGGCCGCCCAACCCGCCCGGCCCACCGCAGCCCAGAAGGCGCCGGGCAAGGCCCAGCCCAACGCCGCCCGGCACCCGTCGCGCTGAGGCGCGACGCGCGCGCCTTACCCCAGGAAGTCGCGCTTGCCCAGGTCAACGCCGCCCGCGCGCAGCAGCGCGTAGGTGGTGGTGGCGTGGAAGAAGAAGTTCGGCAGCACGAAGTGCTTGAGGTAGCTCTCGCCGTCGTAGCGCAGCGGGTCGCCCTGGCGCATGGGCAGCACGATCTCGCGCGCCTCGGTGCCGTCGATCTGCGCCGGCGTGAAGCTCTCGACGAAGGCGATGGTGCGGCGGATGCGCGCGCGCAGGTCGTCGAGCGTGGTTTCGCTGTCTTCCCACTTCGGCACTTCCTGGCCGGCCAGGCGGGCCATGCAGCCCTTCACGCCGTCGGTGGTGATCTGGATCTGCCGCGTGAAGGGCAGCATGTCGGGCGCCAGGCGCAGCGTGAGGAAGTTGTTGGCGTCGAACTTGCGCGCTTCGGCGTGGGCCTGGGCCTTGTCCAGCCACACCAGCATGGCGTTCAGGGTGCGCAGGAAGACGGGGGCGCTGGCGGCGTGCATCGAGAGGCTCATGGCGGTGCTTTCGGTTCAACGTGAGGGGCCGCATGCTAGCGCCGCCGTTCGCCCGCCGTCGCCGGCGCCCGAAAGCCCGGCCTGCCGCTGCGCCGACAGGGCAGAATCGCCGGCCAATGCCATGAACATCATCATCCTCGACGACTATCAGGATGCCGTGCGCAAGCTCGAGTGCGCCAAGCTCCTGGAACCGCTGAACGCCAAGGTCTTCACCAACACCGTCAAGGGCATCGGCCAGCTCAGCGTGCGGCTGCGCGATGCCGATGTGCTGGTGCTCATCCGCGAGCGCACGCAGTTCCCGAAGGCGCTGCTGGAAAAACTGCCGCGCCTGAAGCTCATCTCGCAGACCGGCCGCGTGGGCGGCCACATCGACGTGGCCACCTGCACGCGCATGGGCATCGCGGTGGCCGAAGGCGTGGGCTCGCCGGTGGCGCCGGCCGAGCTGACCTGGGCCCTCATCATGGCCAGCATGCGGCGGCTGCCGCAGTACATCGGCAACCTCAAGCACGGCGCCTGGCAGCAAAGCGGGCTGAAGGCGGCGTCGATGCCGCCGAACTTCGCCATCGGCATGGTGCTGCGCGGCAAGACGCTGGGCATCTGGGGCTACGGCAAGATCGGCCAGCTGGTGGCCGGCTACGGCAAGGCCTTCGGCATGCAGGTGCAGGTGTGGGGCAGCGAAGCTTCGCGCGCCCGCGCCGTGGCCGATGGCCACGCCGCCGCCGAAAGCTGCGAGGCCTTCTTCGAAACCTGTGACGTGCTCAGCCTGCACCTGCGCCTGAGCGACGCCACGCGCGGCATCGTGCGGCTGGAAGCGCTGAGCCGCATGAAGCCCACCGCGCTGATCGTGAACACCTCGCGCGCCGAGCTCATCGAAGACAACGCGCTCGTTGCGGCGCTGAACCGCGGCCGCCCGGGCATGGCCGCCGTGGACGTATTCGAGAGCGAACCCATCCTGCAAGGCCACCCGCTGCTGCGGCTGGAGAACGCCGTGTGCACGCCGCACCTGGGCTATGTGGAGCAGGACAGCTACGAGCTCTACTTCGGCGCCGCCTTCCGCAACGTGGTGAACTTCATCAACAACGAGCCGACCAACCTGGTGAACCCCGAAGCACTGAAGGTGCTTCGTTGAAGTTCTGCACTGAAGGTGCTGCGCTGACGTGAGCGCGGCCTGGGTCTCGGCCAGCCGCGCCCTGATGGCCGGCAACTTCGCCATCGGCTGCGGCGTGATGGTGGTGGCCGGCTCGCTGAACGACCTGGCCACGGCGCTGCGGGTGTCGCCCGCGGTGGCAGGGCAACTCATCACCGCCGGCGCCGTGGCCATGGGCCTGGGTGCGCCGCTGCTGGCCGCCGCGCTGGTGCGTTTCGACCGGCGCTGGCTGCTCACCGCCGCGCTGCTGTGGTTTGCGCTGGGGCACGCGCTGTCAGCACTGATGCCGGGTTATGCCGCGCTGCTGCCGGTGCGCGTGCTGGCGGTGCTGGGCGCGGCGGTGTTCACGCCGCAGGCCGCAGCCGCCATCAACGTGCTGGCACCGGCAGCGCAACGCGGGCGCGCCATCACCACGGTGTTCCTGGGCTGGTCGCTCAGCTCGGTGCTGGGCATGCCGCTGCACAGCTTCATCGCCGAAACCGTGGGCTGGCGCTGGGCCTTCGCGCTGGTGGCCCTGCTGTCCACCGCTGCGGCCTGGGGCGTGTGGCGGGCCATGCCCACGGGCGTGAAGCCGCCGGTGCTCAACCTGGCCAGCTGGGGCCGCGTGCTCACCAACCCGCTGCTCATGGCGATGGTGGGCGTCACCCTCATCAGCGCGGCCGGCCAGTTCACGCTGTTCAGCTACTTCGCGCCTTACTACCGCCAGGTGCTGGGCGCCAGCGCGGGCGAGGTGAGCTTCCTGTTCTTCTGGTTCGGGGCCTTCGGGCTGCTGGGCAACGTGCTGCTCAGCCGCTACATCGACAGGCTGGGCGCGGCGCGCTGCGTGCACATCGCGCTGGTGCTGATGCTGCTGTCGCTGGCGGCCTGGCCGCTGACGGGGGCCGCAGGCAGCGCCGCGCTGCTGGGCGGCGCTGCGGGCATGGCCGCTGCCGTGGTGCCGTGGGCGCTGGGCTGTTTCTCGTGCAACTCGGCGCAACAGGCGCGGCTGTCGCAGGCCTCGGCGGCGTATGCGCCGGCGCTGCTGGCGCTGAATACCTCGGCCATCTACGGCGGCCAGGCCATCGGCGCGGCCGGCGGCGGCGCGCTGCTGGCCACGCAGGGTTTCGCGCCGCTGCCCTGGGCCGGCCTGGCGTGGATGCTGCTGGCCCTGGCCTTGAGCTTGTGGGCCGCGCGCAGGCTGGTGCACGGCAGCGTGGGCCGCCATGCCTGAGCGCTCAGGGCCTGACCCGGCCGCCGAACGGCCGGCCTCGCCGGGTGCCTTGTTTGTCGCCTTCACGCGGCTGGCGCTGCAGGGCTTCGGCGGCGTGCTGCCGGTGGCCCAGCGTGAGCTGGTGGAAAGGCTGCGCTGGCTGTCGCGCGAAGACTTCCTGGCCCTGCTGGCTCTGGGCCAGGTGCTGCCGGGCCCGAACATCGTGAACCTGGCGCTGATGATCGGCGACCGCTTTTTCGGCGCGCGCGGGGCGGCAGCGGCCCTGGCGGGGATTCTGGCCGCGCCGCTGCTGCTGGTGCTGGCGCTGGCCGCCCTGGCCCAGCAGGCCCAAGGCCTGCCCCAGGTGCAGGGCGCGCTGCGCGGCATGGGCGTGGTGGCGGCCGGGCTGGTGGCCGCCACGGCCTGGCGCCTGGGCGGCAGCCTGGGCCGCAACCGCCTGGGCTGGCCGCTGTGCGGCGCCTTGTTGCTGCTGACGGTGGCCGGCGTGGCCGTGCTGCGCTGGCCGCTGGCGGCCGTGGTGCTGGGCCTGGGGCCGCTGGCCATCGCGCTGGCGTGGCGGGCGGCGCGTTGATGGAAGCGGCCTGGCTCGGCAGCACCGCCATGCCGCCGTGGCTGCACCCGCTGCTGTTCGGCGCCACGCCGCTGCCAGCGGGGGGCTGGCTGGCGCTGTTCACGCATTTCCTGATGCTCTCTTTGCTGGCCGTGGGCGGCGCCATCACCACCGCGCCCGACATGCAGCGCTACCTGGTTCACCAGCAAGGCTGGCTGAGCGATGCGCAGTTCAGCGCCAGCGTGGCCCTGGCCCAGGCCGCGCCGGGGCCCAACGTGCTGTTCGTGGCCGTGCTGGGCTTCAATGTGGGCGGCCTGGCGGGCGTGGCGGCCACGCTCATCGGCACGCTGCTGCCCAGCACCGCGCTGGCGCTGGCCGCCACGCGCTGGACGCAGCGCCACGCCGCTTCACGCGCGCTGCAGGCCTTCAACACCGGCATGGCGCCGCTGAGCATCGGCCTGCTGGCGGCCAGCGCCTGGGTGCTGCTGGCCCCGGTGGGGCCGCAACCCGGCGCCCTGGTGCTGCTGGCTGCCACACTGCTGTGCATGCTGCGCACGAAGCTGAGCCCGCTGTGGCCGCTGGCGGCGGGGGCGCTGGCCGGTGCCCTGGGTTGGGTGTGAGGAGGGCGGGCGTGAGCAGTCGGCGACAGAAGGCTCAAGCATGAACAAACCAAGCAGCTTAGTCGCGCGCTGGGCGCCCCGGCTGCGCACCGCGGGCCGGGCGCTGGCCGTGGCCGTCGGGCTTTACGCGGCCGTGCTGGCACTGCTGTGGTGGCGCCAGGAGGCCCTGCTCTTCCACCCGCAGGTGCTGGCGCCGGACCACCGCTTCGAGGTGCCGGCCGACGTGCACGAGGTGTGGGTCGACGTGCCCGGCGCGCGGCTGCATGCGCTGCATCTGCGCCTGCCGCAGCCGCGCGGCGTGGTCTTCTTCCTGCATGGCAACGCGGGCAGCCTGCAGAACTGGTTCGTCAACGCCGGCTTCTATCGGCAGCAGAACTTCGACCTCTTCATGCTGGACTACCGCGGCTTCGGCAAGAGCAGCGGCCGCATCGAAAGCGAAGCGCAGCTGCGGGCCGATGTGCGCGCCGCCTGGGCGCAGGTGGCGCCGCAGTACGCCGGCAAGGTGCGTGTGTTCTACGGCCGCTCGCTGGGCAGCGGCCTGGCCGCGCAACTGGCCGCCGAGGTGCAGCCCGAGCTGACGGTGATGGTCTCGCCCTACAGCAGCCTGGCGGCGCTGGCCGGCGAGATCTACCCCTGGGTGCCCGGCGCCCTGCTGCGCTATCCCTTGCGCACCGATGCCGCGCTGCCCCAGGTGCAGGGCCGCGTGCTGCTGGTGCACGGCCAGCGCGACACGCTGATACCACCCGTGCACAGCCAGCGCCTGCAGGCCGTGCAGCCGCGCGCCGAGGTGCTGTGGCTGCCCGAGGCCGGGCATGGCGACATCCAGAACCACCCGCGCTATCTGGAAGGCTTCGCCACGGCATTGGCGCGCTGAAGCCCATCCCCACTCAGCGCTGGCGCGCTGAGGTGGGGCTGCCGTCAGCCCGGCGCTTGGGCCCGCGCTTGCCGCTGGCGCAGCGCCTCGTACAGGCACACGCCGGCGGCCACGCTGACGTTCAGGCTCTCCACCGCGCCGGCCATCGGTATGCGCACCAGTTCGTCGCAGGTCTTGCGCGTGAGCTGGCGCAGGCCGCTGCCCTCGGCACCCAGCACCAGGGCCACGGGGCCGCTGAGGTCGACGTCGTAGAGCGTCTGTTCGGCATCGTCGCTGGTGCCGATGATGCGGATGTCGCGTTCCTTCAGCTCTTTCAGGCTGCGCGCGAGGTTGGTCACCATCAGGTAGGGCACGGTTTCCGCGGCGCCGCTGGCCACCTTGGCCACGGTGGCGTTCAGGCCCACGGCGTGGTCTTTCGGCGCCACCACCGCATGGGCGCCGGCACCATCGGCCACACGCAGACAGGCGCCCAGGTTGTGAGGGTCGGTCACGCCGTCCAGCACCAGCACCAGCGGCGGGCCCTGCACCTCTTCCAGCACTTCGTCGAGCGAGTGGCGCGCCGGCAGCGCGCTCACGCGTGCCACCACGCCCTGGTGGCGGGTGCCACCGGCCAGGGCCGTGAGGCTGGCGTCGTTGCTGTCCACCAGCTTCATGCCGGCCTCGCGCGCACGCTCGACGAAGGCGCGCATGCGGGCGTCGCGCCGGGTGGCATCGACATGCACCTCGGTGATGGACTGCGGCGCCGTCTTCAGACGCACGGTGACGGCATGAAAGCCGAAGAGGACTTTGGTGCTCAATGGGAAACCTTGGGTGCCGCGACCCCGTGGCGCGGCCTGCGGCATGTTAGCCGCGGCCTGCCTGGGCACCGGACCCGGCCCGGGCTGCACCGACCCGCCGCTTCAAGCGCGCAGCGCCATCCAGGCCATCAACCCGCCGATGAACACCGGCTGGTGCAGCATGTAGAAGCTGAGCGACCAGCGTCCCAGCACCGCCAGCGGCCGCAGCAGGGCCGGCACGGCCCCGGCCAGCACGGCCTGCCGGTGCTGCAGCAGCCACTGGCCCGCGGCCAGGCCCCACAGCATCACACCCAGCCAGGGCAGCACGGGCACGAAGTCCTCGGTGAAGGGCTTGCGCGTCACCAGGCCCAGCCAGTTGGTGAGGCGGCTGTCGAAGAAGGCGTGCTGCACCAGATGCGGCAGCGCCAGGCACAGCGCACCCAGCGGCCACAGCCAGCCGCGCAGTGGCGCCAGCAGGCGCGCCAGCAGCAGCATCACGGCCATGCCGTGCAGCACGCCGAAGCTGATCCAGGTCTGGGGGAACATCAGCGCCGAGCCTGCACTCACCAGCACCGCACAGCCCGCCACCTGGGCCCAGCGGCGCCAGAAGCGGCGGTCGTAGCGCTGCCGCAGCGTGGCGCCTGGCAGGGCCTGCAGCGCCACGGCCTGCCCCAGCCCCGCGCACAGCAGGAAGAGGCTGACGATGGCGGTGCGCTGCGTGGTCCAGAAGGGGTCGCGCGTGAAGAGCTGGCGCGGCTCCCACAGGCCGAAGTGGTTGAGGTCGAAGCAGAAGTGGAAGACCGCCATCCAGACGATGGCCACGCCGCGCAGGGCGTCCAGGCGGTCGAAGCGCGCGGAAGGGGCCAAGGAGCCGGGCGCGCCCATCAAGCCGTCTTCTCGTAGACGTCGGTGAACTGCGTGCCGTCCCAGGCGTACAGCAGGTAGGCCGCATGCAAGCAGGCGCTGGCCCCCAGCGGGCGGAACAGACCCGCGCACTGGCCACGCTCGTGGCGCACGCTGCGGTAGGCCACGCCGGCCGAGCCGGCGGCGCGCAGACGGGCGCCCAGGGCACGGGCAGCGGTGTAGTCGCTGCGGTCGTACACCGCCTCGGGCACGGCGCCAGGCGGGCGCAAGTCGTGCAGGCGGGCGTCGATGGCCACGGCATACAGGCGCATGGGCAGGTGCATGGCCGGCTGCTGCGTGGCCGCCAGGAAGCGCGCGTGGTGGTAGCGCGTTTCGGCCACGGCGGTGGCGCGCTCGCGCGCGGCGTAGAACACGCCCCACTGCCCGGCCGAAAAGCGGCTGCCCTGGGTGTTCACATGCGTGAAGGCGGCCATGATGGGGCCGCTGCCAGGGCCGTAGAGGCGGTGCTCGGGCGGCACCAGGGCCACCTGGCCGAGCTCGTCGCGCGCGCGCTCGTTGGTCAGGGCTTCCAGGGCGTAGAGCGCGTCGAAATCCGCGGCGTCGGCCACGCGGTCGAACAGCGTCACGGCGGGGTAGCGCGTGGGGACGATGCGGCAGGCCTGCGTCCAGCGCACACGCCGCACCTCGGGCTCCGGCGTGTTCAGGACCAGCCCCCGCCGCGCACGCCATCGAGATAACGGCGCACGAAGTTCAGGTCGCTCACGTTGCCCGCCAGCATGCGCTCCAGCGCGGTGCCGCCGCCGAATAGCGCATCGCTGTTGGGCTGGCGCACCCAGGCGTCGGCGGCGGCGGGCTCGGGCAGCAGGATCTGCAGGCTCTTGTAGATGCCCAGCAGGTTGCTCAGGCGTTCCAGCGTGTCGCGCGGCAGCGCGGCCTTTTCGGGGTGCTTGCGCCAGGCGAAGAAGGTGGAGCGCGGGGGCTGGCCCAGCAGCGTGAGCTGCTCGTCCACCGTGAGGCCCCAGGCTTCGGCAATGCGCGCAAAGGCGCGCAGCCCGGCGGCGGCCATCTGTTCAGGGCTTGGTGCGGGGGCGGCCCGCGGTGCCAGCACAGCGCTCATGGAAAATCCTTGGCGGGACGTTTTTTCGATTCTAGTCCAAAACCAGACTTCCGAGGCCTTTTCTGGAAGGCCTGGGCCCGGGGCCGCCTTTTCGGCAGACTTCGCTCCAGACGCCGGCTTGCACTGCGCCCTTCAGGTGCCGCGGCCCTCACGGGGCCGCCATCGCCGCAATCGGCGGCGTCTTCACAACAACGCCTTCCGTTCCACCACCCACCACCGCCCACACCCCCATGAGCACGATGATCTACCACTCCCCCCTGGACAGCGCAGAAGCCTGGCGTCTGCAGGAAGCCGAGGTGCGCGCCCGCCGGACCGCCGGCCCCATGGGCGAGGTGGCGCGCCGCGAGCAGGTGGCCGGCCTCACCGGCCTGCAGGTGATGCAGGCCGCTCTGCGGGGCGAGCTGCCCTTCGCGCCCATCTCGCAGACCATGGACTTCTGCCTCGTGGACGTGGCACCGGGCCGCGCGGTGTTCCAGGGCACGCCGCAGGCCAAGCACCTGAACCCCATGGGCACGGTGCACGGCGGCTGGTACGCCACGCTGCTGGACAGCGCCGTGGGCTGCGCCGTGCACACGATGATGCCCGTGGGCCGCGGCTACACCACGGCCGAGCTCAGCGTGAACCTGGTGCGCGGCGCCCAACCCGGCGGCGAACCGCTGCGGGCCATCGGCCACGTCATCCACTGCGGCCGCCAGCTGGCCACGGCCGAAGGCCGCATCGTCGACGCCAGCGGCAAGGTCTATGCCCACGCCACCACCACCTGCCTGGTGTTCGAACTGCCCAAGACAGCCTAGGCGGCAGGGTGGGCGCCCTTGCAAGCGCTGCGTTTCGCCCCTATCTGGCAGCATCTGAATCACCGCCGGACTCCACGCCCCAGACCATGCTCGCAAGCTCCCGTCTGCTTTCCATCGCCGCCGCCGCGCTGGCCGGTGCCGCCGTGGCCTTTCTCGCCGTGCCTGCCCTGGTGCAAGGCAAGGCCGAGGCCCAGCCGCGGGCCGTCACCCCGCGCGGGCCGCTGGCCGCTGACGAGCTGGCCAACATCGAGCTCTTCAAGAAAAGCTCGCCCAGCGTCGTGCACATCACCAGCCTGGGCGTGCAGCGCGACATGTTCAGCATGAACGTGCAGCAGGTGCCGCGCGGCACCGGCACGGGCTTCGTGTGGGATGCCGACGGCCACATCGTCACCAACTTCCACGTCATCCAGGGCGCCAACGCCGCCCGCGTGACCCTGGCCGACCAGAGCACCTACGACGCCCGTCTGGTGGGCCAGTTCGCCGACCGCGACCTCGCCGTGCTGCGCATCGAGGCGCCCAAGGACAAGCTGCCGCCCATCGCCGTGGGCAGCAGCCGCGACCTGCTCGTGGGCCAGCGCGTCTATGCCATCGGCAACCCCTTCGGCCTGGACCAGACGCTCACCATCGGCATCATCAGCGCGCTGAACCGCGAGATCGAAAGCTTCAACGGCCGCAGCATCCGCGGCGTGGTGCAGACCGACGCGGCCATCAACCCCGGCAACTCCGGCGGGCCGCTGCTCGATTCCGCCGGCCGCCTGATCGGCGTGAACACGCAGATTGCCAGCCCCAGCGGCGCCAGCGCCGGCATCGGCTTCGCCATTCCGGTGGACGAGGTGAACCGCATCGTGCCGCGGCTCATCCGCGATGGCCGCTTCGTGCGGCCGGCCATCGGGGTCTCGCCCGGCGCGGCCAACCTGCACCGCGCGCTGAACCTGCCCAAGGGCGTGGCCATCGTGCAGGTGGTGGGCGGTTCGCCCGCCGCGCGCGCCGGCCTGCAGCCCTTCCGCCGCGGCAACCGCGGCGAGGTGCTGCCGGGCGACGTCATCACGGCCATCAACGATGAAGCGGTGAACAACTTCGACGACATGCTTACGCTGCTGGAAAACCGCCAGCCGGGCGACACCGTCACGCTGACGGTGTGGCGCGACGGCCGCACCCGCAAGCAGGCCCTGGTGCTGGCGGCACCGAACTGATGCGGCGCTGAAAGATCAGACGCGCTGTGCCGACCCAGGCTGCACAGCCCCTCGAACCGAACCCCAAGGAACCGCCATGACCCGCCGCCAACTGATGAACCTGCTGTCCACGCTGGGCTTCGGCAGCACGGCCGCCAGCACCGCGGCCGTGGCTGCCCCTGCCGGCAGCCCGGCCCCGCCGCGCACCGACCGCCTGCAGCTGAGCGAAGCCGAATGGCGCAAGCGCCTGACGCCGGCGCAGTTCGAGGTGCTGCGCCGCGAAGGCACCGAGCGCCCTTTCAGCAGCCCGCTGAACGACGAGAAGCGTGCCGGCACCTACCACTGTGCCGGCTGCGAGCTGCCGCTGTTCAGCCACCGCGCCAAGTACGACAGCGGCACCGGCTGGCCCAGCTTTCACACCGCGCTGCCCGGCGCCCTGGGCACGCGCACCGACTTCAAGCTGATCCTGCCCCGCACGGAGTACCACTGCGCCCGCTGCGGCGGCCACCAGGGCCATGTCTTCGACGACGGCCCGCCGCCCACGGGCAAGCGCTATTGCAACAACGGCGTGGCGCTGCGTTTCGTGCCGGAGGCCGCATGAAACCGCCGCGCAGGCTCTACGCCTTGCTGGGTGCGGGCGCGGCGCTGGCCACCGTGCTGGGTGCGGCCACGCTGGCGGGCGCCCAGGGCGGCGCGGGCGCCACCCCGGCCACGCCGCCGGCCGGCACGGCGGTGGCCACCTTCGCCGGTGGCTGCTTCTGGTGCGTGGAGGCCGATTTCGACAAGGTGCCGGGCGTCATCTCCACCACCTCGGGCTACACCGGCGGCAGCGTCTCCAACCCGCGCTACGAAGACGTGGCCGCCCAGCGCACCGGCCATGCCGAAGTGGTGCGCATCGTCTTCGACCCCGCGCGCGTGAGCTACGAAACCCTGCTGCAGAAGTACTGGCGCAGCATCGACCCCACGACGAAGAACCGCCAGTTCTGCGACAGCGGCACGCCCTACCGCACGGCCATCTACACCCACGATGCCGCACAGGCCGCGGCGGCGCAGGCCTCCCTGGCCGCGCTGGAGAAGGACAAGCCCTTCCCGCAGCCCATCGTCACCACCATCGAGCCAGCCGGCCCCTTCTATGTGGCCGAGGAGTACCACCAGGACTACTACAAGAAGAACCCCGTGCGCTACAACTACTACCGCATGAGCTGCGGGCGCGACGCCCGGCTGCAGCAGCTGTGGGGCCCGAAGCCCTGAAGCCGGGGTGAAGCCGCGCTGAAGCCTGCTTAGGGGGCTGCCCGCGCTGGCGCCGCCCCCGGGCATGGGGAACAATGCCGGGCACCGCACGCTCCCTGCGTGCCACCTGCCCGCCCCGCCGCCTGCCCATGCCGCGTGCCCACCTGGAACTGCTTGCACCTGCCCGCGATGCCGCCATCGGCATCGAGGCCATCAACCACGGCGCCGATGCCGTCTACATCGGCGGCCCCGCCTTCGGCGCCCGTGACAAGGCCGGCAACCCGCTGGCCGAGATCGAGAAACTCTGCCGCCACGCCCACCGCTTCGGCGCGCGCATCTTCATCACGCTGAACACCATCCTGCGCGATGACGAGCTCGAAGCCGCGCGCCGCATGGCCTGGGACGTGTGGCGCGCCGGCGCCGACGCCCTCATCGTGCAAGACATGGGCCTGCTTCAGCTTGATTTGCCGCCCATCCAGCTGCATGCCAGCACGCAGACCGACATCCGCACGCCCGAGAAGGCGCGGTTCCTGCAGGACGTGGGCTTTGCGCAGATGGTGCTGGCGCGCGAACTCGACCTGCGGCAGATCTCGGCCATCCGCGCCCAGGTGCAGGCAGCCACGCTCGAGTTCTTCGTGCACGGGGCGCTGTGCGTGGCCTACAGCGGGCAGTGTTTCATCAGCCACGCCCACACCGGGCGCAGCGCCAACCGCGGCAGCTGCAGCCAGGAATGCCGGCTGCCCTATACCGTCACCGACAGCCAGGGCCGCATCGTCGCGCACGACAAGCACGTGCTCAGCGTGAAAGACAACAACCAGAGCGCCAACCTGCACGCGCTGGTGGACGCGGGCATCCGCAGCTTCAAGATCGAGGGCCGCTACAAGGACATGGCCACGGTGAAGAACGTCACCGCGCACTACCGGCAGCTGCTCGACCAGCTGCTGGAGGCCCGGCCCGAACTCGCTGCCAGCAGCGACGGCCGCTGCCGCTACACCTTCACGCCCGACCCCGACCGCGGCTACAACCGCGGCGCCACCGACTACTTCGTCAACGGCCGCCGCGCGCTGGAGCAAGGCGACATCGGCGCCTTCGACACGCCCAAGCACGCCGGCATCGCCGTGGGTCATGTGGTGCAGCTGGGGCCCGAACACTTCGACGTCGATGCCCGCAGCGGCGACACCGTGCTGAACAACGGCGACGCCCTCACCTGGTGGGACCTGCAGGGTGAACTGCAAGGCGTGCCGGTGAACGTGGCGCAGAAGCTGGGCGGGCGCGGCTGGCGCATCTTCCCCAACGCGCCCATGGAGGCCCTGAAAACGCTGCACGGCCTGCGCAAGGGCGCCGAGATCAGCCGCAACCGCGACATGGCCTGGGAGCGGCTGCTGGAGAAGAAGTCGGCCGAGCGGCTGATCGCGGTGGACCTGCACCTCTCGGCCACCGCGCAGGGTTTTGCGCTCGACATCACCGACGAGCGCGGCCACCACGCGCAGGTGGCGGTGGCACACCCGCACGAGCGCGCGAAGGACGCAGAGAAGGCGCGGCAGACGGTGCTGGAGAAGCTCTCGGCCCTGGGCGGCACGCTGTTCGAGGCGCGGCACGTGCAGATCGGCTTTGCCGAGCCCTGGTTCCTGCCGGCCAGCGTGGCCAACGCCTTGCGCCGCGAAGCCGCGGCGGCGCTGGAAGCCGCGCGCGCCGCCGCCTTCCAGCCGCTGCCACCCGCGGCGCCGGTGCAACCCCCGGTGCCCTACCCGGAAGACACGCTTAGCTACCTGGCCAACGTCTACAACAGCCAGGCGGCGGCCTTCTATGCCCGGCATGGCGTGAAGCTCGTCGGCGCGGCCTACGAAAGCCATGAAGAGCTGGGCGAGGTGTCGCTGATGATCACCAAGCACTGCGTGCGCTGGAGCCTGAGCCTGTGCCCCAAGCAGGCCAAGGGCGTGGTGGGCGTGCAGGGCACGGTGCGTGCCGAGCCCATGACGCTGCAGCACGGCCCCGACAAGCTCACGCTGCGCTTCGACTGCAAGCCCTGCGAGATGCACGTGGTGGGCGCCATCCGCAAGAACGTGCTGCGCGACACCGCGCGCGAGGTGAGGCAGGCGCCCGCCGAAGCCCCGCTGAAGTTCTACCGGCTGCGGCCGGAGCTGCCCTTGCCCGTGCACCCGAAGGCGCCCGCTTGAACGCTGCGGCAGGGCGTGGCCTCGGGCAGGCGTGGGCGGCCTGCCGGCCCTGCGCCCGTCGGCTGCGGGCAAGGGCGGGCGCAAAGGCAGGAAGGCAGACAGGGGGCAGGCCCAGGCCAGGGCCCCCGAAGACACCACGGCAGATGAAGGGGGGCGTCCGATGATCCGGCTGAAGATGGTGAAGGGCAGCGAACTCGCCGAAGGCGTGCGCCTGGAGATGCAGTTGCCGGCCGATGCCGCGCGCTTCGTCATCGGCCGCGACCCGGCCGCGCACTGGACCATTCCCGACCGCACGCGGGCCATCTCGGCCCGGCATTGCGAACTGCTGGCGGCCCATGGCGGTCTGGTGCTGCGAGATCTGTCGACCAACGGCACCTTCGTCAACGGCAGCACCACGCGGCTGGCCGGTGAACATGCGCTGCAGGATGGCGACCGCATCGACCTGGGGCCCTACACGATCACCGTGCTCAGCGGCCTGCCCCGGCCCGCGGCCCTGCCGGACAGGGACGCACGGGCCCTGCCAACCGCGGTGCCTGCAGCGGCGCGGCCGTCTTCGGTGGAAGACACCACGCCACTGGGCCCGCAGGCCCTGCCCAAGCCCCCCACCACGCCCATGCCGCCCATCCCCCTGAGAGGCGGCGACCCAGCGGCCATGCTGGGCCTGGCCGCGCCCAGGCGGGCCGGGCTGACGGAAATCCTTCGTGCAGCGCCGCCGCTGGTGGACGAATCGCTGGAGGTCACCAAGATCCGCATGGCGCAGAAGCCGGCAGCGGCGTCGGCCGCTGCACCCAGCCCAGCCCCTGCGCCGGCGGCGGCACCCGCGATCGACCCCGTGCTGGCCCAGCTGGCCGCCGGCCTGGGCCTGCCGCCCCAGGCCCTGGCAGGCCGCCCAGCTGGCCCGGCAGCGGCCCAGGTGGCCGCGCTGGCCCGTGCGGCCGTGCTGGCGCTGCGGACCGTGCTCGCGCAACAAGCGCAGGCCCAGGCCCAGACCCAGGCCCAGGCCCATCAGCATTCCGGCAACCACGACGGCAGCGCCGGCCCCGCCTCTGCGGCGGCAACCCCGCCCGAAGCCCAGCCCTGGCTGCTGGCGGCCACCCCCGAGGCCGCCCTGCAGGCCTTGCTGGCCCCCGGGGCCGACCCGGGGGCCCTGCTGCAGCGCGCGGCCGCGCAGGCGGCCCCTGCAGCGGCCACCCGCGGCGAAGGGGGTGCACGGTGAAAGACTTCTTCAGCTACGGCCAGCCCCAGCCCGCGGCCGAAAGCAGCCCGCCGCGCGCCATCCTGGCCGACCTCAGCAGCGAAGAGTGGGAGAAGTTCATCACCTACGCCGCGCGCCGCCGCTACCCCGCCGGCGCGCTGGTGCAGGACATCGGCGACACCACGCGCGCGCTGGGCTTCATCGCCAGCGGCCAGGTGCAGCTGCTGGCGGCCGGCGCCGGGCCTCGGGGGCGGCCCGTGCTGCGCGGCGAGGGCGAAGTCTTCGGCATCCTGGGTTTCCTGGACGGCGTGCCGAGCAGCACACGCGCCAGCGTCAGCCCCGAGGGGCCGGCCGAGCTGCTGCTGCTCACGCCCGAGGCCCTGCAGCAGCTGGCGGCCTGGCAGCCGCGCATCGCGCTGGCGCTGCTGCGCGACCTGGGCGCCCACGTGGCCGGCCGGCTGCGCCAGCTGCAGCCGCCACAACAGCCGCAGGACTGAACGGCGATGGCCCGCCCCGTTCCCGTGCCCGTGGTGGCCGCGTCCAACGGCCCTGCCACCACCGGCCCGGCCCCGGGCACCGCCGACGCGACGCAGTTCTTCCGCAACTACACGCAGCTGCAGACCCGCGTGCCGATGGCGGTGTGGTACGCGGCCCGCGCGGTGGTGCTGGCCTGCACGCTGGCGCTGGCGCTGCTCTTGCTGCTGCAACCTGCGCTCGGCCTGCTGCTGTTCTGGGGCCTGGCCATTCCGCTGGTGCCGGCGCTGCTGGTGGTGGCGCCGGGCCTGTGGCGCCAGGTGTGCCCCATGGCCACGATGAACCAGCTGCCGCGCCTGGGCGGCTTCAGCCGCGCGCTGGACCTGCCACCCGCACTGAAGGCCGGCGCCTTCGGCATCGCCGTGGCGCTGTTCGTCACCGCGGTGGCGCTGCGTGCGCCCCTGCTCAACCACAGCGGCACGGTGGTGGGCCTGGGGCTGCTGGCGGTGCTGGTGCTGGCCTTCGCCGGCGGGCTGGTGTTCAAGGGCCGCAGCGGCTGGTGCGGCACCTTCTGCCCGCTGGCGCCCATCCAGCGCACCTACGGGCAGGCGCCGCTGGTGGTGGTGAAGAACGGCTACTGCAACCCCTGCGTGGGCTGCCAGAAGAGCTGCTACGACTTCAACCCCCGCGCCGCCGTCTTCAGCGACCTCTACGACGACGACCCGCGCCACGCCGCGCAGCGCCGCCTGTTCATGGCATTGCTGCCGGGGCTGGTGCTGGGCTACTTCCTGCAGGGCCCGGCGCCGGCCTACGGCATGGCCGGCCAGGTGGCGGTGCTGCTGGGCGCCTGCTGCGCCTCGGCCGGGCTCTACATGCTGCTGCTGGCCTTCGTGCCGGCCACACCGGCCAACCCCTACCGCCTGGCGCTGGCCTTCGGCGTGCTGGCGCTCAGCGCCTTCTACTGGTTCGCCGGGCCGCTGGTGGTGCGCACGCTGGCCACGCTGCTGCAACTGGAGCCCAACCCGCTGCTGCTGCAGGCCGCGCGCGCCAGCGGGCTGCTGCTGGCAGCGGCGCTGGCCGCCAGCGGCCTGCACGCCGAGCGCCGCTGGCAGGCCACGCAGCGCGCCAGCGCACGCCCCGACCACGGCCGCCCCGCCACGCAGCTGGGTGGTGGCAAGGCGCTGAAAGACCGCCTGGCCCAGCACGACGCGGCCGAAGTGACCGACCGCGGCTCCGGCATCACCTTCCAGGTGGCGCCCGACGCCACCTTGCTGGAGGCCATCGAAGGCGCGGGCCTGAAAATCAACTATGGCTGCCGCGCCGGCGTGTGCGGTGCCGACCCCGTGGCCATCTGCGAGGGCCACGAGAACCTGGCGCCGCCGGGTGAAGACGAACGGGCCACGCTGCGCCGCCTGGGGCTGGAGGGCCGCGCGCGCCTGGCCTGCATGTGCACGGTGCAGGGCCCGGTGCTCATCGACCGCGACCCCCATTCCGCACCGGCGCCGAAGGTGGTCACGGTGCACCGCACGCCGCCGGTGGACCGCGCGCTGAACGTGGCGCTGCAGCGCGTGGTCATCGTCGGCAATGGCGTGGCCGGCATGGGCGTGGCCGAGGCGCTGCGCCGCAGCAGCCCCAGCGTGAAGATCGACATCGTGGCCAACGAGGCGCACGGCTTCTACAACCGCATGGGCATCGGCCGGCTCATCTACGACGGCGACGGCCTGCCCGCGCTGAAGCTGCTGCCCGACGACTGGGCTGCCGGCCAGCACATCACCCTGTGGCCCGGCACCGTGGCCGCGCGCATCGACCGCCCCCAGCGCCTGCTGCATCTGGCCAGCGGCGAGGCCCTGCCCTACGACAAGCTGGTGCTGGCCACCGGCGCGCGCAGCACGCCGCCCGACCCCGGCTTCCTGAACCACCCCAACGCCTTCGTGCTGCGCAGCGCCGACGACGCCCAGGCCATCCGCGACTATGTGCGCCGCCGCGGCGCACGGCGCGCGCTGGTGGTGGGCGGCGGCGTGCTGGGCGTGGAGGCGGCCGACGCGCTGCACAAGCTGGGCCTGCGCGTGACGCTGCTGCAGCGCGCCGACCGGCTGATGAACGCGCAGCTCGACGAGCCCGGAGCTGCCCGGCTGCAGGGTTACCTGGAAAGCATCGGCATCCAGGTGGTGACGCAGGCCTCGGTGCTGCGCTACGAAGGCCACCCGCAGCTGCAGGTGGCGCAGCTGGCGCACGGGCCGCGGGTGCGGGCCGATGTCTTCGTGGCCGCGCTGGGCATCCAGGCCAACACTTTCCTGGCCGAGCAGGCCGGCCTGGCGCTGGGTGACAACGGCATCCGCGTGAACCGCCACATGCAGACCGACGATGCCGACATCTACGCCGTGGGCGACGTGGCCGACCTGAAAGGCACGCCGCGCGGCCTGTGGCCCATCGGCGCGGCGCACGCGGCCACGGCGGTGGAGGCGATGCTGGGCACGCCGGTGCCCTACGCCACGCCGCGCATCGTGCTGCAGCTGAAGTGCGAGGGCATCGACCTGCGCAGCCAGGGCGACGTGGTCGCGCGCGAGGGCGACGAAGACTTCCACGCCCGCGAGGGCGATGCCGCCTGGTGGCGCCTGGTGGTGCGCCACGGCCAGTTGGCCGGCGGCCTGTACGTGGGCCCGCCGGGCACGGCCAAGGCCTTCACCAAGCTGCTGCAGCAGCCCGTGGACCTGGCACCGGTCCGCGAAGAACTGCGCGCCGGGCAACTGGAGGCGCTGAAGAAACTGGCCCGGGCTTGAACCCGGGCCGGAAAGACGAAGGCAGCTCAGCGCTTGGGCGGGCCGCCGCGGCCGGCCGGGGGGCGGCCACCGCCACCACCACCACCACCACCACCACCACCGCTGCCTGAGCGGCCACCGGCACGCCCGCCAGCAGGCCCCGCCGAGGGGCCGCCCGAACGGCCGGCCGACGCAGCGCCGCCTGGGCGGCCCCCACCGGGGCGGCCACCGCCACCACCACTGCGGCCACCACCGCCACCGCCGCCGCCCGCATAGGCATGGCGCTTGGTGCCACCCACGCCGATGGTCATGCGGCCCAGCACGATGGGCTCGGCCTTCTCGCCGGCAGGCGGCTCGAAGCCGGGCACGGTCTCGCGCGGAATGCTGCGCTTGATGAGCCTCTCGATGTCCTTGAGGAAGATCTCCTCGTCCACGCACACCAGGCTGATGGCCTCGCCCTGCGCGCCGGCACGGCCGGTGCGGCCGATGCGGTGCACATAGTCTTCCGGCACGTTGGGCAGCTCGAAGTTCACCACGTGCGGCAGCTGGTCGATGTCGATGCCGCGGGCCGCGATGTCGGTGGCCACCAGCACCTGCAGGTCGTTGGTCTTGAAGTCGGCCAATGCCTTGGTGCGCGCCGTCTGGCTCTTGTTGCCATGGATGGCCATGGCGCTGATGCCCTGCTCGTTCAGGTACTCGGTCAGGCGGTTGGCGCCGTGTTTCATGCGCGTGAACACCAGCACCTGGTGCCAGTCGCCGCTCTTGATCAGGTGCGCCAGCAGTTCCTTCTTGCGCTCGCGGCCCACGGGGTGCAGCTTCTGCGCGATGGACTCGTTGGTCTGGTTGCGGCGTGCCACCTCGATGAGCGCGGGCGCGTTCAGCAGCCGGTCGGCCAGGGCCTTGATCTCGTCGCTGAAGGTGGCAGAAAAGAGCAGGCTCTGCTTCTTCTGTGGCAGAACAGCCAGCACCTTCTTGATATCGTGGATGAAGCCCATGTCGAGCATGCGGTCGGCCTCATCCAGCACGAAGATTTCCACGTGGCTCAGGTCGAGCGTGCGGTTCTGGTGGTGGTCGAGCAGGCGGCCCGGCGTGGCCACGAGGATGTCCACGCCCTGGCGCAGCTTGTCGATCTGCGGCTGCATGCCCACGCCGCCGAACATCACCATGCTCTTCAGCGGCAGGTACTTGCCGTAGGTGCGCACGCTTTCTTCCACCTGCGCAGCGAGTTCACGCGTGGGCGTGAGGATGAGCGCGCGGATGGCCGGGCGGCCGCGCGCGTCTTTCACGGGCGCGCCGGCGGCCAGGCGGTGCAGCATGGGCAGCGTGAAGCCGGCGGTCTTGCCGGTGCCGGTCTGCGCGCCGGCGAGCAGGTCGCCGCCCTTCAGCACCTGCGGAATGGCTTGCGCCTGGATGGGGGTGGGGGTGTCGTAGCCCTGTTCGTGCACGGCACGCAGCAGGGGCTCGGCCAGGCCGAGGTCGGTAAACAGCATGGGATGGGGGCCACAGGGGGCCAGGTTCGCAGCCTGCTGTCGCCCGGGGCGGGCGCACCAGTCGGGTAGGCGCGATGGAAGCGGAGGTGTCGGAAACGACGCCGCCGCGATGACTGGAAGCCGCGGCGATACCCCGCATTCTAGGGGCATCGCCGCGCCAGGCGCCGTGGCGATTCGGCGCGAAGGCGATGTATCGGCAGGCCGGCGGGCCGCTCTGTGGGGGCATCTGGCGCATCCGCCCGCCACCGAGGCCCTGCCGTGTCCATGCCATCGACCCTTGCCGCCCACGCCGGCGCAGCTGGCCACGCCGGCCACGCCGGCCGAGGGGGGCCCTCCAGCCCTTCCGCCCACCCTGTCACCACCACGGCGGCCACGGCCGCCGCGGCTGCCTGGAAGCCGGCAGCACCCAGGTTCACGAACACGCCCCCCTCGGCCACCGAGGCCCTGGAGGCCCTGCTGCTGCCCGCCGTGGCCGTGGGCAGTTATGCCGGGCTTGCGGTGTGGCAGGGGCTGGGCCTGCAGCGGCCCGACATCGTGCTGTGCCTGATGACCTGCATGCTGGCGGCGGCCCGGCCCGTGGGCCTTTGCCGCCCGCTGCCGGCCGCGGGTGCCGTGCTGCGCACCTGGCTGGCCCTGCTGGGCGTGCTGGCGCTGTGCGGCTGGGCCAGCGACAGCCTGGGCCTCTTCAGCCTGCCGCTGCTGCTGGCCTGGGCCACGGCCACGCCGGTGCTGCACTGGGGCTTGCTCGTGGGCCTGCACGCGCTGCAGCACCAACGGGCCGGCCAGCCCAGCGCACAGCGCCGCGTGGTGCTGGTGGGCGGTGGCGCCACGGCGGCGCACCTGGCCCAGGCCCTGCAGCACGACACCAGCCGCTCGGTGCAGCTGCTGGGCTATTTCGACGACCGCGCCGGTGAACGCACTGCGCTGGCCACGCGCCACCGCTGCCTGGGCGGCCTGGCGGAAGTGGCCGAAGCCGTGCGCACGCTGGGCGTGCACGAGGTCTATTTCGCACTGCCGCTGGGCGTGCAGCGCCTGGCCCCGCTGCTGGCGCAGCTGCAGGGCACCACCGCCAGCCTGCATGCCGTGCCCGACCTGGGCGGCATCGACATCATCCAGGGCCGCCTGCGGCAGGTGGCCGGCGTGCCGGTGGTGGGCCTGTGCGAATCGCCCTTCACGGGGCTGAACGGCGCCATCAAGCGCCTCACCGACCTGGCCCTGGCCAGTGCCGCGCTGGTGGTGGCGGCCCCGCTGCTGCTGGCCATCGCGGTGGGCGTGAAGCGCAGTTCGCCGGGGCCGGTGATCTTCCGCCAGCGCCGCAACGGGCTGGATGGGCGCGAGATCGTCATCTACAAGTTCCGCACCATGCGCACGCAGGACGACGGCGCGCACGTGCCGCAGGCCCGCCGCGAAGACCCGCGTGTCACGCCCTTCGGCCGCCTGCTGCGCCGCACCTCGATGGACGAGCTGCCCCAGCTCATCAACGTGCTGCAGGGCCGCATGAGCCTGGTGGGCCCGCGCCCCCACGCCGTGGCGCACAACGAGATGTACCGCACCCTCATCCCCGCCTACATGCGGCGGCACCAGGTGCGCCCGGGCATCACCGGCTGGGCCCAGGTGAACGGGCACCGCGGCGAGACCGACACGCTGGAAAAGATGCAGGACCGCGTGGCCTTCGACCTGGCCTACCTGCGCAACGCCTCGCCGGGCCTGGACCTCGTGATCCTGCTGCGCACCGTGTGGCTGGTGCTGCGCGGCACGAACGCTTACTGAAAAGCGGCCGTGCCGCCCGAAATTTCTGGAGTGCCCATGTACGAACTCGCGCCCCGCGACCTCTGTGCCTACATGCAGCACAGCACCGAATTCACCCCCACGTTCGGCACCGCCCCCAGCGCCTTGCCGACCAAGCGGCCCACCGTGCATCTGGTGGCCGGCGCGCGGCCGAACTTCATGAAGATCGCGCCCCTGGTGCGTGCCCTGAAGGCCGACGGCCGGCTCGACTGGAAGCTGGTGCACACCGGGCAGCACTACGACCACGCGATGAGCGACGTGTTCTTCGAAGAGCTGGACATCCCGCCCCCGCACGTGCACTTCAACTGCGGCGGCGGCACCCACGCCGAGCAGACCGGCCGCGTGATGCAGGCCTTCGAAACCCACTGCCAGAACGACCGCCCCGACGCCGTGCTGGTGGTGGGCGACGTGAACTCCACGCTGGCCTGCTCGGTGGTGGCCAAGAAGGCGGGCGTGAAGCTGGCGCATGTGGAAGCGGGCCTGCGCAGCGGCGACCGCGGCATGCCTGAAGAGATCAACCGCATCGTCACCGACGCGCTCAGCGACTGGCACTTCGTCACCGAGCCCGCGGGGCTGGCGCACCTGCGCCGCGAAGGCGCGTCCGAGCGCGGCATCTTCCACGTGGGCCACGTGATGGTGGACAACGTCATGCACCAGGCGCGGCAGCTGGCGCAGTACGCGCCAGTGACGCTGCCTTCTGAAACCGTGAAGCGCCAGCTCGGCGTGCGCTACGGCGTCGTCACGCTGCACCGCCCTTCCAACGTCGACGTGCCGGAAGTGCTGGCGGGGCTGGTGAAGGCGCTGAACCGCATCTCGCAAGACCTGCCGCTGGCCTTCCCGGTGCACCCGCGCACGCGCGAACGGCTCGGCCGCCTGCCGCTGGCGCTGTCGCCGCGCGTGCACCTGATGCCGCCCCAGCCCTACATGAGCTTCCTGAACCTGTGGATGGACGCGCGCCTCGTGCTCACCGACAGCGGTGGCCTGCAGGAAGAGACCACCGCGCTCGGCGTGCCCTGCCTGACGCTGCGCGAGAACACCGAGCGCCCCATCACCGTGGACGAAGGCAGCAACACGCTGGCGGGCACCAACCCCGAACGCATCGAGGCCCTGGCCCAGCGCTGCCTGCAGAACGGCGGCAAGCGCGGCCGCCGCCCTGCCCTCTGGGACGGCAACGCCGCCGCCCGCATCGTGGACATCCTGGCCGGAGAAATGGCATGAAGCAACAACGTGTGCAGATGATGGGCTGCGGCATCGACAACCTGTCGATGGAAGAAACGCTGCAGGTGGTGGAAGGCTTCATCGCCAGCGGCACGCCGCACCAGCACGTGGTGGTGAACGTCGACAAGCTGGTGAAGGCGCAGAAGGACCTGGGCCTGCGGCAGATCGTCAACGACTGCGCGCTCGTCAACGTCGACGGCATGCCGGTGGTGTGGGCCTCGCGCCTGCTCGGCCGCCCGCTGAAGGAGCGCGTGGCCGGCGTCGACCTGTTCGACGCGCTGATGGTGCGCGCGGCGGCCAAGGGCTGGCGCGTCTACCTGCTGGGGGCGACGCAGGAGGTCATCGAGGAGGTGCGCGCCCGCTACCAGGCGCGGCTGCCGGCGCTGCAGTTCGCCGGCTGCCGCAACGGCTACTGGCAGCCCGAGGAAGAAGCGCAGGTGGTGGCCGACATCGCCGCGGCGCAGGCCGACCTGCTGTTCGTGGCCATCAGCTCGCCGAAGAAGGAACGTTTCCTGGGCCAGCATCAGGCCACGATGCGCGTGCCCTTCGCAATGGGGGTGGGCGGCAGTTTCGATGTCGCCGCCGGCAAGGTGCGCCGCGCGCCGCGCTGGATGCAGCAGGTGGGCCTGGAATGGTTCTTCCGCTTCCTGCAAGAACCACGGCGCATGTTCCGCCGCTACTTCATCGAGGACATGGCCTTCTTCGGCCTGATGTGGCACGAGTGGCGCAGCACGCGCCGCATGCCGCTGGCGGCCCCCGCGCCGGGCGCGGGGCACGAGCCGCTGCAGCCGTGAACATCTCGCTCACGCTGGACTACGAGATCTACTTCGGCGCCCACAGCGGCAGCGCCGAACGCACATTGATCGAGCCCACCGAGGCGCTGGCCAGGCTGGCCACGCGCTACGGCGTGCGCCTGGTGTTCTTCGTCGATGCGCTGTGGCTGCTGCGCCTGCGCGAGGAAGCGCCCCGCCACGCCGCGCTGATGACCGAGCACTACCGCGTGGCACGCCAGCTCGAAGCGCTGGCCAGCGCCGGCCACGAGCTGCAGCTGCACCTGCACCCGCATTGGCGCGACACCCGCTGGGACGGGCAGTCCTGGCAGATGGACCTGCGGCGCTACCGCCTGCACGCCTTCGCCGATGAAGAGATTGCCGAGATGACGACCGAGGGCTGCCAGGCCCTGCGCGCGCTGGCCGGCGCCCAGCGCGTCTGCGCCTTTCGCGCCGGCGGCTGGTGCATCCAGCCCTTCGAGCGGCTGCGCGAACCGCTGCGGCAGGCCGGCATCCGCATCGACAGCACCGTCTACACCGGCGGCCGGCAGGAAGGCGAGGCGCAAAGCTACGACTTCACGCAGGCGCCCGAAGAGAGCCACTGGCGCTTCGAGGTCGACCCCCTGCTGCCGCAGGAAGACGGCAGCTTCCTGGAAGTGCCCATCGCCAGCCACCGCGTCTCGCCGTGGTGGTACTGGCGGCTGGCGGCGGCCCGCAAGCTGCGGCTGCCCGGGCACCGGGCGCTGGGCGAAGGCCAGGCCGTGCCGCTGAGCAAGGCCGACCTGCTGCGGAAGCTGTTCACGCCCACGGCCAGCGTGGTGTCGATGGACGGCATGAAGAGCGGCTTCCTCGAAGCCGCCTGGCGCAACTACCAGCGCCTGGGCATGGAAGACTTCGTCGTCATCGGCCACCCCAAGGCGCTGACGCCGTATTCGCTGGGCATGCTGGAAGCCTTCCTGCGCCGCCACGCCGACGAGCCTTTCGTCGGCATGAACCACTACCAGCAGGTGCTGCGCCGGCCGGTCATGGCGATGGCCTAGGCGGCATGCCGTCTGCGGGCGCGGCCAGCCGCCGCCGCAGCTGGTACAGCGCAAAGGCCAGCGCGGAACGCCAGCCGGCGAGGTTCACGATCTCGTCGCGCCCGGCCAGCAGGAACTGCAGCAGGCCGGCCACGGCGCGGCCGCGGGCCGGGCAAGGGTAGTCGGCCGCCGTGCTACGGCCGCGCAGCACCGACACCAAGGCCCGCAGCGCCTGGTGCTTGCCGCCAGCGCTGCGCAGCGTGGGCCGCAGGAAGGGCGCGCCAGGCAAGGCCGACGGCGCCAGCGTGGCCAGCAGGGCCAGGGGCTCGTCGTAGCCGGCGGCCAGGGCCTTGCCGGTCGAGCCCCCCAGGCGCGGGTTGAGATCGAGGAAACACAGCCGGCCGGTGCGCGCGTCTTCGATGAAGTCGAAGTGGAACACCCCGGTCAAGCCCAGCGCCAGGGCCATGCGGGTGCAACCTGCCAGCACTTCGGGCGGGGCCTGCACCGGGCGCATCACCACCGAGAGGCCCTGGTGCTTGATGTCGACGCGGAAGGCGGCATGCCCGGCGCAACGCTCGTCGGCCGAGCGCCAGGCGTGCACCAGCAGGTTGGGCCCGTGCACCAGCGGCTGCACCACCACGCCGGCCGAACCGGGCTGCAGGCGGTCGACCAGCCGCTGCAGTTCGGCCGCGTTCTGCACCACCTCCACCTTGAAGGCCGGCAGCGTGCGGCGCGCTTCGTCGGGGCGCACCACGGCCGGGTAGGCATCGGCCGGCAGTTCGGCGCGCTCGCCCGGCCCCAGGCACCAGGTGGGCAGCGTGTCCAGCCCCGCGGCGCGGGCCAGGCCGTCCTGCCGCCATTTCGAGGCCAGCGTGGCCGATTGGTGGGGCTGCACCGAGACGATCTGCAACCCTGCGGGCAGCTCGGCCCGGCGCGCCCACAGGGCTTCGCTGATGGGCTCGGACACACAGGTGAGCGCCTGCACGCCGGCCTGCGCCAGCGCGCGGGCCAGGTGGGCGACGAAGGCTTCGTCGTCCAGGCGCAGCGGGCCCAGGTGCACGCAGGGCACGCCCAGCAGCGCCTGCACCAGGCGCGGCAAGGGCGCGGCATCGGCGTGCAGGAACACGCAGCGCAGGCCCTGGCGCCGCCAGCTGCGCAGGCAGGCGAGCTGCGGCGTGCCCAGGCGGCCCAGGATGGCCACGCAGGGCAGCGTGGTGGCACGCGCCGTGGCCTCGCTGCCCGTGATGCGCAAGGCTGCGCCGGTGCCGGTGGCGGCGTTCAACGCGCGTCTCCAGCCGGGCCACGCAGCAGCGCCAGGCAGGCCTGCAAGGGGCCGGCCTGCCATTGCTGCCGGCGCTGTTGCGCCAGCGCGCGCGAGGCCGCCGCGCGAACAGTGTTCTCGGCGCAGGCCTGGCGCACCGCGCGCACGATGGCGGCGGGGTCGGCGCTGTCGGTCATCACGCCAGCGGCGCCGAAGAGGTCGCGCAGCAGCGGGGTGTCGGACACCACCAGCGGGCGCCCGAAGCCCAGCGCTTCGCTGCACACGCTGAGTTGGATGCCGTCGTAGCGGGTGAAGGCCAGCACGGCATCGCAATGCGTCATCAGCGCCTCGAATTCCGCCAGCGGCAGGTAGCCCGTGAGCACCACGTTGGGCGGCGGCTGGGTGATGTCGTGCCCATTCTTCGCGGCATTGCTCAGGCGGCCGGTGATGGCCACCACGCCGGTGCCGAGCTCGCGCGCGGCCTGCAGCACCTCGGCCACGGGCTCGTCGTGCCCATAGCTGCCTGCGAACAACAGCCAGGGGTGCGGCCGGCCGGCAAAGGCGGCAGGCACCGGCGGCGGGCTGGCCTCGCGCGGGGGCGGGGGCACGTCTTCCAGCACACGCAGCCGCGCCGCAGGCACGCCCAGGGCCAGCGCGGCGGTGAGCATGTCGCGGTTGTGCACCAGCACGGCTTCGCAGCGCGCCAGCAGCCGCACGCCCAGCGGCACGCGCGACCACGGGGGCCGGAACACGGCGTTGTGGCAGTCGGCCACCAGCACCACCTGGCGATCGAACAGCAGGCGGTAGACCAGCGCCGCCCACAGCAGCGGCATCTGCGGCAGCTGCAGCCAGGCCACCGGCGGCCGGCGCTCGCGCAGCACCGCCACCGTGCGCAGGAAGAGCCCCAGGTAGTGCCAGGCGCGCCGCAGATGGCTGCGGCCCTTGTAGGCCATGGGCATGAAGACGCAGTCGAAGCCGGCGGCATCGGCCATCGACACCTGCCGGCGCTGGAAGGCTGCCCAGGCCAGATAAACGGCGCGGGGGGCGGCGCAGGGTGCGGCGCTGGGGGTGGCTGGCAAGTCGGAAGGATTCATGTCGTCGGAGCGCAGGGTCGAAGGAACAGGGGAAGTCGGCGCCTCGGGCCGGGCGGACTTCAGGCGCGCCAGCGTGCACAGGCTGGCGGCAGCCGCCACGGCGTAACCCAGGGCCATGGCGGCCAGGGCACCGGCGGCGCCGAAATGCAGGATCAGCGGCACGGCTGCAGTGAGGCTGAGTGCCGCGGCCAGCACGCGGCCCCAGAACAAGGCCCGCGTGCGCTGCGCCACATACAGGCCGGATTCGAGCGGCTGCGACAGCAGGCTGCAGCCCGCCGCCACGCACCACATCAGCACCACGGTGCCTTGCCCGGCATACACCTCGCCGTAGGCCAGCGCCAGCAGCGGCCCGGCGGCCAGGGCCACGCAGGCCAGGTAGGGCAGCGCCAGCCAGGCCACGGTGGCGAAGCTGAGCCACAGGCGCTGGCGCAGGCCCGCCGCGCCGGCCTGCGCCAGCGCTGCGGCGGCCTGGGGCTTGTCGATGCTGTCCAGCGCCGCCTGCAGGGTGCTGACGGGCTGCACCAGCGCCCGGCAGGCATGGAAGGCGCCCAGGGCCGCGGGGCCGGCCAGCGCGCCCAGCAGCGCCTGCACGCCGAAGTTGTAGCCGCTGTAGGCGAGATGGCTGCCCAAGGCCCAGCCGCCGAAGCGGGCGTAGCCTTTCCGCTCCGGCGGCCGGCCCGGCCAGGCCAGCGGGGCATGGCGGCGGGTCAGCACCGGCAAGGCGGCCGAGGCCGTCCATGCCAGGGCCAGGGCCAGCGCCGGATGCCAGGCCTGCGAGGCTTGCCAAGCCAGAGGCCAGGGCACGAAGGCCAGGCCCAGCAGCACGGCGGCGAACACCGCGCCCATGGCAGCCAGCAGGCCCATCTGCTGCGCCTGCACCGCCGCGCGGCGCGCGAACTCGTGGGCCATGGCCGGCAGCATCATCACGGCGGCCATGGCCAGGGCCTGCGCCACCCACGCAGCCAGGCCCCAGGCCGCGCTGGCCCAGAAGGCCAGGCCGGCGGCCAGTGCCAGCATCATCGCGGCCGTGCCGGCCACGCTGGCATTGGCCGCTGCCCAGGCGGTGCGGCCGGGAAAGTCGCCCGCCGTGGGGGCGGCCGGCCCGTTGCCGAAGCTGATCATGGGCAAGGTCACCAGCGCGCGCTGGAAGCCCTGCGCAAACAGCACCAAGGCATAGGCCAGCCCGAAGCTGCCCCAGGCCTCGGGCGTCAGCCCGCGGGCCAGCCACAGGAAGACCACGAAGCTGGCGCCGGACACCAGGCCCTGCTCGATCAAGGCCGCACGCCGGCCGCTCAGGCGCGGCGCCGGGCCGGGGGTGGGTGCGGGGCGGGCGGGGGTACTCATCGTGGTCCTCGGGCGTCGGTGGCCAGGGCGAAATCGGCGAAGTCGATGTGGGTGTCGGCGCGCGCCGCCCAGCTGTCGTCGTTGCCGCCGAAGAAGACGTCGAAGAACACGCCTTCCAGTTGCAGGGCCGGCGTGTCGCGCAGGCGCAGGTTCAGCAGGCTGCCCACCAGAACGCCGTCGAGCCACAGCGCCAGCAGGCCGTCGTCCTGCCCCGGGGTGTTGAGGCGCACGGACTGCACCACCTCGTGCCAGCGCCCCGGCACGAAGCCGAAGCGCCCGGCCAGCAGCGAGGTGCCATGCACGCGGCTGGTGGGCAGGTAGGCGTAGACCTCGCCCAGGCCACGTTCGCGCCACATCAGACGCAGCGAGAAGCCGTCATACCCGTTGGGCACCTGGCCGCCCGAAGGGCCCAGCCCGCCGAACAGGCCTGGCAGCTTGCCCCCGCGCACGAACTCGAAGTGCTCGTCGAAACGCAGGCGGTAGCGCAGTGTGGCGGCGTCGCTGCCAGCCGCCAGCACGCGGGCCTTGAAGCCGGTGCCCGAAGGCGGCAGGCCGCGCTGGCGCATAGAGCCCGGGTCGATGCCGCCGCGCTGCAGGGCCACGCGCAGCAGCCGCCCTGGCACCCCCTGCGCGGGCAGGAACTGCTGGTTCTGCGCGCCCCAGACCGCACCGCGGCCCGGCCAGTCGGCCAGGCCCTCGGTGAAGCGGCTGCGCCAGGCCCAGGGGAGCGCTGGGCGCGGGTCTTTCGGCACGGGCGGCACAGGCGGCGTGGCGCGCGCGGGCCAGGGCGCGGCCAGCGCCGCGCCAGCCAG
>LJHT01000040.1 GCA_001295905.1 beta proteobacterium AAP51 | reverse complement strand
TGGCGGCGCATTGTGCCGGCCCGCTTGCCAGTGCCGGCTGCCGGCACAATGCCCGCCGATGAAAGAACGCCACATCGGCATCAGCCTGGGCAACATCGGCGCGCTGCACGACGGGCTGGGCGAGTTCGCCTTGCAGATCGGCACGCGCCTCGCCGCGGTGGCACCGGCCTGGCGCGCGCAGTACGGCATCCGGCTGCACTTCCACCTGCGCGAGAAGCTGTTCGGACTGTTCGGCAACGAAGTGGCCTACATCGCCGTGAATCGCTGGCAGCGCCTGCGCCACGTGCAACCCGAGTCTTTCGCGCTGTGGCACAGCCTGCACCAGCTGAACAAGAACTTGCCGCCGCAAATGGCAGCGGGCGGCACGCGCCTGGTGACGGTGCACGACCTCAACTACCTCTACGGCCGCAATGCCTACTCGCGCTGGCGCCACCACCGCCGCACGCTCAAGCTGATGGCGCGCACCGACCACGTGGTGGCCATCAGCCAGCACACCGCGGGCGACGTGAAGCGCGAACTCGGCTGGGCCGGGCCCCTGGATGTGATCTACAACGGCGCGCGCAGCTTCGTCGCCGCCGAACGCGCACCGCTGCCGGGCTGGGCCGAGCAGGCCGAGCGCCCGTTCCTCCATCACCTGAGCCGCATGTCGCCCAGCAAGAACCCGCAGGCGGTGCTGGACCTGGCGCGCGAGTGGCCCGAGATGAGCTTCGTGATGTGCGGCCCGCCCAGCGACGACGCCAAGGCGCTGAAGGCCGCCAACCGCCAGCCCAACGTGCAGTTCCACCTGGGCATCAGCGATGCACAGAAGGCCTGGGCCTATGCCAACTGCAGCGGCTTCCTGTTCCCGTCGCTGACCGAAGGCTTCGGCCTGCCGCCCATCGAAGCCATGCACTTCGGCAAGCCCGTCTTCCTGGCGCGGCGCACCTGCCTGCCCGAGATCGGCGGCGAGGCCGCCAGCTACTTCGACAGCTTCGAGCCCGCCGCGATGAAGGCCGTGGTGCAACAGGGCATGGCCCGCCACGCCGAGCCCGGCCGCGCCTTGGCGGTGCAAGCCCACGCCGCGCAGTTCAACTGGGACACCGCGGCGGCGGCCTACCTGGCGCTGTACCGTCGGCTGCTCGGGCTGCCGGGATAATCGGACGCTCATCCAACGGGCTTTTCATGCAGATCCAACGCGGCTGGCGCCGCCCCGGCACCGCCGGCTGCGCCGTCACCATCGGCAATTTCGACGGCGTGCACCGCGGCCACCAGGCCATGCTGGCGCTGCTGACGAACGAAGCCCGCCACCGCAGCCTGCCCAGCTGCGTGATGACTTTCGAGCCGCACCCGCGCGACCACTTCGCGCGCAAGGCCGGCAAGCCCGAAGCTGCGCCGGCGCGCATCGGCACGCTGCGCGACAAGCTTTGCGAGCTGCAGCGCTGCGGTGTCGACGAGGTGGTGGTGCTGCCCTTCAACGAAGCCTTCGCCGCCATGCCGCCGCAGGCCTTCATCGACGACGTGCTGCGCGAAGGCCTGCGCGCGAAGTACGTGCTGGTAGGTGACGACTTCAACTTCGGCGCCAAGCGCGCCGGCAACTACGCGATGCTGGACGCCGCCGGCACGGCAGCGGGTTTCGACGTGGCGCGCATGAACAGCTACGAGGTGCACGGCCTGCGGGTCTCCAGCTCGGCCGTGCGCGAGGCGCTGGCGCGCGGCGACATGGCCCAGGCCGAAGCCCTGCTGGGCCGGCCTTACAGCATCAGCGGCCACGTGCTGCACGGCCGCAAGCTGGGCCGCGACCTGGGCTTCCGCACCCTGAACCTGCTCTTCGCACATGCACGGCCGGCGGCCAGCGGCATCTTCGTCGTGCGTGTGCATGGGCTGGGCGGCCCGGGCGGCCCCGGTGAAGGCACCCTGCCCGGCGTGGCCAGCCTGGGTGTGCGCCCCACGGTGGAAGACGCCGGCCGCGTGCTGCTGGAAGTGCACTGCCTGCACTGGCCCGAAACACTGGGGCTGAACGGCGGCTACGGCCGGCTGCTGCGCGTGGAGCTGCTGCACAAGCTGCACGACGAGCTGAAGTACGACGGGCTGGCTGCCTTGCAAGAGGGCATTGCGCGCGACACCGAGGCCGCGCGCGCCTGGTGGCGGGCTGCGGGCGAGACCCGGGTCTAAAATCGACCGTCATGCGCGCTCTGTCAGCCCTTCCCTCAGACGCCGGCCTGCTGCGCTGGCAAGCGGCCACGCGCCGCCAGGCCACGCGCGACCGAATTATTCGCTCGGCCCGCTGAAGCTGGCCCGCTGCGCACCCCGGTGCGCGCCCGCCCGCCCTGCCGGCGGGCCGCGGTTCCAGCCTGAACGCCCCGAATGCCACCCCGGCCGCCCTTTTCGCAGCGGCTTCTGCCGAGCCTTCAAGCCATGAGCACCACCCCCGACACCCGCAGCACCCTGAACCTGCCCGACACGCCCTTCCCGATGCGCGGCGACCTGCCCAAGCGCGAGCCGGCCTGGGTGCAGAGCTGGAACGAGAACACGCCCGACGGCGGCCTGTACCAGCGCCTGCGTGCGGCACGGCAGGGCGCACCCCTGTTCGTGCTGCACGACGGCCCGCCTTATGCCAACGGCACGCTGCACATCGGCCACGGCTTCGGCAAGGTGCTGAAAGACATGGTGGTGAAGAGCAAGCAGCTGGCCGGCTTCGACGCCCACTACGTGCCGGGCTGGGACTGCCACGGCCTGCCCATCGAAAACCAGATCGAAAAGACCCATGGCCGCGGCCTGCCGCGCGAAAAGGTGCAGGCCCTGAGCCGCGCCTACGCCACCGAGCAGATCGCCCAGCAGAAGGCCGATTTCCAGCGCCTGGGCGTGCTGGGCGACTGGGCCCACCCCTACCGCACCATGGACCCGGCCAACGAAGCCGGCGAGATCCGCGTGCTGAAGCGGCTGATGGAGCGCGGCTACGTCTACCGCGGCAGCAAGCCGGTGTACTGGTGCTTCGACTGCGGCAGTTCGCTGGCCGAATTCGAGATCGAGTACGCCGACAAGAAGAGCCCGATGGTCGACGTGGCCTTCCTCAGTGCCGAACCAGCCAAGCTGGCGGCGGCCTTCGGCCTGCCCGCGCTGCAGAAGGAAGCCTACGCCGTCATCTGGACCACCACGCCCTGGACGCTGCCGGCCAACCAGGCGCTGAATCTGAACCCGGCGCTGGTTTATGCGCTGGTGGACACGCCGCGCGGCCTGCTCGTGCTGGCCGAAGCGCTGGTGGAAAAGTGCCTGGCGCGCTATGGCCTGGCGGGTACCGTGCTGGCCACCACGCTGGGTGAAAAGCTCGGCGGCCTGAACTTCCGCCACCCGCTGGCGCACGTGCACCCGGGCTATGACCGGCTCTCGCCGGTGTACCTGGCCGACTACGCCACGGCCGACGACGGCACGGGCCTGGTGCACAGCTCGCCCGCCTACGGCCTGGAAGACTTCCAGTCCTGCCTAGCCCATGGCATGAAGGCCGACGAGATCCTGAACCCCGTGCAGGGCTCGGGCGTCTACGAGGCCGAGCTGCCGCTCTTCGGCGGCCTGCACATCTGGAAGGCCAACCCGGTGATCGTGCAGGCGCTGCAGGACGCCGGCCGCCTGCTGGCCACTTCAGAGTTCCAGCACAGCTACCCGCACTGCTGGCGCCACAAGACGCCGGTGATCTACCGCGCCGCGGCGCAGTGGTTCGTGCGCATGGACGAGGGCCAAGGCGTGTGCACGGTCGACAAGGCGCCCGGCACGCTGCGCCAGACGGCGCTGGCCGCCATCGACGCCACGAAGTTCTACCCCGAGAACGGCCGCGCCCGCCTGCGCGACATGATCGCCAACCGCCCCGACTGGTGCATCAGCCGCCAGCGCAGCTGGGGCGTGCCGCTGCCCTTCTTCCTGCACAAGGTGACGGGCGAGTTGCACCCTGACACGCTGTCGCTGATGGACCGCGCCGCGGCCCTGGTGGAAGCCGGCGGCGTGGAAGCCTGGAGCCAGCTCGACCCGGCTGATTGGCTGGGCGAGGCTGCAGCCGACTACACCAAGAGCCAGGACATCCTGGACGTGTGGTTCGACAGTGGCAGCACCTTCAGCCATGTGCTGCGCGGGTCACACCCTGAAGGCCGCCACGCCACCGGCCCCGAGGCCGACCTCTACCTCGAAGGCCACGACCAGCACCGCGGCTGGTTCCACAGCGCGCTGCTCATCGGCTGCGCGCTGGAAGGCCGCGCTCCCTACCGCGGCCTGCTCACCCACGGCTTCACCGTCGACGGCCAGGGCCGCAAGATGAGCAAGAGCCTGGGCAACTTCATCGAGATGCGCAAGATCACCGGCACCCTGGGTGCCGAGATCATCCGCCTGTGGGCGGCCGCCACCGACTACTCCGGCGACCTCTCCATCGACGACACCATCCTGGCCCGCGTGGTGGACAGCTACCGCCGCATCCGCAACACGCTGCGCTTCCTGCTGGCCAACACCAGCGATTTCGACGCCGCCACCCAGGCCGTGCCCGTGGCCGAGATGCTGGAGATCGACCGCTACGCGCTGGCGCGCACCGCGCAGCTGCAGGCCGAGGTGCTGGCGCATTACGAGGTGTATGAATTCCACCCCGTGGTGGCCAAGCTGCAGGTCTTCTGCAGCGAAGACCTGGGCGCCTTCTACCTGGACGTGCTGAAAGACCGCCTCTACACCACCGCCGCCGGCAGCCACGCGCGGCGCAGTGCGCAGACGGCGCTCTGGCACATCACGCACAGCATGCTGCGCTGGATGGCGCCCTTCCTGAGCTTCACCGCCGAAGAAGCCTGGAAGCTGTTCGACGGCGGCCACGGGCCAGCCGAGAGCATCTTCACGCAGACCTACTGGACCTTGCCCGAAGCCGATGCCGCGCTGCTGGCCAAGTGGGGCCGCATCCGCGAGCTGCGCGACGGCGTGAACAAGGAGATCGAGGCCCTGCGCAGCGCCGGCGGCGTGGGCTCATCGCTGCAGGCCGAGGTGCAGATCACCGCGCCACCGCAAGACCATGCGCTGCTGGCCAGCCTGGGCGAAGACCTGAAGTTCGTCTTCATCACCTCGGCCGTGCGCCTGGTGGCCGGCGAGGCCTGGGCGGCGCAGGTCGCCGCCAGCACGCACACCAAGTGCGAACGCTGCTGGCACTGGCGCGAAGACGTGGGCCACGACCCGGCCCACCCCACGCTGTGCGGCCGCTGCACCCGCAACCTGCATGGCGCCGGCGAAAGCCGGACGGTGGCCTGAACATGGCAGCTCGTGGTTCATCGGGCGGTCCCAGCCTCTGGATGTGGCTGGGCCTGGCCGCCATCGTCATCCTGGCCGACCAGGTGACGAAGACGCTCATCGTCGGCTGGTTCCAACTGGGCGACGTGCGGCCGGTCACCAGCTACTTCAACCTCGTGCGCGCGCACAACCCGGGCGCGGCCTTCAGCTTCCTGGCCGATGCCTCGGGCTGGCAGCGCTGGTTCTTCACCGTGCTGGGGCTGGTGGTCTCGGGCTTCATCGTCTGGATGATCCGCAACCACCCGACGCAGAAGCTGTTCTGCTTCGCCGTCAGCATGATCATGGGCGGCGCCTTGGGCAACGTGATCGACCGACTCATCCACGGCTATGTGGTCGACTTCCTGCAGTTCCGTTTCAGCCTGCTGGAGCCCATCTTCCGCGGCGGCTTCTTCCCCAGCTTCAACATCGCCGACAGCGCCATCACGCTGGGCGCCATCTGCCTGATCCTGGACGAGATCCTGCGCGTCAAGCGCGGGCGCTGAGCGGCGCAGGAACTACTCAGGCTGGCCCCGATTGCCAGCGTGCCGCTGGTGGCGCCCAATGCGCGGCATGGACACGCCGGCCCCACCCTCCACCGAGCCTGGCAGCCCTGCCCCGCTGCGCCTGAACCCGCTGCACTTCGGCGACCCACTGCGCTGGCTGGCCCTGGGCTGGCGCGATTTCATCCGTGCCCCGGGCATCGGCCTCTTCTACGGCGGCTGCTTCATGGTGATGGGCTGGGCGCTGCTGAAGGTCTACGAAAACGCGCCGGCCTACACACTGGCGCTGTCGGCGGGTTTTCTGCTGATGGGCCCCTTCCTGTGCCTGGGCCTGTACCGCGTGAGCCAGCGGCTGGAGGCCGGCCAGAAGCCCGACCTGGGTGATTCGCTGCTGGCCTGGGACACGCGCACCGGGCAGCTGGCCATCTTCGGCTTCGTGCTGCTGGTGCTGGAGATGCTGTGGGGCCGCGCCACGCTGGTGGTGTTTGCCGTCAGCTTCGACGGCATGCCCGATTTCAAGGGCTCGCTGCGTGCGCTGCTCGACCCCGAGAACCTCAGCTTCATCATCGCCTGGGCGGCCGTGGGGGCGGTGTTCGCCACGCTCATCTACGCCATCAGCGTAATCAGCATGCCCATGATCCTGCACCGCCAGACCGACGCCATCACCGCCGGCCTCACCAGCCTGCGCCTGGTGCTCACGCAAACCGGGGTGATGTTCTGGTGGGCCCTGCTCGTGGCCGGCCTGGTGTTCGCCGCGCTGCTGCCCTGGTTCGCCGGGCTGCTGGTGGTGGGGCCGGTGGTGGGGCATGCCAGCTGGCATGCCTACCGGGCGGCGGTTGCCGACTGAAGCGCTGCGTCAGCGCCGGCAGCCTATCGCATGCGCGATGGGTCAGCGCCGGTCGCCCATTGCATGCGCGATGGTCGAGAGATCCACGTATTCCAGCTCGCTGCCCGCCGGCACCCCACGCGCCAGCCGCGTGACCCGCAGGCCGCGGGCCTTCAAGGCCTGCGAGAGCGCGTGCGCTGTCACCTCGCCTTCAGCCGTGAAGCCGGTGGCGAGGATGACCTCTTCCACCACGCCATCGGCCGCACGCGCCAGCAAGCGTTCGGCGCCGATGTCGCCGGCACCCACGCCGTCCAGCGGGCTGATGCGGCCCATCAGCACGAAGTACAGGCCCTTGTAGCTGCCGCTGCGCTCCAGCGCCGCCTGGTCGGCCGGCGTTTCCACTACACATAGCAGCCGCGCATCGCGGCGCGGGTCTTCGCAGGTGCTGCAGACCTCGGCCTCGGTGAAGGTGTGGCAGCGCTGGCAATGGCGCATGCGCTGCACGGCGTCGCCCAGCGCGGTGGCCAGCCGGCGCGCGCCATCGCGGTCGTGCTGCAGCAGGTGGAAAGCCATGCGCTGCGCCGATTTCACGCCCACGCCGGGCAGCCGGCGCAAGGCATCGATCAGCGCTTCGAGCGCACGTTCGGCCATCACCTCAGAAGGGGAACTTCATGCCGGGCGGCAAGGGCATGCCAGCGGTGAGCTTGCCCATCTTCTCGGCGCTCACCTCTTCGGCGCGGCGTACGGCGGCGTTGAAGGCAGCGGCCACCAGGTCTTCCAGCATGTCCTTGTCGTCGGCGAGCAGGGTGGGGTCGATGGCCACGCGCTTGACGTCGTGCTTGCAGGTCATGGTCACCTTCACGAGGCCGGCGCCGCTCTGGCCTTCCACCTCGATCAGCGCCAGTTCCTCCTGCGCCTTCTTCATGTTGTCCTGCATGGCCTGGGCCTGTTTCATCAAGCCGGCAAGTTGGCCCTTCATCATGGTGTGCTTCCTTCGTTCGAATGGGGTTGGATCGAGCCCGGCACCAGGCGCGCGGTCTTGAACTGCGAGAGCAGTTCGCGCACCACCGGGTCGGCATGGATGGCGGCTTCGGCCGCAGCCTGGCGGCGCTGGCGTTCGGCGGCATCGCGCCGGGCCGGGCTGTCCTGCGGCGCGCCGGGCAGCAGTTCCAGCTGCACGGCATGGCCCAGGGCGTTGACCAGCGCCGCGGCCAGCTTGTCGCGCAAGGCCGGGTTGCGCAGCGTTTCGCGTTCCACGCGCAACTGCCAGGTGGGCGGCTGGGTGCTGTCGTCCACGCTTTCCAGGCCGGCCTGCAAGGCCAGCTCGCGCGCCAGCGCGGTGAGCGTGCCGCCATCGCACAGCGGCTTCACCAGGGCATACCAGCGGTCGGCCCAGGGGCCGGTGGGCTCGGCCGCACGCGGCGCTGGCGCCGGCGGTGCCACGTCCCACGGTGCCGGCTGTTCGGCAGCGGGGGCTGGCTTCGTGGTGGGCGGTGCGGGTGCGGGTGCGGGTGCGGGTGCGGGTGCTGCGGTCGGCAGTGGCACCACCGCCGCAGGCGGTGCAGGTGCGCGCAGCGGCGCCGTTCGGGCGGGGTCACGCCGGGGTGGCGCAACCGCAGAGACCGGGGCTGACGATGGAAAGGCCAGGAAACGCAGCAGCACCATGGTGAGCGCGCCGTACTCGTCGCTCATCAGGCCCAGCTCTTCGCGCCCGTGCAGCACCATGCTGTAGAGCAACTGCGTCTCGTCGGCCGCCAGGCTGCCGGCGAGCAGGCGGGCGTCTTCGGTGTCGGGGTCTTGTTCGTCCAGCGCGCCGGGCACCACCTGCTGCACGGCCATCTGCTGCAGCAGCAAGGCCATCTCTTCCAGCGTGCCGGCGGCGCTGAGGCCGGCCTGGCGCAGCGCGTCCACGGCGGCCAGCACGGCCGTGCCGTCGCGCGCTGCCAGGGCCTGCACCAGCGTGCGCGCATGGCCGCGGTCCACGCTGCCCAGCATGGCGCGCACCACGTCTTCCTGCAGCTGGCCGCCGCCGTAGGCGATGGCCTGGTCGGTGAGCGACAGCCCGTCGCGCATGCTGCCGCGGGCGGCGCGGCCCAGCAGGCGCAAGGCGCCGGCATCGGCAGGCACGTTCTCGGCTTCCAGCACGCGCTGCAGGTGTTCACGCACCGTCTGCGGCGCCATCGGCCGCAGGTTGAACTGCAGGCAGCGGCTCAGCACCGTAGGCAGCACCTTCTCGGGGTCGGTGGTGGCCAGCACGAACTTTAGATACTCGGGCGGCTCTTCCAGCGTCTTGAGCAACGCGTTGAAGGCGTCCTTGCTGAGCTGGTGGGCCTCGTCGATCATGAAGACCTTGAAGCGGCCGATGCCGGGCTTGTAGGCCGCGCGCTCGATGAGGTCCTTGATCTCGTCCTTGCCGCCGTTGCTGGCGGCGTCCATCTCGATGTAGTCGAGGTAGCGGTCGGCGTCGATCTCGGTGCAGGCCTGGCACACGCCGCAGGGTTCGGCGGTGATGCCGCCCTGCCCGTCGGGCCCGGTGCAGTTCAGGCTCTTGGCGAGGATGCGGCTGACCGTGGTCTTGCCGATGCCGCGCGTGCCGGTGAAGAGGTAGGCATGGTGCAGCCGGCCTTGCGTGAGCGCATTGCTGAGCGCCTGCACGACATGCTCTTGCCCCACCATCTGCGCGAAGCTGCGCGGGCGGTACTTGCGGGCGAGAACGACGTAGGCCATGGCTTCATTCTAGGCGGCAGCCCCCGGGGATAATCGCACCATGAGCCCTTCCAGCCCCACCCCGCACCCGGCCCCGCTGAGCTACGAACAGGCCGGCGTCCAGTACGACCTCATCGACCCGCTGAAGGTGGCCGCGCAGCGCGCCGCCGCCAGCACCGCCGGCCACCTGGCAGGCCACGGCTTCGGCGAGGTGGCGGCTTCCCGCGGGGAATCGGCCTATGTCGTGGACGTGGGGCCGTTCTACCTGGCCAGCATCGTCGAATGCCTGGGCACGAAGACGCTGGTGGCCGACGAGATGCAGCGCCTCACCGGCCGCAGCTACTTCGCAGGCATTGCGCAAGACACCATCGCGATGGCGGTGAACGACCTCATCACCGTGGGCGCCACGCCGCTGGTGGTGCAGGCCTACTGGGCAGCCGGCGGCAGCGAGTGGTTCACCGACGCGCAACGGGCCGGCGCGCTGGTGGAAGGCTGGAAAGCAGCCTGCGACGTGTGCCGCGTGGCCTGGGGCGGCGGCGAGACGCCCGCGCTGGCCGGCATCGTGGAAGCCGGGCGCATCGACCTGGCGGCCTCGTGCACGGGGCTGGTGAACCCCAAGCCCCGCCTCACGCTGGGCGAACAACTCGGGCCCGGCGACGCCATCGTGCTGCTGGCCAGCAGCGGCATCCATGCCAACGGCCTGAGCCTGGCGCGCAAGCTGGCCGAGCGCCTGCCGCACGGTTACCTGACCGAGATCGAACCCGGCCTGGGTTATGGCGAAGCGCTGCTCGCCCCCACCACGCTGTACTCGCCGGTGACCGAGGCGCTGTGGGCCGCGGGCGTGCCGGTGCACTACGCCGCCAACATCACCGGCCACGGCTGGCGCAAGCTGCTGCGCCACGCCAAGGCGCTGACTTACCGCATCCACACCGTGCCGCCCGTGCCGCCCGTGCTGCGCTTCATTGCCGAACAAGCCGGGCATGACGCCGAAGAGGCCTATGGCACGCTGAACATGGGTGCGGGCTTCGCGCTCTTCGTGCCGGCCGAAGCCGCACAGCGCTGCGTGGAAGTGGCGCAGGCCGCAGGCGTGCCGGCCTGGGTGGCGGGTGCGGTGGAAACCGGCGAGAAGCAGCTGATCATCGAACCGCTGGGCGTGCGCTTCAGCGGTGAATCTCTGCAACTGCGCTGAAGGGCTGCGGCCCGTCGGCCGCGCCAGCGCAGTGGGCGCCTCGCCTACAATGCATCCGCCGGGCCTCCCCGCATGGAAGCGCGCCCAACCGGGTCAGGTGGGGAACCAAGCAGCCCTTAGCGTTGCAACCAGTGCCGGGGTCAGGCTCGGCACCCTGCGGCTCCCGCAGGCCCTCACTCCCACACCATCCCCATCAAGCCCCCGCGAACCCTTGCGGTCGCTCAGGCCTGGCCCTTGGCAAAGGCCGCCGTCGCCTGGTCGCGCAGGGCACGCAGCAGGCCGAGTTCGGCCTCGCCGATGACGATGCTGCCCGCCTGGGCCTTGTCGGCGTAGATCAGGCCGATGGGCTGGCCCTTCAGCATCAGCGGCATCAGCAGGAAGGTGGGCGCATTCACCTTCTGGCGGTACCAGGCCGGCAGCCGGCTGGCCACGGCCTTGGCATCGCTGACCAGCAGGTCGGCACCCTTGGCGCACAGCACGCCGAAGAGGTCGGTGGTGGCGCTGGCGTCAGGCTGGATGCGGAAGACCGGGCACAGGGCCGAGGCTTCTTCTCCGAGACCGACGCGGCCCACCAGGCGGGCATAACCCGGCTCACGCAGGCACAGTACCACGCGTCGGAAGTCCATCGCCTTGTGCATGGCGCTCAAGACCACCGGCAGCACGTCGGTCAGGCGCATCGATTTCGAGGCCAGCGCGGCGCGCACCTCGTCCAGGCTGCGGCTGAGCACCTCACGCGCGCCGTCGCCGCCACCGGCCGCCACCAGCGTGGGGGCGTCGCTGCCCTGCAGGTGCAAGGCGTCGGCGGTGCCGGGCGCCGCCGTGGCTTCCAGCAGTCGGCGGGCCGGCGCACCAGCGGCCACGTGCACGTTCATGGCCTGCGCCAGTTCGTTCAGGTTCGTGCGCGTGGCGAAAGCAGCGTTCACCATGTCGCGCGGGCTCAGGCCCAGTGTGGGACCGTACATCTCGGCGGCGCGCAGCAAGGCCGTGGCCTGGGCTTCGCCGTCGCTGCCCAGCATGGCGTCTGACATCGCATTGGCCGCGCGTGCCAGCCAGCGCTGGCGTTCGGTGCCGCGCTCCACCGGCCGCAGCGGCGCCTGGGTTTCGGGCGCCTGCATCACCTGCTGCAGCGATTCGGGCAGGCCCCAGGCCTTGGCCACCCCGGCGCCCAGCTCGTTCAGGCTCAGGCCCAGCACGCGCCGCGCAGCCGCCTCGCGCGCCGCGTGCGAGGCGGCGGAGGTCAGGTCGCCGCGCAGGGCCTGGCGTATCTGCACCGCTTCGTCGGGCAGGTAGCACTCGGTCAGCAGGCGGCCCAGGTTCTGGAACATCGTGCCGATGAAGGCTTCTTCGCCTTCGCGGGCGGTGGTGGTCAGGTGGTCGGCCAGGGTGCCGGCCATCAGGGCGCGCAGGAATTCCTCTTTCAGCAAGGCGGCATGGGCCTTGTCGTTCATGTGCTCCAGCAGCACGACCGACAGCGCCATGTTGCGGATGCCCGCGAAACCCACCAGCGCCACGGCGCGCGAGACGGTGGCTATGCCGCCCCCGGCTGCGGCCGAGAACTGTGCCGTGTTCACCATGCGCAGCAGCTTGTTGGTGAGCGCCACGTCCTTGAGGATCTCGTCGGTGAGGTTCTTCACCGAATCGGTCTCGGACGTGGCCACCTTCTGGATGCGCACGATGCTCGAACCCAGCGCCGGGAAGTCGGTCTTGTGGCGCATGCGCCGCAGCAGGAACTCCAGCGTGGCGTGGCTGCTGCCGGCTTCGGGCTCGGCCGTGCCTTCGGGCTGCAGCCAGGCCTTCAGGGCGGTCTGCATCGAACGCGCGCTGTCGTAGCGCGCGGCGATGTCGCGCGTGATGGCCCGTTGCACGATGCCGCGCAGCGTGGCGTCGACCTTGGCGGTCTCCGGCAGCATCAGGTCTTCGCGCTGTACGCGCTCGACGGCGCGATAGGGGTCGATCTCGCGCATCAGCGGCGCGCCGGCCAGCAGTTCGCCCAGCATGACGCCCGCCGCGAACACGTCCATGGCCGGCATCGGCGCTTCGCCCCGCGCCGCCTCGGGCGAGATGTAGCCGGGCGTGCCCATGATGCGGCCGTCGGCCGCGTTGGGGGCCTGCGGTGCGGCACCGCGGCGGCCGGCGGCGCGGCGCGGGGGCGCCACGCGCGCGGCGATGCCGAAGTCCATCACGCGCGCGCGGCCATCGCTGCCCAGCAGGATGTTCGAAGGCTTCAGGTCGCGGTGCACGATGCCTTGTTCATGCGCGGCCGCCAAGGCGTCCAGCACGCCGATCATCAGCTCGGCCGCCTGGCGTGCCGGCATCGGCGGCTGCCCGCGGCGCGCCTGCGACAGCGTGGGGCCTTCCACGTACTCGAAGACGAGGTAGGGCTGGCCGTCTTCTTCATCGGCCTCGAACACGGGCACGATGTTGGGGTGGCTCAGGCGGCTGACGGCGCGCGCCTCGTGCAGCCATTCACTCACGGCGTCGGAGTCGGCGTCGGCATCCAGCAGCTTCAGCGCCACTTCGCGGTCGAGCCGGGGGTCATGGGCCAGCCAGACTCGCGCCTGGGCGCCACGCCCCAGCTCACGCAGCAGTTCGAAACGCGCCAGGCTGCCGTAGCCGGCGCCGGTCTGGGCGGGGGCGCTCAACGTGCGGCCTTCTGCAGCGGTGCGGGTTCGGTGGCGGCGGGCGGGGCCGGGTTCTCCTGCACACCCAGCGCGCTGGTGGCCTGGGCCTGCAGGGCGGCCTGCAGCTCGCGCAGGCCGAAGTTGAAGAGGCGGCCATAGCGCGAGACCACGCGCGTCAGCGCAGCCACGACGCGCGGCGCCGGCTGGGCCAGGGCGTCCACCGCCTCGTTGCCGCAGCTGGCCAGCAGGCGCAGCACCTCGTCGTCGTTGGAAGGCGTGTGCGGGTTGGTGCCCAGCGGCTGCCGGCGCACCATGGCCAGCACGCTGTCGTCCAGGCTCCAATGCCGCGCCACGGCCGCGCCGATGGCTTCGATGTCCACGCCCAGCACCGCAAATGCCGCGCTTTCTTCGCTCATGCCCGGGTCCTCGGGCTCGCCTTCGCGCGGCGAGGGCGCGGGCTGCATCAGTTTGCGGATCTGCTGCGCTTCATCGGCGAAGTGGTAGTTCACCACCAGGCGGCCCAGGTTCTGCAGCAGAGTGATGAGGTACACCACCTCGGCGTCGTAGCCCGCGGGCCGCAGCACCAGGGCCACGCGCGCGGCCCGGCGGCAGCGTTCGATCAGGCGCTGCAGGTCGCCCGCGCCGCTCTCGGCCAGCGGCCCGGGCCAGGGCCGCAGCGCCAGCGCGGCACGCCGCACGCCGTCCAATCCCAGCATGGCGATGGCGCGGCGCACCGTCAGCACCGGGCCGCTGCCCGACACCTGGGCACCGCGCACCTGGGCCGAATTCACCAGGCGCAGCAACTCGAATGACAGTGCCAGATCCTCCAGCACGGCCTCGGCCAGCTCCATCGTGCGTTCGCGCTCCATCAGCGCCACGCGCGCAGCGCGGTCGGCCCCGCCGGGCGAAGCCGGCAGCACGCCGGCCGTGCGCAGCTTGTCGGCCAGCAGCGCCAGCGGGCCCGCGGCGTTCGCCTCGGTGTGCTGCCAGCCTTCCAGCGCGCGCAGCAGCGTGCGGGCGTTGCGGTAACGCTGGCGCTCCTGGCGCCCGGTGGCGCGGTTGACGATGGCGCGCAGGGGCTCGGGCACGGGCTGGCCGGTGGTCCAGGGCAGGCGCACCATCTCACGGCCCAGGGGCGTCATGCGGGCGATGACGCGGCCGAAGTCGGCTTCCTCCAGCACGGGCTGGCCGGTCAGCAGCGTGTGCAGCAGCAGGCCGCAGCCCAGCACGTCGCGCTCGGCGGCATCGCGCTGGTTGCGCAAGGCCCCGGTCTCGGTACCGGCGCCGTCGGTGCCGCCCACCATTTCGCAGGCCACGCCGAGCCCCGCCACGCGCAGCTGGCCGCTGTCGCTGACGAAGAGCAGGTGCGGCTGCAGGTCGTAGTGGCTTAAGCCCGCTTCGTGGGCGTAGGCCAGGCCCTGCAGCGTCTGCGTCACCCAGGCCGCGGCCTCGGCGCCGGGCAGGCCGCGTGTGGGCAGGCGCTGGCTGACGGTGGCGCAGTCGCGCGGGTCGTAGGCGACGAAGGGCCACCCGTCCTGCACCCCGGTGTCGACCACCGCCGCGAGCTGCGGGTGGTTCAGGCGCGAAGCCTGGGCGATGGTCTGCTGCCACCGCTCCATCGCGGCCGCGCCGGCGGGTTGCACGCGCGGCAGCACCAGCACCAGTTCCTGGCCGCTGCGGGGGTCGGCCACGCGCCAGGCCATGGTGCGCTCGCTCTTGCCCAGCAGCTGCAGCAGCTGCAGGCGCCCGAACCAGCGCACGGCGGCGCTGCGGGCCGGGGCCGGGTTGTCTGAAGTGGCGGATGGCATGGCATGTGCATTGAACCGCGACTGCACCCCGGCCAAAGCCATGAACAAGCCCGCGAAGGCCGAGCACTTCTGCGGCGGTGCAGCGAGTTCTTCGCCGCCGGCTGGCGCGGGACCGATGTGACAAAATCGATAGCAGCGGCGGCAACCCATGCCCGCACCCCGCCCCAGGTCCTGGAGACCCCCATGAGCAGCGAACTGATCAAACACATCACCGACGACTCTTTCGACACCGACGTGCTGGCTTCCGACAAGCCCGTGCTGGTGGACTACTGGGCCGAGTGGTGTGGCCCTTGCAAGATGATTGCGCCCATCCTCGACGACGTGTCGAAGGACTACGAAGGGCGCGTGCAGATCGCGAAGATGAACGTCGACGAGAACCGCGAGGTGCCGGGCAAGTTCGGCATCCGCGGCATTCCGACGCTGATGCTGTTCAAGGGCGGCCAGCTGGCTGCCACCAAGGTGGGCGCGCTGTCGAAGGCACAGCTGACGGCCTTCCTCGACGGTCATCTATAATTCAAGGCACTGGCCGCGCCCGACCCAAGGGCGCGCCAGCTGTCCCGCCACCACGCCCATGCGCCGGCCCTGAACATGCCGGCGATGGCCGGCCCCCCCGGGCCCGCCGCGTGAACCTGGCGCCAACCACCAGCGATAACGCATCCCCGCCCGCCCTGCACCCTGCAAGGCCAGCCGGCTGCAACGCATCTTCCCCCAAGGGTGCTGCCCCATGCACTTGTCCGAACTGAAGGCCCAGCACGTTTCCGAGCTCATCACGATGGGCGAGGCGCTGGAGATCGAGAACGTGGCCCGCCTGCGCAAGCAGGAGCTGATGTTCGCGATCATGAAAAAGCGCGCCAAGGCCGGCGAGCAGGTCTTCGGCGACGGCGTGCTCGAAGTGCTGCCCGATGGCTTCGGCTTCCTGCGCAGCATCGAGGCCAGCTACATGGCCAGCACCGATGACATCTACCTGAGCCCGAGCCAGATCCGCCGCTTCAACCTGCACACCGGCGACATGGTGGAAGGTGAAGTGCGCGTGCCCAAGGACGGTGAACGTTACTTCGCGCTGGTCAAGGTCGACCGCGTGAATGGCGTGACGCCCGAGGAGAGCAAGCACAAGATCATGTTCGAGAACCTGACGCCCTTGTTTCCCAAGGAGCAGTTCAAGCTCGAGCGCGACAACTTCAAGGGCGAAGAGAACGTCACCAGCCGCATCATCGACCTCATCGCGCCCATCGGCAAAGGCCAGCGCGCGCTGCTGGTGGCCCAGCCCAAGACCGGCAAGACGGTCATGATGAAGCAGATCGCCCACGCGCTGGTGGCCAACCACCCCGAGGTGCACCTGATCGTGCTGCTGGTCGACGAGCGGCCCGAGGAAGTGACCGAGATGGTGCGCGGCGTGCGCGGCGAGGTCATCAGCTCCACCTTCGACGAACCCGCCGCCCGCCACGTGCAGGTGGCCGAGATGGTGATCGAGCGCGCCAAGCGCCTGGTCGAGCTGAAGAAGGACGTCGTCATCCTGCTCGACAGCATCACGCGTCTGGCCCGGGCCTACAACAACGTGCTGCCCAGCAGCGGCAAGGTGCTCACGGGCGGTGTCGACGCCAACGCGCTGCAGCGCCCCAAGCGCTTCTTCGGCGCCGCGCGCAACGTGGAAGAAGGCGGCAGCCTCACCATCATCGGCACGGCGCTCATCGACACCGGCTCGAAGATGGACGAGGTCATCTACGAAGAGTTCAAGGGCACCGGCAACTGCGAAATTCACCTCGACCGCCGCATGGCCGAGAAGCGCGTCTACCCGTCCATCCTGATCAACAAGAGCGGCACGCGCCGCGAAGAGCTGCTGCTCAAGCCCGAGATCCTTCAGAAGAGCTGGATCCTGCGCAAGCTGCTCTACAACATGGACGAGATCGAGGCGATGGAGTTCGTGCTCGACAAGATGAAGCAGAGCAAGAACAACCTCGACTTCTTCGACATGATGCGGCGCGGCGGCTGAGCCCGCGCGCTGGTCTACAATCCTGGGTTTTTCGCCATCCAGGCGAATCAGCCCCCGGCAAGTGCGTTGCGCGGTGCAACGTGGCTCCCGAACAGCAAAGAGGCATCTGATGAAAGACGGCATCCACCCGAACTACCGCGAGGTCTGCTTCCAGGACCTTTCCAACGGCTTCAAGTTCGTCACGCGCTCCTGCGCCCCGACGCGCGAGACGATCAAGCTCGAAGACGGCCGCGAGCTGCCGCTCATCAAGCTGGAAACCACCAGCGAGACGCACCCCTTCTACACCGGCACGCAGAAGAGCGTGGACAACCTCGGCGGCCGTGTCGAGAAGTTCCGCAACAAGTTTGCGCACCTCAAGAAGACCGCCTGAAGACGACGGGTCGGCGGCCTTTCGGCCCACCCGCCTTTCGCCTTCCATGCACAAGGGCAGCTTCGGCTGCCCTTTTTGTTGCTGCCGCGCTGCCTGGGCGCGTATGTCGCGTTCGTTAGCATCCATCCTGCCTTGAACAGCCCCAAGCCCGCCCTGGTGACCGTGCGTGGTGCGCGCCGACTGCCGCGCGTGCCGCTGCTGCTGCTTTGCGCGGCCTATCTGCTGCCCGGCCTGGTGGGGCGCGACCCCTGGCGCAATGCCGACATCGCCGCCTTCGGCCAGATGGTGGCCATCGCCGAGGGCCGCACCAGCTGGTGGGCGCCCATGCTGGGCGGCGTGCAGGCCGACACCGCGCTTCTGCCGCACTGGCTGGGCGCGGTGTTCATCCTGCTGGGCCAGGGTTGGCTCGAACCCGCGCTCGCCGCGCGCGTGCCCTTCGCGCTGCTGCTGGCGCTGACGCTCGCGCTCACCTGGTACACCACCTTCCACCTGGCGCGCACCGACGCTGCACAGCCGGTGCCCTTCGCCTTCGGCGGCGAAGCGGCGCCGGTGGACTATGCCCGCGCCGTGGCCGACGGTGCGGTGCTGGCCCTGATGGCCACGCTGGGCCTGCTGCAGCTGGGCCACGAGACCACGCCTGAACTGGGCCAGCTCTGCGCGATGGCGCTGTTCACCTACGGCTTGGCGGCAGCGCCCTACCGGCCGCTGGCGTCGCGCCTGGCGGTGCTGGCCGCCCTGCCCTTGCTGGCGGGCAGCGGCGCTCCCAGCATGGCCCTGGCCGTGGGGCTGGGCGGCCTGCTGGTCTGCGCCTTCTCGCGCTACGCCCAGGTGCGGGCCTTCACGGTCTGGGTGGCCCTGGCGATGGCCGGGGCTGCGCTGCTGGCCATGGCCCTGGGGGCCTGGCGCTGGCGCACCCTGGGCCTGCAGCCCGATGACCTGCAGTCGCTGGCGCGCCAGTGGCTGTGGTTCATGTGGCCGGCCTGGCCCCTGGCCTTGTGGACGCTGTGGCGCTGGCGGCGCCACTGGTCGCACCGGCATCTGTCGGTGCCGCTGGTGGCCGTGCTCGTGGCGCTGGTGGCGAACGTGGCCATGGGCGGCTCGGACCGCGCCCTCATGCTGGGCCTGCCCGGGCTGGCCGTGCTGGCCGCGTTCGCGCTGCCCACGCTGCGGCGCAGTGCGGCGGCGGCCATCGACTGGTTCTCGATGTTCTTCTTCACGCTGTGCGCCATCACCATCTGGGTGATCTACGTCGCCATGCACACCGGCACGCCCGCCAAGACCGCGGCGAACGTGGCCAAGCTGGCGCCGGGCTTCGAAGCGCCCTTTTCCCTGCTGGCCCTGCTGCTGGCCGCCTTGGGCACGCTGGCCTGGCTGTGGCTGCTGCGCTGGCGCACCGGCCGCCACCGCGAGGCGCTGTGGAAGAGTCTGGTGTTGCCGGCCGGAGGCGTGGCGCTGTGCTGGCTGCTGTTGATGACGCTGTGGCTGCCTGGCCTGGACTACGCACGCAGCCCGCGCGTGTGGGTGGAGCGTGTGGCGACCCTGGTGCCGCCGCAGACCTGCATTGCCGGCCCCACCCTGCCTGCAGCCTCGGTGGCGGCGCTGGAACACTTCGGCGGCTGGCGCGTGGACGCCCGCCCCGCGGCCCTGCAAGGCGCCTGCGACCACCATGTCCGCGTCATCCGGAACCAGGCGCTGCCCCCGCTGCCCGCGGGCTGGCAGCTGCTGGGGGAAGTGCGCAGGCCTGCCGAACGTGACGAGATCACGCAGGTGCTGCGCAAACTGCCGGCCGAGGCGCGTTGACCGCCTGATGGGCGCCTGGTCTCAGGCCGCAAGCACCTCGCGCACACGCCGCACACGCAGCGCCGGCAGCACCAGGCGGAAACAGCTGCCCTTCCCGGGCTCGCTGCTCACTTCGATCTCACCGCCATGGCGCTGCGCCACGTGCTTGACGATCGAAAGACCGAGACCGGTGCCCCCGGTGTCGCGCGAGCGGCTGCCGTCCACGCGGTAGAAGCGTTCCGTCAGCCGGCTGAGGTGTTCACGGGCGATGCCGATGCCGGTGTCCTGCACCTCGATCTCGCCACCGCCATCGTCGCGCCACACCCAGCGCAGGTGGATCAGGCCGCCCTCGGGCGTGTAGCGCACGGCGTTGTTCAGCAGGTTGGCCACGGCGCTGTAGAGCTCGGCGTCGCTGCCGGCCACTTCGACGTCTTCGCCGCCTTCGCTGCTGATCGTGTGGCGGCCGGCTGACAGACCCTCGGCATCGCGCCGGGCCTGCTGCATCACCTCGCCCATGCGGTACCAGCGGTCGGGGGCCGGGCGCGGGCTGCCTTCCAGCCGCGCGAGCGTGAGCAGGTCGCCCACCAGGGCCTGCATGCGCTCGGCCTGCTGGCCCATCAGCTGCAGCACCCGCTGGCGCTCGGGTTCCGACAAGGGCAGCTGCGTCAGCGTCTCCACGAAGCCGGCCAGCACGGTGAGCGGCGTGCGGATTTCGTGCGAGACGTTGGCGACGAAGTCGCGCCGCATGGCTTCTGTGCGCTCGCGTGCGGTGATGTCCTGCGACAGCACCAGCCGCAGGCCGTCGCCATAGGGGCGCACCAGCACCGACAGCGAACTGCGGCCCAGCGGCCCGGCAAACTCCACCGGCTCTTCGAAGCGCCCGCCCTGCAGGTGTGCCACGAATGCCGGCGAACGCACGAGGTTGGTGACGCGCTGACGGCGGTCGCGCTCGGGGTCCAGGCCGAAGTGCTCGGCGGCCACGGAGTTGCACCACTCGATCTGGTCGCCGCTGTCCAGCAGCATCACGCCGTTGGGCGAGGCCTCGATGGCCGAGAGAAACTGCGCCAGCCGCTCGCTCTCCCGCTGGGTGCCGAGTTCACGCACCCGCAGGGCCTTCTCGACGCGGTAGGCCATCTCGCCCCAGAAGCCGCTGTCGCGCGGCGCCGGCGTCGTCAGCGGCCCGCGCAGCCAGTTCATCAGGGCCTGGCCGCGCCAGGCATCCCGCAGCAGAGCCAGCGTCAGGGCCAGCAGGCTGCCGAACAAGGCGCCGATCAAGGGGCCGACGGCGCTGAACTTCTGCAGCACGCTGCCGACAAAGGCCCCGCAGACGGCGCCCAGCAGCACCAGGAACAGCACCCCCAGGGTGCGCGCCAGCCACCAGCCCATGTGTGTTCCCCGGCCCTCAGCCCGAGGCGGAGCCGGGCTGCTGCGTCAGCCGGTAGCCGGCCCCGCGCACGGTTTCCACCAGTGTTGAGCATTCCAGGGGCGCCAGGGCCTCGCGCAGGCGCTTGATGTGCACATCGACCGTGCGCTCTTCGATGAAGACGTGGTCGCCCCAGATGCGGTCCAGCAGCTGCGGGCGGGTATGCACGCGCTCGGGGTGGCTCATCAGGAAATGCAGCAGCCGGAACTCGGTAGGTCCCATCTTGGCCTCGCGCGGCTCGTCGCTGCCTTCCAGGCGGCGGGTCACGCGGTGGGTCACGGGGTCCAGGCGCAGGCCGTTGATTTCCACCGCCGCGTCCAGCGCTTCCGGGGCACGCCGGCGCAGCACCGCGCGGATGCGCGCCAGCAGTTCCTTGGTCGAGAACGGCTTTGTGAGGTAGTCGTCGGCACCGGCGTCCAGGCCCGAGATCTTGTCGTCTTCGCCCGCACGCGCCGTCAGCATGATGACCGGCAGGGGCCGCGTGCGCGCGTCGGCGCGCCACTGCTGCGCCAGCTGAACGCCGCTGTGGCCCGGCAGCATCCAGTCGAGCAGCACGAGATCGGGCAGTTCATCGGCCACGGCGCGCCGGGCTTGTTCTGCATCTTCGGCCAGCACCACCTCGAAGCCCGCATGGCGCAGGTTCATGGCCACCAGCTCTGCAATGGCGGCCTCATCCTCCACCACCAGCACACGAGGCATGTGCGCAGCCCGGCTCACCGGACGGCGTTCTCGACGTCGGCCATCGAGCTGTGGCGAACGTCGGTGCCCTTCACGACGTAGATGATGACCTCGGCCAGGTTCTTCGCGTGGTCTCCCACGCGTTCAATGGCCTTGGCCACGAAGACGAGGTCGATGCTGGAAGAGATGGTGCGCGGGTCTTCCATCATGTAGGTGATGAGCTTGCGCAGCAGGCCGTCGAATTCCTGGTCGATCTGGTCGTCCTGCTTCAGCACTTCCAGCGCACGCGCCGTGTCGAGCCGCGCGAAGGCGTCGAGTGCCTTGCGCAACTGGGCGATGGCGAGCTCGGCCTCGAACCCGAGGTCGCCTACCGGCAGGCGGGTGGAGACACCCGCGCTCATCAGCCGCTGCGCCGTGCGGGCGATGCGGGCGGCTTCGTCACCCACGCGCTCGAGGTTGGCGATGGCCTTGCTGACGGCGATGAGCAGGCGCAGGTCGCGCGCCGTGGGCTGGCGCCGCGCGATGATGGCCGAGAGGTCGCGGTCGATGGCCACTTCCATCTGGTTCACGCGTTCTTCGTTCTGCAGCACGGCCGCCGCGAGATCGCTGTCGAAATGGGTCAGCGCGCTCACTGCCTGCGCCACCTGGGCCTCGACGAGGCCGCCCATTTCCAGCACGCGGGCCGAGATGCCGCTCAGGTCGGCGTCGAATTGGGTCGAAAGGTGCTTGTCGCTCATGGGCCGCATTCTGACGCAAGGGCCGCCCATGGGCGGCCCTCACAAGCAGGTTCCCGAGGGGTTGTCAGCCGAACCGCCCGGTGATGTAGTCCTCGGTGTCCTTCTTCTTGGGCTTCATGAACAGTTCGCTGGTGGGGCCGAACTCCACCAGGTCGCCCAGGTACATGTAGGCCGTGTAGTCGCTGCAGCGCGCGGCCTGCTGCATGTTGTGGGTGACGATCATCACCGTGTAGTCGGTCTTGAGCTCGTGGATGAGCTCCTCGATCTTGCCGGTGGAGATGGGGTCCAGCGCCGAGCACGGCTCGTCCAGCAGCAGCACCTCGGGCTTGATGGCAATGCCACGCGCGATGCACAGCCGCTGCTGCTGGCCGCCGGACAGGCTGGCGCCGCTTTGCTGCAGCTTGTCCTTCACCTCGGTCCACAGCGCGGCCTTCTTCAGGGCCCACTCCACGCGCTCGTCCATCTCCACGCGCGGCAGCGACTCGAACAGCCGCACCCCGAAGGCGATGTTGTCGTAGATCGACATCGGGAACGGCGTCGGCTTCTGGAACACCATGCCGATCTTGGCGCGGATCAGCGAGACGTCGATCTTGGTCTTGATGATGTCCTGCCCGTCCAGCAGCACCGAACCTTCGGCGCGCTGCTCCGGGTAGAGCTCGAACATGCGGTTGAACACGCGCAGCAGCGTGCTCTTGCCGCAACCCGAAGGCCCGATGAAGGCCGTGACCTTGCGCTCGGGGATCTCGAGGTTGATGTGCTTCAGCGCATGAAACTTGCCGTAGTAGAAGTTCAGGTCGCTGACCTTGATCTTGATCTTCTCGCCGGCGACGGTGTCGACCTTGGTATCCATCGGGAAGCCTCTCAGATTTTCTTGCGGAACAGCACGCGGGCCAGGATGTTCAGGCCCAGCACGCCCAGCGTGATCAGGAACACGCCCACCCAGGCCAGCTCGCGCCAGTTCTCGTAGGGGCTCATCGCGTACTTGAAGATGGTCACCGGCAGGCTGGCCATCGGCTCACGCAGGTCGGACGTCCAGAACTGGTTGTTCAGGGCCGTGAACAGCAGCGGCGCGGTTTCACCCGCAATGCGCGCCAGCGCCAGCAAGATGCCGGTGATGACGCCGGCCCGCGCTGCACGCAGCGTGACCGAGGAGATGACCTTCCACTTCGGCGCACCCAGGGCGTAGGCCGCCTCGCGCAGCGCGTTCGGAATCAGGCTGAGCATGTTCTCGGTGGTGCGCACCACCACCGGTATGACGATCAGCGCCAGCGCCAGGATGCCGGCCAGGCCCGAGAAGCTCTTCACCTGCGCCACGACCACGGCGTAGATGAACAGGCCGATCACGATGGAGGGCGCCGACAGCAGGATGTCGTTGATGAAGCCGGTGACATGCCCCAGCCAGGTCTGCTTGCCGTACTCGGCCAGGTAGATGCCGCACAGGATGCCGATGGGCGTGCCCAGGGCAGTGGCCAGCGCCACCATCACGAACGAGCCGAAGATGGCGTTGGCCAGGCCGCCGGAATCGGCCTGCGGCGGCGGCGTCATCTCGGTGAAGACCGTCATCGCCAGCCCGCCGATGCCCAGCCGGATGGTCTCGAACAGGATCCAGGCCAGCCAGAACAGCCCGAAGGCCATGGCGCACAGCGACAGCGTTAGTACGACGGCGTTGACGCGCTTGCGGCGCACATGCAGTTTGCGCGCGGTGTTGCTGAGGACGAAGACGCTCATGTCAGCTTCCCTTCGTTGCGCTTCATGCGCTGCAGCAGCAGCTTCGAGAGTGCCAGCACGCAGAAGGTGATGAAGAACAGCACCAAGCCCAGGTACATCAGAGCCGGCTGGTGCATGTTGGGTGCGGCTTCGGCAAACTCATTGGCGATCGCGGCCGTGATGCTGTTGGCGGCCTGGAACAAGGACAGCGAATCGACCTGGCTGAAGTTGCCGATGACGAAGGTGACTGCCATGGTCTCGCCCAGCGCGCGGCCCAGGCCCAGCATGATGGCGCCCACGACGCCGGTCTTGGTGTAGGGCAGCACCACCTTCCACACCACCTCCCAGGTGGTCGAGCCCAGGCCGTAGGCCGATTCCTTCAGCAGGGCGGGGGTGGTCTCGAAGACATCGCGCATCACCGAGGCGATGAACGGAATGACCATGATGGCCAGGATGATGCCGGCCGACAGCAGCCCGATGCCCACGGGCGGGCCCGAGAACAGGGTGCCCAGCAGCGGCACGTCGGCGAAAGTGTTCTGAAGCGGCGTCTGCACGTAGGTGGCCAGGATGGGCCCGAAGACCAGCAGGCCCCACATGCCGTAGACGATGGAGGGCACGGCGGCCAACAGCTCGATGGCCACGCCCAGCGGCCGGCGCAGCCAGTTCGGTGACAGCTCGGTGAGGAACAGCGCGATGCCGAAGCTGACGGGCACGGCGATGATCAGCGCGATGGCCGAGGTCATCAGCGTGCCATAGATCATCACCAGACCGCCGTACTTGTCTTCGACGGGGTCCCAGTCGGTGCTGAAGAGGAAGCCCAGGCCGAATTCCTGGATGGCCGGCCACGCGCCGTAGATCAGCGAGCCGATGATGCCGGCCAGCAACGCCAGCGTGATCCAGGCTGCCGACTGCGTGGCAATGGCGAAGAGCCGGTCGGCCCAGGGCGACCGCCGCGTGTGGGTAGGGGGCGAACCGCCGGGAATGGAATGGGCGGGGGTGTCGTCGGACATGTAGTTCTTGGCCGGAAGGGTCGCAGACACGTCGCCTCCTCTGTTCTTGATCTTTGGAAAACAACGCCCGCATCGAGGCGGGCGTCGGCATCTTCAGTCGGGCGGCAACACCAGGGTGCCGCGCCGACCCCCCATCACTTGAAGGCGATCGGCTTGCCCGACGTGTCCTGAATCTTGGCCCATTCGCGGCGCACAAGGTCCTTCACGGCGGCCGGCAGCGGCACGTACTCTAGCTCGGTGGCCATCGCGTCGCCGTTGTTGAAAGCCCACTCGAAGAAGCGCAGCGAGGCGGCGGCGCTGGCAGGTTTGTCCTGCTTGGCGTGCATCAGGATGAAGGTGGCACCCGTGATCGGCCAGCTGCCAGCACCCGGCTGCTGGGTCAGGACTTGAAAGAACGACTTCGACCACTCGGCACCAGCCGTGGCAGCCTTGAAGCTGGAATCGTCAGGGTTGACGAAGTTGCCAGCGGCGTTGCGCAGCTGCACATGGGCCATCTTGTTCGAGCGCGCGTAGCTGTACTCGACGTAGCCGATGGAGTTCGGCAGGCGCTGCACGAAAGCGGCCACGCCTTCGTTACCCTTGCCACCTGCACCCGTGGGCCAGTTGACGGCGGTGTTTTCACCGACCTTGGCCTTCCATTCGGCGTTCACCTTCGAGAGGTAGTTCGTGAACAGGAAGGTCGTGCCCGAGCCGTCGGCGCGGCGCACAGGCGCGATGGCCGTGTCAGGCAGAACCAGACCCGGGTTCAGGGCGGTGATGGCCGGGTCGTTCCAGCGCTTCACCTTACCGAGGTAGATGTCGCCCAGCACCTCGCCCGACAGCTTCAGCTGGCCAGGGCCAATGCCGCGCACGTTGACCACGGGCACCACGCCACCGATGACGGCCGGGAACTGGATCAGGCCGTCCTTGGCCAGATCGGCGTCGGTCAGCGGCATGTCGGTCGCACCGAAGTCGACGGTCTTGCCACGAATCTGGCGGATGCCGGCGCCGGAGCCCACGCTCTGGTAATTGATCTTCGCGCCCGTCGCCTTGTTATAGGCATCGGCCCACTTGGCATAGATCGGCGCCGGGAAGGTGGCGCCCGCACCGGTGACGTCCTGAGCAAGAGCGCTGCTGGCCAGCAAGGTGGTCGCTGCGGCTACAGCCAGCGCACGGGTGAGGGAGAACGAGGTCATGTAGGAGTCCTGTCTGTTGAACAACAGACCTGAACGTTAGGGACCCGTGATGACAGGGAAGTGACAAATTCCTCGCGGCTGTACTGTCATCAAAAACACAACGACTTTCATGGAACTGTCATGACGCGGCGATAGCGTCGCGCTCCGAGCGGTCTGGCCCCGTCCGGCACCGCCACCTTCCTCAATTCCGGAGATTGCTTCCATGATGCTGACCAAGCGCGCCTTTGCCCTGATAGCGGCCGCCACTGCCCTCGCCCTGGGCGGCTGCGCGACCACGCCGGCACCGGCCACCATCACCGAAACTGCGGCGCGCACGCCACAGCTCTCGACGCTGAACAAGCTGATCATCGAATCCGGCCTGGCCGAAACCCTGAAGGGTGCCGGGCCTTTCACGGTGTTCGCCCCCAGCGACGAAGCCTTCAAGGCCGTTCCAGCCAAGACCATGGCCGAACTCGCCGCCAACAAGGAACTGCTGCGCTCGGTGCTCACCTACCACGTCGTTCCCGGCAAGGTGATGGCCGCAGACGTGAAGACCGGGCCTGTGAAGTCGGTTCAGGGCGCCAACCTGGCGCTGGGCCTAGCCGGCACCTTCGTGACCGTGGAAGACGCCCTGGTCACACAGGCCGACGTGCCTGTCACGAACGGCGTCGTGCACATCATCGACAAGGTGATGATGCCGCCGCCCCCTCCCCGCCGCTGAAAACGGCCTGGCGCTGGTCGGCAACGCCCAGCGCCTCTGTGAAGCGCTGAGCGCTTGCCTGGTGCAGGCGCCAGCGGTCGGTTCGGGCCCGCCCGTTGGGCCGGCCGGTTCAGCCAGTTCAGCCGGCCGCAGCAGCCTGCGCCATGCGCTCGGCACAACGGCGGCCGAGCGCGGCGTCTCTGGCCTCCACCATCACGCGCAGCACGGGTTCGGTGCCCGAGGCCCTGATCAACACGCGGCCGGCCTGGCCCAGTTCGCGCTCGGCGTTAGCCTGGGCATCGGCAAGTGCCGCGTTGGTCTTCCAGTCGCTGCCTTCGGGCAGCCGCACGTTGATCATCGTCTGCGGGAACAGCGTCACGCCGTCCAGCAGGCCCGCCAGCGTCTCGCCACCCTGGCGCACGGCCTGCAACACCTGCAGCGCGCTGACGATGCCGTCGCCCGTGGTGTGACGGTCCAGCGCCAACAGGTGGCCCGAGCTTTCGCCACCCAGCTGCCAGCCGCGCGCCGCCAACTCTTCGAGCACATAGCGGTCGCCCACTTTGGCCCGCACCAGGCTGATGCCGCGCTCGCGCAGCGCCTGCTCGATGGCCACGTTGGTCATCAGCGTGCCGACCACGCCGGGCACGGGCTGCCGCTGGGCGAGCCGGTCCATGGCCATCACGTAGAGCAACTCGTCGCCGTTGTAGAGGCGGCCTTCGGCGTCGACCAGTTGCAGGCGGTCGGCGTCGCCGTCCAGGGCCACGCCATAGTCGGCCCGGTGTTCGGCCACGGCCGCGACCAGGGCCTGCGGTGAAGTGGCGCCAAAACCGGCGTTGATGTTCAGGCCGTCTGGCGTGCAGCCGATCTTCACCACCGAAGCGCCCAATTCGTGGAACACGTCGGGGGCCACGTGGTAGGCGGCGCCGTGCGCGGCGTCGACCACGATCTTCATGCCGCGCAGCGACAAGCTGTGGGGCACGGTGCTCTTGCAGAACTCGATGTAGCGGCCGCTGGCATCGGCCAGGCGTCGCGCCTTGCCCAGGCGCCCCGACTCCACCCACTGCGGCGGCTGCAGCAGTTCGCGCTCGACGGCCATTTCCCATTCGTCGGGCAGCTTTTCGCCCCGGGCCGAGAAGAACTTGATGCCGTTGTCGGCAAAGGCGTTGTGAGAGGCGCTGATGACCACACCGAGGTCGAGCCGCAAGGCCCGTGTGAGGTAGGCCACGCCCGGGGTCGGCAAAGGGCCGCTGAGCAGCACGTCGACCCCCGCCGAAGCAAAGCCGGCTTCCAGCGAGCTTTCCAGCATGTAGCCGGAGATGCGGGTGTCTTTGCCGATCAGCACCGTGGCTTGGGGCTGGCTGCGCCGCAGCACCTGGCCCACGGCATGGCCCAACCGCAGCATGAAGTCGGGCGTGATCGGAGGGCGGCCGACGGTCCCACGGATGCCGTCAGTGCCGAAATACGTTCTGCTCATTCTTGTCTTCTCCTGGACTTCTGATTTTCTTCTGCTTCAGGGCGACTACCTGCCCCTCCGAAGAGCGCTTGTGCATCATTCTGCGCACGCTCCCGGGTTCAGTCCGGCTTGCGCTGCGGCATGGCGGCCTGCCACACCTTCAAGGCGTCGACCGTGGCGGCCACATCGTGCACGCGCAGCACGGCAGCGCCATGGTGTGCGGCGGCCAGCGCTGCGGCCACGCTGGCGGCCAGGCGCTCGCCCACGGGCCGGCCCGTGATGAGCCCAAGCGTGCCTTTGCGCGACCAGCCCACCAGCAGCGGCCGCGGCAAGGCTTGCGCCAGACGGGCTTGCTCACGCAACAGCGTGAGGTTGTGCTCGGGGCCCTTGGCAAAGCCGATGCCGGGGTCGAGGAGCACGCGCTCGGCGCCAATGCCCACCGCGGCGAGTTCGTTCAAGCGCTCGCGCAGGAAGGCGGCCACTTCGGCCAGCACATCGTCGTAATGGGTCTGGGCCTGCATGGTGTCGGGCTCGCCGCGCATGTGCATCAGGCACACGCCGGCCTGCGGGTACGCCGCCACGCAAGCCAGCGCCCCCGGGCGCTGCAGCGCCCGCACGTCGTTCACGATGTCGGCACCCTCATCGAGCGCGTGCTGCATCAGCGCGGGGTTGCTGGTATCCACCGAGACCGGAACGCCCAGCGTGAGAGCGCCCTGCAGCACCGGGAGCACGCGGGCAAGCTCTTCGTCGCTGGCCAAACCGTGCGCGCCCGGGCGCGTGGATTCACCGCCGATGTCCAGGATGTCGGCCCCCTCGGCCACCAGACGTTCGCAGTGCGCCAGGGCGGCTGCCGTGGTGGCATGTCGGCCGCCGTCGGAGAACGAGTCGGGCGTGACGTTGACGATGCCCATCACCAGGGGGCGCGCCAGGCTGAGGCGGTAGCGGGTGGTCTGCCAGAAAACGCTCATGGAAACAGGTCTGCAAAAAGAAAAACGGGGCCGAAGCCCCGTCGTGCACCGGAAAGGCAGTGTTGCTGCCTCAGGCGGCTGCCGGTGCGCTGTCGGTGCCCACGCTCGATGACGGACCGCTGGGCGGCTTGCTCGACGAAGGGGTCCAGTCCTTCGGCGCACGGGGCGGCTTGCCGCTCATGATGTCGTCGATCTGCTCCGCGTCGATGGTTTCCCACTCGAGAAGAGCCTGGGCCATGGCGTGCATCTTGTCCTTGTTGTCCTCGATGAGCTTGCGGGCGATGCCGTACTGCTCGTCGATGATGCGGCGGATGACACCATCGACCTTGCGCATGGTCTCTTCCGACATGCTCGTGGTCTTGGTGACGCTGCGGCCCAGGAAGACTTCGCCTTCGTTCTCGGCATAGACCATGGGGCCGAGTTCATCGGTCATGCCGTAGCGCGTGACCATGTCGCGGGCGATGGCCGTGGCGCGCTCGAAGTCGTTGCTGGCGCCCGTGGTCATCTGGTTCATGAACACTTCTTCGGCGATGCGGCCACCGAATAGCACGCTGATGGTGGAGAGCATGCGCTCCTTGTCCATGCTGTAGCGGTCGCCTTCCGGCAACTGCATGGTCACACCCAAAGCGCGGCCGCGCGGAATGACGGTGACCTTGTGCACGGGGTCGGTCTTGGGCATCAGGCGCGCGACGAGCGCGTGCCCCGCTTCGTGGTACGCGGTGTTCTTGCGCTCTTCCTCGGGCATGACCATGGACTTCCGCTCGGGGCCCATCATGATCTTGTCCTTGGCCTTCTCGAAGTCGACCATCTCCACCACGCGGCCGTTGCGGCGCGCGGCAAAGAGCGCAGCTTCGTTCACCAGGTTGGCCAGGTCGGCACCGCTGAAGCCCGGCGTGCCGCGCGCCAGGATGTCGGCACGGATGTCCTGGCCCACGGGCACCTTGCGCATGTGCACGTTGAGGATCTGCTCGCGGCCGCGCACGTCGGGCAGGGTCACGTAGACCTGACGGTCGAAGCGGCCCGGGCGCAGCAGCGCGGGGTCGAGGATGTCAGGCCGGTTGGTGGCCGCCATCACGATGACGCCGAGGTTGGTCTCGAAGCCGTCCATCTCGACGAGCATCTGGTTCAGCGTCTGCTCGCGCTCGTCGTTGCCGCCGCCCAGGCCGGCACCACGGTGGCGGCCGACGGCGTCGATTTCGTCGATGAAGATGATGCAAGGTGCGCTCTTCTTCGCCTGCTCGAACATGTCGCGCACGCGGGCCGCGCCCACGCCGACGAACATCTCGACGAAGTCAGAACCGCTGATGCTGAAGAAAGGCACCTTGGCCTCGCCGGCGATGGCTTTGGCCAGCAGGGTCTTGCCGGTACCCGGGGGGCCGACCAGCAGCACGCCGCGAGGAATACGACCGCCCAGCTTCTGGAATTTTTGCGGGTCTTTCAGGAAGTCGACCAGTTCCTTCACCTCTTCCTTGGCCTCGTCGCAGCCGGCGACGTCCTGGAAGGTGGTGGAGTTGTTGGCTTCGTCCAGCATGCGCGCCTTGCTCTTGCCGAAACTGAAGGCGCCACCCTTGCCGCCGCCCTGCATCTGGCGCATGAAGTAGATCCACACGCCGATGAGCAGCAGCATCGGGCCCCAGCTGACGAGGATGCTCATCAGCAGGCTGGGCTCTTCGCGCGGGCGCACGTCGAACTTCACGTTGTTGGCGATGAGGTCGCCCACCAAGCCGCGGTCCAGGAAGGTGGCGGTGCTGCGCACGCGCTTGTCGTCCTTGGTGACGGCGATGATTTCGGTGCCACCGCCCGGGCTTTCCTGCAGCGTCACCGACTTGATGCGCTGGGCCCGTACCTCTTCCAGGAAGTCGGAGTAGGCGATCTGGCTGCCAGGGGCGGCACTGCGGTCAAACTGCTTGAAGACCGTGAAGAGCACGAGGGCGATCACCAGCCAGACGGCGACCTTCGAAAACCATTGATTGTTCACCGCGGCTCCTTTTCCAGTTCAGCGGCACGGAGCGTCGGACTCGACACGCCGGATTCCACGGTAGTTGGGGTTGATTCTAGGGTAGTCAAGTGGTGGCAGGCTGCTGTCAAGGTGATGTGAAGCGAGGTGGAAAACGGGGTCAGTTGCACGGATGGAACATCTTTGCGAAACGTTCGGCAGCAGATTAGCGGGCTTTCAGTCCCACGCCGACCAGAAAGGTTTCTGCCGACTTGTCGCGCGAAGCCTTGGGCTTGAGGGCCTTCACGGCCCTGAAGGTCTGCCGGAAGAGGGCCACCAGGGTGTTGTAGCCGCTGCCGTGGAAACACTTGCAGACCAGCGCGCCTTCAGGCCGCAGGTGGTGGACGGCGAAATCGACGGCCAGTTCCACCAGGTGTTCGATGCGCGCTGCGTCGGTGGCTTCGATGCCCGAGAGGTTGGGCGCCATGTCGGACACCACCACGTCCACCGGCCGGCCGCCGAGTGCATCGCGCAGTTGCTGGGCGACGGCTTCCTCGCGGAAGTCGCCCTGGATGAAGTGCACGCCCTCGATGGGTTCGAAATCCAGCAGGTCCAGCGCGATCAGGGTGCCGTGCAGTTCACCCACTGCAGCGCCCGAGGGCGCGAAGCGGCGCCGCAGGTACTGGCTCCAGGCTCCGGGGGCTGCACCGAGATCGACCACCACCTGCCCGGGGCGGATGAGCTTGAGGGTTTCGTCGATTTCCTTCAGCTTGTAGGCAGCGCGGGCACGGTAACCCTCGCGCTGGGCCAGCTTCACGTAGGGGTCGTTGACGTGGTCGTTGAGCCACGCCTTGTTGATCTTCTTGCTCTTGCTGTCGATCTTCATTCGCGTTCGATAATAGGCCCATGCCCGCCATCCAGCTCTCCCCCGCCCAACGCAAGGAGCACCGCTCCGAAGCCCATCACCTGGACCCGGTCGTCATGATCGGTGGCGACGGGCTCACGCCTGCCGTCGAAAAGGAAGTGAACGCCGCCCTGAACGCCCACGGGCTGATCAAGGTGCGCGTGTTCTCCGACGACCGCGCTGCCCGCGAGGCCATGCTGGCCACGCTGGCCGACAAGCTGGATGCCGCGCCCATCCAGCACATCGGCAAGCTGCTGGTGCTGTGGCGCCCGGTGCCACCGAAGGAAAGCACGCCCCGGGACGACCGCCAGCCCGGGCCGCGCCTGGTGAAGCTGGTGAGCTTCTCGAAAAGCGGCAATCACCGCGCCACCGTGAAGACGGTGAAGGTCTTCGGCAACGAACGTGTCACCGCCGGCGGCAGCATCAAGCGCGTCAAGAAGCGCGTGACCAGCATCAAGAAGAAGGCGCAGGCACAGTAGGCTTGGTCACGGGCGGTCGGGCTGCCCGCCAGGCCAGTGCCAGTACCAGCAGCGTCTTGATGACGTAGAACGCCGCGCTGGCCGCGTGCAGCTGGCCGAAGCTGAAGGCACCCTGCCCGGCCCGCGCCGCCGGCATCATGGGCTGGATGGCGAAGTAGCCGGCCACGGTGCAGAACAGCGTGCCCAGGGCCAGCATCACGCCCACCGTGATCTGCGGCCCTGCTCCCGCCTGCGCGCCGCGCCGCGCTGCCAGGCGTTCCAGCAGCAGCACCATCACGCCCAGCACCAGGCTGGTGTAGGCCTCTTGCGCCAGCATGCGGCCCACCATGCGGCCTGCCTCGGCGCCGCTGAGCTGGGCAAACACGGCCGGTGTGGCCAGCAGCGCCACGCACAAGAGCCAGCCCGCCCACAGGCCGGGCAGCAGGCGCCGTGCGAGTTCCAGCATGGCCGGCATCAGACGTAGCGCACTTCCACGATTTCCCAGCGCCGCAAGCCACCGGGGGCCTGCACCTCGGCCACGTCGCCGGCTTCCTTGCCGATCAAGGCGCGGGCGATCGGGCTGCTGATGGAGATCAGGCCCTGCTTCAGGTCGGCTTCGTCGTCACCGACGATCTGGTAGGTGACCTTGGCGCCGCTGTCCTCGTCTTCCAGGTCGACCGTGGTGCCGAAGACCACCTTGCCGCCTGCGTCCAGCGCGGCGGGGTCGATGATCTGCGCGGCCGCCAGCTTCGATTCCAGTTCCTTGATGCGGCCTTCGATGAAGCCTTGCTTGTCCTTGGCGGCGTCGTACTCGGCGTTTTCCGACAGGTCGCCCTGCGCGCGCGCTTCGCTGATGGCCTGGATCACGGCATGCCGCTCCACCGACTTGAGCCGGTGCAATTCGCTCTTCAGCAGTTCGGCGCCGCGACGCGTGAGGGGAATGGTGACCATGAGGGCATCTGCACAGTGGGGCAAAAGTGAATCCGCCGCAGGGGGCCCCGGGTGGGGCGCCTGCGGCGGACGGCGTGGACGCAAGTTTAGTGCAGTTCAGCCGCGGCCTGCGACTTCAGACGGGCATGCAGTTCCTGCAAGGACACCACGGTGAGGCTGTCCTGGTGCTTGAGCGCCTCGGTAGCTGCCTCGCAGCCGGCCATGGTGGTGTAGTAGGTGACGCGGTTGGCCAGCGCCGCCGTGCGGATATAGCGTGAATCGGCAATCGCCGTGCGGGTTTCGTCGACGGTGGTGTAGACCAGCTGGATCTCGCCGGCCTTCACCATGTCGGCAATGTGCGGCCTGCCGTCCTTCACCTTGTTCACCAGCTTCACGGCGATGCCCGCCTCGGCAATGGCCGCCGCGGTGCCCTTGGTGGCCACCACCTGATAGCCCAGGCCCACCAGGTCGCGCGCCACGGCCACCGCGCGCGCCTTGTCGTTGTTCTTCACGGTGATGACCACCGTGCCCTTGGCGGGCAGGCGCGAGCCGGCGCCGAGCTGGCTCTTGAGCATGGCCTCGCCGAAGGTGGTGCCCACGCCCATCACCTCGCCCGTGGAGCGCATCTCAGGCCCGAGGATGGGGTCCACGCCCGGGAACTTGTTGAAGGGGAAGACCGCTTCCTTGATGCTGAAGTAAGGCGGCACCACCTCGCGCGGCGGGCGGCCGTCGTCGCTGCGCTGCGAATCCAGGCTCTGCCCGGCCATGCAGCGTGCCGCGATCTTGGCCAGCGCCTGACCGGTAGCCTTGCTCACGTAGGGCACGGTGCGGCTGGCGCGCGGGTTCACTTCCAGCACGTAGACCACCGCGTCATCGCCTTCGCCCTGGATGGCGAACTGCGTGTTCATCAGGCCCACCACCTTCAGCGCCTGGGCCATCACGGTGGCCTGGCGGCGCATTTCGTCCTGCAGCTTGGCGCTCAGCGTGTAGGGCGGCAGCGAGCAGGCCGAATCGCCGCTGTGGATGCCGGCGGCTTCGACGTGTTCCATGATGCCGCCGATCATCACCTCGGTGCCGTCGCTGATGCAGTCGACGTCCACCTCGATGGCATCGTCGAGGAAGCGGTCCAGCAGCACCGGGCTCTTTTCGCTGACCTGCACGGCTTCGCGCATGTAGCGGTTCAGGTCCTTGTCGCCGTGCACGATCTCCATCGCGCGCCCGCCCAGCACGTAGCTGGGGCGCACCACCAGCGGGTAGCCGATCTCCTGCGCCAGGGCCAGAGCCTGCTCTTCGGTGCGCGCGGTGCGGTTGGGCGGTTGCTTCAGGCCCAGCGTGTGCAGCAGCTTCTGGAAGCGTTCGCGGTCTTCGGCGATGTCGATGCTGTCGGGGCTGGTGCCGATGATGGGCACACCGGCGCGTTCGAGGTCGAGCGCCAGCTTCAGCGGCGTCTGGCCGCCATACTGCACGATCACGCCCACCGGCTGCTCTTTGGCCACGATCTCCAGCACGTCTTCCAGCGTCACGGGCTCGAAGTACAGGCGGTCAGACGTGTCGTAGTCGGTAGAAACGGTCTCCGGGTTGCAGTTGACCATGATGGTCTCGTAGCCGTCTTCGCGCAGGGCCAGCGCGGCGTGCACGCAGCAGTAGTCGAACTCGATGCCCTGGCCGATGCGGTTCGGCCCGCCGCCCAGCACCATGATCTTCTTCCTGTTCGACGGCGCGGCTTCGCACTCTTCGTCGTAGCTGCTGTACATGTAGGCCGTCTGCGTGGCGAACTCGGCTGCGCAGGTGTCCACGCGCTTGTAGACCGGGCGCACGCCCAGGCCGTGCCGACGCTCGCGCACGGCGTGCTGGTTCGTGCCCATCAGCTTGGCCAGGCGGCGGTCGCTGAAGCCCTTGCGCTTCAGGTGGCGCAGCTCTTCTTCGCGCAGCGTGTCGAGCGTGCGGCTCTTCAGCTGCTGTTCGAGCTGGATGAGCTCTTCGATCTGCGCCAGGAACCACGGGTCGATGGCGGTCTCTTCGAAGATCTCGTCCAGGCTCATGCCGATGCGGAAGGCATCGCCCACGAACAGGATGCGCTCAGGACCGGCGTTGCCGATCTCGTCGATGATCTCGTCGCGGTCGTCTTCTTTGCAGGACGTGCGTTCCGTCAGCCCATCGATGCCGGTTTCCAGCCCGCGCAGGGCCTTCTGGAAGCTTTCCTGGAAGGTGCGGCCGATGGCCATGACTTCGCCCACGCTCTTCATCTGCGTGGTGAGGTGCGGGTCGGCGGCGGGGAACTTCTCGAAGGCGAAGCGCGGGATCTTCGTCACCACGTAATCGATGCTGGGCTCGAAGCTGGCCGGCGTGGCGCCGCCGGTGATGTCGTTGCGCAGCTCGTCGAGCGTGTAGCCCACGGCCAGCTTGGCCGCCACCTTGGCGATGGGGAAGCCCGTGGCCTTGGAGGCCAGCGCCGAGGAACGCGACACGCGCGGGTTCATCTCGATGACGATGAGCCGGCCGTTGCTCGGGTTCACCGAGAACTGCACGTTCGAGCCGCCGGTGTCGACGCCGATCTCGCGCAGGATGGCGATGCTGGCGTTGCGCATCACCTGGTATTCCTTGTCGGTGAGCGTCTGCGCCGGGGCCACGGTGATGCTGTCACCGGTGTGGATGCCCATGGGGTCGAGGTTCTCGATGCTGCAGACGATGATGCAGTTGTCGGCGCGGTCGCGCACGACTTCCATCTCGAACTCTTTCCAGCCGATGAGGCTTTCTTCGATCAGCAGTTCCTTCGTGGGCGAGAGGTCCAGCCCGCGCTTGCAGATTTCTTCGAACTCTTCCGGGTTGTAGGCGATGCCGCCGCCGGTGCCGCCCATCGTGAAGCTGGGGCGGATGACCATCGGGAACCCGGTACCGCCGATCTCGGCCTGGATGCGCTTCTGCACCGCCAGCGCCTCTTCCATGCTGTGCGCGATGCCGCTCTTGGCCGAATCAAGCCCGATGGCCGTCATCGCGTCCTTGAACTTCATGCGGTCTTCGGCCTTCTCGATGGCGTGCTCGTTGGCGCCGATCATCTCCACGCCGTACTTCGCCAGCACGCCATGGCGGTGCAGGTCGAGCGCGCAGTTCAGCGCCGTCTGGCCGCCCATGGTGGGCAGGATGGCGTCAGGCTTTTCCTTGGCGATGATCTTCTCCACCACCTGCCAGGTGATGGGTTCGATGTAGGTGGCGTCCGCCATGCCGGGGTCGGTCATGATGGTCGCGGGGTTGCTGTTGACCAGCACCACGCGGTAGCCCTCTTCGCGCAGCGCCTTGCAGGCCTGGGCGCCGGAATAGTCGAACTCGCAGGCCTGGCCGATGACGATGGGGCCGGCGCCGATGATGAGGATGGTCTTGAGGTCGGTGCGCTTCGGCATTTAGTTTTTCTCCATCAGCTTCACGAAGCGATCGAACAGGTAGGCAATGTCGTGCGGGCCGGGGCTGGCCTCCGGGTGCCCCTGGAAGCAGAAGGCCGGCTTGTCGGTGCGCGCCAGGCCTTGCAGCGTGCCGTCGAACAGGCTGATATGCGTGGGGCGAAGGTTCGCGGGCAGCGTGTTCTCGTCCACTGCGAAACCGTGGTTCTGGCTGGTGATGCTGACGCGGCCGGTGTCGAGGTCTTTCACCGGGTGGTTGGCGCCGTGGTGGCCGAACTTCATCTTGAAGGTCTTGGCACCGCTGGCCAGCGCCAGGATCTGGTGGCCCAGGCAGATGCCGAAGGTGGGCGTGGCGGTCTCGATGAGTTCGCTCGCGGCTTCGATGGCGTAGGTGCAGGGCTCGGGGTCGCCGGGGCCGTTGCTGAGGAAGATGCCGTCGGGCTTGAGCTTCATTACCCCGGCCGCGGGCGTCTTGGCCGGCACCACCGTCACGCGGCAGCCGCGGCTGGCCAGCATGCGCAGGATGTTGAACTTCACGCCGAAGTCGTAGGCCACGACGTGGAACTTGGGCTCGGCCAGTTCGCTGTAGCCGCTGCCGAGTTGCCACTCGGTCTGCGTCCAGGCGTAGGGCTCGGTGGCCGAAACCACCTGCGCGAGGTCCAGGCCCGCCATCGACGGCGCGGCTTGGGCCTTTGCCACTGCTGCGGCCACGTCGTCAGGGGTGATCGTGTGGCCGACCGGGAAGGCGACGATGCAGCCGTTCTGTGCGCCCGTCGTGCGCAGCACGCGCGTGAGGCGGCGGGTGTCGATGCCGGCGATGGCCACGGTGCCTTGCTGTGCCAGGTATTCCGGCAGGCTCATCGTGGCGCGGAAATTCGAGACGCGCAGCGAGACGTCCTTGACGATCAGGCCGGCGGCGTGCACCCGGCTGGCCTCGACGTCCTCGGCGTTGATGCCGACGTTGCCGATGTGCGGGTAGGTCAGCGTGACGATCTGGCGGCAGTAGCTCGGATCGGTGAGGATTTCCTGGTAGCCGGTGAGTGCGGTGTTGAACACCACTTCACCGACCGTGTGCCCAGGAGCACCGACACTGGTGCCGTGGAAGAGGGTACCGTCTGCAAGGGCAAGCAGAGCAGGCGGCAGCGAGGGAACCAGGGACGGCGGCAAAGGAAAAGCTCCGGGGTTCGCATGCACCCAGCGCCCTAGCTTCAGCCCGTGTTGGCGAGCATCTGGAGGGGTCCGAGGGGAAACCGACGGCGGAGTTTCGCTAGGGCTGCGTTGTTGGCGGGTAAACCGCCGGAGTATAGCGGCCCAGGCACCCCCGCCCGCGATTCAGGCGCTGTCCGCCGGCTCCACCGCCACGCTACAGGCCGAGTGCCGCAATGCCTGCGCGGGCGATCTGCGCGTCTTCGGTCGATTTCACGCCGCTCACGCCCACGGCGCCCACCACCTGGCCGTCCACGATGATGGGCACCCCGCCCTCCAGCATGCCCTGCAGCACGGGCGCGCTGAGGAAGGAGACGCGGCCGCCGTTGATCATGTCTTCGTAGATCTTGCTCTCGCGCCGGCCCAGCGCCGAGGTGCGCGCCTTGGCAGGCGCGATTTCGGCGGAGATGGGCGCGGCGCCATCCAGGCGCTGCAGCCACAGCAGATGGCCGCCATCGTCCACCACGGCCAGGGTCACGGCCCACTGGTTCTTGTTGGCTTCGGCTTCAGCGGCGGCGGCGATGGCACGCACGTCGTCGATGGTCAGGACAGGTTTGGTTTTCATCCCGTGACGATAACGCCGCGCGTTCGCTGGAAGACGTCTTCGCGCCTAGGGGCATGCCCGGGTTCACCCCAGCCCCATAGAATCGCGCGTGCGTCAAACATAGGCGCCTCATTCATCCCCCGGAGGTTGTTTCATGAATCAAAGCGTGCAGAACTATCCTGGCGTTGCCGGTGACGGCGCGCTGGTCGCGCAGCGCAACCGTGTGCTGCGCAATACCTACTGGCTGCTGGCCTTGTCGATGGTGCCCACCGTGCTGGGCGCCTGGGTGGGTGTGCAGACCGGCATGATGCGCGGCCTGGGCATGGGCATGAGCACCATCCTGTTCCTGGCTGGCGCCTTCGGTTTCATGTTCGCGATCGAGAAGTTCAAGAACTCGGCCGCCGGCGTGCCCATCCTGCTGGCCTTCACCTTCTTCATGGGCCTGATGCTGTCTCGCCTGGTGGGCGCGGTGCTGGGCCTGAACAACGGCGCCAGCCTGATCATGACGGCCTTCGCCGGCACGGGCGCGGTCTTCCTGGGCATGGCCAGCCTGAGCACGGTGATCAAGCGCGACCTGTCGCAGATGGGCAAGTTCATGTTCATCGGCGTCATCCTGCTGCTGGTGGCGGGCATTGCCAACATCTTCATCCAGAGCAGCGCGCTGATGATCACGCTGTCGATGCTGGCCATTGGCATCTTCTCGTTCTTCATCCTGTACGACCTGAAGCGCGTGCAGGATGGCGAAGAGACGAACTACATCAGCGCCACGCTGGGCGTCTACCTGAGCCTGTACAACGTGTTCAGCAACCTGCTGGCCATGCTGGGCATCTTCGGCGGCGATCGCGAGTAAATCCAACCACCCCCGAAGCGCCTGGCGGCGCTCCCCCTCAAGGGGGCGACGCCAGCGGCCCGGCTGAGCCGCTTCCGCGGCGGCTGCTTGGTCGATTGCTCTAGGGCCCCTCGGGGCCCTTTTTCATGCGCGGTCGAAGACCGCCATGCTCTCGACGTGCGCCGTGTGCGGGAACATGTTCACCACGCCCGCCAGGCTGCAGCGGTAGCCGCCTTGGTGCACCAGCAAGCCGGCATCGCGCGCCAGCGTGGCCGGGTTGCAGCTCACGTAGACGATGCGTTTCGGCAGCGCAAAGCCGCCTTCCGCGTGCAGCTCAGCCACGGCTTTGGCCAGCGCAAACGCGCCTTCCCGCGGCGGGTCGATCAACCAGCGCTGCGCTGCAGCCAGCGCGCGCAGGTCGGCGGCCGTCAGCTCGAACAGATTGCGCGCCTCGAAGCGCGTGCGGGCCTGCAGGCCGTTGAGCCGGGCGTTGGTACGCGCGCGGGCCACCAGGGTTTCGCTGCCCTCGATGCCCAGCACCTGCGCCGCCTTCGTGGCCAACGGCAGCGTGAAGTTGCCCAGGCCGCAGAACCAGTCGATCACTTCATCGCCCGGCTGCACGTCCAGCAGCTTCAGGGCACGGTCGACCAGCACACGGTTGATGTGCGGGTTCACCTGTGTGAAGTCGGTGGGCTTGAAGGGCATGGTGATGCCGTATTCGAGCAACCGGTAGCTCAGCACCGGGCCGCCTTCGTCCAGCAGGTGCACGGTGTCCGGGCCCTTGGGCTGCAGCCACCACTGCACCTCATGCAAGGCGGCGAAGTCGCGCAGGCGCTGGGCGTCACCCGGTGTCAGGGGCGCCAGGTTGCGAAGCACCAGCGCGGTGACCGGGCCGTCGGGGCCGTCGCCAGCGGCGAGTTCGATCTGCGGCATCTGCTCGCGCAGCTCCATGCTGCCGATCAAGGCCCGCAGCGGCATCAGCATCGCGCTCACCTTGGGCGGCAGCACAGGGCAGACCTGCATGTCGGCAACGTAGCGAGACTTGCGTTCGTGGAAGCCGATGAGCACCGTGCCCTTCTTGTGCACGTAGCGCACCGAGAGCCGCGCGCGGTCGCGGTAGCCCCAGGCCGGGCCTTCGATGGGCCTCAGCACCCGCTCGGGCTTCACCTTGGCCAGGTGCCAGAGGTTGTCTTCCAGCACGCGCTGCTTCACCGCCACCTGCGCAGCAGGGTGCAGGTGCTGCATCTTGCAGCCGCCGCAGGCGCCCGCATGCAATCCGAAGTGCGGGCAGCCGGGGCGCACGCGCTGGGCACTCTCGCGGCCCAGGGCCGACATCGTGCCCTGCTCCCAGTTGTTCTTCTTGCGCGCAATCTGCACCTGCACGCGTTCACCGGGCAAGGCGCCTTCGATGAACACCACCTTGCCGGCGCCCGCGTCGTCCGCCTGCTCCGCAGGCACAGGGCGGTGGGCGATGCCCTGCGCCTCGAGGTCGAGCGACTCGACCTCGAGCCAGTCAAAACCGCTGGTCATGCGATGCGTGCAGCCTGCTCAACGTGGCGGCAACAGGCGCGCCGGGTCCACCGGCCGGCCCTGGCGCCGGATCTCGAAGTGCAGTTGCACCCGGTCGGCGTCGGTGCTGCCCATTTCGGCGATCTTCTGGCCACGGCGCACGGCCTGGTCTTCCTTGACCAGCAGGGTCTGGTTGTGAGCGTAGGCCGTCAGGTAGGTGGCGTTGTGCTTCACGATGACGAGGTTGCCGTAACCGCGCAGGCCCGCACCGGCATACACCACGCGGCCATCGGCGGCAGCCACCACCGGGTCACCGGCCTTGCCGGTGATGGCCAGGCCCTTGCTCTTCACCTCGTCAAAGCTGGTGGCCACGGGGCCCGCGGCGGGCCACATCCAGGCGGGTTCGCCTTCGGGGTCGCGCGCGCCGGCAGGCGGTGCGGCCGGGGTGGGCGCTGGTGTCACGGCACCGGCCGCCACCGTGCCGGGGGCGGGTGCGGCCCCAGGCGCAGCGACCACGCCAGCCCCCGAGGCCGGCGTGGCGGCACTTGCAGTGCCGTCCAGCGGGCGGTTCTCCACGCGGCCGGCAGGCGCCACGGGCCGAGCCACCACGGCGGTGGCGTCGGCCACGGGCGGCACCACGCGCAGCACCTGGCCGGTTTCGATGACGTTGGGGTTGTCCAGCCCGTTCCATCGTGCGATGTCGCGCCAGTTCTGGCCGTTTTCCAGGCCCACACGGATCAGCGTGTCGCCCGGTTTGACGGTGTAGTAGCCCGGCTTCCCGGCGTTTTCGATGCCAGGCGGTGGCCGGGTGGCGACGGTTTCCACTGCGAGTGGGGCCGGGGTCGAGGTCTCGGCAGCTGGCGTGGTGGCCGCGGGCCGGGGGGTGCTGCCGGCCTTGCGGTCTTCCACGGGTGCACGGTGGCCCGGCGAGGCACAAGCCACCAGCGTGAGCACACAGGCACTCAAGAGCAGGCGGGCCAGCCGATGTTCGGAAAAGCGGGTGTCGTTGGGGTTCTGCTTCATGCCGCGCCAGATTTTAGGGGGACGAAATGCACGGCATCGAGCCACTGCCGCTGCAGGCCTTCGGGCCTGCGGTCGACGACGAGCAGGCCCTGCCCGCCCCGCGCGGCGTCTTGCATCGGCGCCACGAGACGCCCACCGATGGCCAGTTGTTCCAGCCAGGCTGCTGGCAGGTCTTCACCACCGGCCGCGGCGATGATGCTGTCGAAGGGCGCGCGCGGCGGATGGCCCAGCCGCCCATCGCCGTACACCAGGCGCAGGTCGCCGTGGCGGTGTTCGGCCAGATTCTCGCGCGCCTTGTCGTGCAAAGCCTTCAGGCGTTCGATGCTCACGACGCTGCGCCCCAGCAGTGCCAGCAGCGCGGCCTGGTAGCCGCAACCGGTGCCGACCTCCAGCACCCGCCCCAGATGCCCCTGCGCGCGCGCCGTGGCGCCATCGAACAGCAGCGCCAGCATGCGCGCCACCACCGAAGGCTTGCTGATGGTCTGCGACAGGCCGATGGGCAACGAGGTGTCTTCGTAGGCCTGCGTCGCCAGAGCGGTGTCGACGAAGCGGTGCCGCTCGACCGTGGCGAAGGCCTGCAGCACGGCGTCGACCCGGATGCCGTCTGCATGCAGCCGCTGCACCATGCGCTGGCGCACGGCCGCAGAGTCCAGTCCCAAGCCGCTCGGCTGGTGACGCCCGGCCGCCTGCTGGGCGGCCGTGGCGGCGGCATGCTGTAGCGGCGCCTGCGGGCGCAGCACCTCGCCCACCGGTGCGCGCGTCCCGCCGCTGACCTGCTTCAGCGCCAAAGGGAAACGCGGCGGGCGCGAAGCAGGCGGCGCAGGGGGCGTGCCCCGTGTCATGCGCTGCCTGCGCCCAGCCGCTGGGCCCAGGTGCCGCGCGCAGCGTGGTCGGTGAGGTCCACCTGCAGCGGCGTGATGGACACCTGGCCTTGTGCGACGGCGTGGAAGTCGGTGCCTTCGCCGGCCTCGCGGGCGTCGCCGGCCGGGCCTATCCAGTAGATGGGTTCGCCGCGCGGGTTGATCTGGCGGATCACGGGCTCGCTGGCATGGCGCCGGCCGAGCCGCGTGACCACCCGCGGCAGCTGCTCGGCATCGGCACGGTTCGGGATGTTCACGTTCAGCAGCCAGGGCGGGCCTCGCAGCGAAGCCTGGGCGAGCACCTGCTCGACGATGGCGCGCGCCGTGCGGGCTGCGGCGTCGATCTCGCCCCAGCCCTTCTCGGCCTGGGAAAAGGCGATGGCCGGCACACCGAAGAGGTAGCCCTCCATCGCGGCTGCCACGGTGCCGGAATAGAGCGTGTCGTCGCCCATGTTGGCGCCGTTGTTGATGCCGGAAAGCACGAGGTCGGGGCGGTGGCCCAGCACGCCGGTCAAGGCCACGTGCACGCAGTCGGAGGGCGTGCCGTTGACCACGTTGCAGGCGAAGCCACGTGCACCGCGCGCCTGGAAGATGTTCAGCGGCCGGCCCAGCGTGAGGGCGTTGCTGGTGCCGCTGGCGTTCTGTTCGGGGGCGAAGACGGTGATGTCGCCCAGGCCTTCACAAGCCTGCACCAGGGCCGCCAGGCCCGGAGCGAGGTAACCGTCGTCGTTGGCAATGAGGATGCGCATGGGGGGATTGTAGGGAGCAGCGCCCAGAAAAAAGGCGGGCCGAGGCCCGCCTTGTCGCGCACGGCCACATGGCCCGAAGGCCATGTGGCAGGTGAGAGCGCGTTCAGAACTTCAGCGTGGCGCCGAAGGTGTACGAACGGCCCACCACGTCGTAGTACGACGGGAAGGTGTTGCCGCTGTTGGTCGACGTGGTGCCGATCGTGCTGCCCACTTCCGGCGGCTTCTTGTCGAAGGCGTTGGCCACCGAGACCTGCAGCTTCAGGTTCTTGGTGACGTTCCAGTCGGCGCGCAGGTCGACGTAGCTGTAGGCCTTGATGGTCGAGAACTGCGGCAGGAAGGCCTGGCCGCCCGGCTCCTCGATCACCTTGCCCACGTAGCGCCAGTTGTAGGCGAAGTTCCAGTCACCCACGGCCCAGCTGCCGCGCTGCGTGAACTTGGTCTTGTAGTTCGGGCCACCGCAGCTGGTGCCGTAGAAGCCCAGGCAGTCGAGCAGAGGCACGCCAGGGATGGTCTGGAACTCGTACTTCGTCACCTGGTTGGCGCTCAGCGCGAGGTCGACACGGCCCCACTTCGGGTCCAGGCCCAGGTTGCGCAGCGGCAGGCGGTAGCGCACTTCGAGGTCATAGCCCGAGGTCCAGTCCGTACCCAGGTTCGACGTCGAGGTGTTCACGCCCGGCGCGGAGCCCCCGTTGAAGGTGCCGTCCACCGGGCTGCGGCCGATCAGGCCGCACAGCGAGTTGAAGCCCAGGCCAGGGTTCAGCGACGTGCTGTAGCAGCCGTTGATCACCTGGTTGGCCGTGGCGGCGCTGACCGACTTGTTGATCTGGATCTGGTAGAAGTCCAGCGACACCGACAGGCCCGGAGCAAAGTCGGGTTCGAACACCAGACCGATGGTCGTGGTGTCGGCTTCTTCAGGCCCCAGGTTCGGGTTGCCACCGGCCACCACGTTGATCTGGCCTGCCGAAGGCTGCGGCAGGTTGTTGATGGCGTCGGCCGGCACACCGGTCTGCAGGCACAGGGTGCGCAGAGCACCCGACACCGGCACCAGCGGGCTGGTGGGCGTGGCGCGCGTCGGGGCGCAGGGGTCGACGGCCAGGTTGGCCAGGCCCGACACCACCGGTGCGTACAGCTCGTTGACGTTAGGCGCACGCGTGGCGCGCTGCTTCATGGCGCGGAAACGCAGGCCCTTCACGGGGGTCCACTCGCCGCCGTACTTCCAGCTGTTGTAGTTCTTGCTGCTGGCGCCCGAGGTGAACTCGGTGGTGCGGAAGCCGGTTTCCAGGTTCAGGCTGCGAGCGAAAGGCAGGTCAGACAGCACCGGGATGATGGCTTCGAAGAAGCCTTCGTTCAGCTTCAGCGTACCGCTGCGGTCAGGCAGCGGGGCGCCGGTGCCGAGCACTTCGCCCTGGATCTGCGAGGGGCCGTCCGAGGCGTTGCTGCCCGTGGTGGTGCGCTGTTCGGCACCGATGGCCAGAGAGACCGGGGCCTTGGCCAGCGGGCTCTTCACGGGGCCGAGGTCGCCCGAGAAGCTGGCCGAGTAGACCTTCTGCGTCACGGTCTGCTGCTGCAGCGCGTTGACGTTGAAGAAGGCCAGCTGGGCCGGGGTGATGCTGCCTTCGGCGCCGAACACGTTCAGCGGCACGCAGCCGTTGGCGGTGTTGCGGCAGGCGGTGGTGCTGACCGCATCCAGCGCCTGGCGCGAACGCGCCAGCGAACCCCAGTTGATGCGGGTGCTGACCTGGAAGGCGCGACCGCTGGTCATGTAGGCGTCGTAGCCCCAGTTGCTCAGGAAAGGCAGCGTGCCCTTCAAGCCCACCGTGTACTGCGAGGTCTCGTTGTCGAAGTTGTTGATGCGGGGGCCGATCTCCGTGATGCGACGGTTGATCTGCATGTTCACGATGGTCGTGCCCGCGGCCCCGGAAACGCAACCTGCGGCGGCGATCTGGTAGGCATCGCACAGCTGCTGGCGCATTGCTGCCGGGATGTAAGGGTTGCCGATGGGCACGGCGTACGTGTTGTTGAACGTGCCAGTGGCGGCCAGGTTCAGCTCGACCTTCGAACGCGTGTAGAACAGGTCGGCATAGACCTGCGCGTTGTCGTTGATGCTGTACTCGGCCAGCGCCGTCATCTGCGTCCGGTCGATCGGCGTGATGAAGTAGTTCGGCGGGTTGAAGTTGAACGGCGTCACCGCGCCCGAAGCCCCCAGGGTGCCCGTGGCAGGGTTGATCTGGCGCGTGCCCGGCAGCGCGCCGTTCAGGCCGGCGTTCCAGTCGTCGGCGTTGATGGCCGTCGGACGAATGATCGTGAAAGCCGAAGGCACCGTGGTGCCCGAGCCACCTGCAGAACCGTTCTGCGAGGTGATCGAGAAGATGCTGAACGGGCGCTCGCCCTGCGTCAGCGGGTTGGTCTTGGCCTGGCCCACGCTCAGAGCGACGTTGCCCTTGCCTTCGGCAAAGCCGGCACCCAGGGTCAGGTCGGTGCGGTAGCGCTTGGCATCGCCTTCCTCGGAAACGCCATACTGGGCCGAAGCTTCGACGCCCTGGAAGTTCTTGCGCAGCACGAAGTTCACCACGCCGGTCACGGCGTCGGCGCCGTACACGGCCGAAGCACCGCCAGTGACGATGTCCACGCGCTCGAGCAGCGAGATGGGGATGGAGTTCGTGTCGACCACGCCAGCCAGGTTGAACGGCACCATGCGGCGGCCGTTCACCAGCACCAGGGTGCGGTTGGTGCCCAGGCCACGCAACTGGATGGTGGCGCCGCCACCCGAACCGTTGTTGACGTTCGCACCGATGGCGGGCGAAGTGGCCGGCAGGCTGCGAACCACTTCTTCAACCGCCACCGGCTGGGTGGTGTTGAGTTCGGCAGCGCTGATGCTGGAAATGGGGCTGTTGGACACCGCGCCCAGCGTGCGGATGCGAGAACCGGTGATCTCGATGCGTTCCGCTGTCTGGGCCGCCGGGGCCGACTGGGCCACCACGGTTGCGGGCATGGCGCCCGCTAGAAGCACGCCGCCCAGCGCCACGAGGACGCCGGTGCTGACTTTGGTCTTCTTGAACATGTGAATCGAACTCCTGGATGTGAGGTTGCTCAGTCAATTCACTCGCCGCCGCATTGCTTCGGGCCTGTCGTGCAGGCCCGTCCCTCGCGCTGGCTACGTGTGAAACGATTGTCACGGCTAGCACGGACCGTGCCTCTCCGGACCGGCCCGTAAGTCGGGGCCCCGTGCGCTTCAAGACCCCCAAAAGTGCAGGGTTGCAGACGCCCAAAGCATCGCAAAGTCTTTCTGATTCAACAACTTAGGGATCGCACCGCGGGGCAAGGCTTGGGGCGACCTAGGGTTAACTCGGGCCGCGGTCCCGGGCTTCGGCGTTGGCACCATGCAACAAAGCGGTGCCGCAGATGCAACGCCCGGGCGCAAGCCCGCATCCAGCAGTGCCCGGTGGCGCCCCCTGGTGCCTCAATGCACCAGCAAGCGCGGCACGGCGTCCATCAGCCTGCGCGTGTAGGCCTTCGCGGGCTGCGCCAGGATCTCGGCGCAAGGCCCCTGCTCTTCGATGCGGCCGGCCTGCATCACGGCCACGGTGTCGGCGATGTACTCGACCACACCGATGTTGTGGGTGATGAAGAGGTAGCTCACGCCGAGCTCGCGCTGCAGCTCACGCAGCAGGTTCAGGATCTGCGCCTGCACCGAGACATCCAGCGCCGAGGTGGGCTCGTCGCAGACGATCAGCCGCGGCTGCACCGCCAGCGCACGCGCGATGGCTATGCGCTGGCGCTGGCCGCCGCTGAATTCATGCGGGTAGCGGCCGAGGGCGTCACGGCGCAGCCCGACCTGCTCGGTCAGCCGCTCGATGCGGGCGCGGCGCGCGCTGGCCTCCATGCCGGGGTGCAGCGCCGCCAGGCCTTCGTCCAGGATCTCGGCCACGCGCAGGCGCGGGTTCAAGGAAGCGAAAGGGTCCTGGAAGATGATCTGCACCTGCGCGCGCGCTGCCTGCAGTTCGGCGCCCTGCAGCTCCAGCAGGTTGCGGCCGTTCAGCAGCGCCCTGCCCTCCACGCGCGCCACGCGCCGCAGCAGCTGCACGATGGCCTTGCCGGTGGTGGTCTTGCCACAGCCGCTTTCGCCTACCAGGGCCAGCGTGCGCCCGGCGGGCACCTGGAAAGACACGCCGCCCACGGCGTCGAAGTGCCCCACCACGCGCTGCAGCAGGCCGCCCCGCACGGGGTAGCGCACGCGCAGGTCTTGCACGTCCAGCAAGACCTCCGGGCTTGCCAGGCCTGGCTGCGCCCCGGACACGCCAGGGTCCGCTGCAGGGGCCGCCACTTCGGCCACGCCAGCGTGGGCCCGCGCGGCAACATTGAAAGCCGCGTTGACCGCACCGCCTGCAACGCCGGCCTCGCCCGGCGTGCAGCGCAGGCAGCGCACGCTGTGGGCCGGCGCCACTTCGTCCAGCGCGGGGCGGGTGCCGGCGCAGTGCGGCATCACCACCGCGCAGCGCGGCGCAAAGCGGCAGCCCTCGAAGCGCTGCGTCAGCGGCGGCACGGTGCCGGCAATGGCCTCCAGCGGCCGGCCGCGCTGCGCACTGCCAGGCAAGGCACGCAGCAGGGCCTGGGCATAAGGGTGGCGCGGCGCGCTGAAGAACTGCGCCGCCGGGGCCACTTCGATGATCTGCCCCGCGTACATCAGCGCCACGCGGTGCGCCATGCCGGCCACGACGGCCAGGTCGTGCGTGATCAGCAGCAGGCCCATGCGGCGTTCACGCTGCAGGTCCTTCAGCAGATCAAGAATCTGCGCCTGGATGGTGACGTCCAGCGCCGTGGTGGGTTCGTCGGCCACCAGGAAATCAGGCTCGGCCGCCAGCGCGATGGCGATCATCACGCGCTGCTTCTGCCCGCCGCTCATGCGGAAGGGGTAGTCGTCGAAGCGGCGCTCGGGTTCGGGGATGCCCACGCGTTGCAGCCAGCTCAGGGCCTTCTCTCGCGCCGCGGCGCCGCGCAGCGGGGTGTGCGCCTCGATGGCCTCCACGATCTGCGCGCCCACCCGCATCACCGGGTTGAGGCTGGTGGAGGGCTCCTGGAAGATCATGCCGATGCGCCCGCCACGCACCGCCCGCATGCCAGATTCGGGCAGGGCCAGCACGTCGATGCGTGCGGCGCCGGCCGTGCCGGCTTGGGCTGCTTCGTCAGCTTCCAGATGCAGTTCACCGGCGGCCACGCGGCCCGCTTCCGGCAGCAGCCGCATCAGCGCCAGCGCCGTCATGCTCTTGCCGCAGCCGCTTTCGCCCACCAGCGCGAAGGTCTCGCCCCTCGCGATGGCCAGCGTGAGGCCGTCGATGGCGCGGACCAGGCCTGCTTCGGCGTCGATCTCGACCTGCAGTTCTTCGATCTGGATCATGGCTTCAGCCCGCCTGCCTCGGACGCCTTCGGTGCACCCCCGGTGCGCCGCGCCGTGCGGCGGCTGCGGAACACCGCCGCGCGCGGGTCGAAGGCATCGCGCACACCATCGGCAAACAGGTTGGCCGCCAGCACCAGCGCCACCATGAAGCCGAAGGCCGAGGCGAAGCTCCACCACACCACGGGGTCGCGGCTCATCTCGTTGCGGGCCAGGTTGATCATGCCGCCGAAGCTGTTCATCGACGGGTCGACCCCCACGCCCACGTAGGACAGCACGGCCTCATACAGGATGAGCGAGCTGAACTCGAGCACGGTGACGATGAGCATCAGGTGCGCGACGTTGGGGAAGATGTGCCGCGCCATGATGCGGCCGTCGCTCACGCCGAAGGCGCTGGCGGCCTGCACGTAATCCAGCTCACGCAGCTTCAGCGTCTCGGCGCGCAGCAGCCGGCACAGCCCGGCCCAGCCGGTGAGGCCCAGCACCGCGCACAGCAGGAAGAGCTTCAGGTCGGCGCGCTCGGCGCCGGTCTCGAAAAGGCCGGGGTTCTTGTCCAGGAACACCTGCACCATCAGCACACAGGCGGCAATCAGCAGCACGTTGGGCACCGAACTCAGCACGGTGTAGAGGTACTGGATGACCTCGTCCACCCAGCCGCGGAAGTAACCCGCCAGGATGCCCAGCACCACCGCCAGGGGCAGCGTGGCCACGGTGGCCAGGGTGCCGATGACGAAGGCGGTGCGGATGCTTTTCAGCGACTGGTAGAGCACGTCGTTGCCGGTGAGGTCGGTACCCAGCAGGTGGTAGGGGCCCGACAGCGCCGCCGCCGGGCCGGCCACCAGGCACAGCAGCACCAGCGTCTGCAGGGCCACGTGCCAGGGCACCGGGGTCTGGCGGCGCCAGATGCGGCCCCAGGTGACGCCCAGGGGCTGCCGCGACCCCAGCGCCACGGCGGCCACCAGCGTCACGCTGGCCAGCAAGGCTGCCAGGCCACCCCAGAGCAGGCCGGCGCCCCCGCGGGCCGCGATGTCGGGCAGCCAGAGTTCCGCCGGGTCCTTGCCGCCCGCGCCCAGGTGGGCGCCGCCGAATTTCAGCCGTGGCGCCACGCGCTGCACTTCGCCATCGATCAGCACCGATTCCTTGGTGAAGCTCACATAGGCCAGCGGCCGCGAGTAGGTGGTCTCGCGCGCATCCACCAGGTCGGCCAGCAGCGCGTCGAGCAGCGAGCGGGTGCGCGTGTCGTAGGCCACGCCCGCCTGCCCCGCCACGGGGGGCAGGCGTTCGCGGTAATGCACGCTGTCCAGCAGCGTGACGCCCAGGCACAAAGCCAGCACCACGGAAGAAGCCAGGGCCGGGGCATCGCGGAAGACGCGGCCCCAGGTGGCGGCCAGCTGCGGCTTGCGCGCCACCATCACGGCATAGGCTGCCAGGGCCGCCACCAGCAGCCAGATGGCGCCGTCGGTCCACAGCAGCACGAACTTCGGCGCGCCGAACTCGAAGGCGCTCATGACAACCTGACCCGGGGGTCGACCCAGGTGTAGACCACGTCGAGCAGCACGAAGGTGGCGATGTAGAGCAGCGAGCCCACGAACACCATGGTGCGCACGACGGCGAAGTCCTGCTTGCTGATGGCCTCGATGACATAGGCGCCCAGCCCCGGCAGGCCGAAAAAGCTCTCGAACACCAGGCTGCCCAGGAACACATACGGCAGGTAGCTGCCGGCACTGGTGACGATGGGAATGAGCGCATTGCGCAATACGTGCTTCACCAGCACCTCGCTCTCGCGCAGGCCCTTGGCGCGCGCGGTGCGCACATAGTCCTTTCCCAGCTCTTCCAGGAACATGGCGCGGTACAGCCGCGCCTCGCCGCCCAGCCGGGCCAGCAGGCTCAGCAGCACCGGCAGCACGAGGAACTTCACCGCGTCCAGCCCCGGCGCATAGCCCGAGATGGGCACCAGCTTGAGCACGCGCGAGAACAGGAACTGCCCCACGATGATGTAGAAAAGGCTGCTGATGGACAGCAGCAGCACGCAGCTGACCACGCCCCAGAAGTCCAGCCGCGAATGGCGGAACATCACCAGCAGCAGCGCAAAAGCCGTGCTGGCGATGACCTGCAGCACGAAGAGCGGCAGCGCCAGGCTCAGGCTCACGCCCATGCGCTGCACCACCTCGTGGCCGATGTCACCGGCGCTTTCGCTGTCGGCACGGCCGAACTCCAGCGCGAAGAGGCTGACCGAACGCTCCCAGAAGATGGTTTCGGTGATCTGCGCCGTGCCTTCCTGCTGGTGGTTGAAGTACAGCGGCTTGTCGTAGCCGCGTTCGCTCTTCCACTTCTCGATGGCTTCCTGCGTGACACGCTTGCCGCCCAGGTTCAGGCGCGCCATGTCGTCCGGCGTGTTCAGCGTGAAGAAGAGCGCGAAGGTGAGCAGGTTCACGCCCAGCAGCACGAGCAGGGCGTAGACGAAGCGGCGCAGCAGGTAGTTCAGCATGGGGGCGCCTTCAGGCCTGCAGCACTTCTTCGCCACGCGCGTTGGTGCGCTCGCGGCGGCGCAGCTGCGCACGCGCCACGCCCACCAGCACCAGCGCCAAGGCCGCCAACGCGGCCAGCGGCCACCAAACCGGGCGGTTCCACGCCGACAGCGCGGCCAGGCGCGCCGGCACGTCCAGCCGCAGGTAGCGGCCGTGGTCGCGCACCAGGATCGCGGCCTTGTAGTTGTGCACCCACTGCTGCGCGGCGGCCGAGGCCCAGGGGAAGAAGCCCATGGTCCAGGGCGCGTCTTCGCGCAGCAGCGCCACCATCTCGTCGATGACGCGCTGCTTCTCCGGCCCGTCGGGCAGCACCTTCATCTGGCCATAGAGGCGGTCGTAGGTGGGGTTGTCGTAGTTGGCGGTGTTCTCGCCGTCGAACTTGGTCTTGCCCGTGGGGCCGTACAACAGGAAGAGGAAGTTCTCGGCGTCGGGGTAGTCGGCATTCCAGCCCAGCCAGAACACCTGGTACTGGCCCTTGCGCACCTTGTCTTGGAACTGGTTGTTGTCGGTGGCGCGCACCTCGATCTGGATGTCGATCTTGCTGAACTGCCGCACCACCCAGTCGATCTCGGGTTTGCGCTCGGGCGTGGCCGGGTAGTAGACGTCGTAGTTCAGCACCAGCGGCTTGCCGGTCTTCGCATCGCGGCCTTCGGGGTAGCCGGCTTCGGCCATCAGCCGCTTGGCTTCTTCGATGCTGCGGCGCACCGGCTGCCCGTTCACCAGGGTGTGGGTGACGGGGTTCAGGCCCTCGGGCGAGCCTTCGCGGCTGCCGGCAATGCCTGGGGGCAGCGGGCTCTGCGCCGTCTGGCCGGCCTTCTTCGGGAAGACCTTGCTGTATTCCTCCCAGTCGATGGCAATGCTGATGGCCTGGCGCAGCTTGCGCGTGCGCTCTTTCTGCGCCGCGGGCGCGTTCGGGCCTTCGGGGCCGTTGCCCACCACGGGGTCGAGCATGTTGAAGGCGATGAAGTAGCTGTTGACGTCGCTGCCCTTGGCCAGGCGGAAGCCCTTGGCCAGGTACTCGGCGCGCACCTCTTCGCTGTCTTGCATGCCCACCAGGTATTCCATGCCGGTGTCGGTGCGCTCGAAGACCTCGATGTCGTAGTAGCCCTGGCGGAACTTGCCCTGGCGCGGCAGCGCCTCGCGCTCGATGGTGAAGACCATGCGGTCGATGAAGGGCAGGCGCTTGCCGCAGTCGTCCAGCAGGCCGGCCGCCTTGTCGGCGGGTTCGCCTTCGCAGGGGTAGAAGTCTTCGCGGAAGTTCGGGTTGCGCACCATCACGTGGCGGCGGTCCTTCACGTACTCGGCCATCATGTAGGGGCCGCTGCCCACGGGCCAGGTGTCGGCGCTGAGGCCCACTTCGGCCATGCCGGGCTGGCTGTAGAAGGCGTCGGCTTCCCAGGGCACGGGGGCCGAAAACGTCATCTGCATCCAGTAGTTCCACTGCGGGTACTTGCCCTTGATGCGCATGCGCAGCAGGTGCTTCTCGGGCGCGGTGGCGCCGGCCAGCGGCCACTTGCGGAAATCCAGGAAAGGCTTGTCCTGGCTGGCCGGGTCCAGGCCTTTGCGCAGCTGGGCGTCTTCCTTCTGGATGAGCTCGCCGTACTCGCGCAGGCCCACCAGGTACTCGGCGAAGACGCTGAAGATGGGCGCCGTGATGCGCGTGGTGGCATGGCGCTTGAGCGCGTAGACGAAGTCTTCGGCCACCACCTCGCGCGTGCCGGTGTGTTCGAAGTCCAGCGGCGTGCGGCGATTTCCCAGCTCGCCCGGCTTCAGCGCGTGGTAGCGATAAGCGCCCTGCTCGTCCTTCGCAAACGCCGGGTGCGGCTGGTAGCGCATGCCGGGGCGGATGGGCACGTCGTAGATGCTCTCAGCCACCAGTTCGGCCGGCGCGTCATCGGGCAGGGGCTGGCCGTTCTTGTCGATGTAGCGCGGCTGCACCACCCGGGCGGCCGACTTCGGAACCAGCTCGAAAGGCCGCTTGAGGTAGTGGTAGCCGTAGAGCGGCTCGTAGATCTGAAAGGTGAACGGCGTGTCGTTGTTCCAATACGAGGCCGTGGAATCGAGGTGGCGGGGCGAGTTCTCGATCACGCCTGTGTAGAGCGTGTTCGAGGCCGCTGCGTCGTCGGGCCAGGGGTTGTTGTTGCAGCCGGCGCCCAGCAACAGCAGGCCAAACGCTGCCAGGCGCCTGGCGATGCCGATCTTGGAGCTACCAGCCGATGAACGCATCACGCCCCTGCACTGCCAGTTGCACGCGCCGGCCCACGGGCAGGCACACCTTCGTGGGCACGTGGCCGAAAGGCAGGCCGGTGAGCACGGGCACATCGACCAGGCTGCGCAGGTGCGCCACCACCGTCTTCAGGTTGTAGCCGCGGTCCAGCGGCGAGGGTTTCCAGTCGGTGAAGGCGCCCAGCACCACGGCCTTCTGGCGCGCCAGCACACCGGCCTGTTGCAGCTGCAGCAGGCAGCGCTCGATGCGGTAAGGGTGCTCGGCCACGTCTTCCAGGAAGAGGATGCCGCCGTTGACGCGCGGCCAGTGCGGCGTGCCCAGCAGCGAACACACCATCGCCAGGTTGCCGCCCCAGAGCTTGCCGCCGACATCCACGCCGTCGAAGCCGGCTTCGGTGCGAAAGCCCACGGCTTCCAGCTCGCCGCTCATGGCCTCGAGAAAGCAGTCGCGCGTGACCTCGTCGACGCCGCCTTCGGCCTCGGTGCGGCCGAAGCTGTCCAGCGCCGTGGGGCCGGCCCAGCTTTCGTGGCCGCTGTGCGCCAGCAGGCCCAGCTGCAGGGCCGTGAGGTCGCTGTACCCCACCCAGCGCGTGCCTTGTTCCACGCTGCGCGCCAGCAGCGGCCAGTCGATCTGGTCCAGCAGCCGCGTGCAGCCGTAGCCGCCGCGCACCGCCATCGCGATGGGCGGCGCGGCCAGTGCCACGCGGTGCACGGCGGCCAGGCGGGTGGCGTCTTCGCCGGCAAAACGCTGGTGGCGGGCCAGCGCGCTGGCGTCCACCGCCACCTGGAAACCCAGGGCTTGCAGGCGCCGCGTGGCCAGGCGCAGGCTGGGCGCGCGGGGCACCGCGCCGGCAGGCGAAAACAGGGTCAGGGCGGTCATGGCAGGGGTTCAGGGCCGCGGCAGCTGGGCCAGGGCTTCCAGGGGCAGTTCGGTGGCGTCGCCGGCGGGAATTGGGGGAATGGGGGGAACGGGGTCGGGCAGGTCTGCCTCGGCTGCAGCGCCGCGTTCGGCCTCACGCTCTGCGCGCTGCTGCGCGCGGCGTTCGACAAAGAAGTCGCGCAGCACTTGCCCGCAGGCCTCGGCCAGCACGCCGCCCTGCAAGGCGGTGTGGTGGTTCAGGCGGCTTTCGTCGAAAAGGTTCAGCACCGAACCCGCGGCGCCGGTCTTGGGGTCGACGGCGCCGAACACCACACGCCGGAAGCGCGCATGCATCAGCGCCATCGCGCACATGGCGCAGGGCTCCAGGGTCACGTACAGCTCGCAGTCGGGCAGACGGTAGTTGCCCAGCAGTTCGGCGGCATGGCGCAGCGCCACGATCTCGGCGTGCGCCGTGGGGTCGTGGGTGGTGATGGGGCGGTTGTAGCCGGTGGCCACGACCTGCGGCCCCTCGGGCGTGTGGCGCACGATGACGGCCCCTACCGGCACCTCGCCCACCAGCCAAGCGTTCTGCGCCTGGTCCAGCGCCAGGCGCATCACCTGCTCGTCGGCGGGGTGGCTGCTCATGCAGAAGCCAGCGGCGCCTGTTGCCGCGCCCAGCGCTCGCGCCGCGCGCTGCGCTCGGCCTCGTGCGCGGCGCGGCGCTCGGCAGCCCAGGTTTGGGTGTCGGTGCCCTGCACGGCAGCGGCCAGGGCCGCGTGCCGTTCGGGCGCGGGCGCGCGGCGGTACTCTCGGCCATAGCCGTCGCGCTGCAGCCAGCCGGCATCCACCAGCCAGCGGCGCAACTCGACGTGGTCGGTGCGCAGCCACAGCGCCGGGCCGGCCAGCTGGGCCTTCAGGGCGGCGTTGATGCCGGCTTCGTTCAGCACCCCGCCCTGCGGCAGCCCGGCCCACACCCAGGCCAGTGCCAGCTGGCGCTCGGCCTCGGGCAGCAGGCCCAGGCTCACGCCGTCCTTGACGACGAGGCGGGCCAGCACGGCCAGCAGGGCCGGGGCGTCTGCGTTCGTGGGGGCGTTCTTGGGGACGTTCGTGGGGGCGGGCATGGGCGCGGCGATGGGAGACATGGGTGCCTTCCGAAGAGCGTGGAAGCACGTGCCGAAAACCAGACACGATGCGTGGATTCTGGCGCACGCCGCGCCCGCTGCAACTGCACACCCGCCAGGCCCACCACCACGACAGCGCGTGAGTGGCTGGCGCTCCTCGTCGCAGCGACGTGGCGTTACAGCCCCTTGCAGCCCCCCGTGGCCAGGGTACAGACGCCGCCCCGATGCCGTGTTAGCTTTTCCACATCACCTGAGGAGAGGCACGACGATGAAGCTGCACACCACCTGGGCCCTGCTGGCCTGCCTGGCCACCCCGGCCCTGGCCGTCACGCTGGACACCCGCCTGATCGCCAGTGGCCTGAACCAGCCGGTCTACGCCACCGCGCCACAGGTGGGCGGCCCCGTCTACATCCTGGAAAAGGGCGGCACCATCAGGGCGGCGGTGAACGGCGTGACGAGCACCTTCCTCACCATTCCCGTGACCAGCAGCAACGAACAAGGCCTGCTGGGCCTGGCCTTCGATCCGGGTTATGCCGATCCGTCTTCGGCCGGCTTCCGCCGCTTCTTCGTGAACTACATCGACCCGCAGAACCAGGACACGGTGATCGCCAGCTACCGCGCCAACGCGGGCGGCCTGACTGCCGATGCCAGCAGCCGCCTGGAGGTGATGCGCATCGACCAGCCCAACGCCTTCGGCAACCACAAGGCCGGCTGGATCGGCTTCAAGCCCGGCGACGCCAACCACCTGTTCATCGCCACCGGCGACGGCGGCGGCGCCAACGACCCCTCGGGCAACGGGCAGAACAACACCGTGCTGCTGGGCAAGATGCTGCGCATCAACATCAACGGCGACGACTTCGCCAGCCCCACCATCAACTACGCCATTCCCACCGACAACCCCTTCGTCGGCGTGGCGGGCGCCCGCGGCGAGATCTTTGCCACCGGCCTGCGCAACCCCTGGCGCAACAGCTTCGACCGCCAGACTGGCGCGCTGTGGATCGCCGACGTGGGGCAGAACGCCCGCGAGGAAGTGAACTTCATCGACGCCGCCAGCGCCGGTGGCCAGAACTTCGGCTGGCGTGTGCGCGAGGGCGACATCGCCACGCCGGGCGTGGGCGGGCCGCTGCAGCCAGGCATGGTCGACCCCTTCCTCGTCTACCCGCGCACGCTGGGCGGCAGCATCACCGGCGGCTACGTGGTGCGCGAGGCCGGCTCGCCCCTGTTCGGCCAGTATGTCTTCGGCGATTTCGTCAACGGCCGCATCTGGTCGGTGAACGGCAACGGCAGCTTCCAGACCATGGCCGGCGCCACCGACTGGACCGCCATGCTCGATGCCGGCGCCGGCGGTGCGCTGAGCAACATCGCCAGCTTCGGCGAAGGCGCGCTGGGCGAGCTCTACATCGTCGACTACGCCGGCAAGGTGGTGCAGGTGGTGCCCGAGCCCGGCAGCGCGCTGCTGATGCTGGCCGGTGCCACCGCGCTGCTGCTGTGGCGCCGCCGCAGCGCGGCCGCGGCACCGCGCGGCTGAGCCAGGGGCAGCAGCGCTGCCGCCCCCCGCCGCAAGGCTAGGGTGTCAGCGCCACCTTCAGCACGCCATCACGCTGGTGGCCGAAGAGGTCGTAGGCCTTCTCGATGTCGTCCAGCTTGAAGCGGTGCGTCACCATCGGCCCCAGGTCCACGCGGCCTGATTCAATCACCGCCATCAGCCGGCGCATGCGCTCCTTGCCGCCGGGGCACAGCGTGGTGACGATCTGGTGGTCGCCCAGCCCCGCCGCGAAGGCGCCCAGCGGAATGGTGAGGTCGGTGGAGTAGACGCCCAGGCTGGACAGCGTGCCGCCCGGGCGCAGCACGCGCAGGCAGGCTTCGAAGGTGGCCTGCGTGCCCAGCGCTTCGATGGCGACATCCACGCCGCGCCCTTCGGTCAGCCGCATGATCTCTTCCACCGGGTCGCAGCGGCTGGCGTCCACCACGTGGTCGGCGCCCATGCGGCGCGCCATCTCCAGCCGGTTGGGCAGGCGGTCGACGCCGATGACGGTGGTGGCGCCGCTGAGCTTGGCCCCGGCCGTGGCACACAACCCGATGGGGCCCTGCGCGAACACGGCCACGGTGTCGCCGATACGGATGTTCGCGCGCTCCGCGCCGCTCAGGCCGGTGGACATGATGTCGGGGCACATCAGCACCTGTTCGTCGCTCAGACCGTCGGGCACGGGCGCCAGGTTGGTCATGGCGTCGGGCACCAGCAGGTACTCGGCCTGGCTGCCGTCGATGGTGTTGCCGAAGCGCCAGCCGCCCAGCGGCCTGAAGCCGTGCCGGGTGCCGGCGCCGTCTTGCGAACTGCAGCCGCACAGGCAGGCGTTGCTCCAGCCGCTGGGGGTGATGGCACCGGCAATCACGCGCTGGCCCTCGGTGTAGCCCTGCACGGCCGAGCCCAGCTTCTCGATCACGCCCACCGGCTCATGGCCGATGGTGAGCCCGTGCGCCACGGGGTACTCGCCCTTCAGGATGTGGATGTCGGTGCCGCAGATCGTGGTGGTGGTGATCCTGATCAGCGCGTCCAGCGGGCCGACATCGGGGATGGGCTTGTCTTCCAGGACGATGCGCCCGGGTTCGACGAAGACGGCGGCTTTCATCATGGGCATGGCAGCAACTCCTGGGTGGTGGGGGTGGGCGAATTCAGTCTAGGGCGGTGCCGGCGCGTTGTGCGCCGCGCAGCGCGCGGGCTTGATGCGCGTCAAACTAGGGGCGCAATCAGGTGCTGGCCGGGCGCACCAACCGTCGGCGCGTGCCCGGGCGGCCTTGAAGTTGGCGTCCAATAGAAGCCCCGAAGGCCCCGAAGCACCGGATGCAGACGCCCCCACGCGACACCCCGCCCGAAACGCCGAGTTCACCGCCGCCGCAGCCCCCTGCTGTCAGCCGCCGGCCTGCCGCCAGCGCGCGCCGGCTGCTGCCGGCCATGCCCGTGCTGCAATGGGGCCGCAGCTACAACCGCGACACCTTCACTGGCGACGCCGTCGCCGCGCTGCTGGTCACGCTGATGCTCATTCCGCAGAGCCTGGCCTACGCGCAGCTGGCCGGCCTGCCGGCCGAGGTGGGGCTGTATGCCAGCGTGGCGCCGCTGCTGCTGTACGCGCTGTTCGGCAGCAGCCGCGTGCTGGCCGTGGGCCCGGTGGCCGTGGTGTCGCTGATGACCGCCGCCGCGGTGGGCGAACACGCCGTGCCGGGCTCGGCCAACTACGGGGCGGTGGCGCTGACGCTGGCCTTCCTGTCGGGGCTGATGCTGCTGGCCATGGGCCTGCTGCGCTTCGGCTTCATCGCCAACTTCCTGAGCCACCCGGTCATTTCGGGCTTCATCAGCGCTTCGGGCCTGCTCATCGCCATCAGCCAGCTGAAGTCGCTGATGGGTGTGAAGGCCGAAGGCCACAACGCGCTGGAACTGCTGTGGGCCCTGGTGCAGCAGGCGGGGCAGACGCACGGACTCACGCTGGCCGTGGGCGTGCTGACCACGGCCTTCCTGTTCTGGGTGCGGCAGGGCCTGAAGCCGCTGCTGGTGCGCTGGGGCCTGCGTCCGCGGCCGGCTGATTTCATCGCCAAGGCCGGCCCGGTGGCCGCCATCGTGGCCACCACGGCGCTGTGCTGGGGCCTGGGTTGGCATGAACAGGGCTTGAAGATCGTGGGCAGCGTGCCGCAAGGCCTGCCGCCCTTCACGCTGCCCAGCTTCGACCTGGCGCTGTGGCAGCAACTGGCTGTGCCTGCTTTGCTCATCAGCGTGGTGGGCTTCGTCGAATCGGTCTCGGTGGGGCAGACGCTGGCTGCCAAGCGCCGCCAGCGCATCGAGCCCGACCAGGAACTCGTGGCCCTGGGCGCCGGCAACCTGGGCGCGGCCTTCAGCGGCGGCTTTCCGGTGACGGGCGGCTTTGCACGTTCGGTGGTGAACTTCGACGCCGGCGCGCAAACGCCGGCGGCCGGCGTGTTCACGGCCTTCGGCATCCTGCTGGCCACGCTCTTCCTCACGCCGGCGCTCTACTACCTGCCGCAAGCCACGCTGGCGGCCACCATCATCGTGGCCGTGCTCTCGCTGGTGGACCTGGGCATGCTCAAGCGCACCTGGGTCTATTCGAAGGCCGACTTCGCCGCCGTGGCCGCCACCTTGCTGGCCACGCTGGGCCTGGGTGTGGAAACGGGTCTCATCGTCGGCGTGGGCGTGTCGCTGGCGCTGTACCTGTGGCGCACCAGCCGGCCGCACATCGCAGCGGTGGGCCTGGTGCCGGGCACCGAGCACTTCCGCAACGTCGAACGCTTCAATGTGCGCACCAGCCCGGCGCTGCTGAGCCTGCGTGTGGACGCCAGCCTCTACTTCGCCAACGCACGCACGCTGGAAGACCGCATCAACGACGCCGTGGCCCTGCAGCCCGCGCTGCGCCACGTGGTGCTGCAGTGTTCGGCCATCGGCGACATCGACGCCAGCGCGCTGGAAAGCCTGGAAGCCATCGAACACCGGCTGCGCGATGCCGGCATCACCCTGCACCTGTCGGAAGTGAAAGGGCCGGTGATGGACCGCCTGCAGCACACCCACTTCCTGCGCACGATGGGCGGGCGCGTGTTCCTCACGCACTACCAGGCCGTGGCCGCGCTGTCGCCCGAGGTGCTGGCCGAAGCGGCAGGCCCGCGCACCTGAGCCGGCGCCCTGCGCCAGGCCTGCGGTACAAACGCGGCGTCCAGACCGCCTGCCCTCGCGCCAGCCGTGCCCACGCTCCAGCTCCATGGCCTGCCCCGGCTTTGCCAGCCCGGGCAGGCCGACCTGTCGCTCTCGGCCCGTGAAGCCGGCCTGCTGGCCTGGGTTCACCTGGAAGGCCCCACGCCACGCGCGCGCCTGGCCGGCCTGTTGTGGCCCGGTGGCGACGAGGCCAAGGCGCGCGCCAACCTGCGCCAGACGCTGGTGCGGCTGAAGCGGGCGGCTGGCGAGGTGCTGGCCGAGACTGACGGCGTGCTGCGCCTGGCGCCCGGCGTGCAGGTGGCGCCTTCCGATGAAGCGGCAGCCGGCGGGCCCGACGCGCGGCGCCTGCTGGGGCCGCTGGAGTTCGACGATGCGCCCGGCTTCGCCGAGTGGCTGGCCATGCGCCGCGAAGCGGCCGAGCGCGAGCGGCAGCGCCTGCTGCTGGCCCGCGCCCGCACGCACCGCGACGCGGGCGACTGGGACGCCGCCCTGGCCGCGGCCGAGACCGTGCTGGTCACCGACAACGCCGTGGAAGACGCCCACCGCCTGCGCATGGAGGTGTTCTACCTGCGCGGCGACCGCGCCGCCGCGGTGACTGCCTGGGACGACTGCCGCGACGCGCTGCGCGTGGCCTACGGCATCAGCCCCAGCGCCGCCACCAACGAACTGGGCCGGCTGGTGCTGGCCGCCGAGGCCGCCGGGCAGCAGCAGGCCGCCAGCACGCAGGCGCGCCAGGCGCTGGCTGCGGCCACCTTGCCAGCCGCACTGCGGCGCCCGCCGCACCTGGTGGGGCGCGAGGGCGTGCTGCAGGACATCGCCAGCGCCTTCGCGCTGGGGCGCGGCGTGGTGCTGGCCGGGCCCGGCGGCATCGGCAAGAGCCGGCTGCTCGCGCAGGCCGCAGCGGCGATGGAGCCCGCCGTGCTGGTGGGTGGGCGGCCGGGCGACGCGCTGCAGCCCGGCATCGTGGCTTCACGCCTGGTCGCGGCCGCCGTCGAGCGCTTTGCGCCGGTGCTTGACAGCGACACGCGCGCCGACATCGCGCTGCTGCTGCCCGGCGGCCCGGCACGCGGGCCCACGCTGCCCACGGCGCTGGAGCACCGGCGCGTGCTGGCCTCGGTGGCGCGCACGATGCTGGCCTGCCATGCGCGCGGCATGCGGCTGGTGGCGGTGGACGACCTGCAGTTCGCCGACGACCTCAGCATGGAGGCCATGGCCGTGGTGGTGGGCGGCTGGCTCACGCAGCCGCCCGACAGTGCCGCGCTGCCGCTCTTCGGCTGCCGCGCCGATGAACTGCGGCCCGCCGCCGCTGCGCTGGTGGAACTGCTGGCCGGCAGCCGGCTGGGCCTGCGCATCGACCTGGAACCCCTGTCGGTGCCCGATGTGCAGCGCCTGCTCGAAGACCTGCCGCTGCAGGCCTCGGGGGCGACCGCGCTCGACCGGCCCGCGCTGGCCCGCGCCCTGCACGAGCGCGTGGGCGGCAACCCGGCCTTCGTGCTGGAGTCGGTGAAGGCGCTGTGGCTGGGCGGGCTGCCGGGCTGGCGCCCCGGGCAGGCGCTGGTGGTGCCGGCCACGCTGAAGGAGTCGCTGCGCCAGCGGCTGCAGCGCCTCAGCCCCGAAGCGCTGCAACTGGCCCAGCTGGCCGCGGTGGCGCTGGAGGATTTTTCGCTGCCCCTGGCCGCCGCTGCCCTGGGCCGCCCGGCGCTGGCCCTGGCCCCGCTGTTCGCTGAACTGGAAGCCGCCCAGGTGCTGGAAGGCACGCGCTTCAGCCACGACCTCGTGGCCGAGGCCGCGCGTGCCGCCCTGCCCTCGGCGCTGGTGCAGCCGCTGCACCGGCTGGTGGCCGACCACCTGCGCGGCGAGCAAGGCGCGCCGGCACGCATCGCCTGGCATCTGCAGCAGGCGGGCGCCGAGGCCGAGGCCGTGCCCTGGCACCTCGCCGCGGCCCATGCTGCGCGCAACCGCTGGCAGCTGGAGAGCGCAGCGCGCCACTACGAGGCCGCCGCCGCGGGCCTGGCCCGCCAGGCCACCGCAGGCCCCGCGGCGGCGCGCGCGGCGCGAGC